>CAZOWM010000006.1:0-96492 GCA_964583615.1 uncultured Spirochaetota bacterium | reverse complement strand
CTTCGGTCCGAGCCATGAGCTTTATCATCTCTACCGCTTCCGGTGTGGGGATGCCATACCCCTCACCGACATAGGCTGTTGAGTTGTACAAATTTTCCGCGGTGAACTCACAGGGCACCTTCAGTGCCTCCGCGGTTTGGTTCGCGTAGCGCGCAATTAACTCAGAAGCGTCGGATTCCCAGGCCGCTGGTGCAATCCCCCTTATCTTTACCGGATTGCCGAGCACTTCGCGGCCCACCTCCAGTCCCGCCTGCGTGCTGTCGTAGGAAGAGACGTAGAGATAGGTGGGTTGTATGCCGAGCAAATCGCACTGCTCCTGTATCTCGCAGAAACAGTTTACATAAGAAACCACATCCGGCGTGAGGTCATCTTGAGCCGCCAGCCTGACGACAAACGGTTTTTTCCCCTTCTTCTTCAGCTCTTCAGCAAGCGCATAAATCTTTTTCGTCTGTGTTTCTGCGTCTGCATCGATGATGTGGACGTGCGCACCTGCGAGCAGGTCGAGAAGAAGGTTGCCCTGGACGGTGTTGTCCGTGATCCCGCGAATTCTTCGCAAAACGAGATGAGTTTCAAATCCAATCACGTTGCATGCAGCGGTGAGCTGGCGGCAGTAATTCGACTGAACTCCTGCACCCCCGATCACCGTGTCCGCGCCTTCAATTTTGGCGCGCGCCAGAAGAAATTCAAACATCCTCGTTTTGTTTCCACCGAATGCAAGCCCTGTGAGATCATCTCTCTTGATAAAAATGCGCGGCCCTCCCAGCACCCGTGAAAAACGCGGGACCTCGTGCAGTGGAGTGGGCAGATCCGCAAGCTTTTCCCGCGGGAATGCTCCGATTTTTTTTCGTACTTCTTCTATGCCAATCATTTGTGTCTCCCTGTCAAATTGTGTTCTCCAATCTGTGTGAAAGATGTTTTTACGATCACTCTCCTCAGCCCTCCCTCACCTGAACAACCATCTCCACTTCTACGGGAATGTTACCCGGTAAAACAGATGTTCCGAGCGCACAGCGCGCGTGCTTTCCCGCATCACCAAAGATATCGATGAGAAGTTCGGATGCCCCGTTCACAACTTTGGGTTGATCGGTAAAATCCGCGCTGCTGTTTACAAATCCTCGAACCTGTACGATGCGAACGATATTATTGACCGTGCCTGCCACAGAGCAGATTTCAGCAAGACAGTTCAAGGCGGCGATGCGTGCAGCTTCGTACCCTTCCTCGAGCGAGAGAGTTTCCCCCACTCTTCCTGTAGAGGCAAATTTCCCGTCCTTGAATGGCCCCTGCCCCGAACAGAATATCAGGTTCCCCGTTCGCACGGCGGGCACATAAGCACCTGCGGCAGGAGGAAGATCGGGAAGAGAAATTCCCAGTTCCTTCATTCGTGATTCATAGTCTTTCATTGTCGCTCCTCTCTTTCCTTACGGGATGTACCAGAAACGCAACACAAGGCCGTATCGCTCTTTTATCCGTTTCTCCTGTTAGAAAAGCACAACTCCCTTCATATAGTTTTCATGTCTCTTTTCGATCAACCCGCTCGAAAACGCTCCCGGAAGCTGCTCGAGCGTAAACCTGTGGGACACGAGACCCTGCACTTTGACCTTCCCCGTCTTGATGAGCTTGATCGCGGGAGGATAGTCGACAGTGGCGCTTCCCAGCACCGTGTACTCGAGCATCTGAATCGGCTGAACATCAACGGAAATCGGCCCGCCTCCGAGCACACCGTAGAGTAACATCACTCCGCCCTTCTTCAGCACGCTCAGACTCTCATTCAGCGCTTTCTCCGAGCCTGCAGCCTCGATCACGATATCCACTCCTTTCCCGTCCGTTTCTGCCTTAATGGCTTCAACCGCGTCTTCTTCATGCACGTTTATCAGACGGTCAGCGCCGTACTCCGGTCCGTGCTTCAGCCGGTACTCTCTCGTTCCCACGAGAAATACCTTTTCCGCTCCCCGTAGCTTTGAGAGCGCACAAAAAAACAGTCCGGCAGGTCCAGGTCCGAATACCGCAACCGAGCTCTCGAGAGGGAGGTTCAGCTTTGCCGAAGCGTACACAGGCCCTGCAAGCGTATCGATCAAACCCGCCTCAGGCCAGGATATTTCGTCAGGCAGGGCATGGCAGTTTTTTTCAGGAGCGACAAAGAACTCGGCATACTCACCATTCGCTCCCACCATCCCCAAAACCCCTCCGTTATCGCATAATCCGTAAAGCCCTTTCCTGCAATACTCGCATCTCCCGCAGGACAGCACGCATTCGACGATCACCCTATCACCCTTCTTGACAATGGACACGCCATCACCGACAGTATGAACGATTCCACCGCCCTCGTGTCCTATAATCAGCGGAGGCACACTCTGCTTGAAGCGCCCGTCATAGATTTCGAGGTCACTTCCGCAAATACCCACTGCCTTTGTCTCAATCAGCACTTCCCCTCTTCCTGGTGACGGGACGTCAACATCCTGAAGGGATAAATCATACGGGCCATTCCAAACTGCAGCTTTCATACGTTATCCTCCTTTCAATCGCCTACTGCCACTGAAAAAGGCAAATGAAAAAATTCATCGATCACATCAGGACTTTCAACGATCAGTATCTCGGATGTTTCCGTGATACTGATCACCCCGTGCCACGTCCCGCGGTTGAACACGATCGGTTTCGAAAGGTAAAATCCGAAAAGAGAATCAAAATCTTCGGGGTCTTCCGAGACCACGAGCACGGAATTCCCATCAAGGGGTGAGAACACTTCAGGTGTGTTGGGATGGCGCTCTAGTTTATCTATGCGCTTTGCCGTATTTACAAGATATCCGATCTGCCATCCCTGAGATGAATCGGAAAAGGGCACATAAAAATCAAATATCCCTGCCTCAGATACTTCTGGTTCTTCATTTTTGCCAGGCGTAAGAATCCGGCCATAAGGAGCAAAAAGCTCCTGTTCAAGGTTGAGTGTTTTAATCGTCCGCGTATCGTCCACCGCTTTCACCCTTAGTGTACTCCGTTATTATTGTGACATGTTCTCTGCCCAAATGCTCAAAAATTATAGGATAAATCGGGAAAAATGGCAATTGTTATTCTTACACTCCCTCCTGCCTTTTTCAACTCGGCAAACATATAATTGAAGTGCTTTTTTATCTCCGTTTCGATTGGCAATGCGAAATATTTTGTATGCTCTCTCAATCCAGCCTGAACAAACGCCTTTCTATTCTTTCGGCTGGTTTTTGTGGAAATATCTTCACGAGAAACGCGAGTAACGGAGCGATTCCACCGACAGGGTACGAAAAACGAGCGGCTCGTTTTTTCAACACTTTTACAACTTTTCGCGCTACCACCTCAGCACCCGGTGCCCGTACATTTCTTCGAGACCTGAGTGAAAGAACCCTGTCAAGAACTGCCCGGTATGGAGACCCCTCCTTGATGAACAGTTCAGGCTGTTTTTCGCTCCGAATGCCGGACGGACAAATAATGGTGACGTATATCCCGAAACTCCTCAGTTCATGGCGTAATCCCTTGGAGTATCCGCGCAGCCCGTGCTTGGTTGATGCGTATATGGCAGAAAAAGGGACGACAAACCGGTCTGCAAGCGAGCTTATGTTGATTATCTGCCCGCGTTTTTTTTCTCTCATGGCAGGTATGATCTTGTTCGTCAGATACATCACTGAGAAGAGGTTGGTCTGGAAAAGAGAATGCACAAGGGACGGAGGGGCTTCTTCCAGGGGGCCGATCTGGCTTTCTCCTGCATTGTTCACGAGGATATCCACAGGCCCGACGCTGTCCACCAGCCGGTCTATGCTCGAATAATCAGCCAAATCAAGGTTGAAATAATGAACCCCTGCAACCCTATTTCCCGGAGGTATTCGTTCCGGATGTCGAGAAGTGCCGTACACTTCATACCCGTGTTCAACAAGGATGCGGGCGATCGCTCTTCCTATACCACGCGATACGCCGGTGACCAGTACACGTTTTTTTTCATCGCGCATGTGCTCTCTCCGTTTCCCACATTCATCCGAAGTGCATTCTCGCTTTCAATGCACTGGACCCACCATGCTCATCATTGCCCCGTAGTGAAGACGTATGCCGTGTTCGTGTCCGAGATCAAGGAGCAGTTGACGGTGCCGAACGGCCGCCCGCTGAAGTTCGCGGATTTCCTGTATGTGCCGCTTGCTGTTATCATATTAATATATTAAAATTTTTCCCTACTTGTGAGAAGTTTAAGATGATTGGCCATTGAGTGTAATCTGGTCTCTAAAAGAGGATTCAAGCCGTCTTTCAGCATTTTCTCACGATTTTTTCTCTTCATGATGTTTTTATTTCATTATATTACAATCGATTGGAGAAATCAAAATTCATGCAAAATTCTGTAACAAATATTTTCCTTAACGCGAGTGTATGAGCCTCACCCTGTTCCAGGAAGGAGGGTGATGAAACAGCGACCGCCTCACAGGGCAACATTTCGATTTTATGAAGAATTGAACGATTTCTTTGCACAGGGGAAAAGAAAGGCAACCGTTCCGGTGTATTTTTCAGGAAACCCCTCGGTGAAAAACGTAATTGAATCGATCGGTATCCCTCATACGGAAGTCGACCTCATACTCGTGAATAGTAAATCGGTCGGATTTTCATACCACCTCAAGGACGGGGACAGTGTCTCGGTATATCCTGTATTCGAAAGTCTCGACATCTCCGGTGTTACAAACGTACGCAAGAAACCCCTTCGGAGACTGAAGTTTATCCTCGACGTGCATCTCGGAAAACTGGCCCGGTATCTCAGAATGCTCGGTCTCGACACTCTGTATAGAAACAACTATAGTGTCAGAGAAATCGTGCACATCGCTCGTACGCAAAACCGCATTATTCTCACTCGTGATGTGGAAATTCTCAAGAAAAAGGAGATAACCCGCGGCTTCTGGATACGGGCACAGAACCCCAAAAAGCAGCTCATTGAAGTACTGGACCGGCTCGACCTCTACTCTCACATAAAACCTTTCCAACGGTGCATGGCCTGTAACGGACTTATCGAAAAAGTGGAAAAGGAGGAGGTCTCCGACAGACTCGACGCCCAAACAAAAAAACACTTCCAAGAGTTTTTTCGCTGCACATCCTGCAACAAACTCTACTGGAAAGGGTCGCACTACGAAAGAATGAAAAAAATGGTCGAAGATATTCAGAGCTCTCCTCGTTCCGGAAAATCGTAATTTCTACACAGAAACAGTATTCAAGACCGAACAAATTATTGCTGTATTCATTTCAAAAATATATTACAATAACTGTAATAGTTAATAGATTTACATTTTTTTCTATTCTTTAAAATGGAGATTGCTGCGATGAAGAAGACGTTTTTTTTCAGTGCCGCTTTCGTGTGCCTGTGTATCATCTCCGGCGCCTGGGCAGTGGGTCAGTCAGCAAAAGACTTTGAGGCCCTGCTCATCGATATTCAAGGGTGGAAAGGAGACAAGCCAGAAACGGTGGACATGACGGTTCAGGACATGAGAGGAATTACGGTGAGCAGGAACTACTCCCAGAATGAGAAATCCCTCAAAGCCGGAATCGTTATCGGTCAGCAGACAACAGGGATGTGGAATCCTGCATATCAGGAGGGGATGAGAATCGAGGCAGGGGGAAACCTTATGGAGGTAAAAACCCTGAACGGGTATCTCGTACTCCACACCTACAATCAGGATGAAAAATCCGGGATGATGGTCGTGTTGCTGCAGGACGGCGCTCACGATGGAGGTTCGGGGGCCGTGTTCCTGTTGGCCTATAACGAAATAGATGACAGCACCGGCGTAGAGCTGTCACAGAAGTTTGACTGGGATAAGATGAAAACCAAGGTGCAGAACATGTAAGCAACGCACACTTTGTACTCGGCAAAGGGGGAGCGGATGGAGTGTAAGATTTCTAAGAATTTTACACGACTCACAGTACTTTTTTTCACATGCATATGTACCCTTTTACATTTGACAGGTACAGAACCGCTTCTGGCTTCCTCGCATCACACAGGAGCCTGACGATGAATACGCGCACGTGGTAGTTCGCTACTATGACGCGATTGCTGAAGGTCGATACCGAAGCGCCTACGAAATGTTAAGCCAGGGTAAAATTGGACGATACAATCAGGTAAAAACAGTTTCTTCATCGCTTTGGTGAAAGGTGACGATGGAAAAATCCGAATCCTCGGTATCGGGACAGGTCCATGACGAGAAGCGGAGAAAGCGCTGTTCAATCATTTTTTTCCTAAGCATACTTTTTCATGAGCGTTTTTTCATCTGTCTGAAAGTACACCGCCTCTTTCAGGCCACGTATCAGGTTTCTGATGTTACTGCTCTGCCACACACCGCGCCCGAACACGATTCCCTTTCCGCCTGCCTGCACCGACTCCCGCGCGGTTCTGAACATCTTTTCAGGTGTATGCATGTTAGAGCCTCCGAGGATGAGCACGGGAATTCGCGCACGCTCCACGATGCCGTTGAAGTGCGCGGTGTCCCCTGTGTAGGGAATCTTCAATATGTCGGCCCCCAGCTCCACTGAAATCCTGCTCGCGTGCGCGATGAGCTCAGGGTCGTCTTTTTTATCCGGCGGAACATGGCTGCCGAGTAAAAGAGGTTCTATCATGAGGGGCATTTCCCAGTTGTCACACTGCATTGCGAGCTCGCTGATTTCCTTTATCTCTTTCATCTGTATGTCGGTGTCGAGCCCCCATATGAGCAGAACCTTCACTGCGTCGAATCCCATTTTCAGGGCATGCTCCACGGTAACACCGAGCTCGAAATCGATGAAACTCTGCGGCTGCCCCGGGATGTTGGACAACAGTGCGTTGTCTATCGCAAGAATTCGTGCGGGTGCGTCACGAGCTGTAAAAATTTCATTCGTTGCCTTTCCCAGCCCGTATGTGAGTATGGTGGCATCGACTTTTTCTTGTCGCAGAATCTCCATCACATCATACGGATCTTCGAGCCCTTTCGGATTCCCAAGGTAAAATCCATGATCAATGGGAATCACAATACTTTTACCGTGCTCCGGGTGAAAAAGCCGCTTGATCCTTACCTCACGCGCTCCGATCATTTACCATCTCCGAAAACAGAATTTTACTTCACGATCTCCTCAATTTCTCCTCTTTTTGCAACACCCACAACAATAAGCAAAAAAAGCCCGGTGATTACCTGTTGTAATGTCGTTGTCACTCCCATTGTTATCATACCGGTAATGATCATCACAATAACCATTTCTCCGATAAATATTCCAATGATAATATTGCATATCTTACTGAACGCGACTCCTATAAAATAGCCCATGAGAGGAGGAAAGAGCCGTGTAACGCTTTCAATCCTTGTCGATGGCATGACGAGCCCCCCATGGCTAATGGTGAGAAAGCTTGCGATACCGGTAAACAAGCCACACAGCAGAAAACCGATTATTTTGACTTTGCGTACATTTATGCCTGCATTTTCTGATATTATTTCCGACCCCCCGACTGCTTTAATCTGCACGCCGACCTGCGTCTTATTGAAAAGAAAATATGCCAATAGGAAAGTGACAATTCCCGCAAGTATGTTGTAGGGAGCACGACCAAACATACTTATCTCAAACGGCAGCGAAGCTCCACCGATCAGATTTCCGATTGTTTCATAGATCATCAATAATCCTATGGTGACAATCATAGACGGTATTTTCAGCGCAGTATACGCAACCGCATTTATGAACTCGAGTACAACCGAAATAAGTACGCAGCTCAGTATCAATCCAAAAAACCCCAAAAAGGGCCCAAATAACAGCCCCACTTTTGTACCAATCATTGAGGAGAGTATAATTATTGCACCTATGCTTAAATCATAGAGACCAAGCGTCATAACAAAACAGAGCCCCCATGCGACAATAGAAGGGATAAACGCCTGCTGAAACATGATATAGAGCGTCTGCAGAGTTCCAAACCTGTGCGGTTTGATTATAAAAAAAATGCAGTAAACAGACAAAGGCAGTGAAATTATATAAACAATTTCTTTGATTCTTTTATTCATAATTACACTGTACCCTATTTATATCAGCGTATTCATTCCGGGGGCAGAATAAACTGCCCCCGGAATACTATTTATTGTGCATGTCTCTTCATTACATCTTCAAGAGAATAGGAAGCAGCAATTCTTTTCAAATCATCGATTGTAAAATCCTTGTTATACCGCACGGTCATATTTTTTATCTCTTCCGCGGTATATGGATTATTCTCGTTACAATACTTTTGATAATTCTCCGCCTCTTCTGCTGAAGTAACATAGATCGGTTCCATGACGATGGTCTCGGGTTTATCACTCAATGGAGTTCCATCGATATAATTATAAAGTAACATAAAGGTGAAAAATGCATCAACAAAATGCCCGCCCGACATAGCCGATATCTCTTTGTTTCGCATATTCTCTACAAGATCCGGCCCGAAATCGGATGCGGTAATACATATATCACCTATTTTGTTATGGTTCTTTACAGCCCGTATGGCACCTGCAAGCGGTTCTCCTCCGCCTCCTCCGATACATATTGCATCGAGCTCAGGAAATGCGGTAATAAAACTTTCTGCTGCATTGGCCGCCTTCTCGGCTTCAAGAATATTCCACTGCTCGGCTAATAAATTTATTCCGGCTTCTCTGAAAGCCTTGGTATACCCCACGTATCGGTTTCCAGCTGTCGTGTCCCCTTTCGTATAATTAATTATCGCTGCGTTTTTACATCCTTTTTCAGCAAGAGCCATCCCCAAATTGTATCCCACAGCAACTTCATCCTCGTGGCAGTTCCCTACAAACGCTTTCGAATTCATTGCGTATTCCATGATCTTCGGGTCGTTTATTGTTCTGAACATGATACCAAGCGGAACATTCGCCTCTTCACAGATCTGTAACAGCTTCGGTGTCACTGCATCGCTGGAAATTGCAATAATAACTGCATCGCATCCGCGTGCAACGAAGTTCTCAATGCTCGATATCTGTCCTTCAGGGACAAATCCATCGACATTTACTTCGACCTTCGCCCCAAGTACGTCAGTCGCAAATCTCATGAAACTGATAATTCTCGTAGCCAGAGGCCCGGTGTCTGCCCAGAGAGAAAGCCCGATGAGATACTCTTCCTCCTGCTTCTTTTCTGCATACAGCCCGCTTGCCCCGAAAAACGACAGCGTCACAATAAATACGAGCAGAACATAGAAAATCCTTTTACCCTTCATTTTAAAACCTCCTGATATAAATTTGATGAAATTTTATATTTCCAAATGAGCAGATAGAGAACTGATGAACCAGAATATAGTGTAAAAATGTATTAATCCATCAGTATCGCTACCTCCCAATGAAAATCAAAATAATAAATTGAAAACATATTCAACTGATTCGTTATTTTATCATCACCACATTCTCTCTTTCAAAAGAGAGATAAACCGCGAAAAGAAAAATAATTCCTTTAATTGCCTGCTGAATTTCGATCCTCACACCCAACAAAACCATTCCATTACTCAATACTGCGAGGATTAGTCCGCCTATAATGGCACTCTGAATTTTTGCCCCCGCTCCACCTGTGAGCGGCATTCCACCAATAACCAGTGCAATTAATATATCGATCTCGAATAAAATACCCGTTTTATTGTCTGCAGCCCCTGTGCGGATAATATTTAAAAATCCGCACAAACCACAGAGCGTACCAGCGATAATATAGGACAAAATTTTAACCTTATTAATCTGAATACCTGAATATTTGGCACACAGCTCTCCAGACCCAATCGCCTTGCAGTATTTTCCCAGCCGCGTGTAATTAAATGAAAAAGCCGCGAGAATGATTATCACAATGAGTATTATTATTTTCATATTGAATGAGTCTAAACTATACATTTCGAGTGGTATTGGAATCGACCCTGCGTGAGTTGCAAATACTGTCATACCTCTTAGAATGAAGAGCATAGAGAGTAACAATAAATGACGGAATTTTAAATTTTGCCAATAGGGCTCCGTTTACAAATCCAACAATAAAACCGGTAGCCAGGGCTGCGGGTAATGAGAGTGCGGTATTATACATCGTAACCGTCGCTGCCATTGCGCTGCTTATACCGAGAAGGGAACCTTGAGAAAGGTCCAAGCTTCCCTGAGCCATCACAAATGTCACTCCTAACCCTGATATCATTAAAAACAGTGCTTGGTTAAAAATCAGCTTGATATTCCTTGGCGACACGAGGTTTCCACCGGTCAGTGCTCCAAATATTACGACGACGAGAAACAAGCCAATAAAAGGTATGAGCTTTTTCAATCTTTCCATTTACTTCTTCCACCCAGAATGTTTAAGACAAAAGATATATTTTATAATTGAAAAAAATATCTCGCTGCTATTTACACATTCTCACAATTCAAATCATGTAGTGAATAAGTTCTTCTTCTGATAAATTTTCTTTTCTCTCAGATATCACTTGTATCTCGCCGTTCTTTAATATTATGATCCTGTCACTCATACCGATAAGTTCCGGCAGCTCTTCAGAAATCATTATTATAGATTTTCTCTCTGCCTTGAGCTGCTGCATGAGCTCATATATTGATGCTTTCACCGAAACATCTATTCCACGTGTAGGGCAATCAAGGATCAGAACATCAGAATCTCGAGCAAGCCATTTCGCAATGGAAACTTTTTGTTTGTTGCCACCACTTAGGTACATACAGAGCTGATCGATTGAGCTCATCTTGAGGTTAAGCTTCTTTGCTTCTCTTTCCGCAATTTTTCTCTCTACTTTGTTTGGGATAAAAAATTTTCTCCCCAGTTTATCAATAGATGCTAGGCAAATATTATCCTTGATTGATGAAAACAGCATTAATCCTTCCTGATCTCTATTTTTCGGAAGGTATCCAATACCCGAGGAAATAAAATCCATCTGTTCTTTAAGTGTTTTGCTTTTCTGTGAAAGCTCGATGCTTCCAGTATGAAAATTCGTCATTCCAAAAAGAACCTTTCCCAATTGATGCATACCGCAATTCGTCAGACCGCCGATTCCAAGTATTTCACCTTCATGGAGATCAAATGAAATGCCTTGAAAAACGCCTTCCAACTCTAAATTCCGCACTCTTAAAACAATCTCGTTTTTGTACGATGCTTTCACATCTTCTCTGTAATAATGGTGCTCCAATTCTCTTCCAACCATTAGCTCTTTCAAAGTATTCTCATCTATCCCAGAAGTGTGAACAGTGTCAACGATTTTTCCATCCTTCATGACCGTTATTCTGTCGCAGCATTTTATAACCTCGCCGAGATCATGGGAAATAAAAATTACTGTTTTGTTCTGCCGTTTTAATTTTTCCATCTCCCTGAATAATATTTCACGACCATCTTGTGAGAGCGCAGTAGTGGTCTCATCAACAATTAAGAGGTCCGGATCAGAATAGAGTGCTTTTTCGAACTCTACAAGCTTCCTCTCCTCGAACGATAAACTGCTGACATCGCTTTCGGGTTTAATATCATATTCTCCGAATTTGTTCAACAGATCCTTCGCTTCCTGATGCACTTTTGCAAAATTCAAGAATCCAAATCTTTTAAATCTCTTTTCTTTCCCAAGAAATAGATTCGCAGCCACAGATAGACCTTTAATTGTCCCCATTTCCTGAACGATAATGCTTACATTTTCATTATTCGCATTTAGTAAATTTTGAGGAGTGTAGACTTTTCCACGCAAAATCATAGAGCCTTCATCAGGCTTGAGTATTCCTGCAATAATCGAAACCAGCGTCGACTTACCTGAACCATTTTCACCGACGAGTCCTCTTATCTCCCCTCTCTCAATTGACAGTCTTGCCCCACAAACAGCTTTTGTTGTGATAAAACTCTTACTTATGCCCTCCACTTTGAGCATGATATTATCTGAACACATAATTCGGCACCTTCTATTTCTTTTGTTAACGCAAAATTATACTATTCGTTATTAATCAAACTCGGGAAGCCATTTTCTCTCAGCTTCAAACATCTCATCTACCATATTACTGATTTCATCAAGATCCAGCAGCGCGGAAGTCAACGGATCAACCATCGCAGCACACCGCGCGGCATCTTTGTCATGATTCAATGCTGCTTCAACAATGAGCGACTGAACATTAATGTTCGTCCTGTTGAGTGCCGCGAGCTGAGGTGGAAGTTCGCCCACATAGCAATGATTTATCCCGTTTTTATCAACCATGCAGGGAACTTCAACGCAACAGTTATTGGGAAGATTTGTAATCAATCCGCTGTTATTCACATTGCCGTTGATCCTGATTTCTTCTCCTGTCACCATAGCGTTTATTATTTTTGCGCCATACTCCACACTTGGTTTTAACTCAATTTTCTCCTTCCCCTCTATCTGACGAAGAATCGATTCATCATCGCCCTTCGCCTTTTCCCTTACTATTTCCAGGGCATTCCAGGTGTAACTCATGAACCGCTCTATAGTCGCCGGACTCTTCCTGAAGTACGGCACGTACTCCGAAAAATGATGTGGTGATTCGGTAACGAAATACCCAAAATGCTTTAAAATCTCAAACCGCACCGTGTCTGCCCTGTAGGACCGTGAATCATTATATGCCTCACGGATTCTTGGATATGCGTCCTCCCCATCAACTTCATACGTGAGGTACCACGCCATATGGTTTATTCCTGCAACGTAGAAGTTCACGTTCTCGGGCAACGGCCGGTAATAAAACTCGTGCCAGTCCTCATTCGTTATTGGATAGTTTTCCCACTCAGCAGCGCCGATGTATCCGGCGATCTCCTTTGTTGTCGCCTGCACGCTGTGACAGAGACCCACATTCTTTATACTGCTTGCTCTGTTTACAGCCCACATGATGGCTGCCATGGGATTTGCGTAGTTAATAAAAAGTGCTTTGGGACACAGTTCTTCCATGTCCTTGCACACACTGAGTATAGGAGCGATATGCCGCAAGGCTCTGAAAAGCCCGCCTGGCCCAAGTGTATCGCCTACAATTTGATCAACACCGTATTTCAAAGGGATGCTCTTATCAATTTCCCAGGCATCAAGGCCCCCCACTGCAACCATGCTTATGACAAAATCGGCGTCCGTTAACGCGTCCTTCTGATTGGTTGTCTTTTCAATCTTTCCAGGAAGGTGAAAATCTTTTAATATTTTTTGAGCAAGTCTATAGGTAAGATCTAGACGCTCTGCGTCGATATCTTCGAGAACAATGGTTGCCTCCTTCAAGGCCGGGTGAGAATAGATATCGCACATCAACAGCTTTGAGAACATAGTACTGCCTGCTCCTATAAATGCTATTTTTATACCCATGATGATCTTCTCCTTAAACAAAAATATCGTTTATCAAAATAGGACCTCAATTTATGGCGGTTGTTCATCCAAATACTATGCGCACTCCCATGTTCTTGCTTCTCTTTTGCTGTTCTACTGCTCCTTGATGAGAATACCAGGCCGCATTATCGTTTTCCCGTCGACATCGACTTCCACCAGCGGCCAGTTCCGATCTTCTGAAATTATTTCATTTCCAGTTTCCAGCACGAGAATCGTATCCTCGCTCTTGATCCCTGCTATCGAAGGGTTCCATGCGTATGCCTGGTTCACCAGCACAATCTCTGTTTCCGGTGTATCCAGTGTTGCTTTTACATCCCTCACCCTGTAGCTTGCAGATCCACCCTGGTGGAGCTTGCGCCATTCATCTGGAAATCCGAATCGTGCAAAGTTTTCTCTGTGCTGCTTGAATATATCCACAATTCTTCTTCCGGGTCTCGTGTTATTGATCAGTCTCGCGTCAATATTGAGTACTGCCTCATGCTTCCGAAGGAGTTCCTTTGAGGGTTCCCCGAAGTGCACGAACCGTGTAATCGAGAGGTTCAATCCCCACCGTACCGCGACAGCAACATACATCACATAGATGGAGATCTTCTGTGCTGTCGGTATGGGATGACGATAATCGGTGATTCTGTTGTCACAGGCAACAAGAGTGAGCTGTGGCTGGACATTTTCCTTCATGAGCTCGTATGCAACAAGAGCGGAAACATCCAGCTCCGTCATGCCCGGTTTTATGTTCCCACCAATCCGTGTAAATGCTTTTGATGTTATGTTGCCGAGCTCCCTGAATCTGTCGAGCTCCGGTTTTGTGAGCTGATACTGGATGCGGCAGAAGTCCGGTTCGAGTTTTCTTAACCCGGGAATTTCTATGTCGCATGCAACATTAGTGGTTCCACACACCTCCTCTATAGAATCCTTCAACTCCGACTTATACCATGTGTACTCGAATGTTTCAATTAGGATATCCCTAACCTCCTCGTCAACGATTCTGGGCATCTCCGTGTTGTCCGTGATGAGAACTGCGCGTTTTTTTGTGACGAGCACACCACTCCATCCGTCTTCACTGTGATCGACAATACGGTTGTCCCCTCCGCAGGTAATCCAGGCAAAATTGGAACGGCGTTTCAAGTACACTCCATCCAGGCCCTTCTCTTCGAGGTAGGTGCGGGTTCTTGAAAGCTTTTCTCTAAATTCTTCAGTTTTTGTCATTCTGCACCGTTCCTCACGGGTTCAACTTTCCCTCGAGCTGCTCACTAAGATCAAAAACCTTTTCGAGAAGTGGGAGCCTCTCGGATACGTTGAACTCATAGGATGAGGCAAACATAGGCGCCATCATCTCATTCCACTTTTTTGAGACTTCGGCACCTCCCTGCAGTCGATAGCACCCGTTGAGATCTTCCGCTTCATAGAAGATGATTGCATAATTTTTATACATAAAAACAGCTTCCTCTTTCACACCGGACTGCTTTATGACCCTCAGGAGCTTTTTGTAAGGGCCTTTGTGAATATTTCTGTGAAGCTCTTTATACTCCTCCAGATATTCAGGCTTTATCTCGCCAACGATGCAGTATTTTGCCATCTCTTCTCCTCCTCCGCACTCCTCAGGGTGCAACAACGGTCTTCACTTCCCTGGATACGATTCTCACATTCCCGACGATCCCTGAATCAAAATCTTTTAAATCAAGAAGATTTGTGAGCGTGTTCCATACTCTTATTCTTACGTCGTTCATGCCGGACTTTACCTCACCACTGATGTCCCACGAGTGTGGTCTCCACGGCCGCACTCCAACCCTCGATCCGTTAATATGCAGCTCTGCAATTTCACGGATGTTTTCCGCCTCGAGAAAACAACGCCTCCCCTGCAGAAAACGTGCGTCGAGATAGATATGCTGTCGATATTCGATGTCCCCGGCAAAGAAGGGGTATCCCTGAGCCCCCCACGAACCGGTGCGTAGTTCAGAACGCTCCGGAGCAATGATGTATTCGTCCTTCTTTTGACTTTTTATTAAAACAAAATCTCCAATGATCATCACAGGATCGAACATGAGCTCGATTGGTTCTATCCCTGTTTTTCCCTGAAACGCTCTCTCCGGCAACTCGAAAGATATTTTGATGACATTGTCACCTTCCTTTACAATCCTTCGCAGATCACACTCCTTCATTTGATGATCAAGGAAGGTAGAATTCCTGAATCTCTCCACAGGGGTCCCGTTTATTTCGATGCTGTTCGGTTCAGGAATCTTGTCAAACACCGCCCTGAGATCACCACCGTGGCCCTCCACAGAGAAATGGGTTTCCCACGTTACGGTTCCGCCAAGCATATTGAACCAGCCGACTCCTTCTGTGAATCCCTGAGTTACCTGCCATCGATTGAGAACCAGTGCATTTGGTTTGTTGCGGTGTATGGTCCATCTGTCCCCGAGCTCCCGCACCATGTCAGGACCAATATCGACCTCAAAATGACTCGGCTTTTCTCCATTCAGAAAATCGATGAATTGCATGCCGTAATCTTCTTTTTTCATTACCGTGACATCCGTACCTTCAACTGATAGAATTTCTGTATTTGTCGCAACGATTCGAGTGCCGGGCTCACTCGCTTCGCCGTCAAGGACCACAAAAATTGATTGAAGCATTTGAAGTTTGAGTGGGAGTGTGAGCTTCCCATTTTCCCCAACAGTGTAGCAGTGTGCCGGTGTTCGTTCTCCTGTCTCAGGATTCCAGAAGGATGGAACACCTTTCCCGCGGAGCTCAATTTCCATCTCGTAACGCCTCTCATCAGAATTTACTATGAAATAAATTTCCTTCCCTTCCTTTCGCCAGTGAGAATAGTAGATATTCCCGTGTGAAGCATTTGAAAAACGGATTGCAAAATCTCTTTCGACAAGCCTGCCTACGGCCTCATCGATCGAGCCTGCAGGGTCAGAGAGAAAAAGAGGCCCGCTCTTTACGAGGCCTGTGCCGTTTTGCTCAATGAGATTTGCTGAACCAACCCGCGCTTTGTAATCGGAGACAAGCTCTTGCGAACGTACCCCGAGGGCCTTTTCAAAATAACTGGTAAAATCACCGAGCGGTTTACCGTCATTAGTCTTGTAAGGCAGCATCGAGAGCACCAGTACTTTTCCTCCAGCCTCCAAAAACTCAAGGATTTTCTTTGCAGATTCATCGCGGAGCGTTGTCATCGGCGGCATGATGATGACTGAATACTGCTGATTCCTTATCCGAAGCTTTCCATTTTCGATTGTGCACTCAGCGAGAGTGTCTTGGCCCAGGATATTATAGTCGATGTTCAGTCTCAGAAGACGGTCCGTGATGTAGGAAAAGTCATCGCTTATATCCCAGGGGAACCTTTCGACAGTTCCAGACACGTACTCTGCCCACAGACTCTCCATGGGGTAGAGAAGTGCGATATCAGCAACGTGTACAGCGTCTATCATCATCACCCCGAGCCTGGAGAGGTAGTCTGAAAAATATTTGTAGTTGTCCCACATCGGATTCTGATAGAACTCGCTGGGCGGGCACTCACGCTTTCTTTGTGCACTGATGGAATAGTGAAACGCATGCGGGACCATGAAGTTGATCCCCATCATATATTGCCAGTCCGCCAGTATCTTCATGTTCTCCATCCGGTATTTCCACCCTCCGAGAGCAAATGATTCACTCATTATCCTGCGCTTTCCGTAGTGGTGACCAACAGACGAGACGAGCTTGCTTTCGATTTGCCACACATTCTCATCGATCCCCCACCTGAGGTTGAGATCACCTTCGACATTGTCAAGTGCATCTACTCCGGGAATGTGCATCTGTGCCATCCCCGGTATCGCGTTTCCCTGATACACCATCTGCCATATAAGAAAGGGATTACACAGTCTGAAGTGTCCAATAAGCTGGAGGTTATTGCGATCACACCAGTCGGCATACCGCTTTACATAGTTTTGCGCGAACATGTTGGTAAGCTTTTCCCAAAAGTCGTGTCTCACCGTGGCGGTCTTTTCTCCGATGTTGCTCACCAGAGCAGGAAGTGAATCGATTATTGAATAACCATACTCCTTCAGGAATTCATCGGGAAAGATTCTCGACCACGGCACCGCACTCGCACCCTCCCGCATAATCGTGTAGAAGCCGGGCTCATCCGTAAACACTTTTGATACCGCTCCTCCGAAGGAGTCTTTGAAACACTTCTTATACTCCTCATGGGTGGTCTTGAAAAAGTAGTCGACTGCATCAGGGTTAAAAAGATCAACATACTTTCCATAGGGAAAGTACCAGTCCCATCCGTGCGGCTGATGAAAAGGGCAGTCCTCCTCGCTGGGTTGGGGAAACGCGGTCTTTGGATGGTACGCCAGGAGTTCCTTCTCGATAAAACAAAACACGATGTCGATACCAGCACAGTCGTCTATCGCAAGCATCCCTTTTTCTGCATGTTCTCTAAGATCTTTGAGGTTCTTCACTTTAAAGTTGAAATCTTTCGGTTCGTGTGCATCGACATCGTATTGCGCGCCGAAGACGGCAACGATCTTTCCGTCTTCAAGCGGGACATGCAAAGACTTTTTTTCTGCACACCTTACCAATGAGATATCCAGATATGTCAGGATGTACTCCGGATGATCATCGAGCACGCGCGTTCCGCCCATTCCACTCGGCCAGTCATACTCATCGTAGATAATTGCATCCATGCCGTATTTTTCTGACTCTCGTATGATATGACCGATCTTTGCAAACCACTCTTCAGAAAGATATGGAACTTCGAGCCCGTATCGTGCATGCATGACATATCCGCTCAATCCTTTCTCCTTCATCTGACGGATCTGCCATGAGAGCTCCTTTTCATCGAGCCGTTCATTGAGAAACCAGAACGGCGCAGGTCCGAATTCCTGCGGTGGACTGAGAAACTCCTTTTCAAAACTGTTTGTGCTCATGATCCCATCCTCCATGTTTTCAGACTGCACAAGAAAAAACTTTTTTTTCACTCCCGGTACACGTGTCTAGAAATCCGGCAGCCACTGTTTCTCCGCCTCGAACATTTCATCAACCATCTTCCGTATGTCATCGAGTGTGAGAAGGGCTGCGGTAAGCGGATCAACCATTACTGCGTGATACGCAGCCTCCCTGTCGCGGTTCAGTGCGGCCTCCACGACGAGTGACTGAACATTGATATTCGTTCTGTTCAGCGCAGCAAGCTGAGGAGGAAGTTCACCGACATAGCATGGATTTATTCCGTTTTTGTCGATCAGACAGGGGACTTCCACACAGCAGTCTTTCGGAAGGTTCGTAATGAGCCCCGAGTTGTTTACGTTTCCGTTGATTCTGATTTGATTTCCGGTCACCACAGAATGGATGATCCTCGATCCATATTCCACACTCGTCCTCACCTTAATCCTGTTTTTCCCCTCGATCTGCAAGTGTATCTCCCTATCGAGTACGTCTTTCTTTTGCACGCAGATATCGTAGTAATCCCACCTTCGTTTTACAAAACGGTTCACCATATCAGGGTTCTTCCGAAAGTACGGCACATATTCAGACATATGGTGGGGAGATTCAGTAACGAAGTATCCGAAGTGTTTGAGTATCTCAAATCTTACTGCGTCAGCCTCGTATGCCTTTGGATCGTTGTATGCCTCGCGAATTTTGGGGTACGCATCCTCTCCATCGACCTCGTATTTTAAATACCATGCCTGATGGTTTATTCCTGCAACGTAAAAGTTGATGCTTTCAGGTATGGGAGCGTAAAAAAATATTTCCCATTCCTCCTCCGTGAAAGGGTAATTCTCCCACGGACCGGCTCCGATGTAGCCCGCAATCTGGCGGGTTGTTGCCTGTACCGAGTGACACAGCCCGACACTCTGAATTGTTGTTGCTTTGTTTACCGCCCACATCATCGCAGCCATCGGGTTTGCATAATTGAGAAGCAGTGCATCCGGGCACACCTTTTCCATATCCCTGCAGAGATCTATAAGGGCCGGGATTGACCTGATTCCCCGGAATGTGCCGCCAGGACCGAGTGTGTCGCCAACCGTCTGATCAATCCCGTATTTCAGTGGGATTTTTTTGTCTATGTAATAGGCTTCAAGCCCGCCAATCTGAAACATGACGATAACAAAATCAGAACCCTTCAAAGCTTCCTTCTGATTGGTTGTCCGTTCTATCTTTGCAGGGTATCCTTCCTGCTCAACAAGCCTGTTCGCAAGCCTGTAGGTCATGTCGAGACGCTGCTCGTTGGGATCTTCGAGCATCACCGTGATCTTTCTAAGCTCCGGAAAGGAAAAGATGTCGCACAGAAGGTTTCGTGCAAACATCGTACTTCCGGCACCGATAAAAGTAATCTTCGTCATGATATATCTCCTCTTACTTGTGTATTTAACCGGTAGTAGTGCGATGAATCACTTATGAGCACCATACATAGAATCGAATGATTAATTTTATTCAAGGGAACGAGTGAAAGCAAGAATGATGATAAATCACAATTCATCTTACTTCATGCGCCCGCGAATACGATTTTCCGTTAATAAATACACTGCGCAGGGGGCAACCGATGTTCATTTTCCATCATCATGTTAATATCATAAAAACCTGAATAGTAATCCATCCCACCTGCGCAGCCGGTTTCCTCGGTCCAGCATGAGATTGAACAGCATTCACCAAATGTCTTTTAGAATATTGCCGCCCACTTTTCGATATTCGACTTGTCGAATTCCATCGGAGGCCCGAGCAGAATAAACGGGTCGCCATCTTCACCTACTATCACCTCATATACGCCGTCAGGCTCCCCCATGGTCGGCCTTCCCATTTCAACTTTTTCTCCTACTTCACCTTTAAACTCGCCGGTACAGCATTTGTGCATCAGAGTCGTCGCTACGTATCCCAGATCCATTGTGTTCCAGAGCAGAAACTTCTGACATGCACCTTCGAGCACATAATCCTTCATTGTGCTTGGGATGCCGAATCCGACAACTTTGACCTCACCAACGACTCCCTTGTCGGTTACCGCTGCACACGCTGCTGGTGTTGCAACCGCAGACAGACCAATAATACCCTTCAGGCCCGGATAGGCCTTGATCAGTCCAAGTGCCTTGTCGTAGCTCTTCTCTGTCATGTCATCTCCATACACAACATCCACAAGCTTGACATTTTTGTACTTCGGATCCTTGAACTCTTCATACACCCAGGAAAGCCATTTCCTCTGGTTGGGAGCCTGTGGTGTTGCGCTCAGCACTGCAATCTCGCCTTCGTACCCGATGACTTCACCCATTGCTGAGGCTAAACCTCGACCGATGCCCTCAAAGCTTGCCTGATTGACAAAGGTAACCCGCGCACTCTCATTGACTGCCGCATCCCATGCAACAACCGGAATACCCGCATCCATTGCCTTTTTGCATACAGGCGCAAGCGCATCCATGTCGTTTGCCGCAATACCGATTGCGTCGACCTTCTGATCGATGACAGACTCTACGACACTTATCTGTCCTTCTACACTCCAGTCATCAGGACCTACCTCAAAGATCTTGTCCCCATACTCCTTTGCAGCTTCTTTCGCACCTTCATAGCAGGAGATGAAATAAGGGTGCCCAAGTCCTTTCGGTATCCATGCCAGTGTAAACGGTCCCTCACCCTTTGCAGCCTTCTCAGCCTCACCCTTTGGTGCACTTGCAAACACCAGTGAAACACTCGCGAGCAGCGCGAGCATCACAGTCAGGATAACAAATTTTTTCATCATTCTTCTTCCTCCTATTGTTATTATTGTATTCATCCATCGCGCTGAAGGCATATACGTACATCAAAACCTGCAGGCGATGTCCAGAGACAAGAGAATCCTACCCACCTCCCACGGGTTTTTCCCTGAACCTTAGCTTTTCCGCAATCGTCGGTATGAGAAGCGCGATAATCAGAAGCCCGCCGGTAAAAATCCTTATCACCTGCTCCTGTATGTTCAGCAGAGAGAGCCCGTAGTGCACGTATCCAAGCATAAGGGCAGCGATAACCACACCTATAATCGAGCCTCTTCCACCAAATATGTACACTCCTCCCAGGAGCACGATGGTAATCACCGCCATTTCATTTCCCTGTGCAATATCGGGACGTGCAGAACCTATTCGGGAGGTCAAGAGTATCCCCGATAGTCCTGCAATCAACCCTGTAACCGCGTTGAGAATCAAGCGAATCCTGTCGACATGAACACCCGAGTACCGTGCAGTATTTTCGTTGTTTCCAACAATATAGATCAGCCGTCCGAATTTCGTCCTGTGCAGGATAATCCCGAACACAACCGCGAGCACGATGAATATCAGAAACTGTATCGGTATGAATGTCGCGCTGTACGCACCACCCAGGAGTCCGAACCTTTCCGGGAGATCTCTTACTGCAGTATCACCCAGCAAAATATACCCGATTCCCCTGTAGAAAAGCATCATTGCGAGCGTGACGACGATTGACGGCATTCTTAGCTTGGTGATGATAAGCCCGTTTATCGAACCGGCAATAAGGCCTACCGCCAATCCGATGAGCGTTGCATAACCGATTGCTATACCCGCTCTGTAGCATACCCCCAGTATCACCCCTGACATCGCTGATATGGAGGCAATCGATATGTCTATCACTCCGCTTATGATGAGAAGTGCCATCGGGAGGGTCAGGATGCTTTTCTCCGTAAATGTCAGTGTTGCATCAAAAAGGTTTTCAATCCGAAACAAATCAGGTGAGAGAAACAGATTGACAATGAAAACGATTATCAGCAATACAAATATGGTGAATTCCCAACTCCGCAGCGTAGCAGACATTGATATTTTTGGCCTGTTTCCACTGTCATTCAGCATCAAATATTCTCCTCCGTTTCCGCATCTGCTCCATGACACGGTGAGATAAAACCGCATCAAAAATCACCGCCAGAAGTATGACAAAACCCTGCACTGAAAGTTTCCAGAAATCGACGATACCGATCAATTCGAGGGCGTTCAGGATAATACCAAACACGAGTGTTCCGAGAAGGACACCGATCACAGACCCTACACCGCCAAATATGCTCACTCCTCCAATAACACAGGCTGCAATGGTCTGCATCTCGTATCCCAGCGCAGTATTGGCCTGTGCAGTGTGCACTCGTGAAACCCAGAGAACGCCTCCAAATCCTGCGAGCAACCCTGAAATTGTGTAGACCAGTATATTGATATTTACACCGTTTATCCCCACGAACTGGGCGGCTTCCTTGTGATCGCCAAATGCAAATATTTCACGCCCTTTTCTCGTGTGATTCAGGAAATAGTATGCAACTATGGCAATAATCAGCGCTGAAAACATCAGGTTATTAATGCCGAGCGTGTTTCCGCGCGCAATCATTCTAAACCCGTCAGTGATATCTCCATACACAACCCACCTGCTTCGCGAGACAACGACGACCAGTCCCCGGTAAATCGACATCGTAGCCAGAGTCGTGATGAGGGGATGAATCTTTCCTTTGCCAATCAGCAGTCCGTTCACAAGACCGCAGCCCAGACCGAATATCGTTCCCAATAAGATCAGCAATACGGGATGAAAAACAGGATATTCCCTCATAATGATTCCGACACTCATTCCCGAGAGTGCCACCACTGAGCCGACAGAAAGGTCAATGCCCCCCGTAACTATGGTTATCATCTGCCCAATGGAAATGAATGCAAGAATGGACGCATACATCAACATGTCTTTCCAGTTGTCTTTTGTGAAAAAGGTCGGGTTTCGGAAACCCACAACCACCGTCATGACGACAATGATGATAAAGATGCCGAATTCTCTTCTGCGAACCATTTCCTTCAGCCGACTCTTCAGTCTTATATCATTCATTGTTCACTCTCACATTTTCATCTTGACTACCCTCTATGAGGTCTTTTCACCGAGGGCAGCGGTTAAAATTTTTCCCTGTGTTGCCTCAGCCCTCGTTATTTCTGATACAAGAACTCCCTCATTCATAACGAGGATTCTATCACTCATTCCGATGATTTCGGGAATCTCGGAAGAAATCATCAGTATTGCTTTTCCCTCGCTGGCCAGATCGCTCATGAGTTTGTGAACAGCTGCTTTGGTTGCAACATCAATCCCCTTCGTCGGTTCATCGAGGATGAGTATCTTTGCATTCGCAGCAAGCCATTTGGCGATCGATACCTTCTGCTGATTTCCTCCCGAGAGGCTTTCAACTTTCTGTTCCAAACCGGAAGCGCGGATATCCAGCAGGCGGAAATATTTCATTGCCTCTTTACGCTCATTTTCTCTGTTGATCCAGCCAAATCGCGTAAAAGTATTGAGAATCGGGATTGTAATGTTCTGAGTGATGTCCATTTGCAGCACCAAACCAAATTCTCCTCTCGATTCTGAAAGGTAGGCTATACCCAGTTCCATCGCCTGGCGAGGATGTTCGATCTTGACCTGCCTGCCCTCAAGAAATATTTTTCCTCCTTCAAGTTTCTCGACACCGAATATAGCACGCGCGACCTCGGTTCTTCCTGCACCAATGAGACCTACCATCCCAAGTATCTCTCCCCGTCTCAGCTCGAACGAAACATTGTTGAACTCCCCGGCCCTCGACAAGCCCTCCACACGAAGTACAGGCTCTCCAATTTCAGTTTCCCCTTTCGGATAAAGAGTCTTGAGATTTCTCCCCACCATCATTCTCACCAATTCGTCAACATCGATGTGTTCCCCCTCAATTGTGCCCACTTTCTTTCCATCTCTTATTACCGTTACCCTGTCTGCAATTTCAAAAACCTCCTCGAGACGGTGGGTGATGAAAATAATTGCATTCCCCTCTTTGCGAAGCCTCCGTGCGATGTTGAAAAGGTAGTCTATCTCCTCTTTTGTGAGCGCCGCAGTCGGCTCATCCATGATCAATATTCGCGCATCAGAGGACAATGCCTTCACAATCTCAACAAGCTGCTTCTCAGCAATGCTGAGGCTTTTCACAAGCGCCCGAGGATCGAGTTTCACATCAAGGCTCCTGATTAATTCAGAAGCTTTCTTATACATCGAACCCCACTTGATGTTTTTCGTAAACGGCCGTATTTCCTGATGCCCCATGTAGATATTTTCTGCAATGCTGAGATCCTCAAAAAGACTCGCTTCCTGGTAGATTGCAGCGATCCCATGATCATATGACGCGCGGGCATCGGAAAATGATACCGCCTCGCCGCTCAGCTTTATCATCCCGCTGTCAGGTTTATGGATACCGGTAATTATCTTGATCAGGGTCGATTTTCCAGCCCCATTTTCTCCCACGAGCGCATGTATTTCACCGGGATAAAGATCGAAATCGACTTCCGAGAGAGCAAGCGTTCCCGTAAACTTCTTAGAAATATTTTCCAAGGCCAATATACTTTGCACTTTATCCACCCGCTTCCTGCCGTAATTTTTTTCTCAGCACGTGAAGAATTACAAATTATGTAACCATTTTCATGAAATCATTTACATATAGATACTGATTGTGCATGGCGAATCTTTTGTCAAACGTTTTCCCATTTTTGAAAAAACTTTGTTCATTCTGCCGGCTGCGTATCCATAACCGCATCACATCATTATCTCATCTTTTTTCACTTGTTCCGTTGTCTGTCGTATGATCAATTCAGTCTCAACGACGATATCCCTGTTTCTCGCACGATTGTTTTGGATCTTGCGAATCAGTTGATTGATTGCTTCATATGCGATCTTCTCAACAGGAATGTTAACAGTCGTAAGCTGTGGTGATACAAGAGATGAAAGCGCAATGTTATCGAACCCTGCAATTGCAATATCCTCAGGTACAGAGTAGCCCTTCTCCCGAATATATTTGAGAGCTCCAATTGCAATCAGATCATTCACCCCAACAATCGCAGTGGGACGCGATCTTCTCAGAAGTCTCTTTACCGACTCGTATCCTCCCGCTGCGGTAAAATCACTCTCTTCTATGATGTTTTGATCCGGCTCTATCCCGTTTTCCCTTAACGTATCCACGTACCCGATAAACCTGCTCTCACTGCACGGATACCGGTGCAGGCTCCTTAGCATCCCTATCCTTCGATGGCCCTTTTTAATGAGATAGCCTACAAGCGTCTTGAATCCCATGTACCCATCCGCGTATACAGAAGAAACGGGCAAACCGCCTGAAGGCTGATCCATCACGAGAATCGGAACCTTTCTCGCAATCTGATGGATGAAAGAGCTGTTCTCCATGATGCTTACATAACAGCAGAGCACCAATCCTTCTACCTGCCTGTTTAATAGATAATTTATGTATTCCTTCTCCCGTTTCGCGTTCATTTCGCCTGTACATATAAGAGCGATGTACCCATGTTTTTTCGCCTCTTCTTCGATTGCTTTCAAAAACTCCGAGTAGTAAAGATTTCTGAAATCAGGGATGACAATGCCGAAAGTGCTCGTTTTCTTCTTTCTCATGCCCTTTGCCAGAAAGCTTGGGGTATAGTGAAGAGTCTCGATTGCTCCCATTACCCGCTTTCGCGTTTCCTTGTTTACCACTGCGGTGTCGTTCAAAACCCTCGAAACTGTTGCCTTTGAAACACCTGCTTTTTTCGCCACATCCGATATTGTCGCCATAATTGCAGTCCGTAATTATGAAACCATTTTCATGTAACCGTTTTCTATCGTATGTACAACTTCACCACATGTCAAGAAAAAAAATAGTTTTCTGGAAGGTTTTCTGCCTCTCTTCTAACAGGAGAGGAAAATTATCGGAACACCTGAAATGCGTCACTGCGGGAGTTGTTTCTCTTTCGTCAGGGTGCGGCACTCGCTGACCGGCACCCGCATGTCCATCTCCGTTCCGAAGTCATTGTGATCAAGATATTCCCCCGATCCGCCCGCCGCGCGCCCCAGTGCAAAGGCGATGAATGGGATATCGACTGCGCGATTCACGCTCATCTGCTTTTCTTTGAGTTTGCGCCAGCATATTCCCAGCCATACGGACGCAATCGCAGCATCGAGGTTTACCGCGAGAACGTTTTTTGTGGAGCCGTTGTCCTTCAGCGCCTGGGCGAGAAGGTGGTAGAACTCGAGAAACACGTTTGTTCTTCCTGCACGCATTATGTATCCGTAGATGACCTGCTCACGGGGATCAAAGTTTACCGGATCTGTTCGGAACACCGGATGACCCAGACAGGGAATCCTGCGGTATTCGAATCCCGCCTCTTTTGCCGCCATTTTCCTTTTTTTGAAATCGGCTGCCGCCTTTACTGCGATTTCCTGAACATCGGCAAAAGGCGCGTAAGGATCCTCCACCTCCGCGGAAACAAAACTATCGAGTAAAAACTCCACCGCACGGGATCCGTTTCCACCATGCACCAGCCCTATAGCTGAAAGAGTGGAGATCATCGCCGTATTCGGCGTGTTTCCCGCTGATGCGGAGAGCTTCGCGCCTTGCGCGGAAATCGTTCCAGGGCCGTTTGTCAGTGAGGCGACCAATGTCAGCTCAGCGACCCGTTCTTCAAATGCGTCCCGCGGCAGCTCGCCCGTCCAGTACAGAATAAGTGCCGCAGTGAAGGATCGCTTTTCCATGATGTCCGTGAGAGAGTAGCCGAATATACGGGGGATTTTTCCGTCATTTGCGCTCGCGTGCGATGCGTTTCGCATCGGCTGTCTGATGAAAGACCTCACGAAAGTCTGCTCCTGCGCTTTGAGCTGTTCCGCGTAAGGCTCAAGGATAACACCGGGGAAAAGCGCAAGTTCTGCGGGCAGACGCTTTCCGAGCTCCCCCAAGTGAACGAACCACGGGTTCAGACGCAGCGGCCGTGTTCTTCCGATATCCTTTCTTATCCCGAGTGTGTTCACAACGAGCGTTACCGCATCGGGGATGTGATGAAGTGCGGTGACACGGATACCTTGCGCGAGCGAAGCCTTCAGCTCTTCTGTTTTGTGATAACGTTTTTCCGGCTTGAACGGAGGAATGCCGAAATACGAATCAAACGCCTCTTTTTTTGCCCGTGCTGAGCTTTTTTCCCCTTCCACCACAGAGCCAGCGTGCCCCAGGCTCACCTTGCAGCGTTCTGCAATTTCTCCAGCGACATACACGACAATCGGCTTCGAAAATCCATTTTTCCTCATCAATTCAATCGCCTCGTGCTCATAGGTTCCACCCGGCTCAACGTAGAGCACGATGATCTTTGTATGATCATCTTTTTCCGCAAGGACCAGGAAATCTTTGAGTGGAAAAAGGATGAGCCTGTCCTTTCCGGTGGATATACCGAAAGAGGTCCCGATGCCCGCAGTCAGAATATACGTCGCAATTGTGCTCACCATGTTCCCCGAATTGGAAATGATGGTCGCGGAGCCCGGCCTGAATGTTTCTTCGGGCGTGTCGCCGCCCACAGCCCCCACACGAACCTTTTCATGGGTATTTATCATCCCGAGTGTGTTGCAGCCCACGACGTCGATGTTCACCTGGCTGCATATCTGATGGATCTTCGCCGTGACCTCGATGGATATGTGCTCAGTGATAATAAAGACGGTTTCCACCGAATCTTTTCCGTACCGGGCAACCTCCTTGACCTCACCGTATACCGCTTCAGGCGGTGAATAGACGATAACTTTGTTCGGGTGTCGAGATTTGGGAGTGGATCTGAGAAGTTCCTCAAACGTGGCAAATACCGGTATCGCACCGCACGGAGATTCGACCTGTTCTCCGCCTTTTCCAAGCGCCCACCCGCCTATGATATTCGGAGAGTACTTCTGGCTGACGTAGCTGACCTTTGAAGCTTCTCTTCCGGTGATGTTTGAAACTGCGATTCTGTCGTTTTGCTTAAGCAGGTCTCTCAGACACTTCGCCCTCATTGTTCTCCTCCTTCAGTTTCCTCGCTGCATTGGCAAGCCGCGCCGCGTATTCCGCTACCCCCGTGACCGGGGTGTCGGGCCCGAATATCACATAGGGTAATTTGAGATAATCGAGGGTCTGTTTCAGGGACAGAATTCCCTTTACCAGTCTCGGTCCGCCCCTGCCGATCACGACTGGCATGTGTATCGGTCCGTGTTCCTCCACATAACTTATGAGTGCGTCCGCAATGGCCTTAAATGTCACATCGATCAGCGTGTTGTTCGCTTTGCCTCCCAGAATGAGCAGAAGCTCTGCTTCTCCAAGCTTGTGCTCGAAGCACCGCTTTGCCGTTCCCAGCATGCGTTCGTATGGCGGGTTGCCGCCGAAATCAGAGAGAAACATCGGACTCCCCCCTGCTGCCTGAAGTGTTTCCGTAATAATGGTCGACACACCGCCGCCGAAAAGGATGGGAAGAATCAAGTCCCCATTCAGATCGGACACGTGCGCCTGCCCGCGGTGACTTGCTGCATTCCATGCATCCATCTCCTCTTCAAAGTCAGTCTTGTTGTCGGGGTATTCAGGAAACACCAGGCCCGGTATCTTCGACTTGTAGTTTGCTTCGTCGATTACGGCCTTGAAATCACAGGCATATGCCCCGCCGGCCGGTGTAATTCTCCAGGGGTTGATCTCTGCCATTTCCATTCCAGTGGATATAAACAGGTCCCAGAAGGAAATCATGAGACGGGAGAGCAGGCTGTTCAGGCTTTTCGGGCAGTCCAATGCGGACAGTATTTCACTCGCCTGATAAGCGTCGAGCCCTCTGTATATATCGATCGGGATGGTGACTTTTGCCTCCTCCGCTACCTCCTCGATGTCGACTCCACCCTGAAGGGATACGGTAAAGGAGGGTGCAAGAAAACCCGTGTTGTACTGTACAGCAGTATACATTTCCATTTGAGCGGGAATATATTCAACCAGATAGGCGAGCCGCGGAATCCCCCCGTTCACCTCGGTGCTCGAAACCCGTTTCAACTCGCGTATCGCCTCCTGGGAACTCGTGACCGTGACAACACTTCCCTCCTTTCCCCGTCTGCCGGCCAGCACGTCCGGTTTTACAAGCGCTTTCCCTCCCCATTCCTCCAGTGCTTTTTTGATTCTGATCCGATCCGTGCTGTCGGCAAGAAAGCGGGGAGTTGGAATTCCATAACGGGTGCTTAAGTGCTCAAGAAAGGTGAACTCAGCGATTCTCAAGGGCATATATACCTCCTAACCGGTTTTGTTTTTTTTCAGCTCGAGGAGCGCAACCTTCAGGTTGTTTATTGAGGTCCGATCCGGAGTGAATACAAACTCTATTATTTCCGTGTCCTCCTCTGCAATGGCCTCCACTACGTGCCGCTGTTTCGGAGAAACAAGAACCGCATCACACTGCCGAACGATTCGATGAATTGCGTTGTTATCGCTGGTGTGAGTCTCAAGGATACGCCGAAAAGAAAAATGCAGCTCATCGAGCACTTCCCGTATGATATTATGAAAAGCCTTGCTGGTTGTCACGAGCCCAACCGTACTCTTTTCAGATATTTTTGCAATACGGATGATCGTGTTTATTTCCGGTTCGAGACTGACGCCGACAATCGGCTTGTCGAGGTGCGCAAGAAGATCACGCACCTCGTCGAGATGATAAAAACTTGTCACAATAATATCACTTTCCGCTACCTGGTGCAGGACCGTGCTGTTTTCGGATGTGAGTTCTTTGAGCAGGACAGGAATGCGGTGAATGTGAGGATCGAGCTCCAGATGTTCGGTAAAATGAAACACCTGCTCTATGTTGCATTCGATAAAAGCGAGCCTCACTTTCTGCATCGTCTCAGTTTTTTCACGGATGTAACTGTCAATCGCTGTACTGAATTCCTCAATGCTGTATTCCAAAGAAAGTGCCTCCTCGACTGCATGCTCGATGAGCCTTCGCAAGAGTACATCTCGGTTCTGTTTTTTCAGAGACTGCGGTGTTGTGTTGATAAAAGTCCCCCTCCCCACAGCGCCTGTAATGATTCCCTCATTTCTCAGTCCCTCATAGGCACGAACCACGGTATTCACGCTCAGGCCAAAATCCTTTGCGAGCTTTCTGACTGATGGAAGTTTCTGTCCCCTGATCGATCCATTTTTGATCATCGATTTGAGCTGCTGTTTGAGCTGCAGGTAAAAGGGAAGACCGTTTTTTTTGTCGAGCGTAATATTCAAAAGATTCCGCCTGATTAATGTATCAATACACTTCACATTTTACTTCGTGGAAACCGATTTTTCAAGGCTTTTTTTATAAGTAAACACAATATTATTGTAAGATTTTATCTGTATACAACTATTGTACTGATACATTTTATTGTATGTGCAAGAAATCCTTGATAAAATAATTGTAATGATTTACAATGACGGATTGTTTTTTAGGTACCATTTGCAAAATCCTGAAGTTTGTCATGCAGAACAGAGGGCTCAAAGGAGGACGGTACAGGTCTCTCACCGACAGAGAGATAAAAAAGATTCGGGATGCTGCCGTAACCATTCTCTGGAAAACAGGTTTTGAAGTCGATGACAGCAGGTTTTACTATGCAATCTCCAATACGACCAAACATGTACAATCAGGTGTCCACTCTCTCGATGGCATCAGAAACGTCATCGAAATGTGTGAGCTCATAGCAGACGGTGAGAAGGCCCTGCGAAAACGGCCAATTGTCTCCTTTATCACAAGCCGGATGATAAGGCCCCTCAGGTTCAATTCCCTTGTCACGTCATTTCTCATCGAAATCTGACGCAAGAGAACGCCGGTTGTTCTTTCCTGCGTGCCGATTGCAGGCATGACCGACAGCAAACTTCCGGATATCCAGGCAGGTGCGGAAAAGTCAATGAGTCTCGTCGATCCGGAAATCGATTGGCTCATCATACAACGGTACAGACTGATCACTGCCTTGTACCGGTACAAAACGAAAAGAAAAAGGAGAGAACCATGAAACAGACCGGAGTAGAAACCCTGCACCCCTTCTTCGGGGTCCTTTCCGAAGAGCAGATCTTCGAGATACACAGCGCCACAGTGGAGGTAATGAGCGGAATCGGCCTTGTCATCAAGGAAGAGGAGAGCATAGGGCTGCTCAAAAAAGCGGGGGCAAAAGTGGAAGGCGAGCTTGTGAAAATCCCCGAACGGCTTCTTCGCGCTGCACTTTCCACGGCTCCCTCAAAGATACAGTTGTATGACCGTTTGGGACAAAGGTCCATATGCCTGGAACGGGGAAAGACCCACTTCGGCACAGGGTCGGACACGATTTACACTCTCGATGTGCATACCGGACAGAGAAGAAAATCAACAGTGTCCGACATCAGAAAATTCGCACGTCTGACCGATGCCCTGCCGAATCTTGATTTTGTGATGTCAATGGGAAATCCGGGAGACGTGGAACCGAGATTCGCGTATCTGCACGAGTTTGTGGAAATGCTCAGGGGAACGACAAAGCCTCTCATGTACACGGCAAACAACACGGAGGATATTAAAGCACTGTACAGGATTGCCTGTGCAGTCTCAGGCGGGGCGGAACAACTACGTCAGAAACCCTTCATCATTCTGTACGCCGAGCCGATATCACCGCGACTGATCAATCCCGAAGCCGTGCAGAAGCTTCTTTTTTGTGCGGAAAAGGGGATCCCTGCAGCGTTCATTCCTTCGCCGAACACCGGCGCTGGTGGACCGATCACGGTTTCAGGGGCTCTCGCACTTGGGAACGCAGAAACCCTCACCGGACTGGTGCTCTCCCAGCTGAAAAACCCGGGCGCTCCCTTCGTTTTCGGATCGAACATGGCCGCACTCGATATGATGTCTGCGGTCGTCGCCTATGGCGCTCCCGAGTGGATTCTGGGTTCCGCAGCAAACACTCAGATGGCACGGTTCTACAACCTTCCCGTGTGGGGAACCTCCGGCGCTACAGATTCCAAGCTCATTGACGCGCAAGCTGGGATGGAAGCGATGCTTTCGGTCTACAGCGCGCTTCTTACGAGAAGCAATCTGGTGCATGACAACGGCTACATCGAATCGGGGCTCACCTCATCCATGGAGATGATCCTCCTCGTCGACGAAGCCATAGGAATCGCACGCTTCATCGTTGATGGCATCCCGGTTGATGAAGAATCCCTCGCCCTTGACGCGATCGCGAGGGTAATACCGGGAAGAGGTTTCCTCGATGATGACCACACCTTCAGAAACTGGAAACAGGTGCAATACCTCACAAAGAGAATGGACAGAAAAGTGTTCGACAACTGGGAGGCGGACGGAAGCAGGAGCATGTATGTGCGTTTGAACCAGGAGGCAAAAAAAATCCTCGACACCCACACTGTTCTCGAGCTCGACGATGCTGTTGAAAAGAGCATTGAAAAAGAATTCGAGGATCTGAAATGAGGAGTAATATGTTGAAAGGCTACACCGGCAGAATGCTTTGGGTCGACTTGAGCAGCGGGCAGTTAGAAGTTCGGTCCTTTGACGAAAATACGTATAAGAGGTTTACCGGCGGAAGCGGCCTGGCTGCGTGGATCATGGTTAATGAAACTCGTGCACATACCCCTGAGCTTTCTGCAAAAAATCCTCTTATCTTTATCGCAGGTCCGTTTACAGGGACCCCCATTCCAACATCGGGCCGGCATTCCATTGCATTACTGTCACCTTTGACCGGCATCTGGGCAGAAAGCGACGTGGGAGGAACCTGGGGATTCAACCTGAAGAGGGCGGGATTCGACGGGATCGTGGTAAGAGGCGCTTCTCCCACCCCTGTGTACATATGGATTCATGACCATTTTGCTGAGATACGGGACAAGCGGTCCTGTGGAGGCGCTCGAGGAAATGGGATACCTTCCGCTGAAAAAATGGGAGCAGGGGCGTTGGCAAGCGGGCGCTTCCCGTATATCGGGAACAGCCCTGAGGGAAACAATCTACAGTGGAGATTATGCCTGCAAAACCTGTGTAATCGGATGCGGCAAAGAGGTGGCCATCAGTCAGGGAAAGTACGCAGGCGTTTCGAGCGCAGCTGCTGAACACGAGACAGTGGGCACACTCGGAGCACTGTGCCTGGTGGACGACCTCGAAGAAATATCATATGCGAATGAGCTGTGCAACCGTTTCGGTATAGACACGATCTCCACAGGAAGTGCTATCGCCTTTGCCATGGAAGCCTGCGAGAAGGGCATCATCTGCTGTGAAAACCACGATGTGCCCTTCATCGTGGCACGGAGCTTGAAGAACGTCAATGTGTTCACAAATCCCAGAAAACCGATCAAACAGGATGTGGAAGAACTCGTCAGGCGCTGCTTTCACGTTCACAGGAGAGAAAGACGCATTTTTCCCATCAGAGGTGCGAGAATGCCATAAACCATGCACACAGCCTACTGCTGCCACTGCGCCGCTTTGAGTATCTTGAGACCCCGTGGAGTAATCACATTCTCGATTCCGCCGATAGCCGCATCAAGGATAATTGCAAGTGCCGCGGTTGGCGCTGCCCCCTGAAGAATGATCTGGGTGACACGCACAGCGATTCCCGTCACAATCAGCTCTCCAAGCCCCCCGGCACCGATCATCCCCGCAACCGCAGCGGTCCCCACATTGACCACTGTTGAGGTTCTTATTCCCGCAAGTATGACAGGCATTGCAATACGCAGTTCGATCCGAGCGGTGATCTGCATCTTCGACATTCCCATACCGCGTGCAGCCTCGATCACCGAGGGGTCGACAGACCGTATCCCCGCATAGGTATTGCGGATTATGGGAAGCATACCGTAGATAAACAGCGCAATGACCGCAGCTTTATACCCCATGCCCAGAACCGCACCGGCAATACCGATGAACGCGAGTGTGGGGATGGTCTGTCCTACATTGGCCGTTCCAATCAGCACAGGAGACACGAACCGCATTGCCCTCCGTGTGCTGAAAAATCCGATGGGAATACCGAGTGCGATGGCGAGCGCCTCTGCTGCTCCGACGATCTGGAAGTGCCGTGCCGTTGCTTTCAACACCTTTGTTGCAGGAGCCATCTTGAAGATACCGACCGATTCGAGCCCCGTCATCCAGATGGTGATGCCCAGGAGGAGTGCGATGAGGCCGCCCAGAATTACATACTTTCTCACTTTTTCACCCCCCGTCCGATTTCTTGTCTTCGCTCTCCTGCGAGAGGATGGTTCTGATTATCTCGAAGGTCAAAACCCCCAGCAGGTGCCCTTCGTTGTCGACCACCGAAAGATTTCCGATTGCACTGTTGAGCATCAATGAGATCGCTTCGTTCAGCGGTGTTTCCGGCGACGTGGTCACAGCCGGCTCGACCATTATCTCGCGAAGCGATGTGCTCTTTTCGAGGTCATCATAGGTAATCCAGCCCAGAAAGCGCTTTTTTTTGTCTACAAGCATGGCCCAATTCAGCATGTTCTGCCTCATCTGCTCCCCGACCGTTGAAGGCTTTTCATCCTCTGTGAACATGAGCGGCGGCTCCTGCATGACATCACGTGCCCTGTAAAGACGCATCCCCTTGAGGACCCTGTCTGCGCCGACGAAATTCCTCACGAATTCATTCTTCGGTTCGTTGAGTAGGGTGGCGGGATCGCTGTACTGTATGAGCTCACCCAGGCGAAGCAGTGCGATCCTGTCTCCCATCTTGATCGCCTCGTTGATGTCGTGAGTAACAAAGGCGATGGTCTTCTTGATCGTCGACTGGATCTTCAAGAACTCATCCTGAAGCTTCGCACGGGTAATCGGATCAATCGCACCAAACGGTTCGTCCATGAGAAGTATGGGAGGATCCGCCCCCAGGCATCGCGCGACACCCACCCGCTGCTGCTGCCCCCCGGAAAGTTCGCTCGGATACCGGTCGAGAAACGTCCCGGAGTCCATTCCTACCAGCTCAAGCAGTTCCGCGGCGCGTGTACGCCACTTTTTCTTCGGCCACTTCTGGAGCATGGGAACTGTGGCGATGTTTTCCATAACCGTGAGATGGGGGAAAAGACCGATGTTCTGGATTGCGTACCCTATACCCCTCCGAAGCTCATTGGGGTCGAGCTTCATGACGTCCACTCCGTCTACGAAGATCTTTCCTGAGGTCAGGGGAATGAGGCGGTTGATCATTTTCATACTCGTTGTTTTTCCGCAACCCGAAGGCCCGAGAAATATGCAGAACTCCCCCTTTTCTATTTCAAGCGAAAGCTCTTTTACTGCCTTCGTTCCATCCTGATATACCTTTGTGACATTTTCCAATTTAATCACTTGTCTTTCCCCTCACTTTGAGACCTTTCGGTGTGGTCAGCCGCTCCACCCTCGCCATGACGATATCAACGATGATGGCAAGCAGGGATACAAACACCGCACCGACGAGAATGAGATCCACACGATAGTTTGCAATACCGCGGAATATGGGCTGTCCCAGCCCTCCAGCACCTATATAGGAGCCGATCGCCGCAATACCGATATTCATGACAATCGCCTGGCGGAGCCCTGCCATGATCACCGGTACCGCGAGGGGAAGCTTGAGCTTGAAAAGTATCTGCGATTCACTCATACCCATACCGCGCCCCGCTTCTATAATGGCTGGATCGACCTCCCGAATAGCGGTGTAAGTGTTCCGAACAATTGGAAGCAGGCCGTAGAGAGTAAGCGCGATCACCACCGGGAGAAAACCGATCGAGGGCAGCGTCAGCGCCCCAAGGATACCCATGAGAATCCCGTAGAGTGCGAGTGAAGGAATGGTCATCATGATGCTTGCCAGATAGATGACTGTGTCCGCAAGTTGCTCTCTTCCCTTTCCGCTGATGTAGATCCCGACCAGAATGCCGATTACCACAGCGCAGGCATTTGCCACAAGGATGATGTACAGGTGCTGAAGAGTCCACTCCAGTATTTTATCAGGATGGTTTAGCAGATATTCATATGCTTGAACCCACATTTTTTATGCCTCTTTTTTTGTCATTTCACATCCCTTTGCTCTTTTATGCGCATAAGCCACCACCATATACAGCATTAGTCCAACAGGACCAGCACTCTGAAAGCTGGTCCTGTGTAAAAATTATTTCTCTTCAGGTAGAAAAAATCAGTCGATCAACCCCTTTTCCTCGAGCCACTCCATGGCCGCGTCTTCAGGCTCCATCATATCGATGTCAACTTGGGCGTTCAGGTTGGTCATCTCCTGCCGTGCCCCTTTCGGAACGCTCGGAAAGGCGGCAATCAGATCACCCAGTGCGTCATCGAGTCCTGGATTTGCGTCAAGGACCTCTTTTCTGGTGTAAGGACAAAGGTCATAGGGAGGCCAGAAGTTCTTGTCGTCCTGCAGCACGACCCAGTTGAATTTCACAACCGCCGGATCGGTTCCGAATACCATCGCCGCAGTGCTTCTTCCCTTTGCAAGATATTCGAACGTCAGACCGGGGAGAACAGTGGTGATATAATCGGGTTTGAATGCAAAATCGTAGTGAAGCTGCAATCCCATTATCCCGTCAGGGCGGGAGTAGAACTCGAAATCACTGGCAAAGTGGACCTCACCATCGTTTTCCTTTACATACGCAGCGTAATCTGAGAGTGTAGTAATACCATTTTCTTCAGAGAATTCTTTTGTAACTGCAATTGCATATGTGTTGTTGCACCATATCGGATCCATCCACACGCGTCCTTCCGCGGCTTCACTCTCTTTGGTCTTTCGGTACATCTCTTGCGGTGATTCACCCTTGAACGCGTTGCCTTCGTAGGTCAGCCAGAGTGTTCCCGTGTAGTCCATGCACAGGTCGATATCGCCGTTTTCCATTGCCTCTCTAAGAACCGTGCTGGACATACCGGTTTTCAGCTCAACGTCAAACCCTCGATCCTCGAGCAACAGATACATCAGGTTTCCTACGACAAACTGCTCGGTGAAATTTTTCGTCCCGATATCGATAGGCTTTTTGTATGGAATGCCGGTTCCTGGTTCTGCTTCTTCCACTGCTTCTTGTGGAGCAGGCGCCTGTTTCTCAGATTTTTCTTTCGGCGCGCTTGCAAAGAATAATGCCGCAACAGTTATCAATGCGGCCGCCATAAAGATTTTTTTCCACATAATACCCTCCTTGACTTAAAAATGTATAAAATACCGTTCTGGACGTGAGAAGACCCACCTCCTATCCAAAACAGCACCTTACTCAATGATTATTTCCTACGATAAAACCGCTGACCAGTTACAGATTATTTGAGCATCTAAGAAGTGCTATAAAAAGGGAATTTTCCCCTTATAAACACCATGCCCCCGGTCACGTAAAATCGTCAAGAACTTTCTCGGGGAAACACCGATCACGCCTAAGCAAGCGTGAAAATTTAAGAAAAAAGCAGTGAAGGAAACACCTTATGCAGGTGAATCGCCTTTTTTTCTCATGTCACCGTAATCGCTTCGACAGGACAGTTTTCTGCAGCCTCCTTCACCGCATCTTCGAGGTCTGCTGGTACATCAGGTTTGATCACTTCCGCAATGTCGTCGCCCATCGCAAATACATCGGGCACATCGTCCACACATGCACCGCACCCGGTGCACAGGTCAGAGTCAATGCTCACTTTCATTCTTGTCTCCTTTTTGAAATTGTATCTCTACTAGAATATCGTATTTTTATTATTTATGCAAGCCTCCTTTCGTCATTTCCCGGGCCCACCGAACTTCGTCACGAACGTCGGGACTCCGCACCTCATCGCTTCCAGTATGGTAAGCCCGAATCCGCTTTTGGAACGAAGCCGAGCTCCCTTATTGCTTTGAGAACCTGATTCCGGGTTTTTTCTTCCATCTGTTTCGGTGAATTCAAAACACGCGAAACTGTGGAGATGCTTACTCCAGCGAGCACCGCGATGTCGTATAGAGTGGAGATATTGTATTTCATAAACTCGTTCTCCTGTCAAGTAATATTCTCATTTTTTTATTGAATTCGTTTACATCTAGGTGTAGATATGAGTATGAGAGGTAGGAAAAGATATGGCCAAATCGATGTTTCTCACGAAAAACAAAGCGCAAAGGATCCACGAAGCATCAGTCAGAATACTCGAACAGGTGGGTTTTCGGGTGGATCACGACGAAGCGCTTGACCTCCTGCTTTCAGCCGGAGCGGTGCGAGACAGTGAAAACAGGGTGCTCATTCCAGGGAAACTCGTGAATGAATCACTGGAGAAAGTTCAAAAGCGAATACAGATGTACAACCGCGAGGGGAAGCGAGCAATGCTGCTCAGACCCGGCAGGACCTACTTCGGTCCTGGATCGGACGCCCTGTACAATATAGACCGCACAACACGGCAGAGGAGGTTTTCCACAATCGATGACGTTCGCGAAAATGTGAGAATCGTAGATTCCCTGGTAAACCTCGACTTTGTCATGTCGATGGCTTTGCCACACGATCTCAACACGCATACGATCTACCCCACAATCTTTTCAGAAATGCTGAAAAACACCACAAAACCAATCGTCGCCACCGCAACCAGCCTCGAAGACATCATACACATACACCGAATCGCCTCGATCGTCGCTGGAAACGAAAATCAGCTGCGGGAAAAGCCGTTTTTCATCGCCTATTTAAACCCGAACTCTCCGCTGATAGTGGACCGCTCATGCAGCGAGCGGCTTCTGTACTGTGCAGAACACGAAATCCCGTTTCTGTTCGCTGCAGGCGCCAACATCGGTGTAACAGCTCCGGTGACGCTCGCAGGTGCAGTTGCGCAGGGCAATGCAGAATCCTTATTCGGGGTTGTGCTTGCGAGTTTGAAAAACGAGAACTGCCGATTCATACACGGTTCGAACAGTTCTTCTGCTGACATGCAGTACGGGAAGGTACTCTACGGCGCACCGGAATGGTTCAAAACGGTTGCCATGTATGCTGACATGGGCCGCTATTACCACCTTCCCACCTGGGGAACGGGCGGATGCAGTGATTCGAGCAGGATAGACGCACAGGCCGGATTCGAAGCCTACGAAGGCATACTCCTGGCGGTGATGTCGGGACCCACTCTCGTACACGACGTCGGTTTTCTCTCATACGGGTTTCTCTACGACGTTCGCATGACCGTACTCCTCAACGAGATCATCAGACGTGCACGGCACCTGACCACTGTGATCGACTTCTCAGAGGAGGACCACTCCTCACAGGCTCTATTCGATGTGGCTCGGGGGAATTACGGCTACAGTTCCTTTCTTGATCATCCTCACACTGCTGCCAACTTCAGAAAAACACTGTGGCTTCCCTCACGATTCATACAGCGAAAGCTCATAGAGGCAAGCGATTATGACGAGGAGCTCTATGAGAAGCTTACGGAAGAAGTCCAGGAAATACTCTCCACGCACAAACCGAAAGATATCGGCGAATTCACGCTCAGAGGTGTAAACAACTACCTCTCCTCTCTTGACAAAGGCAATGATATCTCTTTGCCGGACCGTAAATCCGGATAATTCACCCCTTTTTATGAAATTTTCACGCCCTCCATTTTACATTTTCCGCTTGTATGTATATATTATTGTACATGTTGCTTCTTTTTCGGACTTCAGGTGGGTTTTCACACACTTCTGTAAGAAAAATACCTCTTCATCCCATAGAGGTTGCTCTCCCGAAAATGGAGCCTGAAGATTCATTCACCGGCAACTACTTTTTCGCCGTTTGCAACGACCCCGCAGTATTTCTGTAACACACATTCGCTGACAAAGCTCTACACAATATGTCACATCTGCAGCGGGTCGGCCGCATATCCATTGCGTATTTGTGGGATGCCAATGAGCAGCAAAACGGAGGTCATCATCATGCACTGCTTCAAATACAGTTGAGGAGGACTATTGTGAGCGGATTTGTCACCGGATTCGGAAATACTGACATGAAAAAGATTTCGTACATGTTTGAAAAGATACGGCACAGGGGACCATGGCTGTCCGGAATATGGGAAGATCACCACGGTTCGATAATGGCCCAAAACTACCTGCGTGCGGATACCCGTGCAGCGGACGAGAACAGCTCTGTGCACAGTATGGACCGCGAAGGTTCGCTGTCACGGTACAACGAACTCCCCTCCACGCCTGCTGAAGGCCGGGCACGAGAGGATGGGCAAACAAATCAGGGAAATCTTAAAAAAAAGCATACGCAGTAGAATTGATTTCTCTTCTTCCACTGCAGCTCTGCTGAGCGCTGGTATGGACAGCAGTGTGGTAACTTCCGTTGCAGCACAATACCTCAACGAAACTGCAGGGAAACACGCCCCTCTCAAGACATTTTCCATCGGCGTAAAGGAAAGCCCGGACATCCACAACGCCCGGATTATGGCCTCCCATCTTGGAACAGATCACGAAGAGCTCATCGTCGGTATCAACGAGATGGTTGATTGCCTGGAACAGGTCATCTACTATCTCGAATCCTTTGATCCTTCACTCGTACTCAGCTCCGTGAGCAATTATTTGATTTCCCGCTACGCCCGCGAGAACTACCCGCTCATACGGAGCAAGGAAGAGCTTCACTACTTTCGTCTTTTCAGCGGACGGTTCGGAACCGGGAAAGCGATAGACACGGTCGGCCAGTGGAACTTTTTGTGAAAGGGTGTATATCGCAAAGAAAGGAGTACAATGTGAAACACGCACATGATTTTGGCGGCCGTCCACTGTGAATGACGTGATACTGAACGCGAGAATGGCCGATGCGCTGGAAAATATCCACGTGTTCACCATCAACGTCTTTCCCAATGACGTAAAAAACCAGGACGAGATCGACACGAACAGGTTTTTTCACTCCATTGACAATACCGTCAAGCACGTGATGGGCGGAGTGTATTCCATGAACGGATGTAAGAAAGCGGTAGAGCTGGCGGAAATGGTTGCAGGAAGCCCACAAGCGCTTCGTTCTCGTCCATTCGTTTCATTCATCACCTTGATCATCAGCCCCTTCAAAATCGATGATCAATATGGAGAGATGGCCTGTTACCTCGCCCGAAAATGCATTCCTGTGGTGGTACCCACTGAGCCCATTTGCGGGACCACATCCCCAATAACCCTTGCGGGAAACGTGCTCACCCATATCGCAGAAACCCTTGGCGGTATCGCGATGGTGCAGTGCGTGAAAAAAGGCGCACCCGGAATCTGTGGAAGCGTCGGCTCTATCACGAACCTTCACACCATGAATCACGTGGGCGGAGCAATCGAGCGCGCAATGATCAACGCTGCAGTGAGTCAGCTCGCCCAGCATTTTGAAATCCCGCTCTACTCCACAGGGGGAACCAGCGATGCGCTCGAAGTGGACATCCAGGCATCCTATGAGAGTGCGATGTCGAGCCACGAAAAACGCGAAACACAGGGCCGGAAAACTCCCGCCGAGACCGTGAAACAGTATGTGGACACCATACGCTGTGAAAAACGGGTCCCCTGCATCGAAAAAACAGTCAGAGACCGTATTTTGCAAAGATTTCCTGAAATCAAAAAATCCCATCTGTGGACAAATTTCTCCGGCTGATGAGCAGACAGGAAATCGAACGTGTGATAGCGCAAGCGAGCTCTTATGCACGTGTGTAAATCAGGCTCCTTCAATACTTCGACCGCTCAGTGTTTCCGGTGACCCGAATGCAGAGGGGACAGGAGTACGCACACGGGTCCGTGGGAATATTCGAAGTAAAAAAGAAGTAAAACAGGCTGGAAAACCGCCAGTATTCGGGGCAAGAGGGCTTTTGATGATCCTCAACATCAGGACCTTTTTCCCCTCAGTTCTTTATACCGTTCCTTCATAGAAGCGGTCACCGTGGCATAGAGCAATCTGTAATGTAATATATCTTCAATTTTTTGGAGATAAACACCAAAGCGGCGAAATTGCACGACAACAAAATCTATACATCTCAGCACAAATCTCCGAATTGCACTGTTCGACCATACCCTGAGGCCATACCCCTTTATCATGTTCAGAACCGCCACTGTCCCATCCGTTAAAAAAAGAAAATTATCGATGACAATCAGCAACAATTGTTTCATCATAAATTATTATTCCTCCATTTTGGAAATTACCACTGATCGCTGATCCTTTTAGGAATAAGGTCGCTCAATCTGATGGATGAAAGTGCTCTATATTTCATCTGCCGCTCACTTTCCCTCCCAGATTGATGGATCTGTGATGCCACCCGGGGAAAATGCTTTATCTCATTATTGACGCTTCTTTGAGAGCCGATATTTATCCCGATATGCATCAGTGGATGCGAAAAATTATACACAAGCCTTTTCATGGACTCTGTTATCTTCGTAAACTCCTTGACTGCCCATAACCTTCCAATCTGCAGTTCAAGCGGAGACATATGTCGAGGTTGAAACACCGGTGTGTTGTGATCGTAATACCTCCAGTTGTGCGTAATAATCCGCCCTTCATCTTTGAACTTCTGATAGATTCTTGTCCCTGGATAGGGTGTCAGCACATTCATCGATGCAGAACCAATTCTATTTTTTACGAGAAAGTCAAGCGTTTCAGGAAATACGTCCTTTGTGTCGTCATCAAATCCAAAAATCATTGAAGCATGAAAGTATATTCCAATACTTTTTACTTTCTTAATCGCCTCTTCCACCAACTCTATCTCTTTAAAAGATTTTCTCATCTTCTTCAGTTGGGACTTCGAAACAGTTTCCAGCCCAAAAAACAACCCGATACAGCCGCTCTCAGCTGCCAGACGTAATAATTCGGTTTCTTTCACAAAAGAAATCGATGCCTGCCCCCCCCATCTGATATTGAGCGGCTTTATGGCCTCGAACAGTTCCCTCGCATATTTTTTATCGCCGATTATGTTGTCGTCGAGAAACATAAATGTTTTACCGCCTGAGTCGACGATGTCGCGAACGACATTTTTGATCGGTATGTGACGTATCTTGTTTCCATAAATGTTATGTACACAACAGAACTCACAATTAAATGGACATCCCCGTGTTGTCATTACAGGCACGACATGAAAGAGCCTCTTTTTCACACCTTTTCTGTGCTGTATTCGCACGTAGTTCTCAAGTGAAGGAGAGGGTTTGTGATACTTTTTCTTTAACTCCCCGGCAGCATGATCTGCAAGCACCTGTTCCCAGACTCCTTCCGCTTCTCCGACCACTACCGAATCAGCATACCGAAGCGCCTCATCCGGCAGAATTGTAGGATGCACCCCGCCCATGATAACTATCTTCCCCCTCTTTCGAAATTCACCCGCAAGATAATATGCCCGGGGGGCGTTGGAAGTCATACAGCTTATCCCCACAAGGTCGCACTCCGCATCGAGGTCGATATCTTCGATCTCTTCCTCTATGCATGTTACGTTATGGTGCGGCGGTGTGAGCCCCTCCAACAAATTCAACGCCAGTTGAGGCATCATTATGCCTTTTGGCTTTTTTATGGACGGATCCTTCACTGGTGATAATAAAAGTATATTCATTCCCTGCCTTCTTTATTTTTTGCGTGCAGTACGCATGTTTTTACACACTCTTTCGTAATGGAGCTTTTTTTAGAATCATTAGATAAGTATAGAAATTATATGGAATCATGAACTGTGGTACTAGAATTAATACGCCGATAATTTTATGCGCCGCAATCAAGAATTAAAGAGCCTTCACATTGGTAGCCTGCAAACCTCTCGGGCCCTCCTTTACTTCAAAGGAAACCTCCTGATTCTCGCTCAATGTTTTAAACCCATCAGCCACGATTTCCGAGAAGTGCACGAAAACATCTTCGCCATCATCCCTGCTGATAAAACCGTACCCTTTCTGCTCATTAAACCATTTTACTCTTCCTACTGGCATTCCCTGTTCATCCTCCAAACGGAATATGTGTATCTTCGCAAAGAAGACAATTAAGCCTACTGTTTCTCCGAGGAATTGTCAAGAATTTTGCAGCAGCTGGGAGTTAAGACTTGAAAAAACCGAAATACACAGCCTTATTGTTTTTGCATTAAAAATACGCCGAGATGCCGAAGCTATGTATAAAACCGTAGTTTGGAATAGGCTGGAAAGCATAATTCACGGAAAAATCTGTAAAGCCAACAGGGACTCGTGCGCCGATACCTGCTGAAAAACTCCTGTAAGCTGTCAGGAATGTGTAACCTGCACGAACAAAGACCAGATTGTGAAATCCTTACTCCACACTATGTCCAACCTTGCAATGCACGGACGCATCATGTGTTCGAGGGGGTTTTTTAAAAAACCTCACAGATAACTCCTCTCGTCATTCGGCGGTACAGTGTCATTTATCTTTTCGGTTGTCAAAAGATGTATTTATACACACGCATGTACGTCATTCATGCAAATTTTTTTCCCCCGTTACCGCGTGCATGCGCATCCTCTTTCTCCGCACTGCCTTTACCGCTTCATTGCACACCAGGGGGAAAAGCGCAAGACCCCACACAAGAGCCCATTCGCTTCCGTGCAGGCTCTTCACTTTGAACACGCGTGCCATCGCCGGCACACTTATCACCATGACCTGGAGCGCAGCCCCGAACACGCACGCACCGATGAGGGCAGGATTGCTCAAAAACCCCGTTTGTGCAATCGATTTCGTCTGGTGGCGCATGTTGAATGCGTGAATGAGCTGAGAGAGGCTCAGCACCGCAAAAGCCATGGTCCGCGCGTGAACCAGTGAGGCCTGATCAGTGCCAAGGCCCACACGAAATGCAGTCAGAGTGAGGGCCGCAATGAGTATTCCGTTTCCTACCACGCTTACCGACCCTCCCCCTGCAAAGAGCGTCTCGTCGGGGTCCCTCGGGTGCAGCTTCAGCACATCAGGATCGTCAGGGTCCATACCGAGTGAAAGGGCGGGCAGCGTATCTGTAATGAGGTTCACCCAGAGAATATGAATGGGGATGAGCAGTACCGGCCATCCGATAAGAATGGAAAAAAAGATGCAGATGATCTCCCCTGCATTGCAGGAAAGAAGGAACAGTATCGACTTTTTGATGTTGTTGTAGATGTTCCGCCCTTTCTCTATGGCGGACACGATCGTGGTGAAGTTGTCGTCTGTGAGCACCATGTCTGATGCGCCCTTCGCCACGTCGGTCCCTGTGATCCCCATCGCGACTCCGATGTCCGCGGCCTGGAGGGAGGGCGCGTCGTTTACCCCGTCTCCTGTCATCGAAACGATGCTCCCCCCAGCCTTCAACGCCTTTATGATGCGAACCTTGTGCTCGGGTGAAACCCGTGCGAATACCCGAAGCGTTCGCACTCTTGTTTTCAGATCTTCGTCTGAGAGCATATTGAGCTCCTTTCCGGTGATCGCCTCCGAGGGGTCCGTCGCGATTCCCAATTCTTTTGCAATTGCACATGCCGTGTTTCTGTGATCCCCGGTGATCATCACCGTTTTAATGCCTGCCCGCCTGCAGCGTGCAATGGAGTCTTTTACCTCGAGCCTCGGCGGGTCCATCATTCCAACGAACCCGACAAACTCGAGATCCTGCTCCAGGCCTTCTGGTGGCGGGTTTTTTTGCCCGATTTTCTTGCACGCCGCGCCAAGAACACGGAGCGCCTGTTTCGACATGTCGTCCGCCCGCGCAGTGATGACCTTCTTTTTCTCATCCGTGAGCGTTACGACGCGCCCGTTTTCATGTACAGAGGTGCAGAGTCCCAGAAGTGTGTCGAGCGCACCTTTTGTCATGAGACGATATTCACTTCCGTAGGCATGCATCGTGGACATGAGTTTTCTCTGACTGTCAAATGGGATCTCCATGACTCTCGGATGTGCTCTTTCGGTCTCCTCGTTCGTGATCCCGCGGGTGCGGCCCGCCTCGAGCAGTGCGATCTCCGTCGGGTCGCCCGTCTGCGTGCCATCCATGTACGTCGCATCGTTGCAGAGTACGAGGTTTTCAAGAAGCAGCCGGTGAACACTGTTTTTTGTGTCAAGTGTGGATACGTCCCCTGCCGCACCGTCGGCAAAAAACCTGAGGACCGTCATCCTGTTTTGCGTCAGTGTGCCTGTTTTGTCTGTGCAGATGACGTTTACCGACCCAAGGGTTTCCACTGCAGGAAGCTTTCGAATTATCGCATTTTTTCTGACCATCTTCTGTACCCCCAGGGCCAGAACAATGGTCACCATTGCGGGAAGCCCCTCCGGAATGGCGGCAACTGCCAGGCTGACCGCGGTGAGAAAAAACTCCACAAGCCGGGCGCTTTCAATACTCCCTGAAGAAAAAAGCGGGCGCAGCAGGGAAATGAAGAACATGACGGCGCATAGAGCGAGGATGATCACTCCCAGCCGCTTTCCGAATACCGCAAGCTTTCTCTGCAGGGGTGTCTGTTCTTCTTTTTCTTCTTCAATCATCTCTGCAATTCTTCCGATCTCCGTGCGCATACCAGTTCCGACGGCGATTCCCCTTCCACGGCCGTACGTGACGATGGTCGATGAGAAGGCCATGTTTACCCTGTCACCGAGTACTGTCTGTGTTTCCGCAAGCAGGCGCGTAGCGTCCTTTTCCACGGGAACCGATTCACCGGTCAGCGCGGACTCTTCGATTTTCAGGTTTACCGACTCAACAAGCCGCAAATCACAGGGCACAATCCGCCCTGTCTCGAGGATGACGATGTCACCGGGCACGAGCTCTTCTGTGGACACCGCACTCTGCTTCCCTTCCCTTATCACCACTGCATTGGGAGTGGAAAGCTTCTTCAGGGCCTCGAGCGCCTTCTCAGCTTTCGATTCCTGTATCACGCCGATAAGCGCGTTGAGAAGGATAACACAGGCGATGATAATGGTATCGGTTGTCTCTCCAAGCAGCGCCGCAATGAGTGCCGCTGCCATGAGGATATAGATGAGAGGACTTTTAAGCTGGCTGAAAAAAAGCTGCAGCGCGGTCTTTTTTTTCCTCTCCGAAAGCCTGTTGGGCCCGTATTTCTGCATACGGACCTGCGCTTCAGATTCTGAGAGTCCGGAGCTTACATCCACGTTCAGCTCTTTTGCCGCAGCTTCTGGGGGTTTTGCATGCCACATAAAAGACCCTCACGAATATTTCTCGATTACCCGTGCGATCCTCGGGTCATCAAAGATGCTGTCACTCATGATGTCAGGTTTCGAGCACTCGAGAATGAGGCTGTGCCGTAGACCGGTGAATCGATGTTTCGTGTTCTGCGGCATGATCTTGATATCTCCCTGCCTCATCACCACTTTTTCGTCCTCGGTTTCCATTTCGACTTCGCCTTTAACCAGGTAAAATGTCTCATGCTTGATTCTGTGAAAGTGCATGGGGCAGGTCTGCCCTTTCATGATGAATATGAACTTACCGCAGTACCCTTCTTCGATGTTGTTGTTGATGTCGAACTCTATCTCGCCTATGCTGTAAAAATCGTGCAGCCCGAAGTGAAACAGGCACGACGGCACATCGGGTATGGACAAACCCCATTCGTCAAAACTTTTCCTGCAAATCTCAAGCGCTTTGTTTTTCTCCGAACCCACAAGTTCCAGATCAGCATTTGCCACGTCTTGGTCCTCCTTTGTTACAATTTCGTTCCTCGAAACACAGGCACGAGCCTCCGGTAGATATCGAGAAACATCCTGTACCCTGCCCTGTACACTCTCTTTTTACACGGCTCATATGTCTTTTTTATCTTCACGTGCGCATCCACAGCATCCTCGACTGAGGCATAGAATCCGTGCTCCACTGCCGCGAGCATCGCTGCGCCGAGGGAGGCCGCCTCCTCGGAACCCGGTATCTGTATCCGCTTTTCCGTAATGTCAGCCTTTATCTGGTTCCATACCGACGACTTCGAGCCCCCTCCCGCCGATATGAGCCGGTCTGCACGCACGCCCATGTGTTCGAGGAGCTCCAGATTTTTTTTCAGGAGGTAGGCCACGCCCTCCATGACTGCGCGCGCGAGGTCTGCTCTCGTGTGCTGAACCCGCAATCCGTAAAACACGCCACGCGCGTGCACATCGTACTCTGGAGAGTTCGTCCCGGTAAGGTAGGGCAAAAAAATTATCTCACTGCACCGGCCCATCGACTTTTCGATTTCTCTGTTCAGCTCGCCGTATGTGATGTCCGCACAGAACTCCTTTTTAAACCACTCCATGCTGATCCCTCCGCTTTCACACACAGGAAGCAGCACGTATTTATTTCTCAGTGCCCCGTAGTGGCAGGGAATCTTATACTCGCTGATTACCGGTTTCTTCACAAGGGTGGCAATTGCAAGCACGGTGCCTGTGGTTTCGGTTACGACGCCCTCACGTACGTTACCGGTTCCTATCATTCCTGCAAAGTGATCGAGCGCCCCTGTGTTTACGGTGACGTGAGGTTTCAGACCGAGGTCCGCGGCAACCTCGCCGCGTATCGTCCCCGCGCAACTCCCCGGTTCGACAAGTTCGGGCAGCTGGCTATTTTTCACACCGACGAAATCAAGCATGTCCTCCCAGTAGCATTTTCTGTGAATATCCAGATAGTAGGTGAAGTTATACACCGTGTATTCTGCAAGCATCTTTCCTGTCAGCCTGTAGAGGATGTAATCTTTTATGAGCATGTACGTTCCCGCCTTCTCGAATACGTCTGCCTCATGGGTCTTCAGCCAGAGTATCTTTGTCACCGGCCAGGTGGGGATTATATCGGGCTGACCCGTTATTTCATACCCTGCTTTGATGTCGAACCTTTCCTTCAGGTATGCGCATTCCTCAATCGAGCGGCCATCCATCCAGGAAATGCCTCTTCTCAACACCCTGTTTTTTCTGTCAAGAAGAACGAGCGACTCAGCCTGCCCGGTGAGCGAGATGCCGCATACCTCCCCGCTCAGGATTTCCGATTCTCGAAGAGCACTCCTCACTGCGTCCTTGCAGCAGTTCCAGTACGCCTCTGCATCAAACTCGACAAACCTGTTCTCAGCTGTGTAGCTCACTGCCACAGAGCGCACACTCACCTCAGTCATTGAAGAGTCGAAGATTCCTGTCTTGATATTCGTAGTACCGAGATCTACAGCGATGATATACGATTCCATGGAACCGACCCGAAAATGCTTCTTTGCGAAAAAACCTGCATCTGTTGTGCAGGTAGGTAAATCCTACATCAGTATTGCAGCATTGTAAATACTTTCCGTGCACGGCACGCCTCTGTCGAGCGAAGCTTTTTCATTACAGATCGGTGAATATTTTGGTAACGCTGAGTACATCCAATTACAATAATTGGATAAATTAGTATAAAAAATATTAAATAATATTAGAGTGAATTAATTTTTAGACTATTTTCAACATTAAATTTATAAATAAAGTGCATTAAATTATACTTATTTCCTGAAAATTGATAAAATAGTGCTATATTTGGATATGCTTTTGTAGTCATACAGAAAGTGTGAGGTTCCTCCTTGGTGCAAAAATTATACAAAAGTATACAATACAGACAAAACGGTGGAGAGAAGTTCATGATCAGCTAGTTTCACATCCATACCCCGTTTGTAATGGATGTCATTTATGTGTGAAAAAGTATGGAAGGTTTTTCTCGCAGTTTCGTTCGGTATCCCATTTTTGCTCCTGGAGTTCGGGTGCAGCTCACGGGTCGACTTCATGGGAGTAATCCAGGACGCACACCTCCCTGATATCAACATAAAAATCGGCGAAAATATTGACATCCCGGACGCATCAGGCGTGTACGATTTCGGAACGCTCCAGGTCGAAACGCACAACACCGCCACGTTCACCATCGAAAACACGGGCCTCAACCCGCTCACAGTGGAGAATATCTCCCTCTCCTCTGTGAATGGCGGCCAGTTCACCGTAATCTTCTCCGCCCCTGGTTCCGTTATTTCTGCTCAGGGCAGTATGAACTTTTCGATCCGATTTCAGCCTTCCTCTGAGGGGTATGCATCTGCAACTGTTGCCGTGAAAAGCAATGATCCTGACGAATCATCCTATACGTTTACTATCGAAGGGTATGGCTCGCAGATACCGGTGGCCGACATTGCTCTGGAAAAAGACGGAACCGAAGTGCCGAACGGATCCATGGGAAACGATTTCGGCACAGTGCTGATCGGCGACTCGAGTGAGCCTTCAAACTTCAGTATAGAAAACACCGGAACCGATACACTGCTCATCAACAGCATCTCCATCGATTCGGGCACTCAGTCTGATTATTTTCTCGATGACTCAACCACCAGTTACACTCTCCTTCCGGGGGAAGTCACAGGCTTTTCCATACACTTTTCTCCCTCAGAGTCGGGCCAGAGAACGGCAACAGTGGTCATCGAAAACAACGATACAGACGAAAATCCGTACTCATTTTCCCTCACAGGGCAAGGAGAACCGAAAGTTCCGGATCTGTATGTGGTGATCGGCGCTGACGAAGTCGTACACGACACTGTGGGCTTCGACTTTGGGACCGTCATGGTCGGTGACATGAGCACCCCGGTTACGGTCACTCTCGGAAACAGGGGCACCGATGTCCTACATATTTCAAACATCACAAGCACCGATCCCGCGCAATTCACTGTGGACACGAGCGCAACTCTGTTCAGCCTTCCTCCTGGTGATACGCAGACCAGCTCGTTTACTCTCACATTCGGGCCCTCAGTCCCTGACGGATTCAAATCATCGGACATCACGGTCGCAAGCAATGATCCCGACACATTCGAGTACCTGTTCACCGTGGTCGGCTACGCCTCTCCGATTCCAGTACCGGACATAACAGTGAGAAGAGGCGGTTCGGTGATAACCCCGGGAAGCCTTGGATACGATTTCGGACCTGTAGAAATCGGAGATTCGAGCCCGCATCAGGTCTTCACAGTGGAAAATAGCGGCGCTGCGAACCTCACTGTCACAAGCATAACTTCATCGTCAACGAATTTCTCCATACAAAACGCCCCATCACTTCCGTGCTCGATACCTTCCGGAGGCACTGACACATTTTCCGTCATATTTTCTCCGGACAGTATGGACCCGTGCGCTGCCGAGATTACCATAGTAAACTCTGATCCAGACGACAACATCTTCTCCTTCGTTGTTGAGGGTGAGACGGCGCTCCCTGAAATGAGAATCACAAAAGGAGGAATTCCCATTTCAAACGGGGCACCCGATGCCCACGACTTCGGAACTGTACTCGAGGGTGAGAGCAGCTCACCCGTGGTTTTCACAATCCAAAACAACGGGGACTCCGATCTTCTCATTGGAAGCATTTCCTTATCTTCCGGAGATACATCGGACTTCATACTCGACGAATCATCAACAGACACGGTCGTTCCTGCGGGTGGAAACACCTCTTTCAGCATCTCCTTCACCCCTGCCGGTTCGGGAGTAAAATCGGTAACGTCTTCAGTTGACAGCAATGACCCGTGGAATAATCCATACCTCTTTACCGTTACAGGTGAGGGTGAAACACCGGTTTCCGATATCCATGTGCGGCAGGATTTCATCGATCTTCCAAACGGTTCCGGTATCCACTTCTTCGGGCATGTGCAGGAGGGAGATACAAAGACTGACACCTTCACCATCGAAAACAGCGGAACCGCGTCTCTCATCATCAGCGGTATTCTGGTCACCGACGGTGACACGGACCAGTTTCTCATCGACTATTCCATCCCTCCCATCGGTCCGGGCAGCTCCAGCACGTTCGATATATCCTTTTCGCCCACCTATCCGGGCGACAAGTGGGCCGAAATCACGATCATCAGCAACGACCCTGATGAAGATCTGTACACCTTCAGGGTGGAGGGAATGGTAGGGCTCCCGCCGGTCGTCGACATAGAGGTTTGGGTAGGCGCAACCTTATATCCTGACGGCTCTAAATACGACGATTTCGAAGAAGTGCCGGTCGGCTCGAGCAGTACTCCTGCGGTGTTCACCATATGGAACAACGGTCCGGACGACCTTCTTATCCCGAGCATTGTGATCACAGGAGGGAATGTGTCGGATTTCGATCTCGATTTGAACTCAACGGACCTGAACACCTACATATTTCCGGGCTGGAGCACGACGTTTTCTGTTACATTCAGTCCGCAGAGCGAGGGGAGCAAGTGGCTGGAAATTGCGATCAACTACAACGATCCGGTTGTGACACCCTATACACTGAGATTCGAGGGAAATGATTAGATCAGATAACACCCGATTTTGTGAAGCGGAGGCAGTACAATGAGAAAAGCACTTTCATTTATAATTTTAATTGGAATATTCTTCCTTTTTTCCGCCGTTGCAGGACTGGGAGCTTCCTTCAACGTGATTGATTACGAAGGAAATGCAATCGCGGACTACTCGGTATATGCAATCGAGAATGTGTGCATACTCGGAAGTTCAAAAGTGCACAGCGGGAACGTCGGTGTCTCACCCTCCTGGGAGGGAGACCAGTTTCGCTCTGAATCAGAACCCCCTCCCGAAAGAGGAGTTCTCATCGAGCGTGACGTGTATTTTGAGCATGACACATCGATTTACGGTGAGCACGTCGAAATACATTGTGGAGCTTCCGTGTACAACGTGTACGCCGATTCCCTGAGAAACGAGGGTGAAATACGGGGAGAAGAGGGCCTGTACGCAGAGTGTACACCTGAGGTCATTTTGCCACAAACCCCCGCAGCAGAGCCGGGAACGGAAAACATCACCGTGTACTGGGGCGAGGATCTGGTCCTCGAACCCGGCCACTACGGAGAGGTCGAGGTGAGGGCATTCGGAACCCTCATCCTGAAAGGCGGAACCTATCACATGGAAAACCTCGAGCTCGGATACTACAAGGCACAAATCACTATTGAAGGCCCAACGGAGATCATCATCAACAACCAGCTCACTACATATATAAAAAGCTACATCGGCCCTGGACAACACACCGATATCAGTGCAAAAGACGTGTACATCTACGTGGGCGGGACGAACGGCGGCGGAAGATACCTGAGCAGATTTCCAAAGGCAGTACAAATCGGACGGTACAGCAAAATTTTTGCCAATCTCTTCGCTCCGAACGGAACCATATGGATGCAGAGGGACGTGATCGCAAAGGGAGCATTTATCGCAAAGGATGTATTCATCGGATACGGTGTCAGCGTTACACTCGACTCTGTCAGACCCACGCACATCCTCACCTACTTCACCGACCCGAACCTCGAAGAAGCCGTTCGAGAGGCAATCGACAAGCCTGAAGGCGATATCTACACGTCCGATCTCGAGGCGCTCGAGGCGCTCAATGCGAGTGGAAGGGATATTGCAGACCTCACCGGTATCCAGGACTGTGTGAACCTCACGCACCTCGTGCTGAGCTACAACAACATCGAAGACATCTCTCCCATCGCGTCATTGCAAAACCTCGTGTTTTTGAACCTCAACGAAAACACCGTATGCGACGTGGCTCCGCTTGCAGGGCTTTTCAATCTCACCCGTCTGTATCTGAGTAACAACGGCATCTCGGACGAAACATTGCCGCACCTCGGTGGTCTCACGAACCTGACGACGCTCGTGCTCGATTACAACAACATTACAGACGTCGCACCACTTGCGCCGCTCGAAAAGCTCACCTGCCTTGTGCTCAACGACAACTACATCGAGAACATCTGGCCGCTCCGAAACTTGACGAACCTCACAGTACTGTATCTGCACAATAACGAGATTTCTGACCTGACACCAGTTGAAAATCTCACAGGCCTCAGGGTGCTCTACCTCTACGAAAACAGCATCCAAGACGTCAGTTACCTGTCGGGCCTCGTGAACCTCACAAGCCTTATTCTCGACTACAACCTGATAGAGAACGTTAGTCCGCTGGCAGGCCTCACACAGCTTTCCACACTCTATCTCAACAACAACAGCATCAGCGACGTTTCAGCGCTCAGAGATTTGGAAAACCTCACCACGCTCATATTGGACACAAACCGGATCTCAGACATTGCTCCACTGCTCAAATTGAAAAAGCTCAGCTATCTCAATTTGGGATTCAACAGCATATCCGACATCACAGCTCTCGAGGGGATGACTGATCTTTCCGTGGTGTACCTGAATAACAACATCATCAACTCGATCTCCGCGCTTGTGAAAAACAGTGGGGAGGGCGGCCTGTCCGATGGCGATGTGCTTTACCTCACTTACAACCCGCTCGAAGGTGAAAATGTGGAAAAGGACGTCGCCAGTCTTCAAGAAAAAGGAGTGATCATTTTCCGGTAAACCGCGTGCATCCACAGGTTTTCCTATACCAGACACCTATTTAATATTATTATAGTATTATTATAATATTAGTTATAAAAATATTTGGAGAGAATTCGATGAAAAAGCTTGTGTATTTTATGTGGAAAACCTCTTCATCATTCTTGCACTTCGTGTAAACGGGAAAAAGCTTCCACAGGAACACGGGTTCCCGGTCCGCGTCGTGGCAGAGGATGTATACGGCGGCCGCTGGGTGAAGTGGCTGAGAAGCATACAGATAAACTGAGCGCTTCGTATTCGAACCATATGTCTATAAGGTCAGGAAAAAATCTCCTCCCTCTCTAATAGCTATTTCCTCCGGAAAAGCATCAGGAAATCGCATAATCGTAGCATATTTTTATTTCAAGCACTCGGTATCACCGTTCGCAGATATGAGAGACTCTCCGCCGCCCATGAATCTTCCTTCTCCACTGTCTTTTTAATACTGTCCTCAAAAGGAGTCCAGAGCTCGAGGATCGCATTGGGGTCTCTGCCCATTTCCTGCAGAAGACTTACGATCCCCGGAATATCGAGTCTTCCACTTCCTGCGGGGCGCCCCTGGATCAAAAATCCGAGCTGGCTCTGCACCCTTACCACATCAAAGTCCTTCACATGCAGATTGAGTGTATGAGGTCCGAGTGTTTTCACCACGACATCCGGAGGTTCGAGTGCAGCAAATGAGTTCACCGTGTCGAGACACACTCCGAGGTAAGGGTTTCCCAGCCTTTCGATGAAATCTGCAAGCTCTGCAGTCTGGTGCTCATCGTGGTTTTCGAGCGCGATCGAAATCCCTTCTTTTTGGTACTCCGAAAGCACCTCCTTCATCCATGCAGCTGCCTCTTTATCGAGCATGTGTGTAATCGTCCGGACGATCTTCGACTTTATTTTCTTCGCAATTCGCAGATACCGCAAGAGATGCTCCGGCTCAATACCACGTGTTCCCGCCTCGAGCTCGATGCCGCGCGGGTTCGAACCCCTTTATTCCCACTCCCCACGCCCAGGTGTAGCTGCTCACCCCGATCTTCATCTCCCATTTTCTCCAATTTCCAGTGGCCTTTTTTTCAGAAAACGCGTTCCCATCCTACATGAGAAAATTCAGAGTGTCAATACAATTATGGAGAACAGAGGTTTTCGGGATGCCAAAGATAAATCGAAAAAAATCAATATAAAAATCGACACTATTCACTTGACTTTTTTCATCTTTTCTATTTTAATAATACAATAAATTGATTTTGGCAGGGCGGTTTTTCAAAACGATGAATCTGAACTGTACGTTCTCTTTCGATAACTACTGGTGGTGGTTCTGGCATTAGCCGGAACCGGTGCGTCCCGTTCGCAGGCCGCAGTTTCTGGCTCAATGCAGGCAGACACTGCGGCCTGTTTTTTTCAGGCCGTGAAACCTCGTATGAGGGTGCACGGCTTTTTTTATCTCACATGCAGGGAGGGCATCATGCTCCACACGAAAAATGCAGGGCAGGACAGCCTGCTCAAAATCATTCACGGCGAGCGATTTACCCCCTTTTCACTCTGCAGGAAACTGCATGCCCGTGTGCTCCTCGAATCCGCTGTATTCGGAAGCGGAAAGAGCCGTTACTCGATCCTTTTGCTCAAGGAAGCTTTTTCCGTATTTCAGAAGGGCGAAACCCTCTTCATGGCAAGAGATGAAAAGCTGCAAACCGTGAAATCAAAAGCCAGGGACATACTGGATGTGCTCCTGTACTTTGCAAACCAGCACCAGGGGCTCGAATATCACTTCCCCTTTCCCGCCGGAGGGATCGGATACCTCTCATACGAATATGCACGGCACTTCGATGATTTCACCTTCACGGAAAAAAGGGATTCTATTGATATCCCTGAAGCGTATTTTCTCTTCGGCCACACTTTTCTTGTGTTCGACCACTATAGCGACCAGATCAATATTCTCGCTCTCAACTACCGTGAACACCGTATAAATCTCGAAGAGGAGGTAAATGAAATCGAGAAACGGATTCACGATCTGGACTTCAACTATTTAAACCTTTCTCCCGAAGACTACAGCTGTATCCCACTTGTGCGTGAGAAACAAAAGCAGGAGTTTCTGCAGGGAGTCGACAGGGTCCGCAGGGAGATCGTCAAGGGAAACCTTCTTCAGGGAGTGCTCTCCAGAAGGCTTGTTTTGCGCACCGAAATACCGGCACTCGAAGCATACCGGAGGCTCAGATCGATCAATCCCTCTCCCTACATGTTTTTCATCGATATGAAAAGCTTCCAGCTCTTCGGGTCGTCTCCCGAACTTCACGTGAAATTCGACGGAGAAAAGGTGCTCATGCGCCCAATCGCCGGAACAAAGAAACGGGGAAAAGACAGGCGGGAAGACGAGCTTTTTGAAAAAGAACTTCTCGATGATGAGAAGGAACGCGCCGAGCACCTCATGCTCGTTGATCTCGCACGAAACGACATGGGCAGGATATGCGAGCCTGGAAGCGTTCGTACCTCAGAGTTCATGAGCATAGAGCGTTACTCCCATGTGATGCACATCGTATCTCAGGTGGAGGGATGCCTGAAAAAAGACAAAAGCGGTATCGAAGCAATCAGAAAAACCTTCCCCGCAGGCACAGTGTCAGGTGCGCCAAAAATCAAGGCAGTTGAAGTCATCGATTCCCTCGAAAACGAGAAGAGAAGTTTCTATGCCGGAATTGTCGGCTATGTGGAACCCGGCGGAGCCCTCGACTCATGCATTACGATCAGAAGTGCATTAAAAATCGACGACCTCCTGTTCTTGCAGGCAGGGGCGGGAGTGGTGTATGACTCTGTTCCTGAGAGGGAATATGAGGAGACCTCATCGAAGCTTGCTGCGCTCGGGAAATCTTTTGGGGTGGAGGTATGAGCCATGTATATCCTGATCGACAATTACGACTCCTTTACGTACAACCTCTATCAGTACCTTGCGCAGATGGGCGGGGCTGATTTCACTGTCTTCCGAAATGACCGCATCTCTGTCGACGAGATCGAAAAAAAAGCACCTGAGGGGATAATCATCTCCCCGGGCCCGGGCAGGCCCGAGAATGCGGGAATATGTGTCGACGTTGTGCGAAGATTCGCAGGAAGGATACCGATTCTGGGAATATGCCTCGGGCACCAGGTAATCGGTTATGCATTTGGTGCACGGATCGTCGGCGCCAGACGGATCGTGCACGGAAAAACAGAACAGATCACGCTCGACGGGAAAGGGCTGTTCAGAAACATTCCGACCGTGAGCAGATTCACCCGCTATCACTCGCTGGGGATAGAACAAGACACACTGCCTGCGGACCTCGAAGTCACGGCTGTGGCCGGTGACGGTGAAATCATGGGTGTTCGCCACAAGGAGCACGCAGTCGAAGGGATTCAGTTTCACCCCGAATCGATCGCCTCAGAATACGGAGAAAAAATTTTTCACAATTTTCTCAATTATAAAAGAGAACCCTTTGACCTGAAAGCCTATCTCGTAAAGCTTCTTTCGGGAAAAGACCTCACAGAAAGCGAAGCAGCCTCGTTTATGGACGAACTCACGCGGGGCGAGCTCTCTTCAGGTCAGATCGCAGCGGTCCTTGTTGCGCTGATGACGAAAAACATCACCCCACTGGAGCTTTCAGGGTTTGCATCTGTTTTGAAACACACGAAAAAATGTATCTCATTTTCCGGACCGCTTCTCGATACCTGCGGCACGGGCGGTGATGAAACCGGCAGCTTCAATATTTCCTCAATGGCGGCGCTTGTAGCTGCAGCATGCGGCGCTTCTGTTGCAAAACACGGAAACAGAGGAGTGAGCTCGAAGTCGGGCAGTGCTGATTTTTACCGTGAAATGGGAATAGCGGTCGACATCCCGCCCGAGCACGCGGAAATGCTTCTCAAAAAAACCGGTTTCACGTTTTTATATGCTCCGATTTATCACAGCTCCATGAAGCATGCAGCGGCAGTGAGAAGAGAGCTCGGGATAAAAACAGTGATGAACCTGCTCGGTCCGCTGGTGAATCCTGCAGACGCTGAATACCAGCTCATCGGAGTGTTTTCCCCGAGATTCAGTGTGCCCATGGCGGAAGCTGCACGGCTTATGGGGAAAAAACGCGTAATGACCGTGTGCAGCCTCGACGGTTTCGACGAAATATCCGTATCCGCTCCAACTCGTGTGGTGCTGATCGACGACAATGGAAACAGGAAAGACTACGTATTTGATCCTTCGGACCTCGGTGTGAAACGATTTTCCCGTGAAGAACTCAGGGGAGGAGACCCGAAGCAAAATGCACGCATCGCAGAATCCCTGCTCAACTCAGAAGGGCGCCCTGCGATTAGGGAAGCGGTCGCGCTCAATGCAGGCGCAGCACTCTTTGTATATGCTCTTGCCGGAAGCATCAAAGACGGCTACCTGATGGCATGTAATGCCCTCGAGTCGGGCAGAGTCAGGGAAAAAATCCAGGAGATCAGGTCTGCACAAAAAATTATCTGCTGTCAGCAGGGGGAGAAAATACACGCATGAGCATACTGGATGAGATCATTGAAAATAGAAGGAAAAAAATCCGGAAAATGGGACACGGGTTGGGAGTGAGCGTTCCCCCCAGCCGCTCAGCCCCCCTGGTTCCTTTTGGGAGGGATCCCTTCATACTGTGTGAGATCAAACGGCGGTCTCCGTCAAAAGGGCCCATTGCCCCCTATGCCGATGCGAAAAAACAGGCACAAATATATACAAAAAAGGGGATAAAAACAGTATCCGTGCTCACGGAACCGGACTTTTTCTCCGGGTCTCTCCAAGACCTTGTTTCAGTGAAAAAAGCCTTCCCAGGTCTCTCGGTTCTGCGAAAAGATTTTCTCATCGATGAGGAGGATATCGATGTCTCCTATCGAGCAGGTGCGGATGCCCTGCTTCTCATTGCGAAACTCCATGAACCCCATTCTCTTTTGCGGCTCTACACCCGCGCAAAGCGTTTGGGGATGGAGGTGCTCGTTGAGCTGCACGACGAGGAAGATGTGAAAAAAGCACGCACGCTGAAACCCGGGTATACGGGAATCAACAGCAGAAACCTCGAGAATTTTCAGGTAGACCCCGAGTTCTCATACAGTCTTGTACAACACATAGACTGGCCCACCCGGCTGGTTTTTGAGTCCGGCATCTCTTCAAAGGAGCACGCAGCACGCGCACTCGAACAGGGTTTCTGCGGCGTGCTGGTTGGTGAAGGGGTGATGAAAAACGCTTCCCTTGTCAACGAACTCTGTTCAGTGTTTTCATCCTTCCGCGGCGCTTTCTGGCAAAAACTTTTTTCTCTGAAACAACAAGGGAAGCCTCTCACAAAGATATGCGGGATTACCCGGCCTGCAGACGCGGAGTTTTCTGCAGAAATGGGTGCGGACGTGCTTGGTTTTATTTTTACGGATTCTCCGAGAAAGGCTTCTTTTGACCTGCCGCGAAAAACCGCACATCTCGACGTCCTGAAAGTCGGCGTGGTGACTGCGGGCGGCACCGCACTTTTCATTGAAGAAGAGATCGCTGCACTCCTGTCAGAAGGCCTGATAGACGCGGTTCAATTTCACGGAGAAGAACGCCCCGAAACTTTGGAAAGATTTTCTTTCCCCTGGTACAAAGCGCTCAGATTGAAAGATGAAACCAATGTAGAGCGCATCTCGTCATACCCCTGCCCGAGAGTCCTAGTCGATGCCTTTGTCCCGGGCGTCCCCGGGGGGACAGGGAAAACAGCATCTGCTGAGCTTATAGAAAAAACACGGCTGCGGCATCCGTTGTGGCTTGCAGGCGGGATAGGGCCGGCAAACGTAAAGGAAACAGTAACGAAGTTTCGCCCCGAGCTGCTCGACTCGTCGAGCCGGCTCGAACGCGCACCGGGAATAAAGGATCACAGAAAAATAGAAAAATTCTTCAAGGAGATAGAGCGTGCACAGGATATATAATGATTTCTTCGGAAATTTCGGCGGAAGATACGTTTCCGAACTCTTGCGAACACCTCTCGATGAACTGGAAAAACAGTGGGCGCACACCATGAAAACCGAGAGCTTTCAAACAGAGCTCTCCACGCTTCTGGCGGATTTTGCCGGAAGGCCCACTCCCCTCATGCACGCGGAAAACGCATCTCGTGCAGCGGGGGGGGCTCAAATCTATATAAAACTCGAAGGCCTCGCCAACACGGGGGCACACAAGATAAACAATGCATGCGGGCAGGCGCTTCTTGCAAAAAGGCTGGGCAAAAAGAGGATCATCGCGGAGACGGGCGCTGGGCAGCACGGCCTCGCAACTGCAGCTGTGTGCGCAAAACTCGGGATGCACTGCAGGATCTACATGGGTGAAAAAGACATGCACAGGCAGCGACCAAATGTGTTCTGGATGCAGCTTTTCGGCGCAGAGGTGATTCCTGTGACCTCTGGAAACGGCACTCTGAAAGATGCGGTGAATGAAGCGCTGAGGGACTGGGCCTCGAGTTTTGAAACCACCCACTATCTTCTCGGGTCGGCACTGGGACCATCGCCGTACCCCGATATGGTGCGCGAGTTTCAGGCTGTAATCGGAAAAGAGGTCGCCGCGGACGTGAAAAAAAGACGCCTCGATGTCGAGGCCCTCGTTGCATGCGTGGGTGGCGGCTCAAATGCAATCGGGTTTTTTTCACCCTTCATCGATCGGGAAACACCCGCACTCATTGGAGTCGAGGCAGGAGGGGTCGGCACCGGGCCCGGAGAGCACGCATCACGGATGAACGGTCTGGGAAAAACAGGAATAGTGCACGGATATAAATCTCTCTTTCTCCTTGATGCAGACGGGCAGGTCCAGCAGACCCATTCCATTTCCGCAGGTCTCGATTACCCGGGAATCGGGCCCCAGCTTGCACATCTTGGGGAAAAAAAGCGCATTGAGTTTACAAGGGTGAGAGACCAGGAAGCTCTCGACGCGGTGGGATTTTTTGCGCGTCATGAAGGAGTCGTGTTTGCCCTCGAATCGGCTCATGCCGGAGCAGAGGCTTTGAAGCGTGCCCAGCACCTTCCTTCAGAAAAATCAATCATCGTAAACATGTCCGGGAGAGGAGACAAAGACCTGTTCATTCTTGCCGATGCCCTCGACAGAGAGGCATGGCGGATCTTTCTTGAAAAGGAGGTTTCACAGTATGCCCGCTAGAATCATGGCACATCTCGTTTCCTACTACCCGGATGCTAAAAGTTCACATAATATCGCCCGTGGCCTTGTTCACGGCGGGGCTTCCTATCTTGAGGTGCAGTTCCCTTTCAGCGATCCGACCGCAGACGGCCCATTCATCCAGAAAGCGTGCGACCAGGCGTTGGCCTCCGGTTTCAGTGTGCGGAAAGGGTTTTCCTTTGTCGCGCACATTCGAAAAATCACAGACATCCCGATCTTCATCATGGGATATGCAAACACTGTCTACTGTTACGGAATAAAACGCTTTATTGGGGAAACGGCCGGGGCCGGTGCGCAGGGGCTGATCATCCCTGATCTTTCACCCGGCTACGATGAGGGGCTGTTTTCTCTTGGTACGAAAGCAAATGTGAGTATTGTACCTGTCATCTGCCCCACCATATCGGCCGAACGCTTTCAGACGATCCTTTCTCTGGGTCCTCGATACGTGTACACGACATTGAGAAAAGGCATCACCGGAGCATACACGGAAGTTGGGGAACACAATATTGCATATTTAAAGAGGATTAAAACCTCAGGAGCAAAAATTTTTGCCGGGTTTGGAATATCCACAAAAGCACAGGTACACACGCTCGCTTTTTTCGTACACGCAGTGGTTGTGGGATCTGCATTCATCGAGGCGATCGTTGAAAGGGGGGGAAAATCTTGTTATGAATCAGTAAAAGAAAAAATGATCCACCTCCTCTCATAGCCTTCACGCGTGTTTTTCGCTTCCACCACACGATTTTTCCCCGAAATATGTGCGACGAAAACTGCACCCATGGAAGCGAAGAAACATTTTTTCCTACCCGTTTTCCGCTACTATATTATACAATGTTACGGGAAAGAGGCGCATGTGAGTGAACTGAGAAAAAATACCTCGAAACTTCAGCCCACAGTGGCGTTTGGAGCTTTCGCGCTCCTGCTTATTTTTCTTTTTTCCGGCTGTGCATCCGCGGAAAAACAGCGAATGCGCGCAGACCTGCAAGCAAGGCACATCATAACGGAAAAGCAGGCTTCTTCTCTCGGGAAAACAGAGCCTTTCACCATTGAAAAGCCCTCGGATACGCTGAGGAGGAGGCTCTTCATCGGACAGCAGCTCCCGTTTTCGAGCCCGATTTCTCTCGGCAGCATGTATCTTGAACCCGTCGAACACCGGTCCGATGACGGAGCTCGTATCCAGTCATTCGAGTCGACCACTTTTTCAGCGCCTGGCCCTTTGGAAGAAGGCCGTGAACTTACGGTATCCCTGATGGAGGCTTTGCAGATCGGAGCCAAAAACAGCAGGGAGTACCAGGAACAAAAAGAGGACCTGTTTCGCGCGGCACTCGGCCTCGATCTCAGCAGGCACGAGTTTCGAAGCATCCTCACTGCTTCGGCAGAAACTGAGGCAGCCGTAGACTTCCGGCAGGGCGATGCGTCCTCCGAATTAAAACACAGCGGTACAGGGACGGTCGGACGAACCTTTAAAAACGGGCTCTCTCTCACCACGCAGATAGGGCTCGACCTGGTGAACCTCCTCACCGCAGACGAGACATCTCTTGGAGCGTTCGCTGACGCGACGATCTCCGTTCCTCTTCTGCGGGGCTCTGGAAAACACATCGTTACAGAGCCGCTGATACAGGCGGAACGGGATGTAGTCTACGCGATTTACCACTTTGAAAGATATAAAAAGACCTTTGCCGTCGAGATTGCAGCAGAGTACCTTGAAGTGCTGAAGCTCAACGACCAGATCGAAAACACAGAGGAAAACTACCGGAGTCTTATCACCGCACGCAGGAGGGCGCGCCGTCTCGCGGATGCTGGGAGGATATCGGAAATACAGGGGGATCAGGCCACACAGGAGGAGCTTCGGGCCCGTACCCGATGGATAAGTGCACGGCAGACCTACGAGGGACGTCTCGACGGTTTTAAACTCTTGCTTGGGCTCCCCCCTGATGCGCGCATACGGCTCGACCAGGAGGAGCTGAAACGCCTCGCTCTGAGTACAGCTCACATGGTGGAACTCGAACACACAGAAGACTCGCACACACAGGGCATACACCCCGAAGAAGAACTCCCCGGCGCGACTCCTCCTGCTGATGCACCTGCTGAATTCGAAATGCCAGGGGGCAGGGAAGCGGGACCTCTGGAAATCGGGGAGTCAGAGGCTGTAGCACTCGGCATAGAAAACCGCCTCGATTTGAGAACCGCACTCGGTGAAGTCTATGACAGCCGGCGAAAAATTGTCGTGGCTGCCGATGCATTGCAACCGGAGCTCACCCTGCTGGGATCGGCGAGTATCGGAAATCTGCGGAGCACCAGCTCGACCGATTCTTCCGAAACCGGTTTCAGACTGAACAGGGGTTTTTACTCCACGCTGTTGAGCTTCGACTTTGCGCTGGACCGCGCTGAAGAAAGAAAGGCCTACCGTGAAAGCCTCATTGACCTGGAAAATGCGGTCAGGGATTTTCAGGACCTCGAGGACAACATCAAACTTTCCGTACGAAATGTGCTGCGGGATCTTCGCGAGTCGAGGGAAAACCTGCGGATACAGAAAAATGCACTGTCACTCGCACAGAAACGTGTCAGGAGCGCCAACCTGTTTCTCCAGGCAGGGCTCGTGGAGATCCGTGACCTTCTGGAGGCCCAGGAGGCTCTTATCCTGGCGCAGAATGCGTTCACATCAGCGCTCGTGCGTTACAGGGTGGGGGAACTCGAGCTTCAAAGAGATATGGGGGTGCTGGAAGTAAACGAACAGGGCATGTGGCGTGAATATCATCCCGAGGAGCACGCAGGTGAATAATGAAAAGAAAAACACACGTCTCTCACCCTCAGGCAGAATTTTTTGGATACTTGTTTCAGCACTCATGCTCGCCGGAACAGGAGGAGCACTGTTTTTCCTCCTCTCATGGGGAGGTGACCAGAGCTATGACGCGCCGACCTTTACCGCGTTGAGGGGACCGATCACTATCAGCGTATCCGAGTCAGGAACCATCAAGGCGCGCGAACAGGTCATACTCAAGAGCGAGGTCGAAGGAGTCACCACGATCCTCTCTCTCGTCTCTGAAGGAACACTGGTGAAAGAGGGCGACCTTCTCATTGAGCTCGACGCGAGCACGCTGAAGGACGACATGGTTAACGAGCACATCCTCGTGATGAACGCAGAAGCAGCATACATTCGGGCGCGGGAGAACCTCGAGGTAACAAAAAATCAGGCGAAAAGTGATATCGATCAGGCTGCGCTCGACCTGCGTTTCGCAAAAGAGGATCTCATCAAGTACGTTGAGGGTGAATACCCAATGGAACTGAAAGAGGCCCGATCAAGGATCACGATTGCTGAGGAAGAACTCCAGCGGGCTTCAGAAAAGCTTACGTGGTCTGAAGTTCTCTACGAAGAAAAGTACCTCTCACTTACAGAGCTTCAGGCAGACCAGCTTGCTGCAAAAAAAACGGCGCTCGAGCTGGAGCTCGCCCAGGAAGAGCTCGCACTCCTCGAAAATTACACGTACAAACGCAGGCTCGCGGAGCTCGAAAGCGACATCACGCAGGCCGAAATGGCTTTGGAACGGGCCAAACTGAAGGCATCGGCAGACATTGTGCAGGCTGAAGCCGATCTCCGTGCCAAGCAGTCAGAGTATCAGCGACAGAAGGGAAAGCTCGAAAAAATCGATGACCAGATAGGAAAAACGAAGTTATATGCTCCAGCGGATGGCCTTGTCGTGTATGCGACGAGCGCAAAGGCGGACTGGAGAGGAAACAGGGAGCCGCTTGCGGAAGGACAGGAGGTTCGCGAACGCCAGGAGCTGATCTATCTTCCCACAGGATCTTCGTTTATCGCAGAGGTAAAGGTACACGAATCAAGCCTCGAAAAGATCCAGCTCGACCTTCCGGCAGTGCTCTCGGTCGATGCGCTTCCCGGTAAAACCTTTACAGGAAGGGTTTCAAAAATTGCACCCCTTCCCGATGCAATAAGTGTCTGGTTGAACCCCGACCTGAAACTCTACAACACGGAAATCGTGATCGACAACGGGTCAAGGGAACTGAGAACCGGCATGAGCTGCAGGGCGGAGATTATCGTTGAACGGTTCGACAATGCGGTGTACGTCCCTGTTCAGGCGGTGCTCACCATCAACGGGAGGCCTCAGATATTCGTGCAAAATGGTGGCACTGCCGGACCGCGCCCTGTGAAAACGGGCCCGGACAACAACCGAATGATTGTCATAGAGCACGGGTTAAGCCCTGGTGAAAACGTGCTCCTTACCCCGCCGCTTGAGGCGGCCACGATGGCAGCGGGGGGAGAAGAAAAAAGAGAGGATCAAGAACAATCGATAAAACGCGCGTCACGCGATTCAGCAGGCTGGGCGGATTCGGCCGCGCAAAAGGCGCAATTACCATGAACGAACACTCGGGAAACCCTTCGGGAGCCACCGCGTATCTTGAAAACGTACAAAAAGTGTACTCCATGGGAACCCAGGAGGTCAAAGCCCTTGACGGCATCACTGTTTCCTTCATGCCTGGAAGCTTTTGGGCAGTTACCGGCCCGAGCGGTTCCGGGAAGAGCACACTGCTGAACCTTCTGGGGTGCCTCGACCGCCCGAGCTTCGGTCGGTACGTACTCGAGCGCAGGGATGTAAGCACCCTGAACGACGACGAGCTGAGCGAGCTTCGCCTGCGGCACCTTGGATTCATATTTCAAAGCTTCAACCTCATTCCCCAGCTCACGGTGCAGGAAAACATCGAGCTCCCGCTCTACTACCTCGGGTGGGATGTCGCACAAAGCGCCGAACGCTCGCGGGAGCTTGCAAAACTCGTGCGGCTCGAGCACCGGCTTTTTCACAAGCCCATGGAACTTTCCGGCGGAGAAAGCCAGCGCGTAGCAATTGCAAGGGCACTGGCAAACGACCCTGCAGTGCTCCTTGCCGACGAGCCTACGGGAAACCTGGACTCCACGACAGGCGCGCAGATTGTAAACCTTCTGCTGGAGCTCAACAGGAGAGGGATGACCATCATTCTTGTGACCCACGATCTCGACATCGCGGGGGTCGCAAAAAAAAGGCTTCACCTGCTGGACGGCCGTATCGACCGCATCGACGAAGAGAGCTGATACACCGCGGCAGGGACAACTCGATTCGCATACATCGATTGACAAGGAAAATCGGATGTTGATTCAAAAACTTATACGTAATATCCGTCTGGGGATCAAGAACCTTCTTATACACAAGATGCGTTCTTTTCTCACGATGCTGGGAATCGTTTTCGGTGTGGGAAGTGTCATCGCCATGCTTGCCGTGGGTGAGGGTGCGAGCAAGGAGGCGCTCGAGCAGATTCACAAGCTCGGTAGCACCAATATCATCATCAACTCCGTGAAACCGGCGGAAGAGGAGGCATCCAACAACACACAGATTCGCATGAGCGTGTACGGGCTTACCTACGAAGACGAGCAGAGAGTGGCGGAGACATACTCCTCTGTGATTCGCACCGTTCCAGTAAAACTGCTCCGCAAGGACGGACGGCTTGGAGAGCGCACACTCGAGCTTCGCCTCGTGGGAACAACACCCGACTGGTTCGAACTGGTGGAACGGCCATTTGTTGCAGGAAGAAGGCTTATGCAGCAGGACATGGAAACGCAGAAGAATGTCGTGGTTCTCACAGAGTACGGTGCGCGCCGATTGTTGGCCAACTCGAGCACGATCGGCCAGTCGCTCCGCATCGGTGGAAACTATTTCGAAATTGTGGGTATCGTACAGAACGCCGAATATCAGGGCGGCGGCCTTCAGACACCAGACCAGGAGGTTGACGCCTACATTCCTCTCAGCGTTGCGAAAAATCGCTTCGGAGATATTATCAGCCGCAGTTCTGCAGGCACCAGGATACGCGAACTCGTTGAGCTTCACCAGCTGATAGTCGAAGTGGACTCCACAGAAAACGTGGAATCAACAGTCGCGGGAATCGAGGCAATGCTCGTCCGGTTTCATAAAAAAAACGATTACCGCATCCATGTACCTCTCGCGCTGCTTCAGCAGGCCCGTGCAACGAAACGAACTTTCAATATCGTGCTCAGCTCGATCGCCGGAATAAGCCTTCTCGTGGGGGGAATCGGGATCATGAATATTATGCTCGCCTCGGTGACTGAACGTACACGCGAAATCGGCATACGCCGCGCAATCGGTGCAAAACAAAAACAGATCATGGTGCAGTTTCTCATCGAAACAACCGTGCTCTCGGTAATCGGAGGGCTCATCGGAATGGCAATCGGGATTTTTATCCCCTGGATCATCACCCTCATCGCGGAAATGCCCACAGTGGTCACCGCGTACAGCATGGCACTCTCTCTTGGGATCAGCATGTCAATCGGCATTATTTTCGGGCTCTATCCTGCACTCCGCGCAGCACGGCTGGATCCGATCGTCGCTCTCCGCCATGAATGAGTGTACGAACACGCCCTGCCGATAACACCTATAAAAAAGGGCCGTGTTTCCACAGCCCTTTACATAAAACAAAACTTCTCAAAACCCCATTCGCATGATATGCACACACGTCTCGAGTTACGCCAGTTTCTCCTTTCTTTTTTATTGGAGTCAGGATGCGGAAGGGTTACCTCTGAGCCAGCCGCAGCATCGGGATGGAAAAAGTGTTCACGCGTAAGTAATCGAGTACAGTAGATATTGAAGAGTGATCACTTTTTGTACACTCCGAGGATTTCCCCGAAGTACACGCGGTGAAAATCTCCCTCCGGGTAGTATCCGCCTACGATTGCCCTGTCGAGGTCCGCATCAATCACACTGTTCTTGTGTACCGTCCTGCACTCGTAATGAAGGAGGGACTCAGCAATAAAGGGGACACGAACATCGTGCCCTTTCTCCAGGGAGAAGCCGCACACCTCGATCTTGTTTATCTCTCTTCCCGATCTGGATCCGCACAGCGCAATCTGCTCTGCGTAGGTTTCTTCAAGCACATTCACCGTGAATTCGGGCGTATGTTCCATGAAGCGAAAACTGTACCGGGACGGTCTCACCAGCACAATGAAAATCGGCTTTCCCCAGATTATGCCGACAGTGCCCCATCCGATCGTCATCGGATTTCCCTGCTCGCCTGAAACAAGGAGAAGGCCGTTTTTCTCCATGTGCTTCATAGTTACGCCGACTGCATCAAAGGATCCAACTTTTTCTCTCATCTAAACCCTCCTCTCGTGTAGTTCCAGAAATTATACCGTATCTGTGCGAAAAAAGTCAAATACAGCAGGCTGCCCCGAGGAGACAGGATTCAAACTGTATGACCTCATGGACAGCAAAAACTTGGTTGGGCAAGCACGAAAAACAGGGACCAGATAATGCACATTGCCGACTTCGCAAAAGATGATTTTCACTGCACGGCTTTGGAACTGTATCACTTCCTGCGTGTACTATGACCGGGGTGACGAATCTTTATCAATGTATGTAAAGAGCGCTTCTCATTCTGGCTCGGCTTCATGCCCTGGAACAGGTTCCGTTTTCTCATCGAGGGGAATGCGCTTGCAGCCTCCCAGGGGAGGGCCGAGGACCTGCTTTTTGCGATCATGTACAAGCCTGTGCAAAACCTATCACTGAAAGCGGGGTACAGGTTTCTCGAAGGGGGGGCTGACAACGACAAGGTGTACACCTTTGCATTTATACACTACATCGTGGCTGGTGTTGTGCTCTCATTGTGATGCACGCGTATTCTGAAGGCCATCCACGAAAGAAATCGAAATTATAAAAACATTCACATACGGAAAGAAAGGGTAGAAGACCATATAAATTTTGTTCGACAACATTCCTGTGATAAGACGCTTCAAACAGGGTTAAAACGCGTTCCAGAGAAGCCATCGAACCATAAATCAATTTCATCGACACTGCAAACGTGCCCCGGGGCAGCGGTAAAAAAAGTCATTGCGTCCTGGGCATTCCCATAAACCTTGCTCTCATATCACACTTGAAGAAGGAGATTTCCTTTGCGTGTGTAGTGCTGAGCATTCCTGCTCTATTCCTCCTCGTCTTCCCTGAGATCCAGGAAAAAAGGAAGGACCGATGCTGCAATTAGCACGATCCCGTAGGCGAGAAATCCGGAAGCAAATGATGCCCTGTCACCGAGGATCCCTAAAAGCACGGGAAGCACCCCCGCTGCGAAACTGTAGCCGATCGGGAGAAGAAATGAAATAGTGAGGTTGTGCACCCGCCTCGGCGCAATCCTCGAGGCTGCGGTGAAAAAGGCGGGGAAAAAGCTTGTGATCAGGACCGGTTGAACAAACACCGCGGCGATCAGAACCCCCTGTGATTTCACCGACATAAGCACAGTCACTACTCCTGAGAAGAAAATGACTGCAAAGATGAATTTTTGTGCTCCCACCCTGTCCACGAGTGCGCCCACAAAAAAGATGACGAGCAGCCCGGAAACCCTCGAGAGCCCCACAAGCGTGTTTACCAGGCTTTGATCGAGACCGCGCTCAGCCACGAGGTAAGTCGGCATGATGGAGTAGACCCCGATACTTGCTCCTGCGCCCATGGCAAGCAGGCAGGTGGCGATCCAGAAAGACCTTCGTGAGAGAATGATACTTGCGTTGTAGAAAACGGGAGGTTCTCCGTGGAAATCACCTCCACGGGCAAATATCAAAAAAAGTGTGCCGATAATGAGGCCCATGCTGCTTACGATCACCAGGATCCAACGCCACGAAATTGCATGAAGAAGAAAAGCAACAATGATCGGCGCTATGACAAGTCCGAGATTGGGCCCTATTTCATGCAGGGCCAGTACTTTTCCTTCATCTTTCTGCTCGACCAGAGAGGTTATTGTCGGTATCCCGGACGGAGGGTAGAGCCCCGCACCGATTCCGAGCAGAATCAGCCCGACGCGGATGCCTGCAGAAGATGAGCTTGCCGCGATCAGAACAGTGGCGGGGACCGCGATCAGCATTGAGAGAAGGATCGTCATGCGGTGGCTGATCCAGGAGGCGATGAACCCGGAAAGAATGATCATACCACTGAACCCGATTGTGATAAACAGAAAAAATGACGCCGCCTGTGCGTGGCTCAGATCGAGATTTTTTTCGATGGAAGGCAGAAGAGGAGAATAAATAATGCGTGCTACAAACAAAAAGAAGAGCACTGCGACGAGAAGGGTGATCGTCGGGAGGTTCCTCCGTATTCCCTTTATATCCTGCTTTGACACGCGAGTTTTCAGAAAGTTCACCAAGCATCCCTCGCTCTTATGAAGGCACCGGGCGGACATTTTCAACATCTCCATACAATAAAATGTACCGTACCGTGCTGACCATAACCTTACTTTTATCGCTGAAATAATGTCAAGATAAATCGTTTTCGCTCGCACACGGTCATTGTTCTTTCCCTCGCTTCGCTCCTGCGTTAAAATACGAATTTATTCTTTAAGCAAAAAGTGTGTTTGGTGAAACCCACAGGTTGAATTTTATAAAAAAGCGAACAGGACGCGCTCTACGAGGAGCTCAGCCAAATGAACAACGAGCTCGTAAATCTACAGCGAGAGCTGCACAAAAAGAACATCAAGATCAGAAACCTCAACATATTTCAGAGTGACAAGCCCTCTCACAGTTCCGTTGTAGAAAAGATTTCCCGACATCAGTCAGGTCTTCGATCTGAAATTCAGAACCCCGACACGGTTATATCAAGCGTGCGGTTCGGAAAGGAATTTCGTTTTGGCAAAACCCTCTTTACAATATTTCATTGCTTATGCACTCTTTTGGTGTTACATTACCATTCACAGGTTTGATTTCGGTAACATAAAAAACGCTACATACATACTTCCTTGGCTATTCTATCGATTCTCGCCTTTATAGTTTTGACTGAATAACCTCGGTCAAATAAACATCTATGCACGAACCCAAAGGGGCAAACCTGATTTAGGTGGATGAACATAATACTGAATACACACAAAACGGAGGAGTTCAATGCAGGGGAAAAAGCTCTACGTCGGTAATCTTGATTATTCGATTACCCAAGATAATCTGAAAGATCTGTTTTCACAAAAAGGGGAAGTCAAACACATTAAAATGTTTGAGGACCGCGGATTTGCGTTTGTTGAGATGTTCACACAGGCAGAGGCGAAACTGGCGTGCGATTCACTGAATGGAACGGAGTTTATGGGCAGAAAAATCAAAGTCAATGAAGCACGGGAGAGACGGGATAGCAGAAATCGTTCATGGTAATCGGCACTCTATCCGACAGTGAAAAAAGCGTGTGTACAATATATATTATAATTTGATCTGTGATCCCTGCTCGATTTACAGATGTGGAGATACCAAAAAATTAATACACCGGCTCCGCATCGAGGTATTTTTGCACCACTTCCATGAACTGCAGTGTATCGAAGGGTTTGGCCAGGTATGCATTGCATCCAGCCCGAAGCGCTTTCTCCGCATCTTCTTCCATGGCGTACGCGGTCAGGGCGATAACGGGAACGTGACGCAGATCAGGATCGTTTTTAATCATCCGTGTGGCCTGATATCCGTCTATCCCCGGAAGCCGCATGTCCATGAGAATGAGGTCCGGGATGATGTCTTTTGCCTGAAACAGGCCTTTTTCTGCGTTTTCCGCAGTCACGACATCGTATGACTCGAGACGCAGAAGGGTTCGTACGAGCTTCATACTGAACTCATTGTCTTCGATTACCAAAATCGTCTTGGTTTCCATATCCTTTCCTCGCTCACACGACAATAACGATATATAATATACCCCTTCTTAAGTATACATCCAGGCTCCGGCGATAAATATTTTCCGGTTCCAACACACATCGATGTGCCCTATAAAAGTAAGGCGAGCTTCTGTGAGGGATATTCATTATCTGAGATATGCACGATCAAATACAAGAAAACACGATGCCAAACTGCGGGGATTATCGATGGAGGGTGATCGGAATTTCCATGTGGTGCGCAAATTCATCTAATTCATCCAATATGTCCCCGTACACGATACCATTATGATGGGGTATCCCTTGCTTCAACATCGATTCGACGAATTCCATATTCCCGCCTCGCATTCTGATCAAGAGGTTGCTTCCCCTCAACATGGGTTCCGTCTCAATTACCTCCCCGATACCCGCATGGATGGTGAACGACCCTTTAATCGAATTCATTCTGCAGACTGTCGCGGTTCCAGCCTTCATCATCGCGGTTTGTGAAAGCCCTCCGAAATCAAACACGTTTTCCAGCACCGGCTTGTTTCTTGATAAACTGTGGGGAGCATTCCCGCAATGCCACCAAAAAAGGGCGTCATGTTCGGGAATAATGTTGACAAAATCAGCCCACCACGGGGGCGTTCCAGCAAGGACATACTCAAGCATCAGTGTCAACGACCCGTCGACATCACATTCGCATGAGGCCATTACCCCCTCATCATTCATCCTCCCATTTATCGAGCAGATGGGCGTTTTGTCAATATCTCTGAGCTCGGGCCAGCAGTCGGGTGCATACGATTGAATGTTGTGCTCGAGCACAAAATCTTTTACCGCGAGATACAGCCGCGAGAGCCCTCTCGCCTTGCTGAGGCCTTCCTCTTTTATCGTAAACAACCGTTTCTGTATCTCCATGTCTTTGTCGATCTCTTCCTCACCAACCTGCTTCATACGCTTGCTCAACGTATAGAGGGAAAGTTTCGTTATCTCCGTACCAAAAATTTTTTTAATTGCAAGCTCATCAAAATCGCTCACCTCGAACCCGTCCGGACGCATTCCGATGACAGCAATTGTGGCTTCCTTTAAATACGCAATCGCCTTTACCGCCTGTAAAAAAACACTGATTCTTTTTCTGGTTTGATCATTGTTTATGGTGTCGTAGATGAACGAATATCTCTTATCGAGGTTTTTAAACAGCGTGCTTGCCGCCATCAGCCCGATCATTGATCCTGAAATATCTCTCCTGTCCAGGGCCAATTCACCGATCCCCCAGAGTGCAAAAGGACAGTCAAGATTTCTTACGATTTCTGCGGTAAGCTCACCTGTACTGAAGGTACCGTTGAACAGAATTACCGCATCCACATCATTTGTTTTAAACATCTTCCACGCCTCAACTGATTGCGACCTCTGCAGAATTGGTTTTTCGTAATCAACAACCACAGTATTCTGCTCTTTCTTCAGATATGCTTTGATATCATTTGCGTGCTTTATCGCCTCCTCTTTTCCCGCAAGCATTGGTGATACGAGATTAACGAAACCTACCCGTAAATTACGAAAACTTATCATTGTTCATCACCTCTTGTATTGAGCTTTTTTTTGAGAAACTTGAGCCCCTGTATTGCAAGGGTATCGGCATCCGGAGCCAACTTTCTCCATATGGGGGTAAAATCCGCGATTTCAGGAATGGGCTCGAAAAACGATTCTATCACCATCCAGCCGCCGTAGCCTATGTCCAGCAGCGCTTTACACAGCCCGTCCCAATCGATATGACCGGATCCTGGAATTCCACGATCATTTTCAGAGCAGTGCACATGGCAGAGGTGTTTCCCCGCATTGACGACCACCGTGTAAAAATCCTTTTCCTCAATATTCATGTGGTAGGTATCTAAATGGAGCTTTACATTGGGCTCGTTTATATCCTTGATGAGGGCGAGCGCGTCCTCAGCGGTGTTGATAAAGAAATGTTCATACCGGTTCAGCGGTTCCAATCCAAGTGTGATTCCTTTTTGTGCCGCAAAACGTCCGGCTTCACGCAAGCCGCGAACACTGTATTCCCACTGTCTGCTGTTTCTTCCCTTTTTCGGCCGCATACCAAAGGCGGCATAAAGCGCACCCGCCAGCAATGTCCCTCCCATGTGCGCAGTCATATCTATGCACCGTTTCAGGTGTGCGATTCCGCTCGCGCGCGTGCCCGCATCATCGGAAATAATATCCATTTCAGGTGAAAGACCGGTTCCGGTCACACAGCTCATTTCGAGATCTTTCAGCACGGACCGCACCTTTTCAGGGTCGAGAAGGTCAAGGTGCTGTGCGATCAGTGGAATCTCAGCGCCATCAAACCCTATTTCCTTTAGCCTCGGCACTATCCCCAGAGCTTTTTCGTCCATACGCGATGTATAGGTGTACAGATGCAAACCGAATGTCACCATGGAATCCCACCCCGTGTGCAATGAGCTGATGTTTTTCACCTATGCAGTTATTTCGTGAAACCCGACCCCCGCACCTGCAGTCCTGCAAGAATCAGCACTATCGCCACAGCAATGTAATTGTACATCGGCGATATCCCGACTAGAACAATGATATCGGAGATCATGGCAATGACAAATGACCCGACCAAAACACCGATAACTGTTCCATACCCGCCTGTAAACGGTATACCGCCGAGCACAACCGCCGCAATTGTCTGAAGGGTGTACCCCTGTGCGGTCCACGCATATGCCTGATTCACCCATGCGGTCATTATGAGACCGGCAAGCGCTCCGAGCACACCTGAAACCATGAATACGAATATCTTTGTCATTTGCACATTTATACCGCAGTTTCTTGCCGCGACCTCATTCCCTCCGACTGCATAAATATCTATGCCCTTCTTGAACTGCGTAATATAGAGCTGCAGCACGATCCCGATGACGATAGCGACGATAACCATTATCGGAAAACCGAACACAGACCCCACGATCCCTGAAAACGAAAACGGTCTTGGAGGGGAGACGATGGTGGGAGAAATCGGAAATCCGCCAGAGAGTACCATCGCAAGCCCTCTCAGACCCCAGTAATTTCCAAGTGTCACAACAAAAGAAGGAATCCTCGCTTTCACTATCAGCACTCCTGTTACATACCCTACAGCCATGCCGTACAGGAGTGTGACAATGACTGATACGAACGTGGGGTATCCCAAAACAATATCCAGAGTGGCAAGGATAATACCGCTTGATGCAAGTACTGCCTCAGGCCCAAGATCAATCATTCCCGTGAGAACAACGAGCGCCTCCCCGATTCCAAGAATCATCAGAGGGGCCGCAGAAATGAGCACGGCTCTCATATTTTCCAGGCTGAGAAATTTCGGAGAAATTATCTGAGCAGCGATAACCGCAATGACGAGAAATACAAAGGGTTTTATTCTTTCATCCTGGAAGAGCCGAGAAACCACCTCCCGGAATATTGACCTTTTTCCACTATTTCTTTCCGCCTGATTTTCCCTTCTATTTTTCTCATTCAGTGCCATTAGTTTTCTCTACCTCATGCGTGATAAGCTCACGACCCCTCTCAAAAAAGATGTGTACCGATATTCATTCATTTTTCCTTCGTTGCTTTTCCCATCATGAAATCCACGATTTCCTCAATATCCGTCTCAGCGGTTTGTTTTTCCGCAACCATCCTTCCGGTCCTGATAACGACGATCCTGTCCGCTACTTCGAGAACATCGGGCAACCTGTGACTTACATAGATTATCGAACACCCTTTCTCCCTGAGCTCTTTGACGCGCTGAAGGAACCTGTCTATTGCCCCCACGGACAAGCTTGCAGTCGGTTCATCCATGAGTATGACCTTCGGCGGATGCAGGAGCGCCCGCGCGATCGCAACCGTTTGCTGCTGTCCTCCGGAGAGGTTCACCACACGTGTTCTGAGCGACATAACAAAACCGAGCTCGTCCAGTACTTTTAAGGCTTCATAATCCATCTCTTTCTTTTTTAGTTTCCCCAGCACACTCAAGGCGGTCCGCTCTCTTCCGAGGAATATATTCTTCGTGATATCCAGATTAGGGGCAAGCATGAAATCCTGATAGATCGTTTCAACCCCCAGTCTGCGGGCATCGATTGGTCTTCTTATTTCGACCTTTTTCCCCTCTAGATAGATCTCTCCCTCGTCCATTATGTGTACACCCGCTAGTATTTTCAGTAGGGTGGATTTTCCCGCAGCATTATCTCCGACAAGCCCGATAATTTCCTTATTTCCGAGGGTGAGATCGACCTTATTGAGCGCTTTGATGTGACCGAAGCTTTTTGATATCTCTTTCATATGGACCAATGCGTGATCATGCATATCAGTACCTGCGTTAAAACGTATTCTCTTTCCCCCGCACCGAGGCAAAAAATCCTGGTCCATAATCTCCGCTCGGAAGCTTTGCATTATGGAGCCAGGATATGTCCCTCACGTTGACTCGTTGTTCACAAACACACGGTCAGTATGGAAGGGGCGGTGCAGTGAGTATTTCTTCGGGATCCGAGCGAATTGGTTCTCCAAACGGTCCCACTTTCGCAACATTTTTCTTGTCAACCATAAAGGTTTCCGTGATCACATCACGGTTCGGCCATTCACTTTCAGGCGGCATCTTTCCTTCTTCGATGTAGGCAAGCGCCATTTCGACTGCCCAGTATCCTTGAAGCCACGCCTGGTGTGCGACCGTCGCAAGCATTTTGCCGTCCTTGATCATCTGCAGGCCCTCTGCATCCGCATCCACACCGATGAAATAAATATCCTCACCCGGTGTCAGACCTGTTGCCTCGCAGGCGATCATCGCGCCGGCTGCTTCCTGATCATTGGACGCCAGAACAAGATCGATATCCTTTGTCTTTACCAGGATCTCCTGCATCTTTTTCAGGGCCTCTTCTCGCGCCCATCCTGCCGGTACATCCGCAACGATTTTTACGTTCCCTCTCTTAATGAGAGGATCCAATTTTTCCAGCCAGCCTCCGGTTCTTTCGGTGTTCGCGATGTTCCCCGCAAGGCCCTCAAGGATCACCACCTTCCACGGTTTCGGCAGACCCGAACTCTGCAGAAAATCAACCGCATATGCCCCTGCCTGGCGGCCGATGTCCACCTGTTTGGATCCAATATGCGCGATTCTGAGATCGAAATCAGCAACGTCCCTATCCGTTGTCACCACAACGACACCCGCCCTCTGAGCCTCTTTCAGTGCAGAAACGAGGCCGTTTTCAGTCACACAGTTTACGAGCAGCGCATCGGGCTTTTTCGCCAGAGACTGTATCACCTGGGTGGACTGAAAACCGGGGTCGTCTCTCCCGTCGAGTACCACCAGATTCACGTTGGGGTGATGAGCCGCTGCCTCCTGTGCTCCGTGGATGTGACCGATGAAATAGGTGTGACCGAATGACACCTCGAATAAGTAGAACGTATACATCTCTTCTTCAGCGCCCACCTTCTCACTCTCCGCAAATGCACCTGATGCGAACAGAAAGAAAGAGAACGTAACCAGTGCTGCAAATAAAAAAACCTTTCTCCTTTTCATTTTATCCTCCTTTGATCATTGAAAAATAATTGTTTTAGTCCAAACCGTCTACCACCCCCCTTCATGCGCCCATTCCCGCCTCTTCTCACTGTATAGATTCATCCCATTTAGAAATCTTCGTACATCTATATCCGCATAAATTCGGGAAAAAGTCAAATATTTTATAATCGAAAAAACGATTTCGGACACCTGTCGGAATAAAATGGTCGAACCTCGAATTTTTCAATATATTCGATTGAAAACTAAGGAGAGAAAAAACACGGCAGCTGTTTTTTCGCAAAAGAACGTCTTCTTTCCGATATTCCGAATCTTCAGAGAAGTTCATTTTCCCAACACTGCGGTAAGGCAGTGTCATTTTTTCAGAAGAACTTTTTGCCGCAAGTACTCGAGAACTCCAGCCGCATCATTGTTAGCCTGGTATTTTTTTATCGTATGTATATCGAGCCCCTCTACAATATCCTCTAGTGTTTTAATCATTCTCACCGCAAGACTGCATGCTTCAAACGGGTCCTCCCTGTAAGGGAACATGTCGAGAGTAATATACCCATCGTACTCTGTCTGTTTCAAATACCAGAAGAATTCGATGGCGCTCCATATATTTACGGAGCCCGCGATTAAATCGTCATCATCCGTTCCATAGGCATCGTTGAAATGCACATTATACAATTTTCCTGCTCTATTGATGAGACAGAGCGATTCTGCAGCATTCTCTTTTGCAAAGAGTGCGTGGCCATAGTCAAGCGTCACCCCAAGGTTTTCGGCACCTACCTCATTTACAAGCAAAACAGCTTTTGCCGCATTACTGACAAGTGAAAACATCCGCGGTTCTTTTGATTTATATTCATACCCAAATTTCATATCAGGAGCATACTCGCAAATTTCTTTTAGTGCAGAAACCGTGCTGTCCCACTGGTAATAATAGTTATTTTGAAAATAATAATCGAAACCATCTTGTCCAGGCCAAAGAGATGATATTTTTGCTTCCATTTCCCTTGCAATGTCAATCGATTTTTTTGAGAGGTCAATTGCCTTCCTTCTCACTTTTTCATCGGTGTTTGTGTACGCACCGTATTTAAATATGGGATCGCCGAAAATATTCGCATTGACTGCATTTACTTTTAAGCCGTTGTCTTTTACAATCTTGACAACAGTTTTAGGCTCAAGACCCACAAAATCGGAAGTGTGTAAATCAATAGAATCTGCATCTTTTATATTTGCAACGATCTTTATCTGCTGTTCCAGTGTTTTTGCTTCCCTGTATCCGGTTGATAAAAACCTGTCTGCAGCAAAGCTTACACACCACAGTCCCACACCAATCTTGAACTTACTCATGGATTCCTCCTTCAGCTCTGTTTTGTTTCTGTCTTTCTTAACATGTTTACCCTTTTAAGGCAAACCTCAATACTTTCTCTTTTGAAGCATATTCCTGGGGTAAATCCGCAACAAGCATCCCGTTGCGCATCACGAGTATCCTGTCGCATTCCGCAAGCACCTCCTGGAGTTCTGAAGAGACGAGAAGTATTGACAGGCCGCTATTCCTCAACTTTCTCAGAATTTTATATATTTCCGCCTTCGCTCCAACATCAATGCCCCGAGTAAGCTCATCTAGAAGAAATATTTTCGGTTTTGTCGCGAGCCAGCGGGATATTATTACTTTCTGCTGGTTTCCGCCACTCAAGTTACTCACCATTTGAGAGATATTTCTCACTTTAATCTCGATCATCTTCACGAATTCTCGTGCGGTTGAAAAAATTGTCTTTCGTTTAATGAATCCCAGTTTTGATATTTCAGCGGTATTAGATATGCTGATATTTTCCTTGACATCCATATTTGTGAACAAACCTGATTTTCTCCTGTCTTCAGGAACCATGGCAAATCCATATTTAATTGCATCAGAAGGATTTTTAATATTTACTTTCTTCCCAAAAATATAGATCTCACCTTTATCGGGTTTTTCGAGACCAAACAATGTTTCAAGCAATTCTGTTCTTCCTGCCCCCTGTAATCCGTATATACCTAATATTTCTCTCTCATGAAGCTGAAAATCTATGTGACTGAAATAATTCCCCCTGCTGAACTCCTTCACTTCCATGGCCACATTTTCTGTCTGTGTTTTCTGTGATTTTTTATCTGACAATTCATTTGACAATTTTTTCCCTGCGATGAGCGTGACAATTTCATCAATATTCGTTTCACCTGTGTTGAAGGTACCTAAATATTTACCATCCCTCAATACTGAGATTCTATCAGAGATTTTAAACACTTCCTCAAGTCTGTGTGATATAAAAATTATTGTAACACCCTGTTCTTTCAACCCCCTTAAGTTCCTGAATAGATTCTCTGTTTCACTCAATGTGAGCGCAGAATTCGGTTCGTCCATGATCAATACTTCTGCATTTAAACTGATCGCTTTTGCGATTTCGACGAGCTGCTGTCTCGCAATCGACAAGGTACGGACAAGTGACTTTGGATTGATTTCCACTTTCAGGGACTGAAAAACCGTTCGGCACTTCTCATTGAGAGCTTTCCAGTTTATCCGCATCCCGCTCTCTTTTTCTCTTCCGAGGTAAATATTTTCAACAACAGACAGATTTGGACAGAGCTTCAGTTCCTGATATACGATACTTATCCCTATTGATATGGCAACATTGGGATTGGGAATATTTACAATCTTTCCGTTGTAGCATATTTCGCCTTTGTCAGGTTGAATCTCCCCACCAAGGATATTCATTAAAGTGGATTTCCCCGCACCATTCTCACCAACAATTGCATGTATTTCACCTTTCCTTATGGTTATGCTCACCTCGTCAAGCGCAATTACTCCAGGATACTTCTTTGTGATATTTTTGAACTCAATGATATTTTCCAAAAATCAGACCTCCTTCGGAGAGACGAAAACCGTTGAAAGAATACGCCTATACCGCCCGTTTCTTGGTCCACATGTCGATTGCAACTGCGCCGATGATGACGACTCCTATTACAAGTATTTGCCAGAAGGGAGAAACTCCCAGTAATATCAGTCCATTCCTCAAGACACCCATGATCAGGACTCCAATAATAGTACCGAGAATAGTACCTTCACCACCGGCAAGTGTGGTTCCACCGATAATTACCGCTGCAATAACATCGAGCTCCAAACCTTGCCCAATTGTTCCCTGTACATTTGCAAGAAAGGACAAGTTAAGAATACCTGCAACAGCACAAAGGAAACCCGTTATGGCGAAAGCAGTAATCTTAATGAGCTTTACATTGATACCGGAAGCTCTCGCAGCAGCAGCATTCCCTCCAACTCCCCGCATGTGAAAACCCAGTACTGTTGTATTAAACAAGATGTAAGATACCAGTGCGATAAAAATGAGAAAAATGATCATCATTGGTATCACGCCGAACAGCTTCCCCTGACCTAAAAACAGAAACATATCTATATTTGGGTCTGCGACTGTTCTGTAGCTCGTAGCAATAACCTGTGCTTTACTGATTATCAGAGAAGCACCCCTTGCTACGTTCATCATCCCCAGGGTGACGATCAGTGCAGGGATACGCGCATATGTCGCAAGCAAACCGTTGATCGTACCGATGGCGGCACCGCAGATAAGTGCAATCACCAGGGAGAGCCATATCGATATCTGGTTCGTCATCAGGATACCAGCAATAGTTGAAGCAAACCCATATAAGGCACCGACAGACAGGTCAATTTCTCCGGAAACAATAACCATTGTCATTCCCATTGAAATAATTCCCAGAATTGATACCTGGCGAAGCACGTTCAAAAGATTATTGAGTCCAAAAAACACCGGAGATGTTACGGAAAATGTAATAAAGAGCAAAAGCAGGGCCAGGAGAACACCTATCTCTCGCATTTTTAATAATTCGGAAATTATTTTCGTTCCTCTCGATTTCCCTTTCTTCTCTACACGCATGTGCTCCTCTTCTTCATTACCGCTCTCCACATCCTCTAATGCCGATACATCTTTTCTGTCGGACATTGCACCCCCTCACTGGTTATCCTTCTGGCAAAGATATAATGATGAAAGTAGCCCTCCATGTTATAAAAAATACATGAAATAGTAATCGCATTTGTATTGGAATATGTGAAATGAAGTATAAATAGATACGCCTTCCGGATTTTATTGACTCAGATCGCAAAATACCCGGCACTTTACACCGCGCCTCGTTCTGAATACACAGAATTTCATAAGGAATCCGGAAGGCATGGTGCTCTAGTTTTCCAGTGTTCGATTCACAAGTAATCTATTACCCAACTGTTTTGTCGCCTTCCTCCAGTCTCTTGATGTATTCCTCAACGTTTGTATCATCAACCCTGAGAATTCCGGTATCAACGCTTTCAAGAGGAGTTCCCTCTGTTAAATACTCATACAACTTCTGTACAGGGAGATATCCCTGCATATAGGGATTTTGGCTCAACGTTGCATTCGTCGCACCTGCATCTATGTTGTCAAGTGTTTCAGGCATGAGGTCGTGACCAACCTGCTTGATATCACCTTTGAGATCGTATCTCAGAATGGCGCGGCCGACCGCTGGCGTGGTTACAGCGTCGAGACTGGCGATACCGGTTACCTGTGGATATGCCTGAATGGCATTTTCTATTGCTGCATAGGTTTGCTGCTCATCACCTTTTGCGTTAATAATATTGAGGATTTCAATCCCCGGGTATTTTGCCAGACCTTCCCGTACACCCTGCTCTCTCATCTGAGACCACGGTGCAGCAGCATCACAGCTGGTGATAAGCACTTTCCCCCGAGGCCCCATATATTCAACGAGATACTCAGCCTGCACCCGCCCGGACTCAACAAGGTCCTGTCCATAGAATGCTATTCTATCTGAAGTCGGAGAATCCGTGTTAAATGTGACAACGGGTATACCAGCGTCAAGTGCCTTGGCAATAATCGGGTCGATAACCTCCGCACTCAGTGGTGCAATTGCAATCCCATCAATCTGTTGTGTGATGTACCCCTCAATAATGGAAACCTGCTGATCTATGTTCCAGTTCACAGGCCCATCTATTTTCGCATCGATGCCAAAGTCTTCCGCCGCCTGCTCCACACCCGCCTTGATCGGCTGTGCAAAATTAATGGAAACGTCAAGGTACACAACCCTTATCACGATGTCCTCGGGTTTTTTTGGTCCTTCAGCTGCTTTCTGTTTAGATGCCCATAACAAAGGCACACTAATGAGCATTACACATACCACGATTAAAAAAATCTTTCTCATGAAAACCCCCTGTAAGATTGTATTTTACTGAACAAAATTGAATTTATTGAGACCTCAACTCACCTCCCTTCGGTATTAAAATTGTACAAATCTTCCATCAGTTGCTCAGAATTGTCAATATATATTTCGCCACACATCCGTGCAGTTCAACAACCAACTTTTATGTTTTTCTTACTTCTTTGTTTTAAGGATTTTTCAATGGGGTGTATAAAACGAGCAATTCTGCAAAAACGATATCTCAATAATGGATTTTATTCACTTCATCAAGCATTGCATAGATATTTTCAGGTGGAACATCAGCGAGAATGTTGTGCACCTGGTTAAATACAAAACCTCCATCCTTCATAAAAACTTCAGAATTTTTTCTTACGTCCTTCCTCACATCTTCCGGTGTACCATGGGGAAGCACGTGTTGCGTATCACACCCCCCACCCCAGAATACGATATCCTTTCCAAATTCTCTCTTCAGTCTATCCGGTGCCATACCTCCTGCAGTTATTTGAACCGGGTTGAGAATATCCACCCCTGCCTCTATTAAGTCAGGAATAAACTCAGACATAGCCCCGCATGTATGAAAATATATGTACAGATCGGTCTTTTCTTTTACGGTTTGAAACATCCTCTTGTGATGGGGAAAATATATCTCCCTGTATAATTCCGGTGAGATCATCGGCCCTGATTGCAGACCAAGGTCATCCCCCATACGAATTATCTGTACATAGGAAGAAACCGCATCCAGCACATCGGGGAGCTTTTCCATATACAGATCGGTAAGTTTTCCCACCATCATTTTTATTTCATCTTTATGGGTAATAAGATTCATGAGAAGTTCATCCGTTCGATACAGATACTGACCATATTCAAATATACTTCCACCGAAAGGCATAATAATTGCGTACTCAGTCTCTTCATAGAGTTTTTTCGCATTTTCCTTCAGCATTGTGTAAAAATTCGGATCATTCGCTTTGCTCCACATCGGGTCACTGACGTAGGACCACATGACTTTTTCCATGTACTGTGGAAGATCGTCAAAATTTTTCTTATGAATCCCCATCAGCGGCCATACAGATTGATCAAAGTAATACGCAGAATCGGGCATCTTGCAGATCTCTTCACCCTTCTCATTGACAATCACCGTCATCTTATGCCTTCTCTCCATTCTTATCCATTTCTGTATCTTCGCAGGTGAACCGTCGGGAAGAGCCCACTCCTTCCAGTCATCTGGATCATCAGCAAAGGTGCGTGCAAGATCTACCGCATCAATCTGAAACATGTCAAGAAACCACTGCTCAGGAATGATACACTGCTGGACAGTATCATTGATTTTTGTTTCCCCTCCTTCAATACCGAGGTACTCTTTCAAATTATTATATGCAATTGCTTGGATCGTGGTTGACCGCTCGGCACCACAATCAACTGGAATTTTATCCGCTTCCTTATGCTGTAGAGCTGCTAAAACTCTTTCCCTGCTCGTCATCCCCCGCTCCTTTTGTTTTGGTGGAAGATAATCATAGTACATTGTAAGCAAAATGCAAGTATTTTTTACATAATGAAGAAATACATCCGGGGAAAAAGCTGTCGTAACCGACTGCCGCAGAAAGCAAAAATTTATGTAAAGGTCTTTGCCAATCTCCCGATAAATAGGTAAATTCCAGCGTCTTTGAGAAAAAAGACACTATACTTTCGGAGGTTTTTATCTTCATGGCTACAGGCAGAGTAAAATGGTTTAACGAGCAGAAGGGTTATGGTTTCATCAGCAGGGACGATGGAGATGATGTGTTCGTGCACTTCTCTGAAATCAATGCATCCGGATTCAAAACGTTGGCTGAAAATCAAGAGGTTACCTTTGATGTAAAAGAAGGTCCCAAGGGATTACAGGCCACGAATGTGATGCCTCTCTAATCGAAATTGAAACAAAAAGGCCCCGATTTTGTCGGAGTTTTTTCAATTTATTTTTACCCCTCATAACTTCTATTGAGTTCATGGGGAGAAGTCTTTTTTCGCATTTTTTCAACATCCCCCGCCATAATTTTACACGTACGACGTTTGCAGCACTTGCCAGCTTCGTTCACTCACTTTTGGTGGTAACTATCTCTGTACCCACTACTTTCTTTCATTTCCTTGACATGAATTGGAAATCAGGTGTATCATTATTAACGGTTTTTGCGGTGAAGGGAACCTGAAAAAACCATCATATATAAATGAAAGGAGGAAAATATGAAACGGAAGTTACTCATATTGTGCACATACGCTGTATGTGTGTTCTTTGCTCTCGGGTTTGTTTCTCTTTCTTTCGGCTCCCAGAAAGAAGAGGGGAAAAAAGCAGTAACCCTGAACGTGCTTTCTTCTCCGGACAACGCAGATGCACTCGCAGAGATATCTAAAAGGTTCATACGGATAAATCCGGATATAAAGGTCGAAGTGTCTCCTGTATCCTGGGAGGTGCTCTATCCCCAGATACTTGCTGATATCAATGCAAAGACCGGTGCATTCGATGTGTGCACGTGGGATTTGATGACCGCGGGTTCGATTGCAAAGGGAATGCTCGACCTCGAGAAATTCGCACAGGAAAATCCGGACTTCGTGGATCCGGACTTCAACCACGATGATTTCATTCCTACAGCAGCCTACGTCTACGGGAAGTGGGAAGGGAAAAACATAGGATACCCCTTCTATGGGGCAACAATGTTCCTGTTTTATCGAAAAGATTACTTCGAAGAGCCGATGTACCAGGCTGCCTTCGAGCGCATGTACGGGCGTAAGCTTTCACCGCCGAAGACATGGGAAGAAGCTCTCGAGGTAACCAAGTTCTTTACGAAATCAGAGAATTCCATGTCTCCCACCGAATACGGAATCACGCTCATGTTTCCTCGCTCCCATACACTTTTCTACATGTACATCAACTGGTTCGCCCAGATGCGGCGAAGCAGCAGGGGGATCGCAAAATACGGTGATGTCTCACTCGACTGGGGTGATCTTTTCACTGCTGACAAAAAGCCCGCATTCAACAGCCCTGAAGGAGTGAAGGCTATGGAGATGATGATGGAGATCATGCAGTACTCTCCCGATCCTCTTGGTTCTGATTACGGTGAGACATACGAGGCATTCGGACATGGAATCGCGGCAATGTGCCCTTCATGGACAGCAGTCCTCTCGGGATGGAAGGACCTTCCTGAACTCTCGCCGATCAATGATAAAGTCGGCGTGGCAGTCATACCTGGAGGGCATCCTGTTTCCGGCGGCTGGGGACTCGGCATCAATGACGCAAGCAAACATAAGGAAGCGGCATTTCGTTTTGTGCAGTACGCAACGAACACAGAGAGCGATAAGCTTCAGTGGATGCAATTCCGCATCGGTCCAACCAGGTTTTCCGTACTGAAAGATCCTGAAGTGCTCGCCGACTCGCCGTGGATGGAAGGGGTATATGCATACTCTCTTGAAAATGCATCCCACAGGCCGAGAATTCCTGCAGAGCCCAAGCTTGAGGACATCATGGTCGGTACGCTCTCAGAAATTCTTCTCGGAAATAAACCGAACATCGCGGACGCGTTGGACAAGCTCGCAATGGAATGGAATAAGATTCTCGGGAGATAACGACATCGTCTCCTGAAGGCAGTGTGACGGGAACATCGCAGGGTCCCGTCACATTGCCGTTTTTCTTGTTCTTGTCTGAACACACAGGAAACCATGCATAAACAAAAAAAACTTATTGCACTACTTCTCATTTTACCGATTGTTCTTCTTTTTGCGGGTCTCACGATATTTCCTTTTTTGTACATGATCTACATGTCTATGCATGATTATGATCTTTCTGAGAGCACCGAGTGGAACTTCATCGGCCTGAGAAATTATACGGATATCTTCAAAGACGAGCTTGCAATCTCCTCTGTGCACTTCACCGCACTGCTCATATTCATCGCACTCCCCATAGAGATGGTCCTGGGCATGTTCATTGCGTGGCTTTTCAGGGACATGGCCGGGGAAAAAATAATCAGGAGCACGGCCCTGCTCCCGATGATGGTACCTCCGGTTGTTGCCGGTATTGCGTGGAAGATGCTCTTCAATTACAACTTCGGCCCTCTCAACTATTTTCTCTCATTTCTCGGAATAGAGAAGATTTCATGGCTCGGAAATGAATTTTTTGCGCGCACAGGACTTATCGTCATCGATGTGTGGCAGTGGACACCCTTTGTGTTTCTCGTCATCTATTCAGGGCTGATGTCAATCCCAAAAGAGCTGAGCGACGCGGCAAAAGTGGATGGGGCCAACCCCTTCAAGGCACTGCTGCGGGTGGAGATGCCGATTCTCATGCCTCTCATTTCGACTGTGCTCATTATCAGGATGATCGATATTCTCAAGCTCTTCGATATCGTGTTCATGGTCACCTGGGGGGGGCCCGGTCACGCGACTCATTCATTCAGCTACTACATCTACAAAGTGGGGCTCTCGTATGGCTGGAACGTGGGGTATGCGTCCGCGTTGAGCATCCTGCTTCTTATCGTGGTTATCATTTTAGTAAATATACTCATGCGAATTCTTCGGATTCGCGAACTCCTTGAGCTCTGAGGAGCGGATTGTCATGGCTGGAAAAACATCGCTGCAGTTTAAAAGCACTCGAGTATTGAAAATGGTGCTCGCAGTATTCATCCTGATATTCTTTTTGTTTCCCATTTACTGGTTAGGGATCACTGCATTCAAGCACAGTGAGGACTGGTTCAAATGGCCGCCGGTGCTCATCCCGAAATCCCTGACATTCAATAACTTTTTAGGCACTGAAGGCGGATTTTTCGGTGGAATCGCCTCTATCGCAACGGTCGTGCCCTATTTGAGAAACAGCCTTATCGTGGCAATCGCAACGGCATTCATATCCACGCTCATCAGCTCAATGGCAGCCTACTCAATCTCACGGTTCAAGACCGGGGGCATTGTTTTTGCCAACTGGATTATTTCGCTGCGGATGCTCCCTCCGGTCGCGGTAATCCTCCCACTCTACATATTTTTCAAACAGTTCGGAATGTTGAATACAAGGCTTGCGATCATCCTCTGTCATCTCGTCTTCACCACACCTCTCAGCACATGGATTCTGATCACGTTCTTCAAAGAGATCCCAAAGGAAATGGACGAGGCGTCCTATGTGGACGGCGCTTCTCCCCTGCAGTGCTTCTTCAGGATCGTTCTCCCATTGAGTGCACCGGGACTTGCCGCAGTAACAACCCTCGCATTTATTCAGAGCTGGGGGGAATTTCTCATTGCGCTGCTTCTCACGAGCAATTCCGACGCCCAGACGCTCCCCGTATACCTTGGTCGCTACATCACAGGATTTCGTATCGCGTGGGGACCGCTCGCTGCGGCGGGCCTCATTGTAATGATCCCGGTAATCGTATTTTCGTTGCTCATGCAACGCTACCTGATCAAGGGGTTGACGTTCGGAGCGGTAAAGGGGTAGTCTACCAGTCAGCAATGCTTCCATCATCCTCGTGGTAGAGGCGCGGAGAATCCCAGTCTCCAGGATATGCCCTTTCTGTGAGCGCCTCCTCGTTTACTTCAATGCCGAGCCCGGGCCTGCTTTGGATTTCAATGTACCCGTCGTTGATGGTAAAGGGCTCTTTCAGGTATCCCTCGCCAAGGTCCCACTTCTCCTTCATTCCGAAGTGCTCCTGGATGAGAAAATTCGGAGTACATGCGGAAAACTGCAGGTTCGCCGCAAGCGCCACCGGGCCGAGCGGATTGTGCGGCGCAACAGATACGTAACTCATCTCCGCCATTGATGCGATCTTTCTTACTTCGAGCAATCCGCCGGCATGACTTATATCAGGCTGAATCACCGACACCGCATGCTTTTCGAGAATCTCCCTGAACCCCCACCGCGTAAAAAGCCTCTCTCCTGTTGCGATCGGTATGGTGGTTGAACCAGATATTTTCACCAGCGTCTCAGGGTTTTCCGGAAGACACGGCTCCTCTATGAACATGGGATAAAAGGGCTTAAATTCCCGGGCAAGCTGAATAGCGGTAGCGGGGCTTACCCTCCCGTGAAAATCGATGCCGATATCAGTTTCTTTTCCGACTGCATCGCGTATGGCGGCAAGCCGCACAACCTGCGACTCAATATAGGACATGAGACCACGATTCTTCAGGTTGGGTTCGAGAAGAATTTTGATTGCCGTGAACCCTTTTCGTTTTCGATCGAGCGCACGTGTTACAATCTTTTCCGTTGTCGCGCCCCAACAGTGGGCGTACATTCGTATCTTTTTCCTGTACAGCCCGCCCAGCATCTCATACACTGGAAGCCCGTGATACTTCCCCTTTATGTCCCAGAGTGCCTGTTCGATGCCGCTGAGTGCGCTCACCAGTATGGGGCCGTTGCGATAAAAGGTGTTCCTGTACATCGATTGCCAGAGATACTCTATCCTAGCCGGATCCTGTCCGATCAAAAAGCTCTCGAGTTCCCTGATCGCGGTTTCAACGGTACGCGCTCGCCCTTCGATAATCGGCTCTCCCCACCCGTCGATCCCTTCGTCTGTTTGTATCCTGAGAAACAGCCATCTCGGTTTCACGTGAAAGAGTTCGAGTCCTGTTATCTTCATTCTTTATTCCCTCTTGGCTTCTTTAGAGCTCCATATGAAGTTGAGATCATTCTCCATAACAATGGGCAACAGTGCTCCACCGTCCATGGTGAAACACGTTCCCGTGATGTACGAAGCCTTGTCGGACACGAGAAAAAGGACAAGCCCGGCAACTTCATCGGGGGTCGCAAACCGTTTGAGGGGAAGTTTTGGGATCACGTCGTGTATCGGATCGTTCTCCGGCCAACCCACGTTTGTATAGCCCGGTGCGATTGCCACAGCCCTGATTCCGTAGGGTGACAGCTCATATGCGAGGTGTTTCGTAAACTTCGCAATCGCCTCTTTCACGGGCCCGTATACGCTCGCCGTCGGCCAGCACCCGTCTTTTTGATTGGAGCTCATGTTCAGAATGGCACCTTTTATTTTTTTTTCAACCATGTTTTCTGCCGCGCGTTGAGAGCAAAAGTACGTTCCCTTCCAGTCGATATTGTTTATTGTGTCCCAGAGCTCCTCTGACACTCTAAGAAAAGGCGCAAACATGCTTACTCCCGCGTTGTTCACCATGAGGTCAATGTGATCGAACACAGAAAAATACGTGTCGAACATTCTGTCGATATCATCCTTTCGCCCCACATCAGCGTGGAGCAACACCGACTGTGATCCTCTACGATCGATAATCGAACAGACCTCTTTTGCCTCTTTCTCACTGGAGCAATAATTGACACCGACATTGTACCCGTGTTCTGAGAGGGCAAGGGCAATGCTTCTTCCTATTCCCCGGCTCGCACCGGTTACCAGGGCGTTCTTTTGCTTCATTGCGGACCTTCCTTGCTGTTTCCGGTTTTGTATTGCATTTTGATTATAAACAACGGGTGAAAGCATGTCAATGCACGGGTTTTTTTACGAACGAAATTATTATATAAATACTCAATAAATATCCTTGCCAAGCCTCGAATAAAGCGCTATATTTCGCTGTCTTTGTAAAAAGATACATTAATTTTCTGGAGGTTGTTTTTTCATGGCAACAGGTAAAGTAAAATGGTTTAACGAGCAGAAGGGTTATGGTTTCATCAGCAGGGACGATGGAGATGATGTGTTCGTGCACTTCTCTGAAATCAATGCATCCGGATTCAAAACGTTGGCTGAAAATCAAGAGGTTACCTTTGATGTAAAAGAAGGTCCCAAGGGATTACAGGCTACGAATGTTATGGCTCTTTAAATCGAACTGAAAAGCCCCGATATTTCGGGGCTTTTTTATAATTTTTTTTCTATTATACTTTTTCACCAGATCCAACCGAAGGTAAGTGTCCCCCTAAATTCGAGGACACTCTGTCTGTGATATCGACCACATAATACTTGACCACTTCGACCCGCTCTCGTGTTAACCTGCTTTTCGGTCCGGTTACACTTATGCTTGCAATGACTTTCCCCATATAATCCCTTACAGGTGCGGCCACGCATCTCACCCCATCCTCACACTCTTCGTCGTCTATCGCATACCCCTGAGACTTCACCTTTTCAATTTCCTGGACAAGCTGCTTTTTCGTCTTGATACTGTGCTCGGTGAGCGGTTCCAGGCCCTTTTTTTTGATATACCTGTCCAGGTCTTCTGCTGAATAATTCAAAAGGAGGCTTTTCCCGACTCCTGTGCAGTGGAGGGGTGCAGCTCTTCCGATGAGGTGCAGCGTTTTCAGCAAACTGTCAGGACCGTCAACATAATCGATATAGACTGCCATTGCGTCTTGTTCCACTGCCAGACAGGTTGATTCTCTGCTTTTCTCGGAGAGCTCGACCAGAAATGGTTTGACCACGTCGCGAATGCTCAACTGGGAGCTGATGAGATTTCCTATGTATGAAAACTTCAGAGAAAGAAAATACTTCTTCGTATCGGAGTCCTGCTGAGCATATTTGTTTGTAATGAGAGTGTTCAAAATTCTTAAGACAGTGCTTTCCGGGATTTTGGTTTTCTCTGCGATTAACTGCAGTTTCATCGGACCTTTGTTGTGCGCGAGCAGCTCTATGATCCTGAGTGCACGGTTCAGTGATTTATTGTAAAACTGATCCACATATTCATACATGATTCGTACTCTTCCTGCCATTGTGAAAATATTTATTATATTGTACTACACATTATTGTACCCTGACTCCCTGTTTTTTCAGAGCCTTTTGCACCCTTGAGACATCAACCTCTCTGCAGCTCACCCCCTCCTTCACACTCTCTGCCGCCGCAACCCCTGCACCCTGCCCGCTCACACAACAGCACATCATCTGACGCGTCGCCGCAAAAGCCATCCTGTCCCCTGAGACACACCGCCCCGCCACAAGCAGATTGTCCACCCCCTGCGGGAGCAAAATCCCATAGGGAAGCTGAAAATATCTCCCGGTTGTGGGAATGATCACCACACCGTAGGCATCGAGAAATTCGGGAAAGATTCCGATGGAGTCAGAAAACCGCGCTTCGTTTCGCACTTCCTTCCCCGTAAGCGTGTATTCACCTCTGATTTTTCTCGACTCCCTCGTGCCAACTGATGAACCGAAAGTCCTGAGCTTCGCGTGTTCGAATCCGGGAGTGTATTTTTTCAACGCATCCAGTGCTAAAAGCGCATGCCGCCTTCCTGCTATTTCCGCCCTGGTGAGGTCCCACACGTCAGTCGGGTCGACGCCCGGAATAACCACCACATTCAGGTACGTGACCTCTCCTGCATCCGTGATTCTCCCCCAGGTGCCTTTTATCCATACATCCTCAGGAATCTCACCCGCTTCCCTGGCCTCATTGAACGGCTCCTCGATGTAGGGGCTGAAAAGATCGTCTTCCTTCCCAGCTGTTTCCTTCAATTCATCCCAGTCACCTATTGTGGCGGGATGCTCATTCACATACTTTTTGAACCGCACCGTGTCCACACCGCTGCACCCGAATACCACTGTGACTCCGAGAAGTCTGTCTTTCGGTTCCTTGATATACGGTACGCCTGTACGAAATGCAATATCCGCATCACCCGTGGCATCGATCACTCTCTGTGCCGCGATGGCCTTCCTCCCTGACTTGCTCTCCGTGATGATTCCTTTGATAGTATCGCCCTCCATGAATGCATCAACTGCATAACAGTGCAGCACAGGCACGATGCCGGCTTCCCGAACCATGGTATCTGCAACGTACTTGAACATTTCGGGATCCAGCGCCTCACTCAGGGACTGGACCTCCTTTTCAGCCGCCCCCATCGTCTTTGCCCGGGCTTCAAACTCTGTACCGATCCCCCCGGCATCCACCGTTTTTTCGTGCCTGTACCAGGCGATTGATTCTACTCCGACTTGTGTGATGTTGCCGCCGAAACAGCCGGCACGTTCAACGAGCGTGACCTCCACGCCTTCACGCGCTGCCGCAATAGCTGCGGAGAGCCCTCCCGGCCCGCTTCCGACCACCAGCACTTCGGTTTCCGCCATAACCGGAGTCTTTTTCGACGGCTCCTCGATCCATTTCATGCGTTGCTGCCCCTCCTAAATATCTCTTGGAGTGCCGAAAGGAGCCTGTCAACATTCTCCTTTCGGGCCGTGTGCCCCATGAGACCGATCCGCCATATCCGTCCTGCAAGCGGTCCCAGTCCCCCACCGATCTCGATACAATACTTTCTGCGAAGCCTGTCTCGAACTGAAGCTTCGTCAACACCGTGGGGTACCATCACCGAGTTCAGCATCGGTAGACGGTGTTTTTCTTCCACAAGCATCTCAAGGCCCATCGCTTCGAGCCCCTTCACCAGTCTCGCATGCATCCTCTGGTGCCGTTCGTACACCTGCTCCTGACCCTCCTCCATGATGAGAAGCAATGCCTGATAGAGAGCATAGAGCATGTTGATCGGTGCGGTGTGGTGATAGACCCGCTTCTTTCCTTCCCAGTACTGGATGACCATGTTCATGTCAAGGTACCAGTTTGGAACCTTGGTCTTCCGGTTGCTGATCGCCTCGACGGCACGATCAGAAAAGGTTACCGGTGAAAGGCCGGGAGGACACGACAAGCACTTCTGTGTGCCGCTGTAGAATGCGTCAACACCCCATTTGTCGGCTTCGACAGGTATACCACCGAGACTGGTGACCGTGTCAACCAGATAGAGCGCACCGTGATTTCTTACCAGTTTCCCGATCTCATCCACAGGGTTTCTCACACCTGTGGAAGTCTCTGCATGCACAACCGCAACTAACCTGTAGTTCTTCTGCGAAAGCTTTTGTTTTACCTTTTCCGGGAGCACCGGGCAGCCCCACTCAAACTCCAGCGTGTCGACATCCGCACCGAGACGACCAGCAACATCCTCCATTCGTTTTCCGAACACACCGTTTATCAGTATGAGAACACGGTCGCCGCGCTCTACCAGATTTACGAAACATGTCTCCATTCCGGCGGATCCGGTTCCTGAAACAGGAAGTGTCAGACGGTTTTTCGTCCTGAGAAGCTCCTGCAGGAGCGTTTTTATCTCATCCATTATCTGGATGAAGTAGTAATCCATGTGACCCAGGCTGTAGCACGAGAGCGCTTTGTAGACCTCATCCGGAACCTGGGAGGGGCCGGGCCCCATAAGCAGGACCTCATCGATGTTGTGGAGCAGGTTTTTCATCGTTTCTCCTTAAGAGTAAATTCACATCACTGCCGGGAAAGCGTTCTCCTCACTGCATCACTCCATCCGGCATACAGATCATCAGCTCTTTTTTTCGAAATCGAAGGCCTGAAAACCGTATCACATTTCCAGCACATTTTTATTTCCTGCGCATCAGCCCAATAACCCACTGCAAGGCCGGCAAGGTAAGCTGCTCCCAGGGCGGTTATTTCGATGTCCTGAGGCCTGATCACCTCGATTCCGAGAATATCGGACTGGAACTGACAGAGAAAGTTGTTTTCAACAGCCCCACCGTCAACCTTCAGTGAGGAAATGTTCAGTCCGGTATCTTTTCGCATCGCTTCCAGTACATCTCTGGTTTGATAACACATCGCCTCCAGTGCGGCACGGACGATGTGCTGCGTTTTTGTTCCTCTTGTTATTCCGAACATGCTTCCCCGTGCATCGGGATCCCAGTAGGGAGCACCGAGCCCCACAAATGAGGGAACAAAAAACACCCCTCCTGTATCTTCTACTGAATTTGCCATTGTCTCAGACTCAGCTGCTGAGGGGAGGATCTGCATCCCGTCCCGCAGCCATTGGAGTGCAGCACCTGCAATGAATATTGCACCTTCAAGCACATAGACCGGTTTAGCCCTTCCATCACACCCCAGTGTGGTGATGAGACCGCATTTTGAAACCGGCCGCCTCAAACCAGTATTCAACAATAAAAAACACCCCGTTCCGTAGGTATTTTTTGTCGAACCCAGCTCGAAACAGTTCTGCCCGAAAAGCGCAGCCTGCTGGTCGCCTGCGATACCTGAGATGGGTATGCCGGAGTCCAAGTTCTGCATCTTGATCGTTTTCCCGAAAACTGCCGACGAGCTTCTCACTTCAGGAAGTATGTGCTCGGGAATCCTGAATATCTGTAATATCTCATCGTCCCATGTTCTTTTCTCGATATTAAACAGCATGGTTCGCGATGCATTGGTAAAATCTGTTGCGTGAACAGCACCTCCCGTAAGTTTCCACAGAACCCATGCATCCGTTGTGCCGAAGAGGAGCCTCCCGTTCTTCGCACGTTCGCGCGCAGAAGGCACATTTTCCAGAATCCACTCTATCTTTGTGGCTGAAAAGTACGCATCTACTGGCAGGCCGGTGCGTGCAGCGAAAAGCTCAACCTGATCTTTGATTTTTTTCAGCTCGGCACATCGTCCGGCAGTCCTCCTGCACTGCCATACGATTGCATTGTACACTGGCTCACCGGTGTGCCTGTCCCACACGAGCGTTGTCTCGCGCTGGTTGGTGATGCCGATTGCGTCTATCGAGCCTCGCGGAACCTCTGCGAGAACTTTTTGGATTGTTGTGTATACGCTGTCCCAGATTTCCTCTGGATCGTGCTCCACCCACCCGGGCTTTGGAAAATACTGTCTGAATTCCTCGTACGCGCTCGCGACCTTTTTCCCCTCCTTGTCGTAGACGATCGCCCTGCTCCCTGTTGTTCCCTGATCTATCGCTAATACATAGTGTTTTTTCATTTTTTTTATTCTTTTTGGGAAAGACTCTCTAGCTGATTCTTACCCCCTGTTTTTTAAGGGCCTTTTGCACCCTTGAGACATCAACCTCCCTGCAGCTCACCCCCTCCTTCACACTCTCTGCCGCCGCAACCCCTGCACCCTGCCCGCTCACACAACAGCACATCATCTGACGCGTCGCCGCAAAAGCCATCCTGTCCCCTGAGACACACCGCCCCGCCACAAGCAGATTGTCCACCCCCTGCGGGAGCAAAATCCCATAGGGAAGCTGAAAATATCTCCCGGTTGTGGGAATGATCACCACACCGTAGGCATCGAGAAATTCGGGAAAGATTCCGATGGAGTCAGAAAACCGCGCTTCGTTTCGCACTTCCTTCCCCGTAAGCGTGTATTCACCTCTGATTTTTCTCGACTCCCTCGTGCCAACTGATGAACCGAAAGTCCTGAGCTTCGCGTGTTCGAATCCGGGAGTGTATTTTTTCAACGCACCGAGCGCTAAAAGCGCATGCCGCCTTCCTTCCATCTCCGCTTTAGTGAGGTCGTACACATCCGTACAATCGATGTCGGAAAGGCGAACCACGTTGATGTTTGTGGCCTCTCCTGCTTCAGTAAGGCCGTCCCAAAATCCGAATATCTCTACACCCTCTGGAATTTCACCCGCTTCCCTTGCTTTGAGAAAGGGTTCTTCGATGTAAGTGTTAAACAGATCGTCTTCTTTCCCCGCCGTTTCCCGAGCCCATTCTCGAATATGCGATGGATTTTTTTTTACATATGCAATAAACCGTTCAACATCCACACCGCTGCACCCAAAGTTCACCGAGACTCCCATCATCTCACTCTTCTCCGCTTTGGTGTAGGGTGCGCCGGCATGAAATGCAACATCAGCATCACCTGTGGCATCGATTACACTCTGTGCCGCGATCGCCTGCCTCCCTGACTTGCTCTCCGTGATGATTCCTTTGATAGTATTGCCCTCCATGACCGCATCAACTGCATAACAGTGCAGCACTGGCACGATACCAGCTTCCCGCACCATGGTGTCTGCAACATACTTGAACATATCGGCATCCAAAAGCTCCCCCAATGCCTCAGGGTCTTTCTGGCTTGCCCCCATCGTCTTTGCCCGTGTTTCAAACTCG
>CAZOWM010000005.1:36859-103368 GCA_964583615.1 uncultured Spirochaetota bacterium | reverse complement strand
CTCCACAGATGCTTTTTAATATTATCGGAGGAGTTTTTTGTAAGATTACCACTCTTCTCCCGTCCGCGTCGCAGCCCGCACCGTTTATTAATTTTCCAAATAGTCGCGGAGTTTCTTGCTCCGCGTCGGATGCATAAGCCTTCTCAGCGCTTTTGCCTCTATTTGCCGTATTCTCTCTCGCGTAACATTGAACACATACCCCACTTCCTCAAGTGTATGAGAATATCCGTCATCAAGCCCGAACCGCATTCTCAATACCTTTTGCTCTTTTTCAGGCAGCGTGTCCAGGACTTCTGTAATCAGTTCCTGAAGCAGCGTGTATGACGTTTTCGATGCGGGATTGTCAGATTCTCTGTCCTCAATGAAGTCTCCGAGAAGTGTTTCTTCATCGTCTCCAATGGGAGTCTCGAGAGATATGGGGTCGCGTGCAACACTGCGAATTCCCTTGACCCGTGAGGGACTCCATCCGAGCCTCTCAGCAATTTCTTCTGTTGTCGGCTCTCTTCCATATTTTTGCATGAGCTGTCTTGATTCCTTTATCACCTTGTTGATCTGCTCAATCATATGAACTGGTATTCTGATTGTACGTGCCTGATCGGATATCGATCTCGTTATTGCCTGTCGAATCCACCAGGTTGCATAGGTACTGAATTTGTACCCTTTCTTGTACTCGAACTTTTCCACAGCTTTTATCAGCCCGATGTTTCCTTCCTGAACAAGGTCAAAGAAGTGCAGTCCTCGGTTTGTATACTTTTTTGCGATACTGACCACAAGTCTGAGGTTTGACTGTATGAGTTTATTCTTCGCGACACAGATGGACTTTCTTCCCATTTCGATTCCATCCCAGATATTTTTTATACATTCTACCGTCTCTCCGGCTTCTTCCTCGATACGCTTCAATTTTTTTTGTGCTAACGTGATTGTGGTATACAGATCCTTAATTTCTTCGGCGTAGGGGAAATATTTTTCCATGATGTTCTCGATCCCCTTTCCTTTCTCGATGTGCTTGTTGATGGTTATTATTTCCTGTATCGAACGTCCGGTCTGTTTCTCAATGTTGAAAAGTGTATTTTCAACAATCAGGATCTGCTGATAGTATTCATCGGCTTTCTGTGAAATACGATCAATCTCCTCTTTATTGATGTTTGCTCTTCGAAATGCCTTTAAGATCTCCTTCTTCGCCTTTTCCGTATCCTTGTCCGCACTTATCTCAGACTGTTTTTGATTTAATACCTTTGCGAGGTTGTAAAACTTTCTTTTGAGCTTTCTCCTGTCCTCGGATGAAACGTTGTAGAATTTTTGATACTCCAGCAACCCGTTAATGTCCATTTTTTTCTGTTTTATTCTATCAACAGTTCTGAATACCTCATGTATGAAAATATTTGAGTCAAAAAGGATGTTCTCGATTTCCTTCTCCCCTTTTTCGATCTCTTTGGCAAGCTTTACCTCCTCTTCCGCAGAAAGAAGACTGACTCTTCCTATCTCTTTTAGGTACAGTCGAATGGGATCATCCACATGGGAATGGGCTTCTGAACTATTAATAATTCTTTGGTCGGTGCTTTCTTCTTTTTCATCGCTTATATTTTCATTGATATCTTCATGGATGTCTTCATTGATGTCTTCTTCCAAATCTTCCTCTTTCTCATTCTCGTCTTCCTCGGTTGATCCAAGGTTGTCAATTATCGATATGTTTTTTTTAGAGAGGAGAACAAACAGCTCGTCTATTTTATCTGAGCCGATGATATTTTCAGGAAGAATATCGTTGAGCTGATCGTAAGTAATGTGGTTATTCTGTACTCCCGCGAGTTTCAGCAAATATTCAACTTCAGGTAAGTTTTTCATATCTGACACGAGAAAACTCCATCAATGAAAGTTTGAAATGTCAAGATTTCATATAAATTTCACATGTGTTCGTTTCCTTTGGGTGGTTTTCTACACAGATCAAGCATGAGATTTGTTCGTTCGTAGAATTTTTATCTTTTCGAGCTCGTTTCTGTAGGCCTGCTTTTCAATGATGAGATTTTTTGTACGTTCCTCATCATTTTCAAGTTCCGCATCTCTCAGCTGGCCGTTGATCTTTTCTATCTTTTCACGGATCCTCTTTTCCTTGAGCGTAGCCACCACATCAATTATTTGCTCTTCAGGGTTCATATTCAAGTTCTCTTCGAGAAGTTTACCGCTCAGATATTCAATGTATTTTTCATTATTCAGATAATCGAAAACAGTCCCTGAATTCCAGCTCCCATGAGCGTTTGCCTTGATTATTGCGCTCCAGAGCTGTTTCGTCCATTTCCCGCGGAAGTAGCTCTCATCGAGCCTTGATTCTGCAATCGATAGAAGTTCGGGATTACTGAGCAGCAGGAGGAGGAGATACTGTTCAGCTGATATGCTGCTTTTGATTTTCGTATGAGCGTCCTTGGTCGAAGGTGTTCTTCCTCTTGATGCACTGGAGAGCCTTTGATGAGAAAGAGAATCCAATTCCTGCCTTATAAGGGTATCACTGATACCGAGCGCGGATGAGAGAATTTTCAGGAATTCATGTTGTAATATGGTATCTCTCATCCCCAGATAATATTCCGACGCCTCCTGTAAGATAACAATTTTTTCATTTGCTGTATATGATTTTTTCCTGTCGACAAAGGAATCGACAATAAAGTGAATTCCCGGTTCTGCGCCATCCAGGAAGAGCTGAAAATCCTCTTTCGTGTATTCATCGAAAAAGTCACCGGGGTCGCGCCCTGAAGGAATAAGGATGATCGAGGGATCAATTCCCTTGGAATGCATGAGGTGAGCGGCCCGAATCATCGCCTTTTTTCCTGCCTCATCAGGATCAAAACAGAGAAATATTCTTCTGGTGTAACGCATCATGAGAGAAATCTGATCTTCCGTGAGCGCGGTTCCGAGAGGTGCGACCGTGTTCCTGAAATCCTCTTTGAACATTCGAAGAACATCCATATACCCTTCGACAATGAGGGCAAAACCGGACTTTCGTATATACTCTGAGGCAATATTGAACCCGTAGAGATTCTTCCCCTTGTGATACACGGGGTTTTCGTTTGAATTGATATACTTTGGTGTATCCGTATCGGACGAGCCGAATGTTCTTCCTCCGAAACCGATCACACGTTCCATACTATCCTGTATCGGAAACATGATCCTGTTTCTGAACCGGTCGTAATATCCGGTTCCACGCTTTCTCTTCACAATCAACCCTGCTTCTTCGAGAAGATCGCTCCCATACCCCCTTTTCCCAAAATAGGTCAAAAGAGCGTCCCACCTGTCGGGGGCGTATCCGATTTGATAGCACTTCTGAGTTTCTGTATCGATTTTCCTGTTTCGCAAGTATTCCCTGGCCGCCTCACCGGAATGAGTATCGAGGTTTTTCGCAAACAATTGTGCCGTTTCCTTATTGATTTGATAGATAGATTCTATTTTTTCCCCTGAACTGCTTTCCACGCTCGCGGCTGAAACCCGTATCCCCACCTTTTCCCCCAGCACACGCACAGCCTCAGGGAAGGTAATCCCCTTGAATTTCATCAGGAACGTAAAAACATTCCCGCCCGCTCCGCAGCCGAAACAGTGAAAAATTCCTTTTGACGGACTCACCATGAATGACGGGGTTTTTTCGGAGTGAAACGGGCACAGCCCCTTATAGTTGTTTCCGGCCTGTTTGAGATGAACATATTCGCCAATTACATCAACGATGTGAGCGCGGGACTTTATTTCATTGATGGTATCGTCGGAAATTTTCAACGGCTTTTGAGGGCCCCTGGAGTGTTATACAGCGCATAGAAGTATAACACATCACAGGTGTCATGACAAATGGTTTTATAGAAATTATTTCAGTTCAACTTATTTGATGTCCAATCTTGCCGCTTTGATTATACCGCCGTATTGCCTCGAGGTGTTCTTCGTATGTTGTGGAAAAATAATGGCTTCCATCTTTTTTTGAAACAAAAAATAGATAATCGACGTCCGCCGGTTCAATAGCCGCCTTCAATGATCCTAATCCAGGATTGGAAATGGGTCCAGGGGGAAGACCTCCATTGAGATAGGTGTTATAGGGTGATTCAATTTTCAGATCACTGTACAGCAACCGTTCCTTTGTCTTTCCCAATATATACTGAATCGTTGCACATGATTCCAGCCTCTTCCCTTTTTCAAGTCGATTGTAAAATACTGCGGATATAACCGGTCTTTCACTGTCGAGCTGTGCTTCCTTTTCGACAAGTGAAGCGATGATGACCATCTTTTTCATCTCTTCTATTTCATATTTTCTTGAAGAAATTTTTCGCAGATTTGAAAAAAAGCGCTCTATCATGAAATCCACAATGTGCTCTGCAGCAAGATCTTTTGCAACAATATAGGTATCTGGAAACAAAAACCCTTCCGCATTATTGAAGGGGATCTTATACTTTTCCAATATCTCGGGATTTTTTGCCGCTTCAATAAACTGATCGGGGGAAACGATTCCCTCTTTCTCGAGCAAATCAGCGATCTGCTGTATAATAAATCCTTCAGGAATCGTAAATTTTACAGTGGCAACGACCCCCCGAACAAACTTTTGGAGAATATCCGTACTCCTCATCCCGGAATGGAGATTGTATTGTCCGGACTTGACCTTTCGTGCGCTTCCTGAAAGCCGGATGAGAGATATGAAGAACAGCTCCGATCGTATGAATCCTTTTTTTTTCAGATTGCTGGCTATCTGAACGATGTTCTGACCCTTCTCGATGGTAAACAGTGCTGAGCTGATCTTCTCATTCGGCGATGAATTAAGTAACTGAAAACCCGCAAAAATGGATACAGAAAACGCGACAACAACAAAAAGCAGTACATATTTTTTCATGATTCTACAGATTATCTCTCGCAGTTCTCATAATATAGTGCAGATGAAGCGCGACTTCATTAATAATAAAATTCACCACACCGATTTCCTGTTTTGTGTAGACTCCTGTATCCTTTTCTGTCAGGTTCAGGACTCCGATTATCCTCTCTCCTGAGTACACTGGAAAGGATAGAAAGGAACTTGATTTGTATTTATCTTTTAATTCACCATCTCCTTTCCTTTCCTTTTCATTCATGACAACAGGTTCCCCGTCAAGGTACACTCTTCCGGCGATACCTTCTCCTGGTTTTATCCTCGTGTTGGTGATGAGCTTGATTTCGTTGTTGCTCCATCCGAGAGTCCGATATATGTAGAGCTCCTCGGCTTTTTTATTATATAATAGTATGGACGCTCTTTCCGAATGGGTAACTCGTGCTGCCGCGACGAGCAATTTATCTGTCAGTTCCTTCATATCATAAAATACCTTGAGATAATTCTGGATGGCAACAAAATACCTGGCCATTCCTTTGTCTTCGAGGTTTCGAATCATTTCAAAATTTGAAGAATCCGATTCGCTCTCTCTTCCAACAGTTACCCTTTCTTCAGCCCGTGATGTTCCCCGAGATACTCGTTCAATCGACTTCGACAGAAAGTACAGGAAAACGGATACAAGAAGGAGCACCAGTACGACTATGTCCTGGCCTGTAACAAAGGACGGCATCACCTTAAATGAAAGCAGAATCTGGTAAATAATGAGAACGGAAATCACCACTAAAAGAAAAACGTACTTACTGTTTCGCATATTGCACCATCCCCTTTTTTTGATTTAAGGATGACAAAACGGACACAGCTTCCTCGTCAGGGAGAAAACGTGCGCGCGCGTTTTCTATCAGGACAGCGCGGGGATGATAATACGCAGGCTTTTTTCCGACAAAAACGATTTCCAAAAGAAGTCCGTGGCTCGTCTCAGTCGACCAGCTCTGATCGAAAATCAGGTTTCCCAGACTGTAGACGATCAGGCCTCCTCCATATACCTCTATTTTCTGCACGACATGGGGATGAGTCCCCAAAACGACGTCAACACCTGCATCTACAAGGTTTCTCATTGTGTGTACTTTTTCCTTCTCGGGCTCCGGCAGGTATTCTGTTCCTGTATGCACTGCAGCGATGAGTACGTCAAACTCCTTTTTCAGATCCCCGATGACCTCCACTGTTTCAGAATCCAGCCTGTTCGTCTCCACCGTTTTCCCCGCCTGCTTCAATGAAAACGGATATATGTCATTATAACAGATTATTCCGACCTGTACATCTTTAAGGTTGAATTCCACGGGTTTTGACGCTTCCTTTTTTGAAAAACCCACTCCACTGAAATACAACCCGCCCTCGCTCAGGTAGTGCATTGTATCAGTTGCAGCATCTATCCCCCAGTCCAGTATATGGTTGTTTGCAAGAGTGAACACGTTGAAGCCTGAATACTTCAGCCCTTCGACTACATCTGGAAGCGCTCTGAAATAGATGCCCTTATCAGGAAAAAATCTCTCCCCTCGAGCAGAAATGGGGCTTTCAAGGTTTGCAATTGCGATCTCGTGCACGCGGATCTCGTCCTGTATTTCAGAAAACGGGTACTCCGATCCAAAGAGATCGATATATTTTCTCGCCCCTCTGCAGAGCATAATATCTCCGCCTGCGATGATGGTGAACGTCTTTTCTATCCAACTGCAGAGCTCGAACTCGAGATGAGGGTTTTGTTCAAGGAGAAGGTTACTTTTCGTGTAAATATGGGCTCTGTATGTTGCATCGTAGACGTTATTTTTTATATTTCTCAGATCCGGGTATATGCCGTCCACAGCCAGAGGTTTTACCTGTAGATCGAGGTCTTGAAATGAAACCACACCGAAGGGTACCTTTTCCTTTGCCACCTTCTTCAAACTTCTGTCGTCTGCAGGGTCCTGTTCTAGGATCTTGCTGAAAAGTATCTTCGAAATTTCATTCTGTCCGCTGAAACGGTTCGTAACGGCAACCTTCACGTCCGTGTATCTGTATTCTTTCAAGCAGTAAAGATCTGACTGAACTTCAGAGCCGGTAATAAACAGCGCCTCCGGATGCACCATGATATATTGATCTATTTCACTGACCTGAAAGAGGTTCGTGCTCGCCTCCATGCCCCATTTTTCGATCTTTTGTGTGATGTCCCTCTTGATGGCATCGAGGTCTTCCATGCTCATTTCGAAAAACAAGAGAACTTCATTTCCCTCGTTTACAGCTGTTCTTGAGAGAAATGAAAAGAAGGTGAACGCAGCTATTACAGGAATGAAAATGAACACAGACCGCCTCACGATTTTACCTCTCTCCCCGGATATCTCTAATATACATGAATTTGTTGATATTCTACCAGAGTTTTTCCTTTCTTTCCCTCCCCCACCGCCCGTTTCATGAAACTCGCCCACACGGGTGCAGCAACGATTCCACCCGTCTGATCCTGACCGAGTGAATTCGAGGGATCATCAAACCCAATCCACACAGCGACCACAAGCGCATCTGTATACCCGATGAACCATGCATCAGAATAGTTATCCGTCGTGCCGGTTTTTCCGGCAGCATCGAGCGTTATTTTGTGTTCCTGCATCGCGTCAAACGCCGTTCCCCCCTGCTTCAGTACTTCGGAAAGCATCCTTGTAATCGTATCTGCGGTCTCCTCACTGATGACCCGAAGGTTGTCTTCGATATCATCCTGTACCTTCTCTTTTTTTCTCTCACTCTCATAATCTGTAAGCACATGCCCGTCCTCATCCTCTATCCGAATTATACTGATCGGGTATACTTTTTCTCCTCTGTTGGGGAACAGAGAAAACGCCCTGGCGAGTTCAAGCGGAGAAAAGCTATAGACTCCAAGTGCGAGAGAGGGGTACGGCTGGAACCTCTTGGCGATCTCTTCCGCGTTCATATTGAGTGATTTGCCGATGAGCTCTATAATACAATCAGGTCCAATCTCCTGAGCGAGTTGCACTGCAACCGAATTCAGGCTCTTTTTCAGTGCGATTTCGAGGGTGACCTCTCCGTAATACATATCATTGTAATTTGCCGGTTTCCATGCACCTTCTCCGACTTGTATCTCCAGCGGTTTGTCGACGAACAGAGTTTTGGGGCCGTAACCTCTCTGTTCGATCGCAGCTGCGTACACAAACGGTTTAAAAGCAGATCCGATCTGTCTTTTTGCGAATACCGCTCTGTTGAAATGGTTCCTTGATGTGAAACCGCTGCCTCCGATCATGGATAGAATGTGTCCGTTTCGCGGGTCGAGCGCAACAAGTGCACCCTCCACGCCGTTTTCTCCGCCTGCATCAGTCCTTCCTAACCTCGCATTCTGATAAATCAATGCCTCAGAGAGGACATTCTCTGCGATTGTATCTTTTTCACTGTCGAGCGTGGTGAATACCTTGAACCCTCCATCTTTCAGATTTTCCGAACCGAGCTCCGACTCAAGGGCCTGTTTCACATAGGCAAGAAAATAGGAGGCGCCCTCATTCCACAGGGGGGAGAGACGAGTGCGTTCTTTTAAAGCAAAATCGGTCCAGAAACTTTCATACCCTTCCACAACCCTTTCAGTGTCGACCACTCCATATCTGGACAGTTTATTGAGCACAATTTTCTGCATTTTTTTACACCGATCGGGATGAAGAAACGGTGAATACCTCTCAGGCCTTGAAACGACCCCGACGAGCAGGGCGACCTCAAAAATGTTGAGATGGGACGCTTTTTTCTGGAAAAAATATTCAGCTGCATTTTCAACTCCGTACATCCGGTGTCCGAAATATGCAGCGTTGAGATACAATGTCAATATTTCATCTTTTGAAAACCTCTTTTCCAGCTCTGCGGTGCAGAAGAGCTCGTAAACCTTTTTTCTATAACTTCTCCTGCGATCTGTAAATATGACGCGTGCAAGCTGTTGGGTTATAGTGCTCCCGCATTTTGGCACCGAGAACGTTTTTATGTCCTCAATAAATCCGCCCACAGTCACGCTGAGATCAAACCCGCGATGAAAGTAGAATTTTTTGTCCTCCATGATGAGTACTGTCTGCACTAAAAGGGGATTGAGCTCATCGAATGTCACAATTTTCCTTCTTCCGGATCTGAATACACCTATCACAAAGGAATTTCTGTCAAAAACTCCCGTGCCTTTTCTCTTTTTCAGATTTGGAGCAAGATACACAGGTGAGCTTCCCGGAGTTTTCAGCTCATTTTGGAAATCGTAGAGTCTTGAAACGATTTCATGCTTTTCCCTGACCCAGAATTCGTAAATAACATAGACGAAAAACCCGCCGACCATCAAAAAAATAATGAGCAAAAAGGTAATTGTTAAAAAAATGTATTTCATGTATATTTAGAGAATAATACGTTTTCGGGAAAAATAAGATTGGATCAAATGGAACAATTCTATAAAGGTATCCCCGCCTCAGGAAGAATCGCCATTGGCACAGCAATCGTTTTGAAACGCTCGAATCTCTTCATACCTAAATATAACATAAAAAGGAACGGCGATTCTATTGAAAAAGAGTTGAAAAAACTCGAAACAGCATTAGGGCAAACAAAAAGGCAGTTCGACTCACTCCGCAATGACCTCAAAGAAGATACTGGTGCATTTGAGACGGGGTATATCGATGCCGCAATTTTGATGCTCGAAGATCCACTCTTAAAGGAGAGAGTAACAACAGAACTCAAAAAATCATATTTAAATATTGAATGGATATTCAATGATGTCGTCGATGAGCTGGCCGACCAGCTGATGAAGTCTGGGGATTACTATTTTCGGGAAAGAGCCCCGGATGTGCTATCGATCGGACAAAAGGTGCTGACGAATCTTATGGGAAATGAAGATGAAATAACCCCTGTGTTGCATACGGATTCCATAATCGTCGCCCATACGCTCTCGCCACATGAACTTATACAGTATTACAAAATGCATGTAAAAGCAGTAGTCACCGAGATCGGAGGGAAAACATCGCATGTCTCTATCATGGCCAGGGATCTGGAAATCCCAGCAGTTATCGGTGTTCCTGAAATCACAAAAATTATCCAGACAGGAGATCGCCTTATTGTTGATGGCACAATAGGAAATGTCATATGCCATCCGGAAAATGACACGATTACCCTCTACGAATATAAAAAGAAGGAAAGTGAAAAATATGAAAACCAGCTGAAAAAAATCGATAAAAAAACGTGCTGTTTGAAAGAAGGGATTGAAGTTTTACTGCTCGCAAATCTCGATGTGGAGGAAGAACTCGCATTTATCGAACACAGCCATTCACAAGGAATAGGACTTTTCCGGACAGAATATATCTTTCTCAACCGAAAAGAGTCACCATCTGAAGATGAACAGTTCATCATATATAAACGGATCATTGAAGCCCTGGATCCTTATGAGGTAACCATCCGCATCATTGATATCGGGGGAGATAAAAAACCTCCCTACATGAGCTATATAGAAGAGAAAAACCCCTTTCTCGGATGGAGGGGAATCAGATTTGCGCTTTCGAACAGAATGTTGCTGAAACAACAGGTGCGGGCAATACTCCGGGCATCGAATTTCGGAAATGCCAGAATCATGTTTCCCATGGTAAACGACATCGATGAAATTCTTGAAGTGAAGGCAGTTTTGGAGGAGTGCAAAGACGAGCTCTCAAAGGAAAAAATCGATTTCAACCACGAAATTTCGATGGGAATCATGGTCGAAACACCTTCGAGTATTATTTTGCTGGACCGGATATCCGAGTATGTGGATTTTGTCAGTGTAGGAACGAATGATCTCATACAGTACACACTTGCCATTGACCGTGGAAATGGGAAAGTGTCAAGTAATTTCGAGCCAACCCATCCGGCGATGCTGCGTATACTCAAGTATATCATAGAAATTTCCGCTGAGAAAAAAATGGAAGTGAGTATCTGCGGGGAAATGGCAGGTGAACCTCTCTATACACTGCTTCTCATTGGCCTCGGGTACAGGAAACTCAGTATGAGTCCCACACGCATTCCACTTGTGAAAAGTATCCTCATCAACTCCTCTCTCAGTGAATCTCAGGATATTACAAAACGGGCACTTGAGTTGGTATCGAAAAAAGACGTAATCCGCTATATACGTGAACAGATGATAAACCGATTTAAAACCCTTGAAGACTATTTCAGGCAAAATGTGTAAACCATCCGCACCCATGCTTACCGTAGCAATCATTGGAAAACCAAATGTCGGGAAATCATCTCTGTTCAACAGAATCATAAAAAAACGGAAGGCAATAATATCCGACGAACCGGGGGTTACAAGAGACATAAACTATGAAACCATATGTGTGGACGGTATTGTTATCAGGATCGCAGATTCAGCAGGAATATCAAGAAGCGGGGAGGAAATTCGCCTTCTTGGACAGCGTATGAACCATAGGCTCATCAATGAAGCAAGCCTCATTCTTTTTTTATGCGAGATCGACTCCCTGAGCAGCGAAGATTTCGATATTGCGGAACTCATTCGCAAAAGTGGAAAACCGTATATCTGGCTCATCAACAAAGTAGACAGTGAAAAAAAAATGAACGGATTCTACGACTTCTTTGACCTCGCGCTCGAATCTCCTCTTCCTATCTCAGTGCGTCAGGGAAAAAACATTGATGAACTGATGCGCAGTATGGGAAAAAAATTGCAACAAATAACGCTGCACGAGCCGTTCGAACCGACTGGTGAAAAAATGGGCCGCCACACAGGCAACAAGCACATAAGGGTTGCCATAGTAGGAAGGCCAAATGTGGGGAAGTCATCCCTCCTCAATCTCCTCGTGAACAGCGAACGGTCACTTGTGACCCCGACCCCGGGGACAACACGGGATTCCGTTGATGAAACGATAAGTTTCGAAGGTTATGAAATGAAACTCGTTGACACCGCGGGAGTGCGAAAACGGAGCAGGATCAGGGAAAATCTCGATTTCTATAGTCTCGTGAGAACCGAAAACGCGGTAAGAGAATCAACGATTTGCGTTCTCATTACTGATGCCACAACAGGGATCACCATGCAGGATAAAAAAATCGCATCACTCATTCGAAAAGAAAAAAAAGGAATGATCATTGCCGCGAACAAGTGGGATATCGCACAAGAACACAATGTCGAGCAGAAAGAGTTTATCCGAAACCTGTACGATTTTTTCCCTCATGCAGTGTATGCCGGCGTAATCCCTCTATCTGCAAAAACCGGGTATAATAAAATAAAATTATTGAAAAATATAATTAAGGTGTATAATAATTATCACATGTATATCAAAACCGCTGAGCTCAATGCTCTTATGCGTGCTTTTGAGCTGCGCGGCGCGCATATAAAATACGGATATCAAAAAAGCTCCGCTCCTCCGGTTTTCGAGTTCTTCGTTGGTCATATTGAGACCTATGACAGAAATTTTAAGAAATTTATTACAAACTCTATTCGGAAATCTTTCGATTTTACAGGGGTACCCATTGAAGTCATCCTGAGGAAAAACTGATGTTCATGAAAACAATATTTCTCTGTATCCTCGCATATCTCATAGGTGGAATACCGAGCGGTTTCATATGCGTAAAAGTGTTCCACAAAAAGGATATTCGCGAATATGGAAGCGGTAATATCGGATTTACAAATGTGTTGCGGACTGTGGGAATGCTCACGGGAATCGCGGTTCTCGTTCTAGATACGGGAAAAGCGTATGCCGTCGCGTTTTTCTTCCCGCTGTTCTATGATGACCCGTACCTCTACCGCCTCATCTTCGGCATACTGGTCATTCTTGGAAATATTTTTAATCCCTTTCTTCGTTTCAAGGGCGGAAAGGGGGTTGGATCCGGACTCGGGGTTGCTCTCTCGATCAGCCCTTTTTCCGCGCTTTTTTCCATCGCTGTGTTTCTCATTGTGGTAAAAGTGAGCCGTTATGTTTCTCTGGGGTCGCTCTCTGCCGCAGCTATTTTTATTTTATCCTGTTTAATCTTTTATACATATGCCGGCGCAGACCCTTACAGTGTTGTGTTTGCTGGACTTCTCTTCTGCGCAATCGTCATACGTCACTTGTCAAATATAAAGAGATTAATACGCGGAGAAGAAAATAAAATTGGAAGCAGACCGAAATAGAATCGGTTTTCAATCAATTGGAGATGTTTCTGAAAAGACAGGTGTAAAACCTCATATTCTCAGATACTGGGAAAAGGAGTTCCCCTTTCTTCAACCTCTGAAAAATAAAGCCGGCCACCGGATGTACTCTCCGCGAGATGTTGCGATCATCAAAGACATCAAAAATCTTCTCTACACAAAAGGGTACAGTATTTCTGGTGCAAAGAAAGTACTCTGGGGCGCTCTTCTCGGAAAAACGGATCCTAATATCAGCAGTTTCATTGAAGAAGTAAAAACCGACCTCAGGGAACTGCTCCGCATTATTGAAGAGAACCTGAAGAAAGACAAACGGTAAGTCGGTTTCCCTTTCACAAAGACGATTTAGCCGCGCATTTTCATAAGATCTGAGAATGCTTTTGTATCCGCATAGTTCTTCAACTTGTCCACGTTCCTCTTTAGCTCCTCTGCAGACGAAAAACTGACTGTAACCTTGAAATCCCATGTCTCAAAATCCTTCGGCAGTATCAGGTGGAAATCCTTTTGTATGCCAACAGCCTTCAGTTTTTCGTTAAAACGCTTACGGTAACTGCTTATAACGGGATATCGAAGCTCTTCGATGAAACGAAATATTCGTTCACCCCTGTGAAGAGGATCGATCGGCAATCCTTTTATCTTGCTCACCTCAGCGTTATTGATAATTTGCCTGAGTCTCGTCTGATCATCTCCCACAACCTCACGGAGCATCGCGCATATGAGGTTCTTTTTCTTTGTACCAAGGGCGATATCATTGAGAAAGATTGCAAGATCCATCCACATGCTCTTTTTAAATTTGATTATTTCGAATGCAGTGTTCTCATGCAACTCACCCCGTACGAGCAGATACTTCATTTCATCACACGCTCCGTAGAGCTGAAGGTATCGATCCACATATTCACCCCGCTTGGGGATGCCGAGAAAATCGAGAAGACGAAAATCCGTTTCACCTTTCATATCGTACATTTTTTTCACTGCAATGGATTTCTCTACAACATTGTACCCCTGCATATCCTTCTTGAGGTACAGGAGATGGGTAAAAAATTGGTAGTCGTCGCCTTTCCTTTTTATTATGAGACCAAAGGGCACATCGTTTTTTCTCTTAACAAGAAAGCCGACATATTTTTTCCCAAGCACGATTCTGTAACGCCCCTTTTCATGGATAAATATCGGAGGATATGAAATATAAATCCTGGTATCGCCTCCGGAATCCACCTCATCCGTACAGTAGTATTCCACGGAAAATCCCGCAGAACTTAGGTCTATCTTTTGGAAAGGGATATCTTTTTCAAGTTCGTATTCATGAAAAAATTTTCGCATTTGTAATCCTTGTTTTCGAATCAATGACGGTATTCTGTGCAGTGTGAAAAAAAGAAAAGTACAGACCTGTAGTAAGCCGGGTTCTGTTTAAACGGTCATCTATCTTTTGTGCTTACCAGCATCATGCGGCCCACCCATATGGCGGAAGCGGGTCACTTTGCGCCAATCTATTCGGCCTTGCTCCTGGCGGGGTTTACCAGCCTCTGAGGTGTCACCACCTCAGGCGGTGAGCTCTTACCTCACCTTTTCACCCTTACCCCGGAAAACGCGCGGGGCGGTTTGTTTTCTGTGGCACTTTCCGTAGGATTGCTCCTCCTGGGTGTTACCCAGCGCCATGCCCTTTAGGAGCCCGGACTTTCCTCAGGGGCCGTTCCGTAAGAACGCCCAACCTGCGACCGATCTACAGGTCTGTACGGTTTGTTGTCAAGAATCCTGTTGACAATCCAATCGGCTGTTCTGTTTTGTTCCCTCCTGATATATTGTATGCGCACATTTGGGAGAACTTCAAGCAGTTTTTGAGCCTTATGAAAGAGCGGAAGAAGGTTTTCACTTTTCACTTTGTAGTGGTTGTTGATCTGGTTTACAAGCAACTCACTGTCTGAATTGATGACGATTTCTTTGCGAGTGTTTTCTTCATGGTTTCGTTGTAGATAGATAAGAGCCTCTATGAGGGAGCTGTACTCTGCATAATTGTTTGTTTGAACTCCGATTCTCCTTCCCTTCCTGAAAATCTCATTCCCGCAATCATCGAGTACTATATATCCTATCGCGCTTTCACCCGGGTTCCCCCTCGAACCGCCGTCGATATATACTGTTCGTATCACCTCCACTTCGTCTCCAAACTAGAGTACAAGCTCATCGTCTTCCGGCTTTTCATCGAAGAAATACAGGATTCTCGAACAGTTCGGACAGAAGATAATCCTCTCCTCCCTCCTCACATCGTTTACGAACTGAGGGGGCAAAATCATGTTGCACCCCATGCACACATTGTTTCTGATCGACACGATTCCAATACCGTCTTTTTTCTTGACTATCTTTTCGAATTTGTAGACGATTTCCTCATCCAGACCGGCCGATATTTTCTCCTTCTTTTTCATGCACTTTTCCAACTCTTTCCCCTTGTCGCCAAGTCCCTTCTTCACATCCTTTTCCAGCCCTTCAATAGTGGTCTTGAGCTCTGCGTGCAGCTCTTTCTGTTCCTCAAGGCCTTTTTTCATTTCATCTATTTCCGCGAGCGCATTTGCCTGTTCTTCATTGATGGCTTCGAGTTTTTCCTGGATCTGTGCGATTTCACTCGTAATTGCCTCATACTCGCGTTGCGTCTTTATCAAAGAGATCTGTCCCTCATATTTTTTCTTGTTGCTGTTCAATTCTTCTTTTTCTTTTTCCAGTCTTTTTACATTTCCTTCCTGACGGGTCAAATTCTGGTCATTTTCCTTTATCGATCTCTCGACCCGTTGAAATCTTCTTTTAAGGGTATTGAGCTCTTTTGGGATATTTTCGATATCCGCTTCAATTTCGAACTCTTCCATAAGAATACCTTGAAGTTCCTTCAATTTTTCAAACACTTCCTGCATTATCTTGTTTTCCGTCATTTTTTTCACTCTGTCTGTAAATTCAATCCACGCTAAAATATACACGTTTGGAAGGAAAAAGTAAAGCGTCCTATCTCTAATCAAATCTTCGAAATATTTTTCCTGTTGTCTCACTCTTCGTTCTGTGTTAAAATCGGGCATTGCCAGAGGAAACGTATATCTTTAAGGGGGTAAAGGGAAATGTCACAAAAGATCGATGAATTAAAAGACGAGTTAGAAGAAAAAGTCAAGCGGCTCGATGAACTTATAAAACAACGCTCAAAAGCCTACTGTGCGACTGTACAATCTTCCGGTGACGACGTGAAAAGGGAAACGGAAATCGACGAGCTCGAAGAAGATATCAAGCATCTTGAAAATGAGATCGGCAAGCAAAGGTAACAATTTTTCTTCACATGAAAAGTTGAAAAGTGAAGTGAATGTGTATGTATTCTCACGTCCTTCGTGAAATTGTTACCCCCCTCATCTCCCGTGTTCCTTTTTTTCTTTTGCTCACCCGATGTAATTGAAGAAAACAGAAACTCTTGAAAATATGGATATTTTTTACCTAATTGAGTTATACTTTATACATACGATTGTTGAAATCAGCATCCTCGAACAAAAGGAGGTCGGAACTAACGGAACCGCATATTCACATGGAGATAACGTTGGAAACGGATAATAGGAGAATCATGTTGCAGAGTAAGGGGATGAGAATAATTTCGGACGGATTGTTTTACGCGCTCTGTGCTCCCCTCAAGAAAAAGATACAGAACGTTCTAGAAAGACACTTTCACCGGGCAAAGTGGATACGTTTGAGACATTTCGAACTTGCAAGCTTATTCAATGTGCTCCTCGCCTGCAACCAGACAGCCAGCAGCGCGCAAAAAATGGAAAAACTGAAAAAGTCAATGGAACAGGCTGAAAAGATATTGTTCATGTACAGGACGCATGCCTATCGGGAAGTGAAAAAGATAAAAAAAGAAATTTCTGATTTGAAAAATCTGTCCGAAGCTCAGATGAAAATTACTCTGCTCGTGAAACATGAACTCGAGTCTGCAGCAAAAGCATTCAGGCGGAGAGAAAAACTTCAGGCACACCTGAGAGGAGCAGTACACACACTCCTCAATGCAAACCCCCTCTCTTTCACACAACAAGAAGAGAAGAGATGATCTACATCATTTTTTTTGTCGAGATGCCGTCCCAGACTTGTATATATCGTTAATGATTTTTATTCCATCCCGGTGAATTGTGTTCTTTTTACCATTATCGTTCTTTTTATTTTGCCGTCCGCTCTCCTCCTCGTATAGCAATTTGAGCTCAGAGAGCATGATTTCCATCGTTTTTTCATAATAGTCGGCGGGGAGTTCGTATTTTAACCTCAGTTCTATACGTCTGAACCATTCCTCAAAAACGTCTGTCATGCCATTACAATCCTGTAAGTTTGTATACATATTATATACTTCAGGACTTGTTTTGCAAATCATATTCGGTGCTCTTTTTCTTTTATTGAAAAAACGAAAACCTGTGATATTCTAAATTCGGATGCAACCTTGCTGATAGAATGGAATACATCGTGTCGAAGGACGTATACTCATTTTACTATCTTCCAACTGGAAAAGCTCAGTACGTTGCTCTCAGAGAAATGAAGAAATTTGTCAATGGAAAATTGATCAAGGTTCAGAAACAGACGAACCCTCTCACTCCGGAAAAAGAAGAGCACTATGTCTATCGTGTGATCGATCTGCTGAAACCGACATTTTCAAAAAGGGGAAACATCATACATTATTCAAACGTTGATGAATATACTCCACTCGATGACGTGAGGGTCTTGAGAAAGATTTATAAAAAGTGCATCGGGTAAACCGTACATGGAAGACGGGAATCACACGTGTTCGAGGCGGTTCAGGTTTTCGAGGCAACTATCACCGAAATTTTTGTCAAGTGTCTCCATGTTTTCACGAAGGTGGTCGATATTTGAGGATTTCGGAATCGTGATGACTTTGCTTTTCCGTATAAGCCAGTAAATTGCAAGCTGTGCAGACGTGGTTCCAAATTTCTCCGCAATACGCCGGAGATCCGTATTTCGCAGAACCGCACCTTTCCCGAATGGTTCATATGCAGTGAGGATGATTCTGTGCTTCTGGCAGTATTTCAGCACTCCATTTCTTTCGGGCTCTCTTCGCAGCACATTGTATTCCACCTGATTCGTTGCAATCGGTACATCAGAGAGTTTTTGTGCGTGTGCAAGCTGTTTGATGTTGAAATTGCTTACTCCGACGTAATGGACGGTCCTGTTCTTCACCAGATCATTAAAAGCCTTGTACGTATCCTCGAGAGGAATAGCCGGATTCGGCCAATGTATGAGATAGAGATCAACGTAATCTGTACCGAGTCTTTTGAGACTCATTTCGATATTTTTCACCACGGATTTGGACCGCAGGTTTGAGCTCCAGACCTTTGTCGTGATAAAAATATCTTCTCTTCTGAAGATTTTGATCGCTCTCCCCACGAGCTCTTCCGTGTGTCCGTCTCCGTACATTTGTGCCGTGTCTATAAGCCTGTATCCCATCTGTATGGCAGACCGTATCACCTGCACATATTCCTCATCCATGGAACGGTCGGCAACCATTCCCCCGCCGATGTTCCACGTGCCCAGACCCAGGACGGGCAGAGGTTTTCCATCAAAAAGTTGTTCATATTTCATTATGGGATTGTCAGTTATCGGAGTGCTCATTCTCTATGCGGTCTATCTCTTTCTTGATACGCGCAGCATCCTCGTATCGTTCTTCCTCGACTGCATCTTGGAGATCTTTTTTCAGCACATCGAGAGGGGAAAGGTTATTTTCCTGTTCCGCAGTTTTCTTTTCCTTTTCCAGTTCAAAGCCTTCCATGACCCTGCCTGCCTCATCCATGACCTTCTCATCAACATACATGGGTACGGACGTAAGAAGCGCAAGGGCAATTGCATCACTCGGGCGGGAATCGATCTCCGACTCCACCCCCTCCCTTTCAATTATCAACCGCGCAATAAACGTACCCTCCCGAAGAGCGTGGACCTCTATTCTTTTTATATTGCACTCCATGAAATCAAGCAGGTTTTTCATGAGATCGTGGGTCAGGGGACGCGGTACTTTCACCTTGTTGTTGTAAAGAGCAATAGCCCTGGCCTCCACTGTACCGATGAATATCGGCAGTACCCGATCGTCGCCTTCTCCCTTGAGAAGCACGACAAATCCCATGTTTGAAAACAGCAGTTGATCGAGAACAACAGGAATCATCTGAGCGTTCCAACATGAAAATTGTAAAAATAAACAGCGAAATTGCTTTACGCAGTACATTACATTTTAATTGATTGTTCGCATAAATCAAGCTGAATTTGTGCAACCGCCACGAATACTCCCTGTACATATCAGGATGGAAAAACTCCGTATATTTCTGTCCCGCACAGGGGGCACTTTCCATCCGATATGCACATCTTCGACACCTCGTACCCGTGACGCTCTATGAGAAGCGTGGAGCACGTGGGACAGTAGGTGTGTGCCGCCGGATGCCCGGGAACATTGCCGAGATATACGAAATTTAACCCTGCTTCGATGCCGATTTCTCGAATCGATTCCAGCTTATCAATCGGTGTCATGGGTATTGATTTCAAATACAGATACGGGTAAAACCTTGTCACATGCCACGGAATATCGGGGCCCAGCTCGGACACAATCCATCCTGCGAGCTCTTCGATCTCACGCTCATCGTCATTTATCCCTGGAGTCAGGTTTGTCACACACTCCACGTGCATACCGTACAGAGATTTTGCCCTTGTTGCCGATTCGAGCACCGCTGAAAGCGCATCCACACCCGCAATACGCATATATGTTCTGCTGCTGAACCCCTTGATGTCTACCCTGAAGGCATCAAGATACGGATGAAGCACATCGAGCGCTGCGGGTGAAAGAAAGCCGTTTGTCACGTATACGGTATACAGCCCCTTCGCTTTCGCATGTTTCGCACTCTCAACCGTGTATTCGAACCATACGGTTGGTTCGTTGAATGTCCAGGAAATCCCCTCACAGCCAAGAGTTCGCGCGAGTTCAACTGACTCGAGGGGATTGAGTTTCAGAACTCCAGGGGGAGGTGTTTCGATGCTCGCGCGTGAAAGTTCCCAGTTCTGGCAACCCGGACAGCGAAATGTACACCCTGCAGTGCCCAGTGATAGGCAGTGAGTTCCTGGGGAGAAATGGAACAGCGGCTTCATCTCAATCGGATTGTTGCTTATGGAAAAAACTTTTCCGTAGCTGAGCGTGTAAAGAGTGCCATGCTCGTTTTTCCGCGTTCTGCAAAATCCGTAGTTTCCTTCATCGATTTCACAGCGATGTGCGCAGACCCCGCACCTCACTCTCTTCCCCGGCAGCAGTTCATACAGAGAAGCCTCTTGTTTGAAGACGTTCATCATTGTTAAATATATCACGGATGGGGAAAACAGCGGAACACTATTATATTGACGCTCATTATCCGTTACAGGTATTCTTATGAAGAATCAATGACGTGCAGAAAGGGAAAATTACCGTGTCCGAAATGGAAAAACTCGAAGAAAAGCTTAACTCCTTCGATGATGCACTTCGCCGGCGCGTACTCTGTGAGCTCTCTGAGCGGTACGGGCATATACTCCCTCAGGAAAGATCGAATGTAAACATGCACTTTCACAGTTTTTTTTCGTATAACTCCGAATGGTACTCTCCTTCACGGATCGCATGGGAATCTGCAAAAAGTGGCCTATATGCAGCCGGGCTTTGTGATTTCGACGTACTTGACGGTCTTGAAGAGTTTCTCCATGCGGGCACGACACTGGGGGTCCGCACCACTGTAAACCTCGAAACCCGTGCCTTCTTGGAGGAATACGCAGACGTCGATGTGAACTCTCCGGGAGAACAGGGAGTGGTATACATCATGGGTGCCGGATTCTTCGAAACACCGAAGGAGAACAGCCCACACAGAGAAGGGCTGCTGAATTACGGCAGGCGCGCACAGGCAAGAAATATTGACCTTGTAGCTCGAATAAACAAAAAAATCCCTGATATAGAAATAGAGTATGCCAAAGATGTGCTTCCACTCACTCCAGCCGGAAGGGCGACAGAGCGTCACGTCGTGCGGGCATATGTTATTAAGGCAAAAACCGTGTTTGTCTATGAACAGAAAATCGCCGAATTCTGGTCCGATATTCTCGGTTTAAGAACCGATGAGACACTGAATCTCCTCTCCAACACTCCGGCTCTCGAGGATGCGGTCCGCGCGCGTCTGGTCAAACGAGGGGGGATCGGGTACCGAAAACCCGACCGAACCACATTCCCGCCGGTGGAAAGGTTCATCTCATGGGTCGACTCCTGCGGTGCGATTCCCATGATCACCTGGCTCGACGGAACGAGCGAAGGGGAAAAGAACGGGAGAGAAATGCTCGAATGCATGAAAGCAAAGGGTGCGGCCGCACTGAACATCATTCCCGACAGAAACTGGAACATTGCGGATGCTGCAGAGCGTAAAATTAAAATTTCCTGTCTTAACGAAATCGTTGCGCATGCCGAGGAGATGGGACTGCCGATCAATATCGGCACAGAGATGAACAAGGCAGGGCTTCCCTTTGCGGATGACCTCGACGAAGCTCCACTCCGCCGACACAAGGAGGTGTTCCTGAGGGGCGCACAGATTATGGTAGGTCATACGATTCTTGCAAAATACGCAGGCTACTCTTACACCGGCATACAGGCAGAAACAGACTATCCCCGTATTGCCGATAAAAACCGATTTTTTGCTGCAGTCGGCAGTACCCCGGCAATTGATGCCGGCAGAGCCCGGGAGCTCGAGCGTATGGGAAAGAAAAAAGCGTTCGAGTGGCTACGCTTACGCACAAATGAGTGAGGACGTGTGCCTGAAAACGAACGTATACAAAAACGAGGGGCAGGCCTTTTAAACCCTTCTTTTTCCCTTTTTCATATAGTCAGCTCTTACTTGACAGCAGGGAATTAATAGTTATCGTTAGTTTTATAATTCTTGAGGAGTGCGTCAATGAATCCTTTGAAGCAGCTCAATGATCTGGGGCAGTCTGTGTGGCTCGACTATATCCGGCGCGGACTCATATCGAGCGGAGAACTCATGCGCTATGTAAAAGAGGATGGAATAAGGGGCGTTACTTCGAACCCCGCAATCTTCGGCAAGGCAATCTCAGGAAGCACCGATTACACAGAACTGCTCGAAGAGCTCAAGCATGAAGAACTCAACCCCACTGAGATCTACGAGCGGATCGCTCGAAGGGACATTCAGGATGCTGCAGACATATTGAAGCAGGTGTATGAGGAAACGGAGGGTTCAGACGGGTTCGTCAGCCTCGAAGTTTCTCCCTACCTCGCGCACGATACAGACAAAACGGTAAAGGAAGCGCGAAGGCTCTGGGAAAGTGTCAACCGAAAAAACCTCATGATCAAGGTTCCCGCCACCCCTGAGGGGATTCCTGCCATTGAGCGTCTCATCGGTGAGGGAATCAATGTCAATGTTACTTTGATATTTTCAATCGATGTGTATGTGGGTGTTGCTCTCGCGTACATGCGGGGCGTTCAAAAACTGCAGATCGATGGAAAAGATGTAGCCGGAGTTTCAAGTGTTGCAAGCTTCTTCATAAGCAGAATTGATTCCGCAGTCGACACGCAGCTCGACACCCAGCTAAAGAAAGCGGTCACCGGGGAAAAGAGAGCATTTCTGAACACACTGAAAGGAAAAGCAGCGATTGCCAATGCAAAGCTCGCATACCAGAAGTACAAAGAACTTTACCAGGGTGATGCCTGGAACAGTCTTGCCGGCAGAGGGGCGAAAACACAGCGCCTTCTGTGGGCCAGCACAGGAACAAAAAGCCCCGAATATAGTGACGTTCGTTATGTTGAGGAGCTCATCGGGCCTGATACAGTAAACACAATGCCTCCATCAACCCTCGACGCATTCCGCGACCACGGATGCGTTCGGCAAACAATGGAAGAAAATGTCGAAGAAGCCCGGAAGGTAATAGAAGACCTCTCGAAAACGAACATATCGATGAAATCCGTGACCGACACGCTCCTCAAAAAGGGTGTGGCGCTCTTTTCTGAGGCATTCGACGCTCTTCTGGGTACCATTGACAGAACATGCACGGATCAATTCAATTCCAAGGAGCATATTATCCATTATTCCCTGCCGAAGGATATCGAAAAGAGAGTAACCGACACCCTTGAAAGCTGGCAGGTGCAGGGAAAGGTACGTAGGCTGTGGGAACGCGACTCGTCAATATGGACAAATAGTGAAGAGGGAAAATGGCTCGGATGGCTCGACATTGTGGAGAATCAGATCGCCCATCCGGAGCACCTTCTCGGAATCGCCGAAGAGGTGAATAATGAGGAATTCACTCATGCGCTTTTACTCGGCATGGGAGGTTCAAGCCTCTGTCCGGAGCTTCTGTCTCTCACCTTCGGGCACAGGGCGGATTTTCCCCGCCTCCTTGTTCTCGATTCCACAGACCCCGCTCAGATAAAATCCTTCGAGGAAAAGGTGGACCTTTCGCATACCGTTTTCATCGTCTCGAGCAAGTCCGGGGGCACACTCGAGCCCAATATTTTCATGCAGTATTTCATGCAGAGACTCAAAGACGCGGGCGGAATCGACGATGCAGGTGACCGTTTTATTGCGATCACGGACCCCGGGTCAAAGCTCGAACAGTACGCGAAAAGAGAAAAATTTCGACACATCTTTCACGGTGTGCCGTCTATAGGCGGCAGGTATTCCGCTCTTTCCAATTTCGGGATGATTCCTGCAGCGGTAATGGGCATAGATACGTCAAAACTGCTGGACAGTGCTGAGGAAATGCTTGTGGCCTGCTCCGCATGTGTCCGGGCAGAAGAAAACCCTGCCGTTGTGTTGGGTACGGTCCTCGGTGTGTCGGGAAAAAGCGGCCGCGACAAGATCACGATTATCACATCTCCCGGAATTCGTGATTTCGGCGCATGGCTCGAGCAGCTTCTTGCCGAGTCCACTGGAAAAATCGGGCGAGGGCTCATTCCCGTAGACAGAGAACAGCCCGGACCTCCTGCAGTCTATGGGAAGGACCGAGTCTTCGTATATGTGAGGCTTTCCTCTTCTCCAGATCCTGCTCAGGACGGAGCCATGAGGGCGCTCGAAGAGGCAGGGGAGCCTGTGGTGCGGATAGATGTTGAAGACATGTACGACCTCGGTAAGGAATTTTTCCGGTGGGAAATGGCAACAGCAGTCGCCGGTTCGATCATCGGCATCAATCCCTTTGATCAGCCGGATGTGGAAGCCAGCAAGAAAGTGACCCGCGAGCTTACCACAGAGTATGAAAATACCGGTGCATTCACTCAGGAAACCCCTGTTTACGAGGAAAACGGGTTACGGATCTTTACTGACAGCAGGAATGCCGGGTGGCTCAAGAAAGCTTCCGACAATTTTGAAACACTTGAAAAAATCATCGGGGCGCACTTGAACCGTTTCAGCACAGGAGACTATTTCGCCCTCCTCGCCTATCTCGAAATGAACAAAGCACACGAAGACCTCCTTCAATCGATCCGGCATAAAGTCCGTGATACGAAGCGTGTCGCCACGTGTCTGGGCTTCGGGCCGCGCTTCCTTCATTCCACCGGTCAGGCGTACAAGGGCGGGCCCAACAGCGGCGTCTTCATGCAAATCACCTGCAATGACAGAGAAGATCTCCAGATACCGGAAAAAAGATACACCTTCGGTGTCGTAAAGGCAGCACAGGCCAGGGGCGACCTCGAGGTCTTATCCCAGAGAAACAGACGTCTCCTCAGAGTCCATCTTGAAAGCGATTCTGTTTCAGGGTTGCGAAGACTGAAGAATGCGGTATACGCTGCTGTGCGCTGAATAGGGAATCCAATGGAAACAGACATGAAAAAATCCACCGCCATAGTAATATTCGGTGCGTCGGGAGACCTGACCCGCCGGAAACTCATCCCCGCTCTCTTCAGTCTTTTTCTCAAACAAAAAATTCCGTCCCCCTTTCAGATTGTCGGATTTTCCCGGAGTATTCTCAGCGATGAGAATTTCAGAGATTCGGTGAAGGTTTCATTTGCAGACATTACCAGCTGTACGCTTTCAACCGAAAGATTTACAGACCAGTGGAACTCCTTCAAGCGTCGTGTATTCTACAGGCAGGGGAACTATGCCGAGGAAAAAGATTACTCAGCACTTGAAAAGGAGCTCTCAGCTCTCGAAGACGGGGAGGCAAACAGACTGTACTACCTTGCAATCCCCCCCACATTCATCGAACACGTGGTAAGAAATCTCGGCCATGCTGGAATGCTGCGCACTAACGGGAGCTGGAAACGTGTGGTTGTTGAAAAACCTTTCGGCCAAAACCTCGAATCCGCGCAACAACTCAACCGATCACTCCACCAGCACCTCGCCGAAAACCAGATATATCGAATAGATCATTATCTCGGGAAGGAGACGGTGCAGAATGTTTTGGTTTTTCGTTTTGGGAACACCGTATTCGAGCCCATATGGAACCGCAACTATATCGACCACATTCAGATCACCATGTCTGAAACGGTGGACGTCGGGCACCGTGCCGGTTACTACGACAGTGCAGGCGTGCTCCGGGACATATTCCAGAACCATATGCTGCAGCTGCTGGCCCTCGTTGCAATGGAGCCGCCCGCTTCTTTTAACGCGGATGCAATTAGAAATGAAAAGGTGAAGCTCTTTTCAGCAATACGACCCATAAGCCCTGACAGAGTTATAACCGAGACAGTCCGCGGCCAGTACCAAGGATACCGCAATACAAAGGGCGTCGACCCGAACTCTCACACCGAAACCTACGCTGCACTGCGTCTTTTCATCGACAACTGGCGATGGAAGGGCGTTCCTTTCTATCTCCGATCAGGGAAGGCCCTTAAGGAAAAGCGCAGTGAAATCGTCATACAATTCAGAGAGCCTCCCCATGTCATGTTTCCCATTCCCGCTGACGCGAAGATCACATCAAATCTTCTCACTCTCTGTATACAGCCGAACGAAGGGATCCGCCTCCAGTTCGAAGCCAAGGTTCCTGACACAACTGCGAACATGCGCTCCGTAAACATGGAGTTTCATTATGCTGATTCATTCGGTGCGTGCTCCATACCGGATGCTTACGAAAGACTTCTTCTCGATGCATTCCAGGGTGATGCATCGCTGTTCACGAGAAGCGATGGGATCGAATACTCTTGGCAGTTCATTGATAGCATACTGGAGGGGTGGCATAGATCAGGATCGCCGGAGATCGCGACATATTCCCGGGGAAGCTGGGGACCGAAAGAAGCAGACACATTCATCCAGAAAGACGGGAAAAAATGGCTCAAGAGCTGAAGGAATCGGGTATATATTACAGCAGCTGTTTGTTTCCTAGGTTGACACGTGAAAGATACCTGCATGCGGTGTCGTGGCACTGATATACTTGATCGCGAGGTGTGACCGGCAGGAGCTTTTCTCGATCCGGATACGCCCGAAGACATTCGGCACAGAGAACAAACGAGGCGGCTGCAGGTCTTTGGGTACATTGCAGACATGTTATCATTCTTGCATTTCTCTCATGTGTCGTGCCGTCCCGTCGGATTTCAATTTGATGATCTCAGCGAGAATACTCATGCTGATTTCCTCCGGGCTGTTGTCTCCAAGATCAAGTCCCACCGGCGCATAGATCCTGGGGTCTTTGACATTCACCTTTTTTTCCTTGAGTCTTTGAAGAAGGGTTTTTACTTTCCTTCTGCTCCCGATCATTCCGATATACCGGGCCTCTGTGTGTACGGCTCCTTCGAGACATGTCCCGTCATATTGATGGCTGTACGTGGCGATGATCACGAAACTGTTCTGATCGATCGGCAGTTTGGAAAAGCTCGATGAAAAATCAGAAAGGAGCACTCCCGCAGCGTGAGGAAAAAGTTGTGAACGTGCAAAATCCGCTCTGTCGTCCACGATCCAGAAGGGCAGTTTGAGTACAGAGCACAATTCCGCGCATTTTTTCCCTATATGCCCTGCTCCGAATATAAAGATCTTCACGGAGTCCCCGAAACGCTCGAGGAGCACCTCGGTTTTTCCTCCGCAGATCATACCGAGCTGAATATCCTTCCCGTCCTTGCCGAGATCGTAAACGATTTTTTTCGATCTCCCTCCCTCCATTAAAAAAAGGGCATCCTCGATCACCCGTTTTTCAAGTGCGCCTCCACCCACTGTCCCCTCAACTCTTCCATCCGGGAACACGATCATCCGCGCGCCCGGTTCTCTGGGTGTGGAGTCCTCTGAGTGAACGACTGTCGCAAGCACGAAGCGTGTTTCCCCTGCTCTGAGCTCCGCAATTCTCGAGAAAATGGCCTGCATTACAGCTCTCCCACATATCTTTTATAATCCTGAAGAGTATCGATGTCCATGAGAATACCGGGATCATTCACCTCAATCTGCCGTAAGGGGCTTTTCCCATCTCTGAAAACTCCGCGGGCACCGTCAGGAAGCGGATCGTGCAGTAACCTGCTGTAGATCGTGTGAGGAAACAATGCGGGATGCCCCCTTTTTCCTTTGTACGTGGGGATTACAATCATGTCCTTGTTGGTCCTCCATGCTTCGATCATTGACAGGTATGTGGATTCTCTGACCAGCGGATGATCAACGAGTGTGAACAGCACCCCTTCACTTTCCGGAGCACATTCATTTATTCCTGCCCTGAGCGAGCTCAGCTGACCGGACTCCCATTCTTCGTTGATTACGACGTGCGCCCGGCTCAGAACGGTTCTCTCAAGGACCTTTTCGCACTCCGCCCCGAGTACCACAATGAGCTCTCCGCACTCCGTACGGGAAAGATCCTCAATGATTTTCTCCAGGAATGTACGGCCGCTTAGCGGGAGAAGTGCTTTCAGTATCGGCCCCATCCTCTTCGATTTACCCCCTGCAAGAATAAGTGCTGAAAGCATCGACCTATCCTTCGTGCCCTTCTATTCATGATAAAGCAGATAATCCGTATTCTGTCAAGAAGATTACCAAATACACGGCCAAACGGATGCGCACCGACACCGCGCATGAAAGAATATTTTTTCCGCACACCCATTGCATCTAGAGCCAAAACAGGTTTTTTCCACCCCGGACCTCAACAACACTGACAGGTATCCCGTAAATGGAGCTGAGAAGGTCTTCTCTGAGCATCGAATCCCGCGGTCCGGTCTGCACCGCCCCCCCTTCTCCCATGAGAACGATGTGCCGCGCGCACGAGAAGGCAATTTCCGGCTCGTGAGTGGTGAACACAACCGAAATACCCTCAGATGAAAAGGTGCGGAGCAGGCTTAGAACTTTGCGCTTATTTCTTAGATCAAGGTGGGCAGTGGGCTCATCAAGAAGAAGAATGCGTGGATTCTGTACAAGTGAGCGCGCAATGAGAAGCAACTGCCGTTCACCACCGCTCAGTTTCGTGACAGATTCATTCCAAAGGTCTCCGAGACCGACCGTATTCAGCATTGCACGGGCATACGTGTATTCTTCTTTCGCCGGCATCTCAAGTGCTCGCAGGTAAGGGATTCTTCCGAGGAGAACGTATTCCACGAGCGAATATTCAAAGGGTATGTATTCCTTTTGTGGCACCAGGCTCATCCACCGACCTCTCTCCCTGTTGCTGTAGCTCAACACGGGTTTTCCATTCAGTATTACCGTCCCCTGCTGCGGCCGGAGCCAGCCAAGTGCAAGGAAGATCAGCGTTGTCTTTCCCACACCGTTTGGGCCAAGAATTGCAGTGATCTGGCCCGAATCGAAAGACAGAGAGAGGTCTTTTATAACGGGCCTGCTGCGGTCATAATAAAAACCCACTTCGCAAAATACGATTCCCTGTACGGTCATTTTCTCAGCTCCCTGGTTTTCGAAACCATCAGGAGCAAAAACGACGCAGCACCGAAAAGTGAGGAAAGGATACCGAGTGGTATCTCTCCCGCAAGAACGGACCGTGCAACATCGTCACAGATAAGCGTGAACACCCCCCCGATGAGCATCGCTCCAGGAAGGGAAAACCGTGTGTCCGCTCCGAAGATCCTTCTGGAAATGTGAGGGACGATAAGGCCTACCCACGCAACGATTCCGCTCACCGATATGACCGCAGCCGTGGATACCACTGCTGCTCCAAGAAGCAGTGTGCGTTCCCTTGACGGAGCAGCTCCCATAGAAAAGGCTGTTTCCTCGCTTAAAGAGAGAAGGTTCAGCCGCCAGCGAAAACCGGCCATGAGCCCCAGACCGGGCATAACCACCGGGAGAATCACGAGGAGTCTGAGCCAGCTGATACTCCACAGACCGCCGAGAAGCCAGTAGGTGATCTCTGGCAGCTGATCCAGAGGGTCCGCAATATACTTTAGAAATCCGAGGCCAGCGGTAAACATCGCAGATACCGATATACCCGCGAGAATGAGACGCAGTATCCACCCGCCGAACCGAATTTTTCTTGCGAGTATATAGGAAAGAAACAATCCGGTTGTTGCAAAAGCCGCAGCAGCCCCCTGCGTAATCCACACCCTGTTCCCAAACAATACGATTGCAAGGCCCGCCCCAAAAGCAGCCCCCTGAGAAACTCCAAGAAATCCGGGCTCGACGAGGGGGTTTGCAAATATCATCTGAAAGACCATACCCGATGCTCCAAGCACAGTACCGAGCACAACGGCAGTACACAGCCGCGGTACTCTCACATTCCAGAGGAGAACCCGTGCAAGCTCATCGTTCCCCGAGAACAGAGAAAAATGAATACCCGGCCTTGGATATCTTCCGACAAGAGCGGATAGGAACATTCCCAGCAGAAGCAGACCTGCAATCCCGGTTGTGACACCCGATTTCCTTTTCACTAATCTGTGTATCGATTTAAATGAGCTGTTCTCTGGTCTCAGAAGACATCTCCGTGCACAAGGGGAAGAACCTGAGTGCGTAACGCGGATTCCTCGATTCCGTAAAGAATCCTGTAAAAATTTCTCACCTCCCCCATCATGTTAATATCGCAAAAACGCGCAGGGTGCATCTTTTTGGCACACCAGGTCAGACCAAGAATCCAGCGCGGGTCCGGCTGATCCCAGCTGAGAAAATCACCAGGAAACGCGTAGATGCGTTCGTTCTGCACCGCGCTGAGACATGACCATTTTTTCTGCCGGCGAAGTTTTGCAACCACTTCACTCGCATTTTGAAAATAGGCGGTGATAAAAATATACTCGGGATCCCACGCAGCAATCTGTTCGAAGCTGATTTTTGTCCACCCGCTTCCTGACCTCGTATTTTTCCACACAGGTAAGCCGCCTGCAATCTCGATCAATGCGGTTTGCATCCATGACGGTGAAGGGACATTGAAGGCACTGCAGCAGTCACTCCCGCATGCGGAAAGAAGCAAAACCTCCGGTTTCTCCGTCGCGCTGAGACCGGAAAGTGCGTTTTTCACCTGTTCAACACGGCTTCTGAAAAACTCTGAAATGTGCTGCGCGCGCTCCTCGTTCTGAAAAAGTGCTCCAATAGTGTTTATGTCCTGCTCGTACTGCTGTGGAGTTTCGAAGGAAACGTATACTACCTGTATTCCGAGCGATTCCAGGGTGCGTCCCAATCCTGAGGCGAGATAGCTCTTGAGTATGACCGCATCCGGTCGCGCAGCGGCAATCTCCTCAGGCCCCACTTCATGAGCGAGTACCGCTTTTTTTTCGTACAGAGGGTCTATCGTAAGAAGAAAATTTTTTCTCCCCTGCCCCACTCTTCCCATCGCCACGATACGAGTAGATGCCTCTGGAAAAAGGAAGAGAGAATCTGCAACGAGGAGCATACCCCTCCCCGCACACACGATTCTGGTCGGTGTATGCTCAAAACACACGGTTCTCCCGAGCACATCAGTGACTGCAAACGAAGACGCGGAGCACACAGCAGGAGAGAAAAGTAAAACAAGGATCATGAGAAAGCACTTCATCCGAATCACGGTCTTTATTCACATTCAGCAAAGACTTGAACACTTTTTGTCGATAGATCAATTATAGTGATGAATTGAAAAAAAAGAAATGCGAAAACTGCAGTGAAAAATATCCTGATCAGAGGCGGAAGGAGCAGCGGGAAAACCTATCTTGTGCACAGGATAATTTCAGAGTTTGAAAACCGTGTACGTATTGCAGGTTTTTTTACGAAGAAACATGAGAGTGGAGTTGTTACGATACAGCAGTGGGACAACTTCAGCATAATCGATGAAAAGCCCGCCGAAGTCGTCTTCGATGTGAATGACGGATGCATCAGAAAGCACGCATTTGAAAAAACAGGCGCGGAAGCTCTCAGGAGAGCCATGGAACACGGCTCATTGATAATCATGGATGAGCTCGGCCGCTTCGAGCTTGACTGCCCTTGTTTCATTGAGTCGGTTTACAGCGCATTCTGCAGCACTACGCCTGTGCTCGCGACAATCAAGGATGAGGAAAACCCTTTTCTCACATCTCTCGCCATGCAAAGAGATTCGCTTCTTTTCATCATCGACGAGCGCACCAGAGAAAAAATATATGAAGAGGTGCGCTCGATTTTGACAATTCTCCTCCTCCCCGATTGATGCTTTCACTTCAATACGAATCAATACTGAGTCTGCTGTGCTGCAGCGAAACCATCCGTCATTTTGGAAGCCTGATGAGCTCCCAGCCCCCGTCAGGGTGCAGGTTCATCGGGTTTGCAGTGCCGATGTACAGTGCGTCGTCCGAGACCATGGTCCTCAGACCGTAGTTCATCGGGTTGTTCATTCCGTTCTTGCTGACCGCCTTTGCAGGCGAACAACTTCCTTCGAAACTGTAGAGATCCGCACCGAACTCCGGAAACTGAATCCCGATCTTCTCCAGTATCGAAAAATCGTACCCTGCAAAGCTCATTTCGTGGGGAACACCGCTATCGAGCGTCCCGAAGAGGAGATAGCTCCAGTCCATGGTTCCCACCCAAAGCTTATTGTTGTACACCGCCATGGTCCAGCAATAGTTGTTGAAAAGGTTTCCGAAGCCTGAATGTCCGAACTCTGGTTTTTGTCCGAGGACCGCCATTTTGTTCGGCCACAGCCGCCACCCCTTTCCCGGATCATATACAGGAAGAAATCGCTCGCCAGGTCCCGAGGAGTGTTGCCGCCAGTTCCAGGGGGTTTTCCAGTTCGCCGAATATTTGAAAATGGGTGAGCGCTGCCATGAGCGGTACGTGCATGGTACCCCAGTACACATACCCGCCGTAGTTCTCGATTGCCCCTCCGCCGTATGAAAGTGCGGTCACCCTGTCAGGTTCATAATCGAGGACCGACCAGACCTTTTCCCATTTGTGTGGCTGGGCGTCTTCAGCTTCAAGACCGAGACAGGGATCGAGCTCTGGAGACATCCACACCCCCGCCTCCATGCTTTTCGCGGGGTCTACCAGATTTAGCTTCGGCCATGTTGTCACGTATATTCTCCCCTGGTGAAAGCAGAGCTCGGCCACCAGGCCGTCCATCTGCTTGCCCACTTCCTCAAACTCGAAGAGGTGCACCTCATCGACCACACACTTGTAGGCAAGACCGCCTGTCCACTTGAGGACCGCTCCTCCGCCGTCTCCTCCCACGCCGACGTACACATTTCCGTTCACATCGATCGCTTTTCGCACGTTGTTGTATTTTTCAAGAGTTGTTCCACCGAGATACTTGCCGGAGCACGCCTCAAATGCAAATATGTTGATCCCGCAGGAGTCTTCAGGATTTTGTGGGTTTATCGCTGGTCCGGCAAGATATGCCGCCCCGTCGTGGTTCCACGCAGACCGTATACCACCTGTAGATAAAAGCATATCTTTTGGAACGAGCTCTGTAAGGTTGAGAAGCTGGTCCGTGATGTGACACTTCGTGCCCGCATCTCTTGTGGCGCAGCTATCCGGGATATACGTTTACATGTACAGAGACGGCGGTCTCCAGTCGCGTGTAAATAAATCCCCGCAGTTTCCTTCACACACGAATGATTCGTTGAAGAACATATCGGTGTATCCGAGGTACCCCTGGAGCACGAGACAGTGCACATTGGGAGCGGTGCCGAAAAACAGGTTTCTTCCGCATTTCGTCAGGCCCCACACATACGCTTCATTGGTCTTCTTGATATATCCATTAGCTGTGTAGTCATTCCACCAGGAGGTTTCTGGTTTTGCAGGATATGCAGGATTGAAAATATTTTCGAAATAGCATGGACAGTAGAACTTTTCATCCGGCTTTGCCTTTTCAAGGATCCCCCAGGAAATTTCACCCGGAGAGCACTTCATCGCTTCGTCCCTGTCAATTCCGACGATGTAATCCGCCAGACCGCCTGTCTGCGAATCTGCAAGAAGCTCCTGCGCATCTTCCTCTTTTTTGTCTGACTCTGCAATCGCCTGGTCGATCATGTTCTGCTCGCTGATGCTGTCTCCAGGCCGTGCTGCCGTACCTGAAAGCAGGTCAGCAACCTCCTCCGATTTTTCCTCAGCCTGAAGTGCAGCTTCATCTATTTCTTTCTGCTGTAGGGAAACATCTTTCTGCAAGGAACATGAACCGAGAAAGAGAAGCACCAGTACGGTTGGAAAGAGAAAAGTCTTTTTTTTTATACCCCTCCCCCTTTTTTTGTAATGGCATTTATTACATTGAAATATTTTATGTATAAAAATTATCACACTTATAGCATTGATTTTGAAATAATGCAAGTAAATTTTGTTTTAAATTTTTGTACTTTTTTTATGACACTCTCATGAAATATATCCATAAAGTGTTATCTTTTTCTATGAGGTGGCTGAATGAAAAGATTATTTCTCATCATCGCCATAATATTTCTTACAGGATTTTCCATTTCATGCACCAATTCAGTAAATGTACAGCTCTCCGGCAGTAATCCGGAAGATGAGGACAGAGGAGTTTTCATGGACGAGGAGCAGGGGATCGTCGCAGGTCTCACTCTTAATGAAAACCTGGACGAGGACAGCCCTGCAGACATTTACGGGGAAACCCAGTGGGTGCCCGGTGTTGATGGTATGGGAATGGAGTTCGATACTGAGGGAGAGTATATTCTGCTCCCGGACTCGGATACACTTGACCTCACTGATCATGGCACTGTGGAAGTATGGGTGTACCCCTACACGAATATTACAGCCGCCGGTATTGTGCACAAGGGAGTTATGGACGACTATTCAGACGAATCGTACAGTTTGCAGTACAATCAGCCTGGAGAAGTTGCGTTTATTCTGACAAACGAAGCGGGAACACCGACCTATGTGATATCAAATGAAGGAACGCTTTCCGAAAACCAGTGGCACCATATCGTGACAGCATGGGATCTGAATGATGTATACCTGTATGTCGACGGCTCACTTGTCACAAACAGGAAAATCTATCAGAACGGCTGGAAGTCCGAGCTTCCCGGCGATTTTGCACCTGCACGAAGCTCCGACGGCGGTCTCATGATCGGATCCCAGGTGCCTCCCCGCGACCCGGAGAGGTACCGATTCGAAGGAATAATCGATAATGTCATGCTCTACAACAGAGTGCTCGAAACAACCGAGGTGGAAGACCACTACACTGCGCTCGTCCCCTGAGAGTTCAGCGGAATGTCACCAACAACAATTACATCAGGCCTTCTCTCCCCTACAAATCAGCTCAGTGCAGGTTCATAGCCTGCCTCACCGAGAGACATGATCCCCACCCTATCTTGAGGCTTGTTTTAACAGGCTTTTTTCATTACCATCTCATTTTTCTTTTCCGAGCGCTATTCTGGTCGAATCACGGACAGCACACCCTGTTCGAAGAGCTGTTCCCAGAGAGACTTGAGACCCGCTATCTTGAAATCAAGGACCACAGTTGCGCCGTTCACTTCAACACTGCTCGTGTAATCGATCTTTTCTGCCATGAACTTTCTCTTGAATGCTTCACCGAGAAACTCCGCGTCATCCTGAATATCATCGATGTGTGAAGTGTCTTTTCCCTGAAACACAAATTGACCGTTTACTCTTGTTGAATCGACAACATCGAAAGAAGCTCCCATCCATTCGAGGTATTCTGCAGAGAGAAGAAGTGACATCTTCCATTTGTCCTCGAGGGGGTGCAGGAACTGCACGAACTTGAGATTTTCGTTGTCCGCGAAGAGAAAACCGTCTGTATCTTTAGAAATAAGGGACTTCACCTTTTTGTATCCTGCGCTCTGCGTTACTGAGGGGCCATCCACCGCATATTTCAACACATCAATGTTCGTTCCGACGAGCACCTTGTCGTCCCACACAGTGTATGCGGAAAATTCCTCTCCTGTTTCTTCAACAGGGACAAATCGCACAATGTGATTTTTGTACGTTATGCTGTTCACCTTCGTGTCGGTGTCAGGCAGTATAATCTCGTCGAGCATCGCGTTGCCGATCTTCTTTTTGCCGGATAGTTCGACTGCCAGAAATAGATTAAGTGATGATGCGTCTTCCTGGGGAAACACAGCAATGGACATTTCTCCAGGAGCATTGGAGCTGAAAAAACGCCGCAGAGGGCTTTTTCTTGGGCTGTGTATCCAGGAATCGAGCAGCCAGTTCAGTCCTGAGTCCTTCTGCACCTCGGATATGGTGACATGCGCGATACTGCTGTTTGGAATGAGTTGCTGCGTCTCCGAAGCCCGCGTTCCCGTGTAAACGAAAAACATCACCACCAATATGAACAGTGCGAATTTCAATCTCATTCTGTGTCTCCTTCTTCACTGTTGAATTTCTTCATGATCGCGCCTTTGTAATCCGGAACTTCAAAGGTGAAAACAACTGTCTTTCCCTCTATCAGAATATCACCCTTCAGTTCTATATCCGAGGGTTTCAATTTCCGCCTCAGTGCTCCGTAGATGAATTTCACGTCTGATTTGACCCCATCGAGATGTGTATTGTCACTGCAGTAGAACACGATGGTCCCGCTTAACTGTCCGGGAAGAAGCCTCGCGTATCCAAGTATCATTGAAACTGCGTCTATAGTTGGAAACGCTGCAAAGGCGTATTTTTCCTGGATTGCACTGAAAATATCCGTTAGATCCTCTGAATTATTGTCTGCAAAGAAAAAAGCATCTTCTTCCACTGAGGATTTGAGAAAAAGAGCCCCCAGGTCACCCCACGCAGGCGTAGCCTTTTTTTCTCCTGTAAAATCCTCGATGCACGACTCAAGGGCTTGTACACTCGTTGCAGCGATGATGCTGTTTCCGAGAATCGTGTATGCGGAAGGGCCAATTTCTTTCTTTTCAGCGAGCAATTTTTTATAGCTGAGCCTGTGTTCATATTTTACCTCTTCGCAGGGTAAACCGTTGAAAATGATTCGATCGAAAACACCGCTGAATGCTTTTACAAACCGTATGATCCTTCCCATTCTCACAATGAAAATAAACTCAGGCTCACCTGTTTCATCGGCCATTGTTCCAATTCCGATGATCTGCCTAGGTATGACGGAAGAAAACATGAGCCTGAATACAGCCTTTTTGAACACACCTGTATCCGGACCCAGGGCTTCCTGCTTGATTTGTTTCTTCAAATCAGAAATACCGGTACTTTCTGAGTCGAGCCGGATGGAAAAAAAGGAAAATGCCTGATCCGGAAACAGTTTCCAGGGCTGGATCTCCTCAGGGGGCCGAAGCACAGTGATGCGAACGATAAATACAAGGGCAAAAAGCACTGCTGCAATCCAGAGAGACTTTTTTAATATCTCAGTTCGTTTCTCCGGTGATATGGAAAAAAAACGTTTCATTTTCAGTTCCCGTGGTAAATACAATTATAGCAATAAGAGCTGAAAAATCTAATAATTTTTTGAGTCGCAAAAAGGTATTCGATAATAATTTTTTCACAAAAGGATTTTCCTACGCGCTTTCGTCGACATCGAGGTCATCGACATCTTCATACCACTTGACTTTCGTTCCATTCTTACTGCGCATCTTCCACTTGAGTGATTTTGGTTTGTTTTCAATTTTCTCCAGGATCCTCTCCACCCGTGCTTTGACAATATCACTGTCTTCTTTCTTCAGTTGAGAGTGCTTGTCCGTGTACTGCTTGAGTGTGGCGAGATTGTCCGTGACTGTTTTCCAAAACCCCCAGGCCCTGCCGAGGATTCTGCTCTGCCACACATAATCACCTCCTGCACGAGGCATGGCGGAAATCAGACTCGCATACACTATTACTTCGAAGATAGTGAACACTGCTCCCACGACCACTGCTGTTCCGAGGTTCCCTTCGAAGTAATAGCAGTAGGAAAAGATAAACAACCCGAGGGTGATGAGGTTTATTGAGAAGGTTGTGTAGATAAAAGCGTCCAAAACGGACCATGCGCGAACAAGTCCGCTCGCTTTGCGTACAAAAAGCTTGGTATCACTCATTGATTTCCTCCTTTCATCTTCTTTACTGCGTGTCCCTTTCCGAAAGGCGCAGTTTCATCATGTGCCTGCTTAGTGTACACGCACATGAAAACGGCGTTGGTTCACCTCCTTTCTCCTGAAAATGAAATCCCTCATCCGGTTGTGAGAATATAAGTACCCACCTTCTTGGGTTTGAGCTCGATGACCGCACCATGCAGAATCCCCTGCTCATACATGCTCCCCGGGTTCACGCACAGTGTTTTTTTATACTTTCGTGTTCCCTTCCCCTCGTGAACATGCCCGAAGAGCCCGAGAAGGGGCTGATACTTTTCGATTGCGGAAAGCACTGCCTTGCTCCCGACCGGAATCAAGGAGCGGCCTGCATGCGTCGGACGAAGATCTTTCGTGAACTCCGGTGCTTCATCCAGTCCGCTGCCATAGGGGGGAGCATGCATATTGAATACCGAACTCGGTATGTCCTTGATCTGGCTGATGATTAATTCCAAACGTTCATTGAGTTTCTCTTCGGATTCCTCGCGCGGTGTGTGCCAGGGAGTGGGATTTGACCAGCCGGTGCTGATCATTTCATGATAGTCATCGAGAAAGATGAGTTTTCCCTCGATGTGTTCGACTGTTTTCGATTGATGTATCACTTCGTCGATCTCAAACACATCGTCGTTTCCCGGGCATACGTAACAGCGTATGCCTTTCCCTGAAAGCTTTTCCTCAGCGTATTCCATCCATCGGGTCATTGTTTTCACCATTTGGGAAAGAAAGAGCGTATCAGACTTTTCTTCAGAATTGAGAATTTCGTCCATTTCATCCGGATTCGTGACGTATGGATAATACCCGCGGTTCTGAATGGTCTTTACCATATCGTCAACCGCATCTTTTCCATTCAAATACTTATCCTGCTCCAGCAGAGTAACCTTATACCTGCCCTTTCCCTGATCGATAATGGTAACAATCGCCTTTCCAGTCATGTCACCGCCGAGTATCAGGACATCCACTCCATAAAACTCACCTGCATTCACAAACTTCTTCCAGCAGATCTCCGAGCCGTGGACATCGGTGGCAAAAAAAAGTTTCATTGTGAAACCCTCACATTGTGAGCAAAGGAACAATTTTCTGTTATCTTATCATATGAATATGATATTTCAAGAAAATAATTCGGGGAGACGTTTTCATCAGAAACTTTTTACAATGAATGAGTTCAATGGACCTGTGAGGCACGGATTTCCTGTTCATCAATGTCCAGGGCATCCCAGGGGTAGCAAATCCATCGGTCTTCAAGCTCTTCTCCGACAAAATAGCGTGAAATCTCGGGGGGGATCTGTCCTTTTTTTTTCTTTCTCTTGTTGTGGAGCACGGCAACGGCCATTTCTCCAGGACGATGCCTGAGGAGTTCCGTCAGACAGTACTGCAGAGTCACCCGTGTATCGTCAACTTCATCAACGAGGAGCACCTTCTTCCCCGGAAGTTTTTTTTCGACTTCATCGATCCACTGTACCTTCCTCGGGATATCCTGCGGCCTGTTTGCCTTATTGTAATGCTGAAGCCCGACCGTGAGAATCGGCCTGTCGATAAAAGTGCGTATGATTCGGGCTGGAATAAACCCGCCGGTTCCGATTGCTACGATGACATCGGGCTCAAAACCCGAGTCAACGATTTGTCCGGCCAGTTTTTTTATTATTCTGTGTATCTGATTGTATGTCAAATAATACTTGTCTTTTTCCTGGTGCATACCAAAAGTCCGCTGCCATTTGGTTTTTTCCACCGATGCGTTAATATATCAGGTAGGAGGAAAAAAATCAACGAAGGGTTTTTTATGCCCATCACACTGCGTCTATTGCGGGCACGGAATGAGAAAAATACAAATTTTTTAAATTTATGAAGTTTGTATTTATCAAAATGGGTTATAATCTAAATGTGACATGAATACATGTGGATACGCACAATGACATTCGATGAAATATCCAATCCCTACCTCGAGCAATTCGGATTTCCCGATCAGACCTTCGATCTTAAAATGGAAAATCAGGTGTACGTGCAGTGGTACTGGTATAAAGAAGACGTGGTCGTAGAGTTTGTGAGCCCTGAAGATGACACGGAAAACGGGTGGGACATATCCTTTGCCATCAGCCTCGACCCTCTGCGGTATTATCGAGAAAAGGAGAGCGATTGAAAAAGGCGTTCTTTGCTCACCCGTCAATGCGATGAAAAACTCATTTTTACCCCAACCGCAATAAAATGTGTGTCGTACTTTAAATCCCCGCTCACTGCCACGAGGCCAACGCTGTGCGAGAGCTCGAAAAAGAGTTTCTGCACTTCCACACAGAATCCCACAACAATACCGAAATCAACCGGATTGATGTCAATCCCTCTCTCCATGACCGTACCGGTGGAGTAGAGATGAAATGCGAGATAGGAGAGCCTGCCCCCGATTTTTTGCAAAGCCCCGGACTCGAGCTTGTAAAAGTGTTCGATTTCCAGTGCCAGGCTGTAATTATTTTTCGTGTCCCCGACCTGATAGAGCTGTCCCCCATGGTGGGTCCAGTACCTCTGGAGGTTGAGAATGAAATTTGAAAGATAAACGAAAAGATTTATACCGCCGTCGAGATACTCCATGTACTCAGGGGTATTGAGAAGATTCCAGTTTATCCACAGATCCAGGTCTGCGTATCTGTTCCTTGCCCCCAGTTGAAAACCGCAATCGATCTGTCGTTTGTATTCGAGCGTCTCCCTGAACAGCGCATCGAGCATATTGTGCCTGTTTTCGTTGTCGATTGAGGGTAAGGCGTTCGGACTGACGGAAAGAGAAATAGGTTTTCAGGCTGCTCCCCATAATTGTTTCGGTTTTGATATATGGAGAAACCATTTCCGTGTTGTCAGCAAAGAAGTGCGGGGAGAGGTTGAATGTGATACTCTGTGCACCGGCAATATACCGGTACGAAAAAACACAGACCAAAGTGAGATAAAAAACTATACACTTGATCTGCATTGAAAATAAAATATGAGGAAAAAGAATCGATTCTTTTCGGTAAAAATTTCATGTGCGGTGTGCATATAACAGCAACAAAAGCATATAATAGTGTATTATTGCACAAGAATCGAATTTGTCAAGTATATCTAGTCGTAGGAGCTGAACTGTAAAGGGTGGACCCCAGTGTCAGCTGACAACATCCTTCAGATACCGGACTATCATCGTAATTGTATTTTCCCCGTGTTCGGCAGACGCTTCTTTGGCATTGTCCGTGAACCAGAGCCCGTCGTTTTTGAGCTTTTTCATGTCAACGGTGTCGGGCGCTGAAGCCATCATCAGCGATGTCTCGAGCATGCCAGCGTGATCGTATCCCATTTTTTGCTGGATAGCAGGACTCATGAGAGGTATCACCTGAATCCAATTGAACGGGTTTTTTTCTCCTCCGAGGTTTTCATAATAGGTTTTCATTTCCTGCGAGCCCCACCATCCTCTCCCGCGCTCTCTTTCGAGAAATTGGAATACGAGCGATGCTGCCGCCTTCTTGAAGGCAAGCGCCTCAGGCATGAGCTGTCCCATCTCGAACTGATGATGTATAACGATGTATATCCTCCGAAATCCATTTTCAAGAAGTCCATTCAATATCTCGGAAACATATTTTTCAAATCTGTCCGTGTCAATGTCAATCGTGCCTTTTTCCGGTCCGGCCACCGCATAACTCGAGGGGCCGTACCAGATCGGAGGGGCAACTACACAATCGACTTCTTTCTCGAGCTCATCAAGGGCCTGTATAACAGCCACGGTGTCAACACCGAGAGGCAGATGCTCGCCGTGATACTCAATTGTGCCTGCCGGAACGAACAGGGGCAGGTTCTGTTGTTTTGCCCTATTACACTGATCAGGTCGCATTTCATGTAGTTTCATGTTGTTTCACCTCCATCGTATCGAGAAGTTCCGACACATATTTCACATAGTTCATATCTGCATCAGGAGGAATCTGGTCCGCAGAGCCCGCAATGAAAGGCCCTTCAGTATTGTAGCACTGAAGAAAGGAGTGCACTTGTCTTGCAAGATCTTTGTAATCAAATTGCGTGGTGAACATCCCTCCCGGAAACCCACCCCAGAGGACAATTTCGTCGTTTCCCGCTTCCTTTCTCAGTTCATCGAGCCCGATGTCCCCAACAGGTTTCGGGGTCAGTGCTTCAGCAGCATCAGCCCCTGTATGTGCGACCTGGCCTAGCAGACCACGAATTGTTCCGTCGATGTGCACTGCTGCTTTTTTCCCATTCTCGTGAAGCTCGCGAAATCGCCGTACGTAATAGTCCCGTGCATACTGCGGGAAAAATGACGCGCAGTTGGATGCAGATAAATTGTCACAAAAATGGAACACTTCAGCTGTGGATTTCACGATCAGCTCGAATCCCGCATCGTTTGCACGATCTATACAGTCTATGGTCTTTTTAATCTCCTTGGGGAAATCAAAGCTCGCAAAGGTGAAATTTTCCAGTCCCATCCAGTCAACAATGAGCGCGCTCATTGGGGACCGCGGTAGGGGTGCGATCGGAACACCGTTCTCTCCCCAACACTCCGATATGTATACAAAATCGCTGAGTGTGGAATAGAATTTGTAGCGTTCGACGATCGCACGCAGTGTTTTCAAGTCTTCCACTGTTTTCACCGGGTATTCCGTAAATCCGTAGCAGAATGACCGAGGAAGCCACACTTTTTTCTGAACAAGTATCTTTTCCCCCACAGCAAACCTGGTCTCTGAAATGTCACCGTTCCGACAGACGTCGATTTCGACTCCTTCATAGCTCAGACCGAACACACCGTTGAAGGGCTTTCCAGTGCCGCCGATCTGGTGAACTGAAATTTCACCGCTTGCCGCTCCTTCGGTAGGTTCATTGTCGATTGCATATATGTAGTAGGGCATCACGCCGAGGTCTATGTGAAGTTTTAAAAAACCGTCAAGTCCCATGTATTCGGGCGGAAGCTTTCCCTGTATGATCTGCGCGTCGCGCCAGTAGGTAAGGTCTGAGACCCAGAGAATGCGGTCCGTTTTTTGTCTGCGGAACAATCTGAGAAAGTTCTCTTTATTTGACAGCGCCATAGGTGAGCCCTCTTACGAGGTGTTTTTGAATGAGTATCGTAAAAATGATAATCGGAATCGATGCGCTCACGCCAACAGCTGCCATCGGTCCCCATAATATGTCTCTGTCAGTAACGTAGAAGGCAGCAGACACGGGAAGTGTTGTCACTTTTCTGCCTGAAAGCACAAGTGCAAAGAGAAACTCGTTCCATGATGTAATGAGGCAAAAAACCGTTGTTGCCAGGAGTCCAGGCATTACAATGGGAACAACGACCCTCATATAGGCGGAAAAGATTGAACACCCGTCGATCATTGCAGCCTCATCTATTTCAATGGGGACTTCTCTGAAAAAACCGTTCATAAGCCAGACCACAAACGGAAGATTCACAAGCGTGTGCATGATGATGATCGCGTAGTATGTGTCGAGAAGATGGAGCTTTCGCATAATGATGTATATGGGAAGTATAATGGCGATGGGAGGAAACATCCGTATAGAGAGAACCCAGAAGGGCAGAAAATCTCCTCCCACGCGATATCTTGTCATGCTGTATGCGGCCATTGATCCAAGAAAAAGTGCAAGTCCTGTAGAGCACACGGCAATGATAAATGAATCCTTGAAAAAATGATGGAAGTTGTCTTTGAGAAAAATGGTTCGGTAGTTTTCAAAAGTCGGTTTGAAGAATATCTTCGGAGGATATGCAGCGATTTCGAATCTGCCTTTAAATGATGTAAGAACAATCCACACGAGCGGAAAGAGTACCACGATTACCACTGCGATCAGCAGCACATCCACCCACAGCTGACCGCGTCGAATCCTGTTCCTTCTCATCACTTCCTCTCCATTTTTAAAAATTGCTGACTTGCAAGGGTGATGATTATGAGAATTACATACGACAGTGTTGCAGCATACCCCATGTTGAAAAAGTTGAGGCCCACCTTGTACGTATAGATACTGAGTGTTTCCGTTGCATTCGCCGGACCTCCTCTTGTCATCACAAAGATCGTATCGAATATTTTGAATGAATCGATGAACCGGATGAGTAGCGCAACGAGCATAAACGGAGTGAGCAGCGGCAGTGTGACATAGCGAAAAGTCTGGCGCGCGTTCGCGCCGTCCACACGTGCTGCCTCGAATACCTCCTGCGGCAGGCTACCGATGCCCGAAAGCAGAAGAAGAAAGACAAAAGGCGTCCACTGCCAGATGTCAACGATCATCACCGCCGGAAGCGCAGGGTTGGGCTCTCCGAGCCATATCGGTCCCTCGATTCCGATAAATCCGAGAAGATAGTTGATTATTCCGTTCTCTGGATTGAACATATACTTCCAGATAAGGCCCAAAACGACCGGTGTGATCATCATTGGAATCAGGATGATCGAACGGCAGACCTGGCGAAATTTGGTGTTTCTGCTCGCGGAAAGCGCGAGAATCAGTCCGATGCACATCTCCGCGGACACCACACCTCCTGTAAATATGACAGTTGTTTTCAGGGAACTCCAGAAACGGTCATCTCTGAGTAGTTCCCAGAAATTTCTCAGCCATACCCACTCTGGTGGTTGGTTTGAGGTGAGGCTCCACTCATTGAACGTCAGGTAGAGAGAGTGAAGAAGTGGGTAGATGCATATTGCAAGCAAGAATGCAACAGCCGGAATGACCATGAGCCACGGTATCGCCCGGTTTTTTATATTTTGTGAGATAATTGGCATGCACTCTCCAAACAGAGAGCGGCCCACTGATGGAAAGATTATCGCAAGACCATTTGGAGCCGCTCCCGTGAAAGATCCTTAGTCGTAGTATCCAGCCTTCTTCATAAGCTCTTCGACTTTTTCTGCCGCATTATCGAGCGCGTCTTTTGCGCTCATCTCTCCTGCAATCGCCTTTGAGCAGGCAACTCCGATGATATCGTCGACCTGTGCATATTCTGGTATCTGCGGAATACTTTTTGTACCACTTTCCAGAGTGGCTTCTATACTAGTATAGAAAGGAAATTGTGCTAGTATTTCTGGATCATGGTATGTTGAGAATCTACACGCAACTGTTCCATTGAAAGCGTCCATTTTGTCATTTTTCTTGTTGGTCAGCCATTTGATAAGCTTATAAGCTTCATCTTTATGTTTGCTTGCATTCGATATTGACCAATACCAGTAGCCGCTTAATGTCGTAGGTGTTAAACTTTTATTCGCAACAGGAAATAATGACATTCCATTTTTTCCAATGATTTTAGAACGATCCGGAAGCTCAGCCCATGAAGCGATATGACTCCAGTGCCATATGATAGCAGCATGACCATTCAAATAGAAAGGCCCATTCTCTGTCTCATCATATGTTGTCGATGCTTTTGGTGTAACCTCCCACTTATTCCTGAGGTCAGCATAGTACTGTAAGCCATCAATACCAGCCTGAGAATTAAATGTTGGATGATATGAACTGTCGAACACCTCTCCACCAAATGACCACAGCATCATATAGAAGTCATAGGGCAACTGCTGTCCACCCTGTTTTGATGCAAGACAAGTTCCCCACAGATCCTCATCAGGTCGTGTAAAAAACAAACATATGTCTCGGAACTGATCCCATGTTTCAGGAGGAGCAAGCTCATAGCCATACTTTGATTTAAAAGCTTCCTTCTCGCCTGGATCATTTAAAAGGTTTTTTCTATAGTAAAGCATAACCGGTCCGTCATGGCATGGTAAACCATAGAGCTTTCCATTAACTGTCTGCAATTGTAACAGAGCTTCTGGAAAAGCATTAGGCCAGTCTTCAGGAGGATCGTTCTTGATATAGTCTTCCAGGGGAACAAGATAATCTCCACGTACAAGCTCAGTTGACCAGTCTGTAAGTGGGGCAACGAAATCATAGTTACCTGCCTGGCTTGCAAAGTCAAGGATCATCTTTTCATGCAGCTGAGCAAAGGGCACTTCCTCAAATTCAATTTTGATTCCCGTAAGCTTCTCATACTCAGGTATCTGCTTTTCAAGAGCAGGAACCCGTGCCCATCCCTTGAAAACAACAGTCCTCAGTACAATCTGCTCCTCTTCCTTTGTTCCAGTGCAAAAACCAAGATAAAATGGAACAAAAAACATTAATAGTACACCAATCGCTACAACAATGATGCTTTTTCTTTTAAGATACATAACCTACCTCCTTTAAAACTTTTTTAATATAATAAATCCAAAACATTGGATTCAGATTAGTATTAAACAAGCTCTTATATCTTTTAAAGATGTCATCAGAACCCTAAATCACTCTGATTAAAAGGTCGAACTTCGAGGTTTTCAATATATTTGGGAAAAGCATTTATTTTGGTGAAAAACAATGAATCCACCGACGTCTCCTCTCCGAAGTTCTCAAAATTACCGTGCAATGTATGTGTGAATGTTTCTTTTCATACCTATGTATGAAATTCGACATTCATCCTAAAATTCAAGGTTCCTCACATATTTTTTTACCAAATAATCTTGAGCAATTCTTACTAAAGCTCAATTATTTCGCTTCTCGCATCTGAAAACGGCTCGCATCCTTTTTTTGTAACCCTCAAGCCATCCTCCCACCGAAAACCGTACGCATCACCCGTAAAGAAGGTATCCGCCATAAAGGTCATGTTTTCTTTCAACTGGTAATCAGAGGTGGTTTCCATCCAGGGCTTCTCCACCTCGATGATCCCCGTTCCGTGACACGGCCCGTACAGAAAATATTTTTCGTAGCCGTGGTCTTTGAAATACTCGTAGTACTTCACAGCCACATCTTTGGCTACCACACCTTCCTTTATCCATTCATAGGTCTTTTTATGCACATCGAGACCAAACTGCACGTGTTTCTTCATTTCCCCGGGCATCTTCCCGAAAATCACCGGCCTGCCCACAGAAGGTGAATATCCGCCGTACCGCGCCCCGATGCCGAGTTGAATGAGCTCCCCCTCTTTCAACGTGTCATAGGTTGCACGCGCGATTGCATTCCTCGTTTTTCTTCCTCCAAACACATAGTTGGGGAACCCCTCTGCTTCGGCACCGTGCCTGTACAGCGACTCATACACGATACCGAGCACCTGCTTCTCCGTCATCCCCGGTTTCATCGTTTTGAGGGTATCCTCCAGTGCGAGCTCACTTATCCTGTGAGCCTCCCGTATCATGACAATTTCTTCTTCAGACTTTACCGCCCGCATGTCTGCAATGATCCATTCCGCCCTGATGAGCTCACCACTTTCTCCGAGCGCTTTCTTTACGCCGTTGAACACCGGCATGGGTAATATGGCATAATCACCGAGGGCGAGCTTTCTGATACCCTTTCCACCGGACACTTCATCGAATATCTCCCTGAAAGAAGAGACAGGTATGTCCGGATAATCGGGTTCAGCAGATTCTCTGTATTCTATCATTTTTCTGATCTTCTTTATCCTGCTCCGATCGACTGCAAACGGCTCCGCCTCCGGACCTATGAGCAGGATTGGCTCACCTTCCTTCGGTACAATGACACCTGCCGTTTCAAAAATGGGCCAGTGATCACTCAGGTAGCGAACATTCGCCTGGTCAGCCTCATTGCAGTGGACGAGGTATGCATCGTAATCATGCTCAGTAAGGGTTTTTTGAAGATTTTTAATTCTCTCGTGAAAAACAGCGTCTGGTAGATATTTCATCATTTCTTCACTCCTCTTTTTATATCTTTATCAACAACCGCAGGACTTCCTGATGCACAATTTCGGCTGTACCAAATATTCACTCACACTTTCTGTGTCCCTGTTCTTTATCTTCTCAAGGAGTATTTGTGAGGCTTTCTGTCCGACTTCCTCCTCCACGCTCTCAAGTGTGGTCAGAGGAGGATCTACCACCTCAGAAAAATCAAAATTGTCAAATGACACACATGCAACATCCTGAGGGATCTTCAAATCAAGCTTTTTCAGTGCCTTGTATGAGCCGAGCGCCATGAGGGAATTACTCACAAACAGAGCGGAAAATTCCTGTGTGTTCCGCTTCAAGAGATTCAGCGTGGCATTGTAGCCGCCTTCGATTCTCCAGTTTGAAACCTCGATGAGATCTTCCTTGAGGTGAATTCCGTGCTCTGAAAGTGCATTCTTGTACCCCTGCAAGCGGTCTCTTCCCGATGTCTCGGAAAGGGGGCCGGTTATGCAGGCAACTCGTCTATGACCGTGCCCTATGAGGTGCTGCGTGAGCACGTATGCTCCATGCATATTGTCGTGCATAACCAGGTTTGTCCTGATTCCCTCCTCCTTGTTGTCGATCACAACCACGGGGACGTGAAAATGATGAATCACCTCTTTGAGGAATTCACCCGTTCTTCCTACTGTTGCGAGCACGATTCCGTCGACTCTTTTTGACAAGAGGAGCTTCAACGAATTGATTTCATTTTCCTCTGACTCTTCGGTGAAGCTGACCAGCAGACTGTACCCCCGCACACGAAACTCTCTTTCTATGACGATTCCCACTTTCCCGAAAAATTCGTTTGTGATATCCGGGACGATATACCCGATGGTAAAGGTCGTTCTCGTTCGAAGGCTTTTCGCAAGAAGGTTTGGATAATAGGAGTATCTTTTCGCAACATCGATTATTTTCTGCTTGGTCGTCTCATTCACATCGGGGTGGTCGTTGAGCGCTCGTGACACTGTCTTGATTGAAAAACCTGTTTTTGCGGCGATGTCCTTGAGGCTTATGCTTTTTCTGTACATATGACCTTATGGTAAACGTTGTCGGGATCGATTACATTGAGATTGTAGCATAATCCGTGCATCTGTCAAATGCTTTTGAGGATTTTCTCTCTATACAGAAGGCGCTCAGGCACTTTTCTCAACGACCCGAGATATGATCCGTCGAAAGTGGCGAGCGTGCCGTCAGGTCCAGAAAGGAGCTCTCCCCTGTATGCCCACACTGGAGTGGGTTTTCCTGGAAGAATGCTGAACGTTTCCCTTGCGGCCCGCAGTATGATGTCCACGTCAGGAACGGGTGTGTGCGGTGTATTTTTATCAGGGGTATTCGCGTTCTCAGTGCTCTGAATTGAAAAGGGTGTAGTCAAGCGTGAAAGAACAAATGCGGAACCTGCAGCTGCGAACTTGAGAAACCCCCGTCTTGTCATTCGTATCTTGTTTTTCATAAACCTATCCTTCCTTCACATAGATACCATATCGTTATCCGGTTCAGAGGGAAAGAGGAATAGTGAAACCACGTGGATATCGATGCATGAAAAGAAACTGTGGATTGTGTGAATCAGCAGGGCAAAACCTATGCGAGAGGAAAAAAATTATTACTCTGAACCTGTAAATGCCTCGTCTTCTTTCACGACGAGCGTGTCTTGTTTTCCAATTTCGTATCGATTTCCGTACACCACTGCGGTTACAGAACTGTCCTCCCCGTCAATATACGCAACTTCCACTGCTTTTTGTGCAATCTTCATCTGAAGCAGACAGTTCCGGAGCACCACCTTGAAAGACAGTGATCGCCAGTGCGACGGCAGATCGGGATTAATCTGAATGTAGTCTTTGAATATGTTTATGCCCGCAAATCCCTTGAAGAGTATGTCGAGCGTTCCTCCCATTACTCCGCAATGGATCGCCTCTGCAGTCGTACCGCCCTGGGTATCATAAATGTCACTTTCCAAAGCCAGCACAAATCTGTTCCACATATCCTTCTTGTGGGAGGTAATATATTTCAGAATGGCCGAATGCACGACAAGGCTCAGGGTTGAGCCATGGCTCGTTCTTTCGATGTAATAGTCATAATTCTTCTTCACGAACTCCTGCTCACCTCCGACATCATACCCCATAATATTGAGTATATGCACAACCTGACCTGGTGAGAGAAGATAGAAGAGCATCAACGTATCCGCCTGTTTTATGACCTGATACCTATCCGGTGAATCCCCCTCTGCTTTGATGATCCTGTCCATTCTGTGAATATCATCGTATTTCTCACGGAAATAGTCCCAGTCAACCTCCAGAAGATCCATAAACCCGTCAAACTGTTCGAGCACATCATCATCGATGACAACGTTCATCTTTTTTTCGATATCCCTCCACTTCTCCATCTCCTGGATTCTGAATCCGATCTTTTGCTCCAACTGGTGTACCACAGTATCCGGAACATGCTCCAATGTTTCGATTGTCTTGTGTATGAGCCAGCATGCCATGATGTTCGTGTATGCATTGTCGGTAAGCCCGCCCTTCTTTGCCTGGGGGTATTTCTCGTGAAATTCATCCGGACCCATTATGCCTGATATGTGATACCGGCCGTCACGTTTGCTGTAACGTGCGATGCTCGCATAGAAACGGGTAACCTCCACCAATATTTCTGCTCCGTAGTCGTGGAGAAAATCAAGATCATTGGTGCAGTAATAATATTCCCACACATTATATGCCACTGCGATTGATACGTGTCGCTGAAGTCTGCTCAGATCAGGGCCCCACTTTCCTGAACGCGGGTTAAAATGCACGACCTGCGTCTCCTCTTTTCCATCATCTGCTGACTGCCACGGATAGATCGCTCCGCTGTATCTGTTTTCACGTGCGTACTCACGCGCCGCATCGAGCCTTCTGTACCTGTACATCAGAAATGAACGTGCGACTTCCGGGAAATGCAAATTGTAAAAAGGCATAACGAACAGCTCGTCCCAGAAAATGTGGCCTCTGTACGCTTCGCCGTGGAGTCCACGTGCCGGAATCCCTGCGTCAATTTTGGTGTTATTCGGAGAACCAGTAACAAGGAGGTGATAGATGTGGAGATGTATCACCTTCTGCGCAAATCTGTCACCTTCAATCTCAAAATCAGCGAGCTCCCACAGCTTTTTCCAGGCGTCTCTGTGCTTTTCGTATAAACCGTCAAATGAGCCGGTTTCTTGAAGCATCTCCAGTGACGCCTCCTCTGGATCACCGTCGATATCACGGTCTTTCGAGGTGCAGATACTGACGAGCTTTTCGAGCGTATATGTTTCTTCCTCCTGTGCACTGAAGGTGTAGCTTTCTGAAATATATCCCATGTCCTTATAGACATCCTTTTCGGTATCCAGTGGTGTGCCGTTTCTGGAAAGAATCGTTTTTGCATGCATGCATATATTGACCTTGGAGGTCGAGGTCCTCACCAGTATGCTCAATCCTCCCTGTTCCTTTACCACGGATATCGGGGAAAGGTGTTTGGAGTTCAGCTCCCGGTAACGAGGGACACCGTAGTTGATAACCGTCCCGTCAATTGTCGATCTCAGCGTAACCTTTCCCGAATAATTTTTTGGCGTTACGCTGTAGCGTATACCCGCGAGGTGTGGATTGTCCATGCTCGCAATTCTCTCACTTCTAATCTCGGTCACCCTTCCTTGATCGTCTTTTAGGAGAATCGCCCTGCTCATCACGGCATTTTTCATGTCGAGATCGTGCTCGTAATAGAGTATGTCGACATCTGTGAGGTGTATAAAATCCGAATCGTCGATCCTGAATTCAATCGGAAGCCAGTTGGGGCAGTTGACAAAATCGTTGTTGTACACGGTTCTTCGGTACACATTACTCGGGAGCTTGTTATAGACTCCTGCGATGTACGTTCCCGGGTAGTGAACCACCTCGTCAGCAGACTCTCCTTCGAAACACCCTCTGGTGGCAAAGTACCCGTTTCCCACGGTGGTAAGCGTTTCACGAAGCTTTTCATCGCCCGGATTGAATCCGTAGTAAGTGAGATGCCAGTTGTTTTCCCCGAGCCCTTTCTTAAACCAGTTCTCGATGACCTGCAGACTGAGATCCTGAAGGTCCCGGACTACGATATCCGCCCCGTTGATTAGAAGATCATGCCGGTTTTCGTTTCGCGCGATACCGATCACGAGAGCGAAGTTGCCGTTTTTCCCGGCTTTCACCCCGGCAATCGAATCTTCTACCATCAAACAATCGCTTGGGTGCAGTCCCAGATTGCCTGCTGCAACAGTAAAAATGTCGGGTGCAGGTTTGCCTCTCAGCCCGAACTCTTTCGATGTTGTTCCATCGATGACGGTTTCAAAAAGATCAAGCATTGAGGCTTTTTCAAGGATAAAGTTGCAATTCCGGCTCGACGAAGCAACTCCGACCTTCACACCGCTGCCCTTGAGCTCTTTGACAAGGGAAAGCGTGGATTGATACACATCCACTTGTCCCTCGGAGACAAGCTTTCGGAAAAGGTCATTTTTCCGGTTACCGATTGCGCACATCGTTTCTTTGTCCGGACTATCGGATGGCTCTCCATAGGGGATGGATATGTCTCGTGAATCGAGGAAGGATTTTACACCCTGATATCGCGGCTTCCCGTCGACATAAGGAAGGTAATCGGTTTCATAGGTGAAAGGTTCCCATTCTTCTTCGTTTGCTCTCGACAGATTCCTAAGGTAGTCATCGAAAACAGTTTTCCAGGCCTGAAAATGTACACGTGCAGTTTGTGTTATGACACCATCGAGATCGAATATCGCTCCCCTGCATCTATCCATGCGTATCGTGCCTCCCTCGTGCAGCAGATATTTTTTCTATCCTTTTATCGACAGTATTCCGGATCATTTTTTTTAATATTGTCAATTCGTATGAAAGAGTGAAGATTTTTTTATCACTACTTCACCCTCTTAGAAAAGTATATCACATTATCCAGGGAGTATATAAGCTTTTGCAAATATCGGTTATGGATTGATAAATCCCCGCTGTGTGGATAGATTAGTGAAAAAACAATACACCACATCGACTGCCATACAAACACAGGGGAGAATATATGTCAATCAAAACCTTGAACGCATTCTACTCAGCCATGAGCTCGACTGTTGAATACAGGCGGATGATCGTATGCCATCTTCTTGAAAAAAGTCCTGTGCCCGTGAAGCTCGGAAATTATCTCAAACAGACACTCGAGCAGATTCTCTCGATCCCCAGGACGGACGGCGGGTTTGAGCTTTTTTATACAGAACACAAAACCATGAAACTGGACCTGACCTACGAGATCGAAGAGTTGAAAAAGGATATCTTCTTCATCGAGCACCCGGAAGACGAATTTGCAGTGTACCTCGAAGACCTTCATCCTGGTTTTCACAGTGAAGTCAGAAACACGATCGAGGCGCTTCGGGGAAAACGGTTTTTAAACTTCATCACCGATAGAGACGGGACAGTGAACAACTACTGCGGAAGGTACAGATCCTCCGTTCAGTCCGCGTACAACGCTCTTTTTCTCACGCGTTTTGCTCGCAATTGCTCCGAACGCTCCGTGCTGTTGAGCTCGGCTCCACTCCGGAACCTGGGGCTAGTGGACATCAGCGTTTTCCCATCAAGCACATACATATACGCAGGGTCCAAGGGGAGAGAATATATGGATATTCAGAACAGGTACCACAGGTTCCCGATTGAACCCGAAAAACAGAATAAACTCCATCTTCTAAACACTAGACTGGCCGATCTCCTGAAAAATCCCCGCTATGAACCGTTTTCGCTGATCGGTTCCGGGCTGCAGTTCAAATTCGGACAGACCACGGTGAGCAGGCAGGATATCAACGAAAGCATTCCGGAAAACGAATCCCAAATATTCCTGAGAAGAGTAAAGGCGCTTGTGCGCGAGGCTGACCCGGGACAAAACTTTTTCAGGATTGAGGACACGGGAAAGGACATAGAGATCATCCTCACTGTCACGGACGAAAAATATGGGACTCTGAAGGATTTCGACAAGGGGAACGGGGTGAGGTTCCTCAACCGGGATGTGCCGCTTCTTCTGAATGAGGGTGCAAATCTCATCTGCGGCGACACTTTTTCAGACGTGCCTATGGTGGAGGCCGCGGTAGAAACAAATGATGAAACCTTTGCACTTTTCGTGAGTGAAGATCACGCCCTGCAAAAAAAAGTGATGGCTGTGTGCCCTCGTGCGGTATTCGTGTCAGAACCGGATGTGCTTGTGTATGCGCTCAACGAGCTTGCGAGGTAATGTGAAACGCTCTACTGTTCGCACCCCTTTCTTCGGATGAGAGCTTTATTTTCAGAGGCGGTGTGCTGCAACGCTTCTTCACATACTCCATTTTTCCTATTTCCTTTTTTTCTTTGAGGCGGCAATGTATATACAAGATAAGTTTATGGGGTACAGTTTTTGAATCCATCATAAAAAATCGCGAGGGAAAAAGAGAAGATGTTTGTAAAAAAGTTTCAGTTGTTCAAGATTCTCGGTTTCAAAGTCAGAATAGATATAAGCTGGTTTTTCATTTTTGTGCTCGTTACGTGGTCGCTCGCATCCGGATTTTTCCCGAGTGCGTACAAAAATCTTCCGACCGTGACCTACTGGATTATGGGTTTTGTGTCGGCAGCGGGCCTGTTCATATCAATCGTGCTGCATGAGTTTTCCCATTCCATCATCGCGCGCCGGTACGGAATACCAATGAAGGGTATCACGCTCTTTTTATTCGGCGGAGTTGCCGAAATGGAAGATGAGCCCCCGAGCCCGAAAGCGGAACTTTCAATGGCGGTCGCGGGACCTGCAATGAGCGTAGTGCTCGGACTGCTATTCTTTGGCCTGAGCATCCTTGCTCGAAATGGGAACGCTCCGACCTCCGTGTTCGGAGTGCTGCGCTACATCGCATTCATGAACGGCATGCTCGCAGCATTCAACTTTATCCCTGCCTTTCCACTGGACGGCGGAAGAGTCCTGAGATCGATCATCTGGAACTCGAACAACGACCTTGTGCGCGCTACCAAAATCACCTCCACGATCGGACGTGTTTTCGGCTTTCTGCTTATCGGTTTCGGAGTGATAAGCCTTTTTCTGGCAAACTTCATCGCAGGTATGTGGTGGTTTCTCATTGGCCTTTTTCTCAATAATGCTGCACGCGCATCCTACAAACAGCTGTTGATCAAGAATGCACTTGCAGGCCAGAAGGTCGACCGCTTCATGAAAAAAAACCCGGTCTCGGTCCCTTCATCGATCTCTGTACGCGAGCTCGTGGAAAACTACATCTACCAGTATCATTTCAAGCTCTTCCCTATCGTTGAGGGCGGAAAGCTCGTGGGGGGTGTCACGACGAAAACGCTCACATCTTTACCAAAAAGCGAGTGGGGAAAAACTCCCGTGTCCCAAATTGCAGTGAATTGTTCAAAAGACAACAGCGTCGAGGCGGGCACAGATGCAGCAGAAGTGCTCAGGCTGATGAGCAGGTCAGGACAATCGAGGCTCATGGTCACGCGAAATGGTGCTCTCGAGGGCGTGATCGCCCTGAAAGACCTGCTCGAATATGTGTCCCTCAGGATGGAGCTCGAAGATGAGTGAGAAAAACACCGATCATTGTCTTTGAAGGAGCTCAATAACGGAAGATTTCAACACGGAGTACCGAAAATCATCAAAGGTCCGATCTACTCTCCTGAAATCGAGAGCACCATACCGGAGATAAAAAACCTCCTCAGCACAACAAACAGTACGATCGTGGGAACGGAGGTGAAAATAACACCCGTCATAATAAGGGGAATGGTTCCTCCAGCGTAGCCGGACATCGACGCAAGCGCAACCATGATGGGCCTCACCTCCTGGGAACGGGTGAGTACCATTCCGAACAGAAGGTCGTTCCATATCCATGTCCACTGGAAGAGAGCCACGACCGCGGTGGGGGGAATGGACTGGGGCAGAAAGATGTATAAAAATGATTTCATCGGGCCGCACCCGTCGATCTTCGCGGCATCCTCTATCTCTTTCGGAATCGTCGTGTAAAATCCCCTGTACACGAACAGGCTGAAAGGGATACAGATGGCCGCATAGATAAGTATCATTCCTATTCGCGTGTCGTAGAGCGCGATGGAATTGAAGAATTTGTACACAGGAATGAGGTACATCTGAAAAGGGAAAAGCGTACCGCTGTAAATGATGAGAAAGAGAAGAAAATTGAATTTCGGCTTCAGGCGGATAATACTAAAACCCGCCATAGAAGCGGTGATGATGGCGATTCCCGCACCAACGGTCGCATAAATGAAGGAATTGAGAAAATGTTTGTGGAGGTTGTATTTGTCCAGCGCATTGATCAGGTTCTCGAAAAATGACACCTTTGTGGGAAGCTGGTAAAACTCCTGTTCGAGAAAATCCTCAGCGCTTTTAAACGACACGAGAAACGTCGTCCACACCGGAAGAAGCCAGAGCAGTACAAGCGCGACCACTACGACGTACAGCGGAATTTTTCCCGGATTCGCCCTCATACCACTTCTGCCTCAATAATACTGAAGTTCCTTTCTCGCCATTCTTTTTATGTAAATGGCAGATACAGCAATGACAATAATTGAAAGGAGCACGGAAATCGCCGCCCCATACCCCATCCTGAACAGCGTGAATGTTTCCCTGAACATCGTGACTGCAAGGGTTTCCGAAGACCTGTAGGGCCCTCCGCGAGTCATTACGTAGATTATATCGAATGCCTTGAATGAATTCACCATTGCCATGGTGATGACGATGGTGGTGATGGGACGCAGCATTGGAAATGTGACATACACAAAAGTCTGCCATTTGTTCGCGCCGTCGATCACCGCTGCCTCAATTGGCTCTTCCGGAATAGTTGCAAGGCCCATGAGAAACAGCACCATATTCACCCCGAGCTGCTGCCATGTCCATGCAATAAGAAGTGAAAACGTATTCAGCGGGACTCCTGTAAGCCACGACACGCTCCGTTTGATACCGAAGACATTGAAAAGATTGTTCAGAACACCAAGTTCCTTGCTGAACATGTATGTCCAGATGATGCCTGTTGCAACAAACGATATGGTGAGCGGGATAAAGAAAATGGACTTAAAAAATTTTTCCAGCACCATTCCTTTCACAAATATCGCAATAAGAAGCCCCCCCATGACGGGAAAGATAAGGGTGAATCCCACCCAGATAAGCGTATTCCTGAATGAAACAAGAAAATTCTCATCGGAAAAAAAGGAAATGTAGTTTTTCAACCCGATGAATATCGGCTCGCTTATCCCGTCCCAATCGAAAAAACTGTAGTAGATGTTTTGAAACATCGGAATGAGCAGCAGTACGAATACGAGGAGAAAGGCGGGCAGAATGAACAGGTAACTGACCACCTGGCCTTTTTTGTTCATTGGCTTTGTCGCCCTTTCTGATGGTGTGCCTCAAACAGATGATTCTGCGTTAAATCCCACGATGAAAGGGGGCCACTCCCTATTCGGGAATGGCCCCGGATACCGTGATTACTTAGGTCGAACTTCGAGTCTTTCAATATATTTGGGAAAAGCACTTATTTTGGCGAAAAACACTGAATTCACCGACATCTCCTCTCCGAAGTTCTCAAAATGAGCGTGCATTGTATGTGTGAAAGTTTCATTTTCATACCGGTGTATGAAATTCGACATTCACCCTACTTATTCTGCGCCCAGTATTCGTCTGCAATTTTATCGAGGTCTGCCAGAACCTTGTTGGCCGATGCCGGATTCAGTATGAATTCGGCAAATTTGTCAACTGCGGTTTCACAAATGGGCGTGGGCGTTGCCTCCCAGTATCTGTTCATTATCTGGTAATTCTCATCAACAATGGTCTTCATCAGGTTGACCTTGACCGGAGGAAGATAATCGGCTTTTGATTTCTGGTTTGCGGGAAATGAGGTGATCTTTTTCGCGAGAAAGGCGTTTCCCTCTGGTCCCATCAGCCAGTCTGCAACTTTTTTTGCAGCATCTTTGTTCGGCGAATTTTCAGAAACGAGAATGGGCATTGCCTCGAGAATAATGACCTTTCCCGCCTTGGGGTTGTGGGACGGAAGAATGAACGCTCCGATCTTTTCCTCAGGAACTCCGTTTGCCGTAAGCACTGAGGTGTAGTACCACGTTCCGCAGACAACCATGCCCAGCTTGTCCTGGTTGAAAAGCCGCGGTGAATCGGCAAAAAGGTCTGTTGATGGATCAGTAAAATAGCCTTTCGCTATCAGATCCGCCCACACCTTGAACGCCTTTTTCACTCTGGGATCGGTGTACTTTGCCTTTCCCTCACAGAGGTCAACATAGAGACCGGGGTCTTCACCGATGATCATTTCTTCGAACATGATGAAAGTGGGCCATCGCGCCTGCACGGTGATAAAGAGCGGGGTAATGCCGTTCTTTTTGAGCGTGTCGCACACAGCAATAAATTCATCCCATGTTTCCGGTTCTTCCAGGTTCAAGCGCGCAAACACGTCTTTGTTGTACCACACGGGCCAGTACTCGACACCGTATACGAATCCATAGTTTTTCTCATCAAACGTAAATGCATCCCTGAGTCCCTGTGAATACTCGGCGCTGTGCCTGTCCCACACATCCGTGAGATCCGCCAGGAGCCCCTGATCGATCAGCCCTTTCATCCTGTATGTAGACCACCAGGTAAAAAGACCGGGTGCCTTTTCCGTGGGAAGAGCCGCTCGAACAGACGCAATAAACACGTCTGTCGTTGGATACGGAGTCGGCGTGATTCCCACACCGATTTCCTCCTTTGTCCTCTGCCCTGTTTCCTCGAAGTAAGGCTGGAAGTTCGGGTTTCCTCCCTTGTCGTGCATAAGCACGACGTCGACTTCTTTCATCTCTTCTTTCGACCCTGCTTCCCCCTTTGGCTTCGCCGCATACACGACAGTTGCCCCAATGAACAGTGAAATGACACACACTATAAGCAGTCGTGTTATTATTTTTTTCATACAGTCCTCCTTTTTATTTTTTTCTTCTCTTAATTATTTCACCTGTGTACTGGAGTTGTATCGAGGATTGACTCATGTTTCGCATTCGCAAGAAAAGACGTAAAGAAACAATGAACAAAGTGTGCTCATTTCCTCGTAATGAAAAAGCGGCACGCTTCAAATTCATTTTATCCGGCCCTCCCGTTTTGTCAAGAACAATTTCATCGGGAAGATAGATGGGAAGCATTTATCATGATCGCCCGAACATGTTCTCTCGGTGTCCCCGGAATCAAGGCTCCGCTTGGAGCGAGGATATATCCGCCGCGTGCGTCACTTGCGATCTCGATACTCCGGCCGCATTCCGCGGATATGCGTTCAGGTCCCCCTTTCAGTACGAGCCCTATGGGGTCAAGATTCCCCATCAAACAGACTTTTCCGCCAAGAGCGTTCTTCACCTCAGTCAGATCCGCGGCAAAGTACAGCACGTCGATCCCGAGGTCCCCCAGCCGCCCGAGAACATGGGAGATCCTTTTCTCACAGATGTGAAACATCTTCACTGCATATGAGAATTCCCTCATCACGCGGAAGAGGTAGGGAAACACGAATTCCTCGAAGTGATCCGGTCCTACGCGCGCAGGAGTATGATCGAAGAAATATATCCGCTTCAGCTTTCCATTCACCTGTTCCTGAAGACGCACCCATCCAATGATGAAATCGGTCACCATGTCAAGCAGACCGTGGATGACCTTCGGAAAATCGTGTAGACCGATCAGGAAATTTTCATACCCAACCACAAGTGCCGCTGTCTCCACAGGCCCCATTGAAAATGCGAACCCGTCCAGATATCCGTACTCGTCGATAAGGCGGTTTTCGAGATTTTTCCAGAAATAGCGGTACTGAGAGAGCACCTGAGGCATCAGCCCGTCTTTTTTCGGATCCGGTACGGTGAGGGCAGCGATCTCGTGGTTCGTCATTTCTCCCGGTTTGGCATGGAGAACCTTCGGGCAGCGCGGCTCAGGGCTGAGCGGGTTGTTTTCGCGTTGCACGAGCCTGCATCCGAAAGCGGAGGGCTCGACTACTCCGCAGCCGAAGTCCGGATAAATACCCGGCACGATCATCATCTCGGGAAACTCCTTCTGAAAAGCGCACTGAAGCTTCAGCTTGAGCTCCGCGTCGAAAAGGTAATCCTTCATACCTGCGCCGTACAGGCTGCAGATGTAGGGAGAGCTGATACAGCATGCAACAGGAATAGAGTACGGAAGATCGAACCCGACGGCACGAAAAAAATTATCTGCCGGTGAACCATGAAAACCGGAATTGTCCTTTTTTTTCTCCATAGATCCCTCGCGACAAAACTCATTCTGAAAGGGAAATCGGGTACCTGCCATACTCCTTCACCGCTTCTATCATTGTCCAGAAGATTTCCGGTGACACCCCGCTGTGGATGCTGTTGCTCGAGGCAAAAATATGCCCTCCGCCCGGTGATGCAGTTCGGATGATGTTTTTTACTTCTTCTCTCACCTCCTCTTCGGTCCCGAATGAAAGCAGCTGTCCGCAGTCGATGTTCCCAAGAAGCGTGATCCTGTTTCCGTATTTTTCCTTCACCCACCCAATATCCATCCCCGCTGCCGGCTCTATGCTGTGAAGGCCGTCGATGCCGACCTCGTCCACCAGAATATCAATGAGCACTCTCGTATTGCCATCGAGGTGTTTGAAGTACGGGATGCTATGACCGTGGCATTCATTGACGATACGCCTGAGCTGGGGTGCCATAAACCTTCTAAACATCCCGGGTGAAAAAAGAGGCCCTCCTCCGTAACACCAGTCCTCTGCACCTAAAATCCCGTCGACACCCAGTGCGATCTGCGCCTTCAGTAGAGACAGCGCTCCGTCGGTTGTCGCCTTCATGTACCGCTCGACCAGTTCGGGTTCATCTATCATGGCTTGGAGAAAAAGAGGCAAAAATGGTAAAAATGTCGGACAGGCGATATCAGCGGCTCCGAGCACGAACATCCCGTCATCCTGGTGTTTTTCCCTCTCCACCGCGATTCTGATGGACTCTAGACCGTCCTCAAGGCTCGGATGCAGAGGAGAGGTCGGAGCCTGCTCCAGGTAGGCCACGTATCTTCTGAGCTCCTCCATTCCCCCTTCCTTGATGGAGTCGTTTACCGTCACACAGATGTCGCTCTGTTCTTCGTACTTTTCGATGGACCAAAAGCCGTTCTCCGGGCTTTCGATCCGGTATGTGTCTTTATCAATTTCACTGATGTTCACGTCGAAAATATTGTTCGCAGTAATGTTATCGGGAAGCCCCATGTAAACGCAAACCACGTAGTCTGTCGGTCTGTACCAGAACATGTCAAAGCCCACACACTCATACATCTCAAGCATCCCCTCGACGTTTTCCCTTATAATTGCCCTTCGCGCGTCTCTTCCCTCCATGCTGGCTCTGATTCCCGCAGCTTTCGACTCCCCTGTTCCGAACCCCGAGATCCTTCTCCCCAAAACACTCTCCAGAACAGGATTCGCCACGGTGAGCTCGAAGATGGGAACCCTGTCCGGTTCGGCATGAGACAAGGTTGTTTTCACCCGCTGTTTTTTCGTCATTCTCCTCACCTCCGAATATCTGTATTATCCCATATTTTGTACCAATATGGAAAGAAAAATTAACTGAAAAAAGCGGACAGCAGGTCACACTTGTTTCTGAGCGCCACGTACCTGTACCGCGATTTCCCACTATCCTGTTTTCCTGCATGAAGCTATATTTTTCATAAGAAGAGGACACACGGAGGAAATACGCAGTATGGAGAACGTGCAGATAGATGCAATGAACCGCTTTCAGGATCTCATCACCCGCGTTGAGGGGTCCGGAAAACAAATAGCAGAGATATTTTTATTTGCCCTCTCTACCTGTATGTGGTGCAGTCTCGGAAAAACATGGCTCAGTGAAAACGGATACCGCTATGCCTATCTTGATGTCGACAGGATTCCACTCAAAGAAAAAAACAGGATCAAAGAGGAGCTCGCACAGATCACGGGCGAGCAGCCCAGGTTTCCATTTATTATCGTTGACCGGAAAAAATGGCACTCAGGATACGAACCTTCGGTCTGGGAGGAGATGCTCAATGAGTAAGGCAAAAACCGAAAAAGAAGTGAGAGAGTATGTTCAAAAAATTGCGAAGCGAAACAACTGGAAGCTGAACTCCAGAGAAAACATGCTGCAAAGCCTCGCACTCGGGCTCGTGAAAAATTTCAACCGTCTCGGCTACTACAACTGCCCGTGCCGCGACAGTCAGGAAGACAGGCTGCTCGATCGTGACATAATCTGCCCGTGCGTGTACGCACGGGAAGCTGACGTGGAGGAGTACGGCCACTGCTACTGCGCGCTTTTTTTCAGTCACGATTTCGACATGTCCGGGAAAATCAGCATGATCCCGGAGCGCCGCCCAGCACCGCAGAACAGGTGACCTCGCAGGCCGGAAAGAATAGGTGAAAAAAAAGTTGGAAAATTATTTGGAAAATTATTTTTTCTTGACAAAAGCAATACAGAGTTTATAATAATGGTGTTTTGGATGCACATTCGAAAAATGTTTACAGGTTTTGTTTCGTACAGTGCGTGCCGCGTTCGCGCTCGTCCAAGAAGAATCTTCTCTATCACACTTTACAATTCATACACGGCACCTGATTCTTACTTTTTCATGAATACGCCCGCTCACATACGATGAACTCATGAAGAGAGGAGGTGAAAACGTCCTTATCAAAGAGAATTTAGTAAGAGAGCACATTTTTTTACCATAATTAAAAAAGGAGGTGTTTTACATGAAAAAACTCACAATTTTTATGCTGGTTTTTGTGTTCATTCTCACAGGCGTGGCGGTATACGCATCCAAAGGTGAAAAGGCCAAAGAGGGAGCTGTTGAGGAAAAGGCCCCTCCGAAGGAAGAGGCTGGCCTGATAATGGGCTTTCCCGCTGCAAACGAGCAGGAGGCAAAGCTCGCACATGCCGCATTTGAGGCTGCAGACAATGGAAACCCCGACCCAGCCTGGAAGGGAAAAAAACTCACAATCGCTGTTTACTCAGCAGGGCAGCGCGGCGCCATATCGGGACCGCTGTACTTCTGGCGAAACAAGTTCGAGGAGCTAACAGGGGCCACCCTAGACATCGTGGAGATCCCCTTCGCCGAGCTGCGCGAAAAAATTTTTACTGATCTGATGACGGGCGCGGGCAGGTACGACATGCTCATCAACTGCTCCAACTTCTACGGTGACTATATTCTCAACGACTGGATCCTTCCCATTGACGATTACTTCGATGATCCTCGAATGCCCGAGTGGGACCGGGACTCCATCTCTCCCGCAGTGGCGGCGCTGTACAAGTGGGGGGATCACTGGTACGGCGGCAACAACGACCACGACGCCCAGGTGTTGTACTACCGAAAGGACATCATCGAGAGCGCCGAGTGGCAGGCCAAGTTCAAGCAGGAGATGGGTCATGACATGCCCGTGGACCTGGAGACATGGGAGGACGTGGTGGAGGTCTGCGAGTTCTTCCACGGCAAGGACTGGAACGGGGACGGAGACTCCGACAACGGCATTTCCCTGCACCTCAAGGTGGGCGGCCAGGGGTATTTCCACTTCATGGCCATGTCCGCACCCTATGTGGTGATCCCCTATCCCGGGGATCCACCCACAAAGGTGACGAGGTATCACAACGTGTACTGGTTCGACCCGGAGACAATGGAACCGCTGATCAACTCTCCGGGACACGTCAGGGCCCTGGAGATATTGCTCAAGCTGTCCAAGGCCGGGTCTACAGCAATGTGGGGCTGGAGCCTGGGCGAAGCCTGGGCGGATTTCCTGTCCGGCAACGCGGTGATGTGCTTCTCCTGGGGCGATGTGGGGTCACTATCGCAGCTTCCAGACCAGTCGGTGATCCAGGGCAAGCTCGGTGCACGGGGTATTCCCGGAACCAAGACCCCTTACGACATGCAGAAAAAACGTTTCCTCAACCTGGACGAGCCCAACATGGTAAGCAACCAGGCGGGTTGCTCGTGGCACCCGGTTATTTCCAAGTACGCCGACAACCCCGACCTTGCCTACTACTTCATGGCCTGGCAGTCAACGCCTCCGATCAACCACTGGAACGTATACATGGGCTGGACCGGTGTTGATCCGGGTACCACCTACGACTGGTTTCCGCCCTACGGCAATGCCAAAGAAGAAGAGTATGTGGCAGGAGGTTACGACGCCGAAGATGCCAGAAACTTCATCGGTTCGTACCAGGACAACTTCTATAACTATCCGATTTTCCAGAACTACCTCCGCATCCCGGGCACCCCGGAGCTACAGGAGATCTGGGACGTGCACCTGTCCGAGGCAGTCACCGGACAGCTCGGTCCGCAGGAGGCCCTGGACAGGACCGCTAAAGACTGGGGCCGGATCATCGACGACTATGGACGGGACACCCTGCTGAAACTCTATCAGGAGTCTATCGGCTACAAGTAATAAAAATAAGGAGGAAGGGGCGGGCGGACGAACAAAAGTGCGAGCCCACCCTTCCCTCTTTTACATGAGGAAATAGAGAAGCGCGGGGAAAAACGATGAATAAAAAAGAGCGAATAAAATTTCTATTCGTCGGCCCGGGAATTCTCTGGGTGCTCGCCTTCACCATATTTCCTCTGCTCTTCTCACTGAGGCTGAGTTTTTTTCATGCACGCCTGGGAAGGCCACAGGAATTCATCTGGCTGGGAAACTTCGGCAGGGCCTTCGCAGACTACCGGTTCTGGAGCGTGCTGTGGGTCACCATTTTCTTCGTCATTGTCAATGTTGCCCTCACAGTTCTGATCGGCCTGGTGCTCGCCCTCCTGGTGAGCAGGCCTCTTCGCAAGCCTTTAAAGGGGCAGCGGGCGATCAGAGCGTTTTTCACCATGCCCCTCTTCACCGCACCCATTGCGCTGGGGTATTTGGGGCTCACGATTTTTCACGAAGAAATCGGGGCGGTCAATACGGTGATCAAGGCTCTGGGTTTTGTCAACCTGCCTGCCTGGTTTTCAGACCCGTGGCTTGCCAGGTTTGCCATCTCAATTGTGGATGTGTGGCAGTGGACCCCGTTTTGCTTTCTCGTCATTCTGGCAGGGCTACAGTCTCTGCCCGATGAGATTTACGAATCTGCAGCTCTGGATACGTCATCGGGGTGGGACGTTTTCAGACATCTCACTCTCCCGCTCATCGGCCCTGTGCTTTTCACCGTCACCATCCTTCGTATGGTTGAAACCTTCAAACTGCTCGAGATACCGTTCAGCATGACCTCCGGCGGTCCTGGTATGGCGACACAGACCTACTCGTACTACATCTACCTGACAGGGCTGCGCAACTTCAACACGGGGTATGCCTCCGCACTGGCATACATCCTGCTCGCGATTATGCTGATCATCAGTATTTTCTTTTTCAAGCGGTTGAGGCAAATCTACGAGTAGAGGAGATCGCTTCTGTGATAGCGAAGAAAAAATGGAGCATTGGCACAGTGGTAATCTGGATAATTATCGTCGGTGCCATCTGCTGGGCCCTGTTCCCCTTTTACTGGGCCATCATCACGTCCTTCAAACCGCCTGGTGTAATTCTGACGAAACCATCGTTTATTCCGTGGGTCCAGTTCAAACCCACGCTGTTCAACTGGCATAACGAGTATATAAGCCGCGGACGGGAGATAACGCTCGCACTGATGAACAGTCTCATCATTGCCGGAGGGGCATCGCTTGTCGCGGTGTCCCTGGGTACGATGGCAGGATACGGGCTGGCACGATTTCGCTTCCACCGCTGGAAGAACAAGGACATGACGCTGTGGTTTCTCTCACAGCGGTTTTTACCCCCCATGGCAACCGCGATTCCATTTTTTCTGTTCATGAAAACCTTTCACCTGCTCGACACTCGATGGGCGCTGATCATGACTAATGCCACCTTCACCATGCCCTTTGCTGTGCTTATCATGCGCGACGTGTTCAAAGAACTCCCGCTCGAGCTCGAAGAATCAGCCTGGGTGGACGGCGCTTCACGCTTTACCTCCTTTCTGCGCATCGCACTTCCCCTCGCAGCTCCTGCGCTCGCAGTTTCCGCTGTGCTCTGTTTCGCCTTCTCATGGAACGAGTTCCTCTTTGCGCTGATACTGACCTATAAGAAGGCCCAGCCTGTGACCGTAATCATCGCAGGAGTCGAGCACACCCAGGGGGTTCAGTTCTGGTTTGTAGCGACACGTCTTCTAGCCGCTATTCTGCCGCCTGCGATCCTTGTGCTCACCGTGCAGCGCTACATCGTACGCGGGCTCACCTTTGGCGCGGTCAAGGGGTAGGCGCACATCAGGCTATCTGAGTTCCGTAATGTTCGATTACCTTCTCTTTTCTGTGGCATGCAACGAAGTGGTTTTTCCCCACTTCTTCCAGCCGTGGTTCCTCTTTTTTACAAAGGTCATTCGCAAACCAGACATAAATTTCAGTAAAAAAATCCGGTGGAATACTCTGTCAGTCGAGCTTTCCGCTCCAGGTGGTTTGGCTTGATTCGGTGTTGATGTCAAAGTTGCAAACACCGCGTTGCCGGTAATGATTTCCCATGATAACCCCCTGTCAATGATGTCAATATGTTTTTCCAGAGCATTAAACAAGAGTTTATTCACTGTTTATGTGCCATTAATTGTATTTCTCGCATACAATGCTATATTATGGCGAGTTTTATTTGCCTCAGTGGAGAAAAAACTATGAAGGCTGCAGTTATTGTATCGATTGTTTTTTTTATTCTGTTCATCACTGCAATGCCGATGACGGCACGTGCTGAAACACTCACGCTCACGCTCGAACAGGCAATCGACATCGGCATTCGAAACAGCTCGGCTGTAAAATCCGCACGACTTGCAGTTCAGTCCGCCGAGGAAGGTGTGAGCTCAGCCAAAGCATCGAATTACCCGAACGTGTCTCTCGGCTCAAGCTACACTCACCGCTTTGAAAAGCAAACACAGGGGGGGTCCTATTTATCCTCATCCGACCCGGTGTCAGTGTCTGCAGAGCTGAGCCAGAACATCACGAGCTTCGGGCAGGTGAAAGGCAGTGTGAAGCTCGCTCAAAACAGTGTAGAGCTTACCCGGCTGGATTACGAGGAGGAAAAACGGTCTCTCGTTGTAGACGTAAAGCGTGCCTTTTACGCGTACCTCCTCGCAAAGGAATCACTCGATGTGCAAACGATGACCCTTTCCTTCAAGGAGGACGCTCTTCGCGTGGCAGAAGAACGGTATCTGGCCGGGCTCGTCCCGGACTACGAGGTGCTGAGTGCAGAGTCCGACCTCGAGAGCTTCAAACCCGAACTGATAGAAGCGGAAAACCAGCTGGAGTATGCACGCCTTGCAATAATGGACATACTTGGACTGGAAGTGGCAAAAGAGAACTTCGACATTGAGCTCATCGGAACCCTCGAAGAGAGTTATCACGACTTTGAGAGAGAGGATCTCATTCTACGTGCACTCCAGAAAAATTTCGGTATTGTTGCCTCGCGACAGAGCATATCCTTGCAGGAGGTGCAAAACGAGCTCACCAAGGCTACGAGGAGGCCAACGGTTTCGGGATTCGCGAACTACTCACTTACGAGCGGTGTTGATCCGA
>CAZOWM010000005.1:27365-36759 GCA_964583615.1 uncultured Spirochaetota bacterium | reverse complement strand
ACGGCGATCTGAGTGCCGGTGTGCGGATGCAGATGCCGATTTCGAGCCTCTTTTCCTGGAGCAGTGAAAGCGCCACAGTGAGACAGGGCGAGATCGACCTTGAAAAACTCAATGTCCAGCTCGATGCTCTTGAAAGCACCGTAAAGCTTCAGGTCGAAAACAGCCTGCTCGCCCTTGAGAAAAGAGCTTCACAGATTGCCTCGGGGGAAAAAGCCGTTGAACTCGCCCTGCGGCTCTACAACGCGGCACTCGATCGCTACAACAGCGGCCTCATCACGAGCCTCGATCTCCAGGATGTTCAGCTCAACCTGAACACTGCTCAGCTCGGATATCTGGAGGCTCTGTACGGTTACAACACAGCACTCTTCGATCTGATGGATGCTGTGGGTGTATCGAGCCTGTGAATTGAATATTCATCTTTGAAATAGGAGCAGTACAATGAAAAAAAAAGGGAAAGCCGTTTTCATCATAGTGCTTTTACTGGTTGTGATCGGTGCGGGATTTGGAATCGGACGCCGTTTCCTCGGATTGACAGGTGAAAAGCTTTTCTCGCTGATACAGATGCCTGCCGGTGTCAAAAGGTCTGCAAACGGCTCCGCACAAGATCCGCAGAGCACAGGCAATCCCGTGGGAGAAACGCCTTTTTCGGCTCAGAAACAGTCGGTTTTCAGCGTGACCACAGATGTAGTGACTCGAAAGCAGATCGAAAACTACATAAAAGTAAACGGTAATGTGGTCGCGGAGACTGAAATATCGGTCTATCCGGACATAGCAGGAAAAATCAGCCAGATACTGGTGCGTGTGGGGGAGTACGTAAAAAAAGGCCAGGTTGTGGCCATGGTGGACCCCTCTTTACCGGGAAGCAGCTACGTCGAGAGCCCGGTCAAGGCCACGATCTCGGGGACGGTTACGGACGTTGTTGCCGAGCTTGGGCAGAGCGTCACCCAGAGCATTCCGATTGTGGAGATCGGGAGCCTGGACAACCTCCAGGTGGAGACATTCGTACCCGAACGCTTCATTGGGAACATGGCAATCGGAAAAAGGGCCGAGCTCACCTTTGATCCATACCCTGAAAAGACGTTTGAAGCCAGGCTGGTGGAGATGAGCCCCGTCCTTGATGCCGAAGCCCGGACACTCGAGATCACTCTCTCATTCGTCAATACGGAAAATCTGGTGAGAGCGGGGATGTTTGCCGAGATAAAGCTCGTGACTGAGGTGAGAAAAAATGCAGTAGCCGTGCCTTCAGAGTGTGTGGTTCGCAGGGATGGAAAAAGTGTTGTGTTCGTCATTAATAGCGACGCAGTGCCTGCAGATGGTACTGAGCGCTCAGAGCGGATGCCGCAGGAAGACCAAACACCTCCAGCTGAAAACGCGCCCACAGAAGGGTCCACTCAGCCTTTTGATTACCAGACAGTCACGCAGCGTGCGGTGAAGACCGGTATAACGGTTGACGGTGTAACGGAGATCACCGAAGGGCTTGAACCGGGTGAGACAGTGGTATCCCGCGGTCAGACGCTTCTCGAAAACGGCTCGCATGTGCAGGTCGTGGATACAGAGTCGGCGCCCGGTACAGGCAAAGGAGGTGCCGCATGAGTTTGATAAAATCCATTGTTAACAGGCCGGTTACCATATTCATCGTGTTCGTGCTCATTATCGGCATCGGGATCTATGTTGTTCGAGAGCTTCCCATCGATCTCTTCCCCGAGCTGGAGATGCCCACCATCATGGTGAGCACTACATACAGCGGTGCAGGCCCAGAAGAAGTCGAACAAAACCTGACCCGGGTGCTCGAGCAGAATCTAAGCAGTGTGAGCGGGCTGAAGAATATTACCTCCACATCTTCGGAGGGTTCGAGCCTCATACGGATGGAATTCGTGTGGGGCACTGATCTGGCAGAAGCAACAAACGACATCCGCGATACACTCGAGTTCGTGCGCGACCGGCTCCCAGAAGACGCAGGGTCACCGCGGATATTCAAGTTCAATACAGCAATGATCCCGATACTGTTTCTGGCGATGGAGGGCAACAGGACGCCCGAAGAGCTGCGGCAGATCGCAGAGGACACGGTTCAGCCACGAATCGAGCAGGTCGACGGCGTTGCCGCTACCAGGGTAAGGGGGGGACGCGAACGGCAGGTACGGGTCGAAGTGCGCCAAAACCGCCTCGAGGCCTACGATCTCACACTCACCCAGATTGCAAACGCTCTTGCTCAAAACAACATTCAGATCGGAGGCGGGAAAATCACAGAGGGGGACACGAATCTTTATATCAGAACAACGGGTGAATTCAGCTCAATCGAAGAGATCAAAAATAGTGTGGTGAGCTACAAAAAGAGTGCCTCATCGTCATCAGACATTCCGGTGCGGCTCAGGGACATTGCCAATGTGTATGACGGGTACGAGGACGAACAAACCGCAGTGTATGTGAACGGCAAATCGGGCGTGTATATCATTGTACAAAAACAGAGCGGTGAAAACTCGGTTTCGGTCGCGGAACGTGTATATGAAAAACTTGAAACGATCAATGCTCAGCTTCCAAGCGGGGTGCAGACGACAGTGATAAACGACGAGACAGAGCAGATACGAAACTCCATCAGCCAGGTGGTTTCGTCTGCGGTCTGGGGAGGACTGTTTGCCATCGCAATCCTTGTTGTCTTTTTGAGAAGGATACGGCAAACCCTCACCGTGGGGCTCGCCATCCCCATAGCCCTCCTCATCACCATGATGGTGCTCTACTTCTCGGGCCTCACTCTGAACATGATGACCCTCTCGGGGCTCGCGCTCGGCATCGGTATGGTTGTGGACAGCTCCATCGTCATACTCGAAAACATACACCGCTACAGGGAGCGTAACACAAACCTGAAGCTCTCCGCAGTGCTCGGCTCCAAGGAGATGATCAATGCAATCGTTGCATCGACACTGACGACGATCTGCGTGTTTTTGCCGCTCATAATGTTCAAGCAGAAGCTCGAGATGATCGGCATCCTCTTCTCGAGCTTTTCTCTCGTCATCATCATTGCTCTCGGTACCAGTCTCTTCGTGGCTATGTTTCTTGTGCCAGTGCTGGCGAGCAAATACCTGCCCGTTTACACGAGCAGACAGAGTCTGATGAAGAACACTGTGCTCCGGAAACTCGACGACGGTATGGAAAAAATGTTCAAGGGTCTCGAGCACGGATATAAAAAGGCGCTCGGCGCGATACTCAATTACAAATTATTGGCAATCTTCATTATTGCCGCTCTTTTTTTCGGAAGCCTGATAATCGCTCCGCGTGTGGGGTTCACCCTCATGCCTGAGACAAAGGATGATACAGTAGAAATCAATGTAAAGCTTCCGCAAGGCACAGCACTCTCGGTCACAAAAGAAGTGCTTATCAGGCTCGAGAAGATCGTAAGGGATGAAATCCCTTCATTCAAGGACATCACGATTAGAGCCGGGTCGGGCGGGTTTTTCGGCGGTTCAGCATCAAACGAGGGGAGCATAACAGTGGTGCTTCCGGATTTCGAGGAGCGGGTATACGACTCCGATCAGGTAAAGCAGGTGCTGAGGGCGCATTTCAATGACTTTCCCGGCGCAGAGCTCTCGTTCGATTACGGACACAGCATGACGAGGCGGATGTTCGGCCAGCCCATCGACATCGTCATACAGTCGGACGACCTCGACCGGGCATACGATACGGGGATTGCCGTGCAACAACTGCTGAAAGAGGTGCCTGAAATCATGGAGACGAGAATCGACATGGAACAGGGGTTGCCTCAGATCGAAGTGGAGATAAACAGGGAAAGGGCGGCAGCTTTCGGCCTGAGTGTGAACGACATCGGGACAGAGATCGACGCGGCAGTGGGCGGAGTAACCGCCACTCTTTTTCGGACACAAGGGAATGAATACGACGTGGTGGTTGTCCTGGCGGAAGAGGACAGACAGTCGATACCGGACCTGGAGAGGATATTCGTGATGAGCACCGGAGGGAAAAGAATTCCGGTCTCCAATGTGGCAACGCTTTCCCGCGGCGAGGGTCCCGTCGACATAAACAGGGAGGATCAGAGCAGAACAGTGCATGTGACCGGCAGCCTCCTCCCTGGCGTGAAGACAAACGAGGTGCAGGACAGCATCGAGGGCATCATTTCGGAGAACATCGTGCTGGATGAAAACCTCTCGATCGAGTACGAAGGTGACATCGGGACCCTTATGAAGTACCTTCCGACGTTACTCGCCATCGTAATAATCGCGCTGTTCCTCGTGTACGGGGTCATGGCAGCGCAGTTCGAGAGCTTTCGCGATCCCTTCATCATGTTTTTCACCATCCCCACCGCTATAATCGGCATTGTGGGAATGTATCTCGCAACAGGGATGCAGTTCACGATTTACACAGCAGTGGGTGGTGTGATGCTCCTCGGTATCGTGGTGAACACCGGTATCGTGCTCGTGGACTACACAAACCTTCTCAGGTCGCGGGGCTTGAGCCTACGTGACGCCTGCATCGAGGCGGGCGGGCATCGGCTCAGGCCTATTCTCATGACCACCCTCACCACCATGCTCGCCATGGTTCCCATGGGATTCTTTTCCGGAGAGGGGTCCGAGCTCGTTCAGCCAATCGGCCGGACGGTGATCGGGGGCCTTGGTGCGAGCATGATCATGACGCTGTTTCTCATCCCTGTGCTCTATACGGTTTTCAACAGAAATCATGAAAATACACACAAGACAAAAGAGACGGAGGCACCCCCTGCCCGGCAGGAGGAGGTCAGAAGGGAAAAAGTCTATGAAACGGCTTGAGATCATCGCAAACGCCTCAGTTGAAGAAACGCTGTTCAACGCATTTAAGAAGCGAGGGGTTGCAAAACAGTACACAAAAGTCCCCGTTGTCTACGGGGACGGACATTCAGGGCCCAGGCGCGGTGACCATGTGTGGCCAGAGGAAAATTTTCTGCTCATCATTTACTGCGATACAGATGAAGCCGGGTGGATACGGGACGCGGTCAATGCGGTGAAGCAAGAATTCACAGACGAGGGCATTAAGCTTTTTGAACTTGGAGAATAATGATCCTTTTATGGATAGCACGAATGAGTGTATATTTACACTGCAACGGCTCCCGGGATTCACATAATGAATCCGACACTCAAAATGCAGGAAAAGGAGTGTACACAGTGGAAGCACAGGTTTTGATTATCGAGGACGAGGAGGAAATCGGAGAGCTCATATCGGTGTACCTCCGGAAAGAGGGAATTGAAACAGTCCACGTGATGAACGGAGAGAAGGGACTGGAAGCGCTTGAATCACAGCCCTTTGACCTCGTTGTGCTCGACATCAATCTTCCGGGCATAGACGGCTTCGAATTTTTACAGAGAATACGCAAAACAAAGGAGCTGCCGGTAATCATCGTGTCTGCGAGAAATGCCGATGAAGACCTGATTCTGGGCCTCGGAATCGGGGCGGATGATTTTGTGACAAAACCCTTTTCACCGAAAGTACTCGCCGCACGGGTAAGGGCCCATCTGCGGAGATTTTTTCGCGAACAAAAAACGGAACCGAAGACGCTCCGGTTCGGGAGGTATGAGCTCGATCTAGAAGGACACATCCTCAAAAAGGACGGGGTGCGTATCGCACTTCCGCCCAAGGAGTTCGATGTTTTACGCCTTCTCATAAGCGGGCGCGGCACCTCAATGTCTCCCGAGCAGATATATGAAAAGGTTTGGGGAATGAAGTACGGGGAAATCGCAACTGTTGCAATTCATATTCAAAGACTGAGAAAAAGAATTGAGGACGACCCCTCACATCCCCGGTTTATCGAAACGATCAAAGGGTACGGGTACAGGTTCAACCCCGATACTTTGAACAAGGGATGGTGATGAAAGTACGAACAAGACTCATACTGCTCGCAGCAGGGGCGATAATCATTCCGATCCTTGTGATCGCCCTCTTCGGTTTCCTCAGTTATACCTATGCAAGGAAAAAAACACCGATCACCCCCAGAAAAGTGGACATCATAGTCGAGAATTTTGAGAATAAGCTTGCAGAATACCACAGCTCCGGCAACGATGAAACCGAACTGACACTCCCCGAAGACATTCCAGATGTCTTCGATATACTCATAGTAGACAATGAGAAAAACATTATTTTTTCACACATGTCGGGCATCTCGCAGGAACCTGTACAGGACATCACGTCTTTTCTCGATGTACCGCAGCCTGGAAAGAATGAACAGTTTATTCTTTTTTCTCCACTGATGATACGCGGAGAAACAGAGGCTACCATCATACTCAAGTTTCCTCCCCGCCCCAGGGACGAGAAGAGACCGCCTCTTTACATACACATACTGGAGCGCGGCATCATCGGATTCGGAGCGTTTTTTGTATTCTCAGTTGTAATGGCATTCCTCATCATGAAATCCATCAACCAATCGATTCAAAAACTGGAGAGTGCAACCAGGAGGGTTGCCGAAGGAGACCTCGACTTCGCTCTCAAAGCGCAGGGAAACGACGAGTTTTCATCCCTCACCCATTCATTCGAAGCCATGCGGACCGCGCTGAAGGAAAACAAAGATCAGCGGGCGCGGTTTCTCATGGGCATCTCACACGACCTCAAGACACCGCTCACCTCCATCGAAGGGTATCTCGAGGCCATAATTGACGGCTATGCCGATAACCCGGAACAGATGAAAAAATATATCTCCATCATCAGGCAAAAATCAGGACTTCTGGAAGAACGGATCGTACAGCTCATCGACCTTGCCAAAATGGAGACCGGAGAGTGGATCTTGAAAAATGAGGAAATCGCGCTCGGGAAATTTCTCAGTACCATGGCCGCAGGCTACGGAGAAGATGCCTCTGTATTGAAGCGCTCTTTTCGATCGAACATAGCCCTGCCGAAAGACTTTACGGTAATCGGTGACAAAAAAATGCTCACCCGCGCATTCGAAAACCTTATATACAATGCAATTCAGTATACCCGTGAGGGGGACACCATCACTCTCGAAGCACATGTAATGGACGGAGGTGCTGTTATATCCTTCATGGATACAGGAATCGGAATCCCGGAAACCGAGCTTTCCAAAATATTCGAGCCTTTTTATCGAGGAACCCCGTCGAGAAGGGAACATGGGACAGGCCTTGGGCTCTCTGTGGCAAAATCGATCCTCAATTCGCACGGCTGGTCGATCGACGTGGTATCAGAACCGGGAAAGGGAAGCACTTTTCACATTCATGTGATACAAGCCTCACCCTTGAACCCGGAATAGGCTCGCCACTTCAACTTCAACATCAGGCGCCATGAACTGCTCAACCTCTCGGAGAATATCATCGCTACATTTTGCGAGAATAATAGGTGCGATGACTCTTATTTTCATTTCTATCACCGTTTTTTTGTAATAGGTTACTGATGACCCAGTCTTCCCACAGCCTTCACCCTGAAACGAACCGCATTGGACGGAAGGTATGCGAGCGGGATCTCCTCGAGATCAACGATCTCGACGCTCTCCGGGGCAGCCCCGGCCTTTACCGCTTCTTTTCTCGCAGACTCTTTCACTTCTTCGATGACGCTGTCTCTGCCCTTTTTTGCAACATCATACACCCCGTCAATACTGCCCGAGACCTGTGAGATCGCGGCGCCTATTGCATTTGCAACATCGAAGTTTTCCGGCCTGTAAACCTCGCTCGCACCCTTTAGTGTTTGGGGAAGAAGAATGCTTCCGCCTCCCACGATAACCACGGGAAGATCCTCTGCGGTTGTCTTCATCCTGTCAATTACCCCTTCAACGATCTCTCTGATTTTTACGATTGACTGTCTGATCATTTCGGTTTCAACACCGGAAACGAGCGAAGGTTCCCCGAGTGAGGCCAGACCGCTCCCGACTGCGATATCCGTAGCGGTCAGCGTACTGCCGCCAAAGATCATTGCCTCTTTTGTAATCCTGTAGCCCACGGACTCCGGTCCTACTACAACCGACCCGTTTTCTTTGCGCACAATTGAGCCGCCTCCAAGCCCTATTGCCACAAGGTCCGGCATTCTGAAGTTCGTCCGAACCCCTCCAACCTGTACCGCCTGCGTCGATTCCCTCGGGAACCCATTCTTCAAGATACCGACATCCGTGGTCGTTCCTCCAACATCCACAACAACGGCGTCTTTTATTCCAGAGAGGAATGCGGCACCGCGCAGGGAGTTCGTGGGGCCGGAGGCAATGGTGAATACAGGGTATTTTTTGGCGTACCCCACGGCCATCAGGGTACCGTCATTCTGGGTGATAAAAAGGTCAGACTTGACCCCGTACGCCTTCAGCACATCCTGAAACGAACTATACGCGGACTCGGCTATTTTCAGAATGGCGGCATTGAGAATCGTCGCATTCTCACGCTCCAGGATCCCGATGGTCCCGATCTCATGGGAAAGAGAAACCGGGAAATGACGGCCGAATACGCCTCCGGCGATCTCCCTGACCAGAAGTTCATGTTCACTGTTCACAGGAGCAAAAACACATGAGACTGCAAGTGCCTCGATGTTGTTCTTCCTCAACGATTCCAGAGCCTTTTTTATCTCTTCTCTATCAGGTTGAGAGAGGATTTTCCCGTTGAACTCATACCCCCCGCGTACCATTTCGTAGTGGTTTCCTAAATGAGGAATGATGTCGGAAGGCCAGTCGAGATAGGGGGGAACCGAACGCCCCGCCGGCAAACAGAGCCTGATGATTCCGACCCTCGAGAGACCTTTCCTCTCCACAATCGCATTTGTCGCATGGGTTGTGCCGAGCATCGCGTGAACTATCTGTAACGGCGCGACTTTACCGGTTTGAAGCACAGACTCGACAGCATCCCTTATCCCGCTCGATACATCCTCACTCGTCGGGCGCTTGCTTTTTGCAACCACCCTGTCGTTCATGTCGAGTATCACCGCATCCGTATTCGTTCCCCCAACATCGATTCCCAGTTTGTAGTTCATTATTTCTTCCTCTTCGCGAGATCTTCTATGGGAACATAGTCCACATCATAGTTGAAATATCGCGGGCCCACCTGAGCGAGACCTTCTGGAGTTCTCCAGACCGGCGCGCACGGCATACCGATGATTACCACACGCTGTCCGTACTTGAGTTGCTCCGTAGTGATGGGGACTCCGTTTTCAATATCCAGCACGGTGATGAGATCCGGAACCATTGCCGCCGGTTCGCCGTCCAAAAACCCGATAAGGTTCTCGTTTTGGAACTCCAGCTTGAAATTCCTCCCTCTGCAGCTGTCAATCCCTTCAAAAACCGTCTTTCCCCGCACGAATCCTGTGGTAAGATCCCGCTGCACATCCGTGACCTTCCCTTCGAAAAGACGATAACCATTCGTAAGCTCCAGTATCGAATCAACAGGGTTTCGCTTTCCTCTGCTGGATTCGATAATCCTCTTTCCAATAGCGATTGCAA
>CAZOWM010000005.1:0-27355 GCA_964583615.1 uncultured Spirochaetota bacterium | reverse complement strand
TCCTTTTATGGCATGCTTCTTTACTGTCTGTCCGTCCATCACATAGAGACTAATCATCGAGCTGAGCCCCATCGCAACCGTAACCGTTCTCGAGAGAGTCTCGACCCATGCGTTGTCTATCGTCTCGAGGATTACCATGTTCCCCTTTTCGTCACAGCAGATCATGGGGGACGCTTTGACCCCTTTTATGCTGAATGTCACCATTGGAATCTCAGGGAATGCCCTTCCCATGCCGTCTGCATCGACGAGAGGAAGCCCAAGCCGTGCGGCCGTATAGACCGGAATGGTTGAGTTGATGCCCCCTGCTTCCAGCGAAATAGTTGCATAAGCTTTTTTTCCGATATATGACTCTATTGCACGAACTGCAGTCTGGGGCTCCTCGCCATTGGGAAGTTTCTCGAGCAAAACAGCAGGCGCTCCCATCATCGCAGAAGGGACGACAAGCTTGTCATCCGGAAGCTCCTCCAAATCGATGAGCCTCACGTTCCCCTTCTCCATGATTGCCTGCTTTGCCATGAGCTTTCCGAGGTAGGGATCTCCTCCCCCGCCGGTACCGAGCACAGCCGCACCTACGGCGAGGGAGTCGATATCGTCAACTGACAGGTATCTCAAAATAGGACCTCCACCGGCTTATACAATCATTCGGGCCTTCGCCCTTTTCACTGAAATAAAAAGGTTGATCGCTGAAAAAATCACAGACAACACACAGAGGATGAACGCAATATATGGTATTACCATCGATTCGAGCCTGAAAAACGGTGCCAGAAACAGCGCCATTCCTGCAATTCCGATGGAAAGAACCAGCCAGTTTGACTGCACTGCGCGGTTTCCAATCTCGGTCAGATCCTCAAGCCGTGCAATCCTTGGAAGAAGGATCACGCTGCCGAGAAACTGGATCACACCGACGATCAGATAGATCAATCCGGTGTACACATTCTCGGATAGTTTTGCAATTCCGAGAACGATTATGATAATCGCAATGGCAATAAGGATAATCATAGCTCTCTGAATGTATTTCTTGAAGTCCATACCAATCACACTCCTTTCTCATTAATGGTGTGCTCGCCAACCGCAATCTTTACACCGGCAGCATCAAGCACGATTGCAAGCACCGAGTAGATCACCAGTCCGAGTATCAGGGAATTCAGCGCTGCAATTCCCCCTTTCATCAACCAGCCGCCGATCCACGTTGCGAGGCCCACAGAAATCCATCCGACCCAGTTTACGAGTGCGATCTTGAAGCCCGGTTTTACCTCGTATCTCTGCTTGAACGGAATCTTCTTATACCATCGATAGATGTAGAAATCCGCAATCAGCACTCCACCAATTGCGGGAAGGATCTTTCCGAGCAGGGTGAGGAATTTCATAAAGGGGTCCATGCTTACCCCTGCACTGAATCCTACCCATGCCGCGATACCAACACCAATCAGACCCTCTACAAGAGTTATCCATTGCTTTTTAATGTGTATCCATGTATTGAACGACAGCGCTCCGTTGTAAAGGTTGTTGTCGTTCGTCGTCCACTGCCCGAGGATTGCCATGAGGAACGCCCCTATACCGGCACCACCCACGAGCAGCGCGCCCGCGACATCACTCGCTCCTGTTGCGAGCATCAGCATCGCCGAACCGGTCAGCATGTATACCTGAAAGATGAGAATCTGTATGATCCATGCCATCGCACCGCCGATCGCCCTTTTCGCGTACCTCGATATATCAGCTGTGATGATTCCACCGGCAATGTACATGCCAACGACCTGTGTGATTCCAACACCAAGAGGCGCAGGGTTTTTCGGCTGTATGCTGAAAAGACCTGCAAAGCCTCCTCCCTCTGCAATACCGATCATTGCACCCACGCCTGTGATGAGCATAAAAAACGGGACCGCAAGATAGCTCAGCCATGCAATACCCCTGAATCCTATAATCGCGGTAATGATCATCAACACCCCTCCCCAGATCGCTGCCACTCCCACATTCGCCCAGGCAGCATTGGGGAACAGTGTGTGCAGAATGATGCCGTATAGCCACGCCTGTACGGCAAACCATCCGATACCGCATGCAATCCCTGCAACTATGGTCCCGAATACCTGCGAACCGATCGCTCCAAAGGGGTGCCGCATGTTCACGTATGTAGATGTACCCGTAATGCCACCCATCGGTGCGGTGAGACCGCCGATCACTGCCAGAATCACAGAACCGACGACAGCGACAAGAATGGCATCCTTGAGATTGAACTGGAGCCCGATAGTGCCGCCTCCCCAGAGCACGGCAATACACGCGAGCACTCCCATGTATACATAGAATATACTGGAAAACGAGCGCTTCTCATGCTGAGGCACAGGCACCATGGAATAGTCGCCGTACGCATCCTCCCATGGCCACTTCTCTTTCTGAGTCTCTTCTTTCATCGCAGTTTCCTCCTATCTCTATTTTTATACATCAAAAGTCAGAAAAACTCGAATCGTTCAAAACGATATTTAAGATACAATATGATATTATATTGAAAGTAAAAATATTTTCAATATCTTTCTTTGCGAGGAGGGAGCATGAATCTTGAAAAAGCGATATTTGGGAGAAGAAGTGTGAGGAATTATTCGTCAAAGATTTTAGAAAAGAAACACCTCAAAGAGCTTCTCGACGCAGGTATATGGGCTCCGACAGCAGGCAACATACAGCCCTGGGTGTTCGTCTGCGTCACACACACGAAAAGGATCCAACAAATACATACCGTTTCACCCGGCATGCTCGGGAATCCTCAGGCGCTCATCTGCGTCTGCTCCGACCAGAACAGAGCGGTTGAAAAGGCAGGCCCGGGAGGAAGGACATTGGCCATTATGGACTGCGCAATGGCAGCGCAGACTATCATGCTCTTTGCCTATGGCCTCGGTATGGGAACGTGTGCCATACGCTCGTTCAATCCAAGTGCAGTCCGTGAGCTCATCTCCGCCCCTGCCCATATTCATCCAGAGCTCCTTATTACAGTCGGGTATCCTGCAGAATCGCTGAAACCTCCTGCGAGAAAAAAAGACGTTTTTTTCTGGGAGCTGTACAATGAAAAGGAGGGAAAAAAAGATGACGAGTGACACACTTTCCAGAGGACTCTTTGATCTTGTGGGATATATGCTCACATCAGCGCGAGGGCTCGTTGATGAGCCGCCTCTCTACGGCCCATTCAGGTTAATCGACGGCGTTTCGAGGCTTTGTGAAATCCTCACTCAGGAAGACGAGGAAAATAAGGCGTTTTACAAAGACCTCAAATCAAAGATCGACGAGCGGAAATACACCGTGATGAGTGATACTGACACTTTTATCAATCTCATGGATGAGCTGGTTTATGACTTCACCACAAAGCTCAAGGAACGCTAGGCTGGCTCTGTGTGGAGCATTTATACAGCCCAGCCGCAAATAGTATGTATGAGAGAGAGATATACCTTTACCGAATCAACCAGCTGACTCACCTTTACGAATTCTTCATCAGTGTGAGCCTGCTCTATTCTTCCAGGCCCGATAAGGATAGACGGTATGCCGGCATTCATGAGCGTAGCTGCATCCGTCCATCCCTGCATGCCCGCCTTTTTGGGAACGATACCCGATTGCTGAAGGGCCTTTTCCGCAATGGTGACGATTTCGTGATCGTGTGGTACCTCGAGAGGTCCAAAATATCCTTCCGCAGGCAGAAGAGGTTTCACTTCACCCCGGAGCCTGGGATCGGTTTCGCACACCCCTTTCAGAATGCCCTCCAGCTCTGAGAGAATCTGTTTCTCATCTTCAGCGGAAACCCATCTCCTGTCTACGTGAATGATACACCGATCCGGCACCATATTGATCTTCGTCCCTCCCTGAACCAGGCCGATGTTTATTGTAGCGGAGCCCACCAGATTCTGCACCCGGCTCTGAAGAAGCGGCACAAGCCGGTGCTGAATTTCTCCGATAAACTCTGAACCCGCAACGATCGCGCTTGCACCGTGCTCGGGGATACTTGCGTGACAGGCCTTTCCCCACAGAGTCACCTCGAAGTTTGCGACTCCTTTGTGTGACACGACGAGCTTCATATCAGTTGGCTCACCGACCACCGCAAAGTCTGCGCCGAATCCATTTTTCACAAGGGCACGGGTTCCTGTTCCTCCCGTTTCTTCACCCACGACTCCGGTAAAAAACAGATCCCCAAAAAGCCGTATGCCGTTTCTTTCGAGCAGCATCATTGAGTAAATCATGGCGCCAACCGCACCCTTCATGTCGCACGCACCGCGGCCGAAAAGCATTCCATTGCGAATATCCGGGTTGTATGGATTTTTCATCGCAGTGCCGGGAGGTACGGTGTCGAGATGCCCATTGAGAAGCAGGCTTCTCCCCTTCCCGTCTCCCGGCATGTGAACGATGACGTTACTCCTGCCTTCCTGGACCTCCTGTGTGCTCACCTGGAATCTTTTCTCACGAAGCTTTTTTTCAAGATAAAGAGAAATTTCTTGTTCCTGCCCCGGAACCTCCAGGTGGCTCGGTATCCGTATCAGTTGGCTGCACAGGTCGATGAGCTCGTCAGGGTCTATTTTTTCGAAGACCGCTCGACAATCCATTTTATTCGTCCCTCTCTTTATTTCTGAAAATTCTTTGCGATCACTTCAACGCTCCGAGGGTGAGCCCCCGCACAATATACCGCTGTACGGCAAAGACGAATATGAATGCCGGCACCATCGCGCCGATTGAAACCGCACACATGAGCGGCCAGTCAAAAGTCATAGTACCGGCCAGAGATGCAACAAGTACGGGCACCGTTACACCCTGATTTGAAGTGAGCACGAACGCAAACAGGAACTCATTCCAGGAGAACATGAAGGTGAGAATTGCTACAGAAACCACCATGGGCATGCTTGTCGGGATCACCACCCTGATAAGGGTCTGCAGCCGGCTCGCACCGTCGATAAGCGCCGATTCCTCGATCTCGAGGGGGAGCTCTTCAAAGTACCCTTTCAAAAGCCAGATTGCAAAAGGGAGGTTGATGAGCAGGTGCGCGACGTTTACGGCAAACGTCGTGTCCAGAAGACGCATGTTGCGAATGACGATGTAGACGGGCACGATCACGCCGAAAGCGGGAGCCATCCGTATCGACAGGAACCAGAAACCAATATTCTCGTTGAATTTGCTTTTAAAACGGGCAAGGCTGTATGCAGCCGGCAGACTCAAAACAAGCGCTAGAACAATATCCACAGCCGCTATCAGCAGGCTGTTTTTGAAGGATTTGAGCATCCCTCCCGTAATAAGCTTTCTGTACGCTTCCAGCGTCGGTTTAAAGGCGAGCCTGGGAGGGATGAGAAGTGTCTGATAGTGCGTTTTTATTGAAGAGAGCAGAAGCCAGACAATTGGAAAGAGGAAGAACAGTAAAAACAGTATGAGCACGAAGTAGAGCACCGCCCTGGACCAGATTTTTCTTGCACTCATTTTTGCATCCTCCGGATCAGTGCCTGGCTGATAAAAATTGTCATTATCAGCATGAGTACTGCGAGGGCTGCGGCTTCTCCCAGGTTGAAGTACTGAAATCCGACCTTCCACCCGAAGAGCGGTAGCGTCTGGGTAGCTATTCCAGGTCCTCCGGATGTCATGACGAATATTGTTTCAAAGAGGTTGATGGCATCGATAAACCGAATGATAAGTGCAATGATAATGGCAGTCCGCAGGGACGGCAGAGTAACGAACCGGAGCGCTTTCCAGTATCCTGCTCCGTCTATCTCTGCAGCTTCGTAAATTTCCGGCGAAATGGCCTGAAGCCCTGCAAGGAGGATGAGAAACATGAGCGGCATCCTGCTCCACACGTCGGCCATGATAACCGAAAGAAGTGCGAGAATGGGGTCTCCGAGGATGCTCCCCTTGTACCCCATCAGAGGAAACAGAAAGCCGCCGATGAATCCGACCTCCCTGTTCAATAGAAATTTCCACGCGAACCCAGCCACAACAGGAGGTATGATGGCGGGCAGGGTAAACAACGAGCGAAATACCCCTTTGCCCTTCAGGTCCTCATTCAGAATCAGCGCCAGGGAGAGTCCGAAAAGAAGGGTGAGCGCACACGTAGAGGTAACAAAGAGTGCGGTCACTCTGAGCGATTGAATAAACTCCTTCGACGTGAGAATGCTGTAAAAATTCCCCAGCCAGATAAACCGTATCTCCTGAATGAACAGCACCCACTGATGCACACTCACGTAGAGCAGGAACACCGTGGGGAATGCCACGATACTTGCAGTTATGGCAAGGCTGGGGAGCAGGAGCTTATATTGTTCCTTCAAGCGTATCATCTGCAAGGTACCTCTGGTAAAGTCGAGAAAGCTCGGGAATCTTTTTCCAGTTCTGATAGCTGAAAGACCTTCCGGTGAGCGAACCCGGCTCAAGGCAGCACAGGATGTATACAAGCTCATTCATTATGGCGGGGTCCGCGAGCTTCACCCTCTCCTGCTCTTCGAGGTGATCGAAGAAACCGGTATTGACCATAACACCCGGAAAAGCTGAATTGACATTGATACCTCCTTCACCAAGCTCGATCGCCGCATATTCTGTAAGTGCCTCCAAAGCAGCTTTTGAGATCCCGTATGCTGCAACACCGGCCCTTGCATATCCGCGCTGTGCAAGAAGTGAGGTTATATTCACGATATTCCCCCCGCTGTTTTTCATCATTACGGCCGCACATTCCCTCAGACAGGTAAAGGAGCCCATCACATTTACCGAGATGATCTCCCGAAGTGTATCATATGGAATATTGAGGATATTTCGTGTCTGCTGGTCCGTCACCCCTGCATTGTTTACCAGCGCATCGATCCGCCCGAAACGTTTCACACACCGTTCGACTGTTTCCCTGACCTGCAAAGAACTGCAGACATCCATCTTTACAGCCAGTAAACCTCCCTTTTTGTGCTGTTTTTTTTGCATTGAAAAACTTTTTACAGGAGTGTCCGAAACATGGAAAGAGATTTCCTCAGCTGTCTGCTGAGTGCCTTTATTATTGATGTCCGCAATGCATACGTTCCACGATCTTTCTGCGAAGTAACGGCACATGCAGCGCCCCATACCGCTTCCCCCGCCCGTAATGATTACTGCCCTGTTCATGTGCTTCCTCGAAATATGCGGATACCACTGATGCAGTCCAGGCAATCAATGCAAAACTGCGCAGCAATTCATTGATGCCGGGGCTGTACAAAACAGCGTTTCAGCCCCGGCTGAATCCACGACGTATTTCCCGAAGTGCGTTATTGGTAATATCCCCCTTTGAACATCCTTCCCAGCGCCCACGTCTGGAGCTCGTTGAGCACTGAATCGATATCCTCACCGGCAATGGACCGGGATGCAGCGGTTCCGATCTTGTCGGCGAATTCGGTGAGCTCGGGTATATAGGGAAAATAGTAGGGTTCGGCTTCCATAATGGATTCCTCGTTGAGACGTATCTCATCCTCCCCGTACCTGTTGACCAGCGTATCGCTCCACATAACCGATTTCATGGTTACATTCGGCCACTGGGTCCTGTCAGCAAAGGCCTGCATAGCTGACTCACCGGTCAGGTAGGTGAGCACTTTCCATGCCTTTACCTTGTTCTTCGAGTCCCTGTTTATACCCATGGAGAATGTCCAGAAGCTTTGAATCTGCTTGCCACTCGGACCAGTCGGAATCTTCGCAAACCTGGTGTTGTTCTTCACGTCAGGATTTTCGGTTATTCCGAGAGCCGCGTATGCATTGATGGCGGAAGGCATGAGTATCGCAGCCTTTCCCGCTGCATAAATGTTCATCATATCGACCCACGTATGGGTAGATATTCCAGGTGGTCCGTATTCTCTGCTTATATCGACGAAGGCCTTGAACCCTTGCTTGAAATCGGGTGATGTAAAGATAGGTTTTGCATTCTTTTCCTTGATTTCGTTCGCCTTGATGAGCCCGCCTTCGAACCAGGAGGCGTATCCTGAATATGCATACACAAAACCTGTGAGATCGAGTGTCGGCTCCTCGCCGGGTGCTCCCCGCATTGTGACCGGATAGACATTGACGATGCCGTCCCGCTCAAATCCACGTTTGAGCGCCTTCAGCACACTCATGAGCTCATCGGTGGTTTTTGGGGGGGTCAACCCATAGCGGTCGAATATGTCCTTGCGGTACATTATCCCAGCACCAAAGGAATAGTAGGGGAGCGCAAACAATTTCCCGCCGGGCGGCATCCTGTTCGCATCCAGGTACTTTTCGTATACATTGTCGGGATCGAAATAATCCGTCGGATGCTCATCAAAGTAATCATCCAGTGGTTCAAGAAACCCACCATGACCGTACGACTGAATTCCGGCAGCACTCCCGGCAAGAAGAATGTCGTACCGGCCGGTATGCGCGATGAGATCGGTCAGCACTTTCTGGCGCACTGCCGTCTCATCCCCCCACTCAATCTCGATACGTGCACCGACCTCCTTTTCGAGCTGCTCCAGAAGCGGGGTACGCTCAGTTCCGCTGCCCCCGAAAAGCTCGGGCCATGCAAATCCCTGGGCAAATGCAAGTACTCTGATAGTTGGAAACTCCTCTTCTTTTTCTGCCCCACCTCCACTCCCCCAGAGAAATGGCGCACAGAGAACGAGAAACATAAAAACAAATATAAATATCCTCCCTTTCATACAACACCTCCTTTAATGTTTATTGATATCAGCTGTGTGAAAGCCGTCATAGTGCACTGTTGGTTATTTGAAGCCTAGCATGAATTTTTGTGATTCTTAGCCGATCCAACCAACCTCTTCTCATCGGAGGTCGAGTTTGATGTGTTGTTGAAAATATTTTTGACAGCATCAAATAGTGTGAATACCGACTTTCATGCATCGCTCTGACAATGTACCATTCACTCATATATTGCACGGTAATTTTGAGAACTTCGGATAATAGGCTTCAATGGATTCAGTATTTTTCACCAAAATAAATGCTTTTCCCAAATATATTGAAAAACTCGAAGTTCGACTCAAATAATTGTATTCTCAAAATTATTTCTGTCAATAAGTTTATTTCTCATATGATATGTGTTGACATCTTACCCTTACCTGATACAATTACCCTTCGGGTGATGCATGGGAATTGCAAAAATATTTTATTAATTTTTTTAAGGGGAAAAAATATGAAAAAACTGGCTATTGTTATATGTGCTGCTCTTCTTGTATTCTGCGTTTTTGGTGTCGCGTTCGCTGTATCGAAGGAACATCAGGTGGTGGATACCAGCAGATTCAAAAAGGACCCGCCGTGGGTGATCGGATACGATATTTACTGGCTCGGCAATACGTGGTCTGCACAGTTTGCCGAGGAGTTCAAGCAGGCGGTGTCAATGTACGATCAGCTGGTGAAGGATGTCGTCATAACGAGTTCGGAGGGGAGCACTGAAAAACAGATCAAGAATATAGAGGCAATGATTTCAAAAAAGGTCGACATAATCATTGTAACTCCCAACTCAACAAAGGGCCTGGCTCCTGTCATCAAAAAAGCGCTTCAAGCCAACATCCCTGTTGTGCTCAATGCTGCCGGGGTTGAGGGTGATGAATATACAACGTTCATCAACGTTACAGACCGTGCCCTTGGGAAAGCGATGGCAGAATGGCTTGTCAATGAGCTCGACGGAAATGGAAGAATTTTCGCGATCACAGGCCTGCCAGGGCTGGGCGTGGCAGAAGCCAGATGGGATGGCGCGATGGAGATATTCAATCAGCACAGAAAGATCAAGGTGGTGATGAAGGACGCCGGTGACTGGGCAGACCCCAAAACGAAACGTGTTGTATCTGATATGCTCGCGGCCTACCCGAGACCGGATGGAATTTGGGCAGATACTCCTGGACTTGGCATGATAGAGGCATTTGAGGAGGCCGGCTCTTCTTTCATCCCCTTTGCCACCTGCTCTGACAACAACGGTTTTCTCAAGTACTGGGCACAGCATAAGAGCAGGGTAAACGCGATCGGAGTCACCAAACCTGTGTGGCTGAGTTCAATCGCACTCGACTACGCGTTTCGCATTCTGCAGGGGAACCCGGTATTCAAAGACAACTTCATACCGCCTTGCGTCGTGACAGAGGAGAACGTTGACGATTTCGTGCGGTTCGATCTTCCAAACGGATACTGGACACTTTGCCATCTCAGCGATGAGCGTGCCAAGGCTCTTTTTGGAGAATAAAACCTCAACTGAAAACAGTGATACGAAGAGGATTATTCCAGACTGCAAAGAGAACGTCAACCACGAAGAACCTCTGAACAGATAACAGATGAAGATGACACAGCCGCATATTTCTTTTGGAATATGCGACTGTGTCTCTATTGCCCTTTTAAACATGTTTACTACAATCCAATTTCACTTCAGACATAACAAACCAATATTCATTATATACGGTATACTGGTCCTCTTTATCGTGGGAAGCATGGCGATATTCCCGGTATTCAGGAGCGCGACCAATCTCTCATTTCTTATGAACCAGGCAGTGGTTCTCGGAATCGTTTCCCTGGGCCAGACCATTCCCATTCTCATGAGCGGTCTTGACATGTCCGTCGGATCTGTGATGAGCCTTTCAACGACTATCGCTGCCGTGCTCATGGGAGGTCCTGGATGGACATGGCCGCTCGTGCTGATACTGATACTCGCAACAGGCACGGCAGTGGGACTGATCAATGGTCTAGGGGTCGCAAAGCTCAATATGGTTCCCATTATTGTTACTCTGAGCACCATGATCATTGTTTCCGGCCTTGCCATGTTTATTTTACCCCAACCGGGGGGATACATTCCGGAAAACATATACAAGTACTTTCTTTTCGAGGTCGGTGCATTTCAGGGTCCGGTATTCTACTACATTGTGATCATTTGTATTCTTTACTTCTTTCTCCATCACACTGTTCGCGGCCGACATATCTACGCGACTGGCGGCGACAAAGAGCGGGCGAGCCTTACGGGCGTACGCGTCGACCATGCCATTATTACCGGATACGCACTCTCGGGACTCCTTTCATCCGCGGCTGGCATATTTTTGGCACTGAGAATCAGCAGCGGAGCTCCGACTGTGGGCAACCCGTTTCTTCTCGACAGCATCACCGCCGTACTGCTTGGCGGGACAACCTTTGTGGGAGGAAGAGGAGGAATTATCGGAACGGTCGGCGGGACGCTGGTGCTAACGGTGCTCGCAAATGTCCTAGTAATGGCAGAAGTCCACACGTACTGGCAGTACATCGTTCGGGCCGGAGTGCTTTTTGTTGCGGTGGTAGCGTACACTATGAAAAGGAGATTCGCCTGATAAAAATGAACAAGCGGCTTTTAGTTCCCATTTTCGGACTCGTTGCTGTGCTCATAGCTATTGCTGTTATCAGCCCTTACAGTCTTATGCCTGTATCTTTTCTCAATGCGACAAAAAATGCCTCATATCTGGGTGTCGTGGCAATCGGTCAAACGATAGTCATGCTCACGGGCGGCATCGATATGTCTCTCTATGAGACAATAGCGCTGACAAACATTTTTTCCGCAAACTTCATGCAGGATAATCCTTTTTCAATACTATCGGTTACACTCCTCGCGATTCTGCTTGCCGGATGTATAGGATTCGTGAACGGGACGATGATTGCCAAAACGGGAATACCTGCCATCATCATGACGATCGCCATGGGCTTTGCTGTACGCGGCTCATACCTGGTGCTGACAAAAGGCGCTCCGAGAGGGTACATACCGGAAGTTGTCAGATTTATCGGGAGAGGAAAGCTGTTCGATCTTGTTCCTGTAGCGCTTCTCGTCTGGCTCGCCCTCTCCTTCGGGGTGATTCTGTTTCTCAATCGTACTGCGGCAGGGAAATCGGTGTACTTTACCGGCAGCAATCCCACTGCGGCAAGGCTTTCCGGTATCAACAACGACTGGACGATTATTCTTGTGTATGTGACCAGCAGCGTGTTCGCCGCTATTTCAGGACTTCTTATTTCCGGATATCTTGGTATGGGAACTCTTGATGCGGGAGTCGAATATATGCTCAGCCCTATCGCAGCAAGCGTTATCGGCGGCACAACCTTTGCGGGAGGAATCGGCGGGATCGGAGGGACGATAATCGGAACGCTCATCATGAGATATGTCGACAACCTGATGACTCTGGTGAATGCCAGACACGCCGGAAAACTGATCGTACAGGGCGTTATCATCGGTGGCATCGCAACCATGCACAGTACTCAGAAATGGTCGCTGAAGTGAGGAATTTCATGAGCGTATTGAAGGTACAGGAGGTTTCCAAGTTCTTTCCCGGAACCAGGGCGCTGAATCGCGTGAATTTCGAACTGGAGCACGAGGGGGAGATACACGCGCTTGTCGGTGAAAACGGTGCGGGAAAAACCACCCTGGTAAAGATAATTAATGGTGCATTGGAAAAAAACGAAGGGACTATCCTGCTGAGGGGAGAACCGTATCACGCATCAAATGTACAGCAGGCACAGCAGCAGGGACTCGCCTTCATACCACAGGCTTCAAATCTTATCGGTTGCCTGTCGGTAAAGGAAAACCTCTTTCTCGGACAGGAACACGTCAAAGGGTCTCTCATAAAAAGAATCGACTGGAAAAGAAGCGGACAGTCTGCAGCCAGGCTTCTGACTCGAGTAGGGCTCGGCCATATTAATATTGATCTGCGGGTCGAGGATTTCGAGGTGGCAGAGCAGCAACTCATCGAGATCGCCAAAGTTCTGAGCATACACGCCAGCATTATCACCATGGATGAGCCGACTTCTTCCCTCACAGAAGAAGAAACCCGGAGGCTCTTTGATATCATCCGGTTTCTTCAGCGTATGAATGTCTCGGTTATTTTCGTTTCCCACAAACTGGATGAAGTGTTTCAAATTTCCGATAAAATAACCGTGCTGCGGAACGGAGAATGCGTAGGTACCAGAAACACGTCCGAAACGAACCGCGAGGAAATTGTTCGGATGATGACCGGAAAGGAGGAAGCTGAGAAATACACAAGAAAGAAAAGGCTTCACGGTTCCGTGATCATGAAGGTGAGCAATCTGAAGACTCGTGGTATCGTTCATGAAGTATCCTTTGAGCTTGCAGCAGGAGAGACCCTGGCAATTGCCGGTCTTTTAGGCTCCGGTCAGACCAAATTGCTTGAAACCCTGTGCGGATATTATTCGCCAATATCGGGATCAATTGAGATCGGTGGGCGGGAAATTAGAATTCACAGCCCCAAAGACGCGCTGAGGCACGGGATAGGATATATACCTGAGGACCGGCATATAAAGGGTCTTATGCTGAACCAGAGTGTTCAGGACAACATCTCGGCTGCAAGTCTGCGGGATGACAGGCAATTCGGGTTTTTATCGATTGCCATGCAGCTGGAACGCGTGCAAAAACTCATAGAGCAGCTCGGTATCATATGCGCAGGTACGCATCAGCTTGTCGAGAACCTCAGCGGGGGTAACCAGCAGAAGGTGCTTCTTGCCCGATATCTCAAGGTCAAGCCACGTATATTGCTCCTGAACGAACCAACTCGGGGGATTGATGTGGGAGCAAAAACAGAAATCTATAATCTTATCAGCAGCTTCAAAGTACAGGGAGGAGCCGTGCTCATGGTTTCCAGTGAGCTTCCTGAAATACTCGGTATCAGCGACCGCATTATGGTCATGCATGAGGGGCGGGTGACTGGCTTTTTCAGTACCGGAGAGGCAACAAAGGAAAAACTCATGCATGCGATGACTGTGTAGGGCAGCAGAAAGAGAGAGAAAAGGAGGTTTAAATGCCTTTAAAACATATACTTACTCCGATAAATATCGGACCGGTGACTATAAGAAACCGGATTGTCTTTCCACCGATCGACCTGGCTTTACACAGAGAAGACCAAAAAGTCGATCAGCGCTACATCGATTTTCTCGCTATTCTTGCCCAAAACAACGGTGTGGGCATGATTATCAGTGAATTCACAGCAGTTGCCAATGATCAGTTCTGGGCGCCTGCGTCCAGGATAGACAAAGATGAATTCATTCCGGGGTTCCGCAGGATGGTAGATACCCTACATCAGCACAGCACACGGATATTCATGCAGCTTGCCTTGCTCGGCGGGAGAGCACCCTACGGCAGGGCGATCGCCCCTTCAGCCATACAAAGCCCGCTCTATCCGGGAGTGCCGGAGGAACTCTCGACTGATGAGGTAAAGGAACTGGTGTGCAAATGGCGTGAAGCGGCAATACGTGCGAAAAAAATCGGATTCGACGGCGTGGAGGTTCACGGCGGGCATACCTACCTCATCGGCGCCTTCATGTCTCCTCATGCAAACAGCAGAGAAGACGAGTACGGCTGCGATTTTCAGGGGCGCATGCGCTTCCCGACCGAGATCATACAAGGAATCAAGGAAGACTGCGGTGAGGAATATCCGGTGGGAGTCAAGTTCAGCGCGTATGAAGCTTTGCCCAACGGCATCACCGGTCCCCTCTCGATAGATATCGCCGAGCATCTGGAAAAAGCGGGAGCAGACTACCTCCACGTGTCTTCCTCAACATACCTGCTCGGAGGCACGGATTATCCAGATGTGCCCCCTCTCTTCGTACCCGAAGGTCCTCTTACATCCTTTGCCGGGATGATAAAAAAACGGGTGAAGGTACCGGTACTGACCGTTGCCGGCATAGTCACACCGCAGAAAGCGGAGGAGATCATTTCTGAAGGAAAGGCAGATCTCGTGGGTGTGGGAAGGGCTATGTTTGCAGACCAGCACTGGGTTTCAAAGGTGCATGCAGGTAAAGAGGATGAAATAACCCCCTGTATACGGTGCAATGTCTGCCACAAGAAGATCGTCATTGACCGTGCAGGTGCGGTCGAGTGTACCGTCAATCCGAGCCTCCTTGGCGAGCCCCCCCAGCCTGCAGCGGTTATGAAACGTGTCATTGTCGTTGGAGCCGGACCGGCCGGTCTGGAGGCTGCCATCACTGCGTCCGAACGGGGTCATGAGGTCATCCTCTACGAAAAAAAATACGAACCGGGCGGCAACATCAGGCTCGGGTGTGTGCCTCCTTTCAAGCAGGACCTGCGGCGGCTTCTCCAACACTATGAGCGGCGCCTCAAGGAAAGCGAGGTCCGTTTCGTGCCGGGACGGGAAATGTCTGTGGATGATCTAAAAAATGAAGGTGCGGACGTTCTTGTTGTGGCGGTCGGTGCACAGGAATACGTACCCCATATTCCAGGTATCAAGAGCGCGCCTGTAACGGCAGCCCGGGATTTCTATCTTAAGCGAGAACTTCAGAAGCAAAGCAGTGAGCGGGCGGTTGTAATCGGGGCCGGAGACGTTGGGTGTGAGATTGCATGGTATCTCGCGCTTCTTGGACGCTCAGTTTCCCTCATTGACGTCCTTCCGTACGATGGATGGATTACGGACGAACATCCAACCAACCGTTTCATACTCATGGAACAGCTTTCAAAAAATAATGTGCAGATACTCGACAACGCAAAAAAACTCGAAATCGCCTCAGATTTTCTTTCGGTCTCTTTGGAGCGGGAGGGAATTCATTACACAATTGCTGCGGACCTGGTCGTGCTCGCCACCGGGTATAAAAAAAACAATCAGTTTGCGCAGGGGTTGCGCAATGAAGACGCCGCTTCCGAAATATGTATAATCGGTGACTGCGCAGACCCACGGGATATTCACTGGGCAATCCGCGAAGGGTATGAAACCGGGATACGGATATAATGAAACCCAGAGAACGAGTACGACGAGCGCTGAACCACGAGGAAACCGACCGACCTCCCGCCGATCTGGGGAGCACATGCAACACTTCCATTACACTCATCGCCTACAGGAAACTGGCCGCCCATCTCGATATTGCAGTGAATCCTGACCCTCCCCTGCTCTCCCGGGATATGCAGGTGGTCTCTGTTGCCGAACCAGTACTCGAGCGGCTGGGAATCGATACCAGGGGAATCCATTCGGGCACACCTGAAAGGAACAGAACAGTTGAGCTTTCTGAAAAAGCGTACCGGGATGAATGGGGTATTCAGTACAGGGCTGCTGAGAGAAACGGGGAGCCGCTCTACTACGAGGCGGTGAAATACCCTCTTGAAGACGCTGAAACTGTTCATGATATTGAGGCGCTCAACTGGCCGGATCCCGAAGATCCGGGGAGGACACGCGGGCTCGTTGAGCAGGCACGAAATATCCGGGAGCACACGGAGTTCGCGCTCGTTGGCCACATGGGGGACACAAGTATTTTTCAGGCCTGTACCATGATCAGGGGGATGGAGAAGTTTCTCATTGACCTGATACTGTTTAAACCTTTTGCATCGGCGCTTCTGGAAAAAGTCACCGAAATCCAATCGGTCAAGATGATCCGGTATCTCGAGGAGACCGGTGATTACCTGGACGTCGTTGGAGTGGGTGATGATTTCGGTGCCCAGAACGGCATGCTCATTTCTCCGGATCTTTTTCGAAACATGATAAAACCACACCTGAAACGATATTTCCGGCTTATCAGGGAGAAAACGGCTGCAAAGCTGCACCTGCACAGCTGCGGGGGAGTACGCGAAATATTGAGTGATCTTATTGATATCGGGGTCGAGGTACTCAATCCGGTACAGGTTTCCGCCCGGGGAATGGACCCCGAAACGCTGAAGCGTGAATATGGAGACCGGCTGAGTTTCTGGGGAGGTATCGACACACATCACCTCATGCCGAAGGGCACACCGGCAGAAGTCACAGAGGAGGTGCGGCGCATCGTCAGGATACTGGGGAAGGGAGGCGGATACGTGCTGAACCCGGTACACAATATACAGCCGGATGTTCCTCCGGAAAACGTGGTCGCCATGTACGATGCAATTCGTTGATCCTCCGAAGGGTGAGTATCCACAATGATGATACCAGACGTCAGACATACATCGATATTCGTTTACCCGTGGGATATCATCGATTACGGCACAGGCAGGTATCTGGAGCTGGTGCGCTCGCTCGGACTGGACGGTGTGCACGTTGCGGTAAACTACCACCACGCCAAGCTGCTCTGTACACATAATCCTGTAAGAACGCTGTACTTTCCTGAGCCGAACGCGTGTTACTTCACCCCCCAGAATAACCGATATCCTCCAGGGCTGGTTCCTGAAGAATCCACGCTTACCTCTGGAACATTCTTCCTCAGCGAACTTGCGGAGGAGGCAGAAAAACGGGGCGTGGAAAGGACCGCATGGATCATCTGCATGCACAACAGCACGGCCGGTTTTCAAAACCCGGAGCTCACCGTAACGAACGTGTTCGGAGAACACCTCTTTCACTCTCTGTGCCCGGCAAACCCTGACGCGCAGGGAATCGTGCTCGGCATGGTGCAGGACGTGGTGAGCCGTTTTGGTTTTCAGTCGCTGTGTCTTGAATCCGCGGGTTTCATGCGATTTTTTCACGGGTATCACCACGAGATGTACGGAATTCCTCTCACTGACTCACTCGACCTGCTTCTCTCTCTCTGCTTTTGTCCATCCTGTAAACAAACGGCTGAGGAGCACGGAATCGATTCGAATCTTCTGCAGGCCGCGGTGAAACGGCATATTGAAAAATTGTTAAAAGAATCACGGACTGAAGAAAACAAGCACAACGGAATGAATTTCCGCGACCTCCTCGGCGTACTTTTTCACGACATTCCTCTTCTCGAGGATTATCTGCGCATGAGAAAAAATCTGATGAACGGCTGGATTCGATCGTTGAGGAGCGCTGCTGGGGATCTCTGCACGCTGTCTATCATCGCGACGCCCGTTCCGCCCGCAGTTCAAGCCGGCATACGAAACGGCGCTGACCCGGTTTCCCTTTCCGAGATCGCCGACAGAGTGACGATCTGCGGCTATTACCGGGATGAGGATGAGATATCTGAAGATATTGACGCGCTCATTCGTGACGGGCTTCGTCCTGATCGCGCGGAGGTCGTACTGAGGCCGCAGTATCCGGACACTGAAAGCTATCAAAACCTCGTCCGCAAGATAAATACCGTTAAGGAACACGGTATCTCGCACCTCTGCTTTTACAATTTCGGCCAGATGCCGCAGGAATCGCTCCAGTGGATCAGGAAAGGAATACGCGAGACAAAATGGTTTAAGGGGGCCGAGGCATGAAGGTCGAACGAGCAGAAATACATCATGTGTGCTTACCCATGAAAAAACCCTTTGTCACTGCGTGCGGCACCATCGCAAACCGAAATCTTCTGATCATAAGGCTCTTTGCAGACGGCATCGTCGGGCTCGGTGAATGCTCTGCAAACGTGGATCCCATCTACAGTCCCGAAACGATAAAAGGCTGCAGGCACATCATCGAGGATTTCATACTTCCGTCCCTTCTGGGGAAAAAAATCGATGATATCGATGAAGTTGCGGCGTCCATGAGCCATGTAGTCGGAAACCATATGGCAAAGAGCGCAGTGGAGCTTGCATTCTGGGACATCATGAGCAGACAGAGAGGAGTCTCTGTTTCCTCACTCCTCGGCGGGACAAAAACGCGGGTCGACGCAGGTGTCAGTGTGGGCATGTTCGGCACCCTCGAGGAAACCCTTGAGGAGGCCCGTGTTCAGCTGGCAAAGGGGTTTACACGGTTGAAAGTAAAGATACAACCTGGACACGACGTTCAGCTCATTTCCTCCCTCAGGAAGCATCTCGGTGACATACAGCTCATGGCGGATGCCAATTCCTCGTACTCCCTAAAGCAGGCGGGGATGTTGCAGGCGCTCGATCCATACGGGCTCACCCAGATAGAGCAACCTCTTGAGAATGACGACATCGTCGATCATGCTGCGCTGCAGAAGAGTCTTCGCACACCTATCTGCCTTGACGAGAGCGTGGTCCACGCACACGCCGCCCGCCAGGCCATCGATCTTGAGGCATGCCGGATCATCAATGTGAAGCTCGCCCGCGTGAGCGGTCTTCTGGAGGCGAAACGGATCCACGACCTCTGTGTAAAAACCGGTACGGGTCTTTGGTGCGGGAGCATGCTGGAATCCGGAGTGGGAATGATGTACAACATCATCTATTCTTCACTTCCAGGCGTAAACCAGCCTGGTGACATCCAGGAATCATGCCACTACATGAGCGACGACATTGTCGAGCCGATGATCGATGTTGCAGGTGATGGAACATTCGCGGTGCCTGCCGAGCCCGGCATCGGCGTGTCGCTGAACTGGGAAAAGATAAGGCGTTACCTTGTCAGCTCGGAGGTTTTTCGCCCGTGTTGATCATGTTTTTGTAGCCGGTGAACAGAGAAATTGATTACCATCAATACAGGTGTAAAGAGTACTGAAGGAGGAGCGGGAAAATGTCAAAAGGTCTGCTTATGATTCCAGGCCCTGTAGAGATCTCCGAAGACGTTCTTGCTGCGTACAATGGCCAGTCAATTGCTCACTATGGGGCGGACTGGGCGAAGATGTATCTCAGGACCGAACAACGCGTGTGCCGCCTTTTGAGGTGCGACGGAAGATCTTTTCTCATGCCGGGTTCGGGCTCACTCGGTCTCGAAACCATGGCAACCACATTCTGCACTGATAAAAAATGCCTTGTTCTCAGCAACGGGATGTTCGGTGACCGTCTGAAAAGTGTGGTCGCTACACACACCGGCGACCTTGAGGTTCTTTACTTTCCCCTGGACCAACCTGTTGATGTGGAAAATATTGAAAAGAAAATCAAAGCAGAACGTTTCGACGTCGTGTGCGCCGTCCAGGTGGAAACAAGCACCGGGCTCCTCAACCCCATACAGGAGCTTGCCCGGGTTGTAAAACAACAGGGGTGTCTGTTTGCGGTGGATGCCATCTCCAGCGCTGCAATCGAGCTTCTCGACATGGACGGCTGGGGAATCGATGTTGTTGTAACGGCCTCTCAGAAGGGTCTGGAAACCCCACCCGGTCTGGGCATTGTCGCGGTCCGGGGGCACCTCATCGATCATATCGAGAGTAAACCGGCACGGTCCTGGTACACGGACCTCAGGATCTGGTGTGACTACTACAACGACTGGCACGACTGGCATCCTTTTCCAGTGACTCTTCCTACCAACAACGTGCTGGCACTCGCCAGAAGTCTCGATTTCATTGAAATGGAAGGAATGGAACAACGGCACAGAAATTTTCTGGACACATCGATGCGGGTTCGCCGCGCATTTTCTGCGCTTGGCCTCGAGCCTTTTGTGAGTGAGAGTGCCTGTGCGCATGGTCTCACCGCTCTTTCAACAAGGGGACGATTCGAGCCTGCAAAGCTTATCGCATTTCTCGAAGAGCATACAGGAATAAGGATAGCAGGCTCTTTTGGAGATCTCAAGAGCCATGTGTTTCGAGTGGGCCATATGAGCAGAAAGCAGTGCCTTACTTTCAATCTTGCCGCACTGATCAGCAGTATCGGGCTGTTTATGCAGCACGCAGGCTTACAGCCGGAAATAGACCGTGCGCTGGCAGAACTTTTTGCACTGTAAAGGAGAGGAAACAATGAGAATACACGATCACCTCTATCTCATCGGAAGCGGGCATTTCAGTCTGAGCCAGGACTTCGACTCGAGCGTATATGCAGTAGACTGCGGCGGGGAGATTGCGCTGATCGACGCAGGAGCTGGTGTGGATGTGGATGTGCTCTTTTCCAATATCGAACGCGAAGGCCTGGATGCTTCGAAAATCAGCACGTTGCTCCTCACCCACTCGCACTCAGACCACGCGGGCGGTGCCCGTGTTTTTCGCGAACGGTGCGGATGCAAGGTGTATATCGCCAGAAAGGAGGCGGATTATGTGGAAAAGGGAACCGAAGCGGACCTAGCGCTCGACGTGGCCAAGCGAAGTGGGCTGTATTCTCCTGATTATCAGTTTCCGAACTGTGCTGTTGACGTGCGCCTCAAAGACGGCGACGTGATCACGTGCGGCAGGTTCAATTTCAGCGCAATACTCGTGCCCGGGCACAGTGAGGGTTCAACCTGCTTTCAGGTAGATCTTCCTGAAGGGCGGACGCTTTTTTCGGGAGACGTGGTGTTTGCCAGCGGTTTTATTCTGCTTCTCAATTGCAGGGGATCTTCGCTTGCAGAATACCGTGAGAACATAGGCAGACTCGCGGACAGGAAGGTGGACATTCTTTTGCCAGGCCACAAGGTGTTTATTCTTTCGGGCGGACAGAAACACATCGATCAGGCCATCGACCACCTGAGCAGGCTCGAGCCTCCTCCCAATCTTCTCTGAAAGCAGGCGCGGTCCGGGAAATTCATTGCTCAAATAAAAATAATGCACAAGTGCGTTTTTTTATATATAATGCCTGGTAAGGCTTTGAAAAATACAAAAAAAACAGGGACACAATGACTGCTTTAGACGCCATCGGAGGGAAAAGACCTCTCGAGGTAGATGAGTTTGCAAAGCGGGCTCACGCATATGTGAGAAATCCCCGGCGGAACCCGCTCAAGGAAATAATGGACTGCTCATCATCCTTCGAGCAAACCCCACCGCTTCTCGGTATTTTCAACGATATTCCCTTGAACAAGCTGAGAGAAGACGAGGTTCATTCATGGGCGAAGGCCGGGTTCTCCTTCGTGGTAAACGACGCAGAGCACCTCCAATGGGAAGGCTGGTATGGAAGAGAGCAGAATGCCGTTGAGCTCAGATTGGGTGTTCTGCCCGTACAGCGCCTGCACAGAGAGGCGCTGAGCTCTCATGGCGATGCGTTTCAGCTCGGGGCACGGGCAACCATGCGTCCTTACTGTACCTCTCTGCAGGAAGCGAAAGATTACTTCAGTTCCGTCAGCTTTCCCCTCCCCGGCAAGGCGCATCCCTACAGCCGCGGTGGCTATCCGGTCCGGGACGGTGCGAGGAACCTCCTGTTCACTCCTGATCTGCTGCTCGGTGCCGAAACGGAAACACAGGGGTGGCTGCAGTTTGAAACCGCCGAGCTTATTCTCAACAAAAATATTCGTGATGCTGTCCTGGAGCTGATGCAGTCTCAGGGAAAACACAAGGCGTGCGGATTCGTGGGACCTTTTGATGCAATCCTGAGAGAAGGCGACATTCCGGAAGTTGAAACCGCAGTTAACGAACTCTTCCGGGCCGCAGCAAAAAGAAGCGTTCATATGGGCAGAGTGGTCGGCTCCGGATCACTTACGGACCCCGGCAAAATTGAAGATGCAATGCTCACTGCAATCGAAAACGGCGCCCGTCTCATCTGTGTCCATTACCTCACCAGTGACCTTCCGCTGCTGGGGGCTTTGCACGTTTCCGAGCCTTTTTTCAGGGCTGTGTCACGCTGCGGATTTTAAACACAGTCTTTATGTTTTCAGATCAAAAAAGTTGAAATAATATGGTTTAGCCGACCGGTTTCGGCATCTGTACACCGAACTCTTTTCCAAGCTCACAGAGCTCCCGGTACAGGCCGTTTTCTACTGGAATCCCTTCCCGTGCACGTGTATCCCGGGTGATACCCTCGATCTCCCCCGGATAGAGCACCCTCTCAAATCCGGATGCAGGGGGAATTGAGTGCAGCTCATCAATCATTTGCTGTACTCGATCCTGAAAATTTTCGATCACAAGCACCCTTTCTATGTCCCACGCGACGATGAAGTGACCAAGCTTTCTCGGGCTGTCAAGGTCGACATACATACGATTTATATGAGGACCGAATGCCATACCGGAAAAAAGACTGCAGAAAATATCGATTACCATTGCCAGCCCGCTTCCCTTGTACCCGGCAACAGGGTGGAGACCCGCGATTCTGAAAGGATCGGTCGTGGGCTCTCCGTTTTCGTCGAAGCCCCAATCTTCAGGTATACTTCTTCCCTCCTTCTTCGCTATCACCACTTTTCCGTACGGTATCGAGGTCGTGGACATGTCAAGTACAAGCGGTACTCCTCCGGTGGGAAATCCGATGGCAACAGGATTTGTTCCAAGAAAGGGTTTTCTCCCGCCGTATGGTATGAGAAAGCTGTCGGTGTGTGTCATCACCATACCTGCGAAACCGCGCTGAGTCATCATTCTCACGTAGTAGCCGGTCATTCCAAAATGACTCGAATTCTTCACCACAACTGAGGCGGTTCCTGCTTCCCTGCAGAGCTCCATGGCCAAATTTGTTGCCCGTGCAGTGACGACGTGCCCGAGCCCGTCATCACCGTCAACAACGGCAAGGCCGGGAGTTTTTCGTTCATGTCGCACATGCGGTATTTTTTTTATTGTCCCGTTCTTGATTCTGCGAAGATAGTGGGAGAGCCGGACGACTCCGTGCGAATCTATACCGGACAGGTTCGCTGAAACCAGTACATCCGCAGTTACTTTCGCATCATCATCCGGAATTCCCGCCCGACTCAGTATCAGTTCTACGAATTCAAAAAGCTCTTTGCTGTGAAGCCGTATTTTGTGTTCTTTCATGCGCATCTTCCATTTTCACTATGTTATCGTAGAGCAGGATATCAGTCAAACAAAAACATGAGTCATGGCTTCGCTCACCTCTGTCAGGATAAACATAAGTAAATATTTTTGAAATAATTTTCAATAGAGATGTACCTTTGAGTAGCAGACAGTTACGGGGCTTTAAAAAGAGTTATGATTCTTTTTCTTCTCTCAGTTTCAATCTCGCAGAGTATGGGATATCCCCACAATTCATTGTTTCATTTTTCCTTGTAAAATTCAGGCGTTGTTGATGCAGGCAGCGGCAGCCGCGATGGAACCAACGGCAATACTCCTGAGTTTTATCTGGAAAGCTTCTAGCGCAGACATGGTGAAACAAATGGGGAGAAAGGAAAGCTTTTACTACGGAACCACGTTTGCCAGAATGATATCCAACCCGTAGCCTGTTTCCATGATCACGGCAGACACAACAATCTCGGTGTCAGGGCCGTATTGAAACTCGAGCCATTTGGGAACGTTTATGAAAAATTCAATGGTGTTGTCGTTCAGTATCTTGATCTTTCCAACCGACGGCTGATACAATACCCAGATTGTGGTTGAGATGTCTGTGTGAATAAAAAAGCACAGGGTACAGGACTGAAAGCCCTCTCCTGTGAGAGATCCCTGAAAATTCAGTTCATTTCGGTTTGCAGTCTGTGGTGTGTGGCTATCAAAATACACGTCATAGGATGGTGCAGTTGGGGCATCCTGCGGGTTTTCAGAAGAAATTTCACATCCATAGAATGCCATACAAAGAAAACAAAAAAACAGTAGCCGCCCTTTCAGGATTCGCTTCTTCATATTTTCAGTTCCGTAGGGCAAATATTTTACCATATTTGCTTAATATGTCAAGTAGTATCTTTATTAACGATCATAAAAAAAACAAAATGACAAACAGTGGAAACCGGCAAATGGAATACTTATAATTGTAAATGTATGATAAATAGAGAGAAATAGGACACATTTCAATTAATGACGGACGATAACAAGACAAAAAAACAACTCATTGAAGAGCTGATTGAATTACGCCAACGAATCGCGGATCTCGAGGAAGCAAAAACGAGATTGAAACATGTTGAAGAAGCACTCATAAAAAGTGATAAAAAATATCGAGAGCTCACCAATTTGCTGCCGCAAACTATATTTGAAACAGATACAGTGGGGAAGATTACCTACACAAATCTGAAAGGGCTGAAAGCGTTTGGCTATGATTACGAAGACCTTATCAAGGGCGCAAATGCCCTGCAGATGGTCGTTTTTGAAGATCGAGAGAAATTACAAAAGAATATTGAAAATGTTTTGGAGAACGGGTATCAAGGCGATGCACGGTACACTGCATTAAGAAAAGACGGAAGTACCTTTCCTATTGCCGTATACGCAAATGTGATTCTTCATGACAACAAACAGGTCGGCCTGAGAGGGCTTATTATAGATATCTCAGAGCTGAAAAAAGCTGAAGAAGAATTAAGACTGTCAGAAGAAAAATATCGAATGGTAGTTGAAAACGCAAGTGAAATTATTGTTATCATCCAGCAAGGATTTGTGAAGTTTATAAATCCAAGAACAGAAGAAATTACTGGATATTCAAGAAAAGAGCTGTTCTCCAGGCCTTTTATGGAATTTATTCATCCGGATGACAGAGAATTGGTTCAAGAGATGTATACAAAACGCACGAGAGGAGGAAAGGTACCAGAAACCTATTCTTTTAGAGCACTTGATCGAAATAACAATACAATATGGCTTCAGATCAGCGCGATTTCAACCGTCTGGGAAAACAAACCTGCGACACTCAACTTCCTCATCGATATTACAGACCAGAAAAAAGCCGAGTACGATCTGCTCCAAAGGGAAAAACAACTCCATCAAGCCCAAAAAATGGAAGCCATTGGAAGACTTACAGGGGGTATAGCGCACGATTTCAACAACATTCTTACTGTCATATTAGGATATTCAGACCATTTGCTTAAGAAATACGAAAATAACAATGATATTACTCCCCCAATCAAGAACATAAAGGAAGCGGGAGAGAAAGCTGCTTCACTTACTCAGCAATTACTTGCATTCAGTCGGAGACAATTTTTACAGCCAAAGGTCATCAATCTGAACACAATCGTATCAAACACGAAAGTAATTCTAAAACATCTCATTGGTGAAGACATTCATTTAATTGTGAACCTGGAACCGTCACTCCACAATTCCAGATTAGATCCGCACCAGATTGAACAGGTTCTCATGAATCTTGCAATCAATGCACGAGACGCCATGCCGAAAGGAGGAACTCTTGTGCTTGAAACGAATAATGTATATCTCGATGAGAACAATGCAGCTAACCACCTGCCGGTAAAACCGGGCAGCTATGTAATGCTATCGGTGAGTGATAACGGCATAGGCATGGATAAGGAAACACAGGATCATATATTTGAACCCTTTTTTACTACCAAAGATGAAAAAAAGGGGACGGGGCTCGGTCTTTCCACTGTGTATGGAATTGTAAAACAAAGCAATGGGTATACCTGGGTGCACAGTGAATTGGGGAAAGGAACAACATTTCAAGTTTATTTCCCTATCATTGATAAAGATGTTGCAGTTGAAGAGGAAAAAGAAGGCAAAGAATTCTCTCTCAATGGTTCAGAAAATATAATTCTCGTTGAAGATGATGATATTGTACGGGAAATGATATCTGCTGTTTTGATGAACAAGGGCTATTCAGTTGTCACAGCGAGAGATGGAAACGAGGCCATTGATCAAATAAACAGAAATCAAAATCATGAACTCGATTTGCTCATAACTGATGTGATTATGCCCGGAATGAACGGTTTTGATCTTGCTGAAACCGTGAAAACAAGAATTCAGGATATTCGAGTATTATACATGTCAGGTTACTCGGACAACGCAGTTACCCCGCTTGGGCCTTTAAAAGAAGACATGCCGTACCTTCAAAAACCTTTTACCGCAGATGATCTTTGCATAAAGATCAGAGAGATATTAGATAATTAGTTCCTTGTGAATTAATCACCAACGACTAATTACGATTTCACGCCTACAAACAAAATAAAAAGCCGTAGCTTTGTCATTCGAGCCTGTATGATAGATATACTTGCATTTAATGCCATAATAATTCATAATGCTTATTGGGAATGACGTTTCAGAGGGGAGAAGAAATGCTTTCGAGCTTCAATTTCCTGTATATGATACCACACACTATAGGAATCAGGTTACTCTTTGCTTCAATTTTAGGTGCATTGATTGGGTTTGAGCGAGATATGCATGGAAGGTCTGCGGGTCTCAGAACAAACCTTCTGATAAGTCTTGGTGCAGCAGCATTCATGATTCTTTCTGAAACAGTTTCCACTTCTTATCTATCAGGCCACGATAGTAATTCAATACTCAGATCTGATCCGGCCAGGATCGCCGCGAACATAATTACAGGTATAGGTTTCATCGGAGCCGGGGCAATCATTAAAGCCGGCTTTTCAGTGAAAGGACTCACAACAGCCGCATGTATATGGATATCGGCGGGGATTGGAATGAGTGCTGGGACTGGTTTTTATGAACTTGCGATCGTGTTGACTGCTATCGGATTGTTCAGTTTGATTTTCCTTAATCTATTTGAGAAAGTTTATGCAAAGAATTCATATAGAACGCTTGAAATCATCACTTCGCTTGAAACGAATATCTCGGAAATAATTAATTCGGTAAAACGCAGGGGATTAAAAATCATATATATGGACGAGGTAAAGGATTATGAAACAAAGAAAATGAAAATATTCTTTACTTTTCGTCTGTACTATAAAGGAGTTACCGATAAATTATCACACGTCATAGTAAATGATTTAGAAAAATCTGGCTTTCAGCTGTATAAAATTAAGTGGTGGCATCAATAACACATTCTTTCATTAATGTTCTTTTTCCCTTCCCTCTCCCGTGCTGCAGCTTGTAAGATCTCTTATTCCTTCACAAAATCCACCGAGTGTTGACACTTTCGGTAACGGGCATATATACACAAAAGCTTCAACCTTTTTATTGTCAT
>CAZOWM010000004.1:38292-103535 GCA_964583615.1 uncultured Spirochaetota bacterium | reverse complement strand
CGCCCCCCGGCCCCCCTACACCCACCCGCAATCCCCCGCCCCCCCCGGGCCGGGGGGGGGGGGCTGCATATGTTGTTCGATGGATGCGGGTGCCGCACAGAAGGGGGAGCGCTGGAGGAAAACGGGGAAAAAAAGATGCTGGAAAAGCTCGACCTTTCGCTGAAGATCGACAAGCAGGATTACAAGAATGTTACGCCTGATCTCGAGATCAGGGTGGGTGCGCTTCAGAGAAGGGCCTATGAATTGAAGATCCCGATGATTATCGTGTTTGAGGGGTGGGACGCGGCGGGCAAAGGGACACTCATCAACAAACTGCTTCTTGCACTTGATCCGCGGGGGTACACGGTCCATCCAACGAACCCTCCGACCGAAGAGGAAGTCCTCAGGCCGTTTCTCTGGAGATTCTGGATTAGGACACCGGAAGCGGGAAGGATTGCGGTGTTCGACCGCAGCTGGTACGGCAGGGTACTCGTGGAACGGGTGGACAAAATTGTAAAGAAAAAAGCCTGGGAAAGAGCGTATGGTGAAATCGTTTCTTTTGAGAGACAGCTCGTGGATGGAGGGTTCGTTATCATCAAATTTTTCCTACACATCACAAAAAAAGAGCAGAAGAAACGGTTTGGAAAGCTCAGGAAAAATAAATCCACTGCATGGAAGGTAACAAAAGACGACTACAGGCACCACAGGCAGTACGATCAGTATTTCGAGGCAACAGAGGACATGCTCGCAAGAACCGACACAGGATTCGCGCCATGGACCGTTGTCGAGGCGCATGACAGGCGGTATGCGACGGTCAAGGTGTTCAATACCGTAATAGAAACGCTCGCCCGTAAAATCGATCGTGTTGAAAAAAAGAGAGGAGAACCGGAGCGGGACAACGTGTCTTCATTTCAGGGTGTAAATAAAACATCTTCCGTTCTCGACAAAACCGACCTCTCCAAAAGGCTCACCCGGGATGAGTATGGAAAGGCTTTAAAGGAGTACCAGAATCTGATACTCGAGCTCGAGCATGAGGTCTACCTCGAACGGGTGCCGGTTGTCATCGTGTATCAGGGCTGGGATGCTGCAGGGAAAGGCGGTAACATCAAGCGGCTCGTGCAGAAGATGGACCCGAGGGGGTATGAGGTCATCACCACGGCCGTTCCGAATGATGTGGAAAGGGCGCATCACTACCTGTGGAGATTCTGGTGGAAGGTTCCCAAGGCAGGACATATTGCGATCTTCGACCGCAGCTGGTACGGCAGGGTGCTCGTTGAAAGGGTGGAGGGTTTCTGCAAAGAGGAGGAGTGGAGAAGAGCATACAGAGAGATCAATGAGATGGAGGACCAGTGGGTAAACTTCGGAACGGTGCTCATTAAATTCTGGCTTCACATCGACAAAGAGGAGCAGTTGAGGCGGTTTCAAGAGAGGCAGAACACTGCCCACAAACTGTGGAAGATCAGTGCCGAGGACTGGAGAAACCGCGAAAAGTGGGATCAGTACAAGGAGGCGGTGGATGAGATGCTGTTTCGCACGAGCACGTCTCATGCACCATGGACCGTGATCGAGTCCAATTCGAAGCTGTATGCGCGTATCAAGGTGTTGAAAACGGTCGTTCAGGAGGTGCAAAAAGCGTTATAGAAGATGAAGACGATACTCCTTCTCAGACACGCGAAATCCGACTGGAGCAGCCCCGAGCTGTCCGATTTTCACAGACCGCTCACAAAGCGTGGCATGAAAGATGCGCCCCGGATGGGCAAAGTTCTCAGACGCTATAATTGCGTGCCCGATATAATCATCTCTTCGCCCGCAATACGGGCACGAATCACCGCGGAGCTTGCGGCGGAAGCGTGCGGGTACCAAAAACAGGTTGAATTCCGGGACGCATTGTACTACGGGACTGAGAAAGACATTGTCGGCATTATGAAAAAATTGCCGGACTCAATCGCGAGCCCCATGATCGTAAGCCACAATCCGGCGCTCGAGGAGACAGTCGCCCACCTTCTCGCATTCGACAGGTCGTGCGCGGAGCACATCACGGATGCATCTGCGGTGATTCGTTTTCCCACTGCTGCAGTTATCTGCTTTCACGCGGATGTGATCAGATGGGCGGCGCTGAGCCCCCAGAAGTGCACCCTCTGCTGGATGATCATCCCGAGGCTGATAAAAGCGGTCTCCTGAGTGGTTCCTGTTTCTATTTTTTTCCTTATCCAAAGCTGAAACGATTTGCGGGAGCGCGCGAAAATGGTATCATTTACCCATGGACCGGCAGCCTGTGGAGCTTCCCATTGACGGAGTTTTAGATCTGCACGCATTCTCTCCCCGAGAAGTAGGCGAGCTCATTCCAGATTACCTCTCGGCGTGCATGCAGAAGGGAATCTATCAGGTCAGGATTATTCACGGAAAGGGGAAGGGAATACTCAGGTCGCGGGTTCACTCCATACTGAGGAAGCAAAGAGAGGTGGAATCCTTCAGCCTCGCAGGCGAGGACGCGGGCGGCTGGGGTGCCACCATCGTACATCTTCGCCCGCAGTCCGGGTAAATTACATTCGTTTCTTAAACAGCCTCCCGATATCGTTCCATATCATGTAGAGACAGGGAATGAGCACGAGTGTGAGCGGGGTTGAGAAAAGCAGCCCGTAGCCGAGCGCGAGCGCCATGGGTGAAATGAAATAGTCTGTTCCGCCGATTCCGTACGCGAGAGGCAGCACTCCGGCAACCGTCGTGAGTGTTGTGAGAATGATCGCGCGGAGACGGTTTGCCGTTCCGAGCGCCACCACGTCTCTGAGCTCTCTTTCGGGGTACTGTTTCCTCAGTTCATTCAGGTGGTCGACCAAAACGAGAGAATCGTTCACCACAACTCCGGCAAGACCGATGGTTCCGATTATGGCCAGAAAACTCAGCGGCTCACCGTGCAGTATAAGGGCCACGATCACACCGACGATACCGAATGGAATTGCCGCAATGACAATAAACGGCTGCCAGAAGGAGTTGAAAAGCAGGATGAGCAGGAAGTAGATCCCCACGAATGCGATGATGAAGGTAAATGCGAGATTTCTTATCGATTCCATGCTCTCCTCCGCCTCGCCGCCGACACGGAGCTCCATACCGGGCCAGTTTTCCCGTACATTCATCTCTCGTACGAGGGGAACGGTGACTCCGAGCGGAGTGGTGACTTCCTGATCCACATCTGCGGTGACCGTGGTGGTCCGTATTCCGTCGAAATGCCTGAACGCATTGGGGCCGGGGCCGACTGCTAGGCGTGCGGCATTTTTTAATGCAATCAGTCTTCCCTGCCTGTTCGGGATAACGAGATTTCTCAAAAAGGAAACGTCTCTTCGTGCTTCGGGGGTGAACTGCACGCGAAAACCCACATCCTCGTCACCGTCGCGGATCGAGGTAACGACCTGGCCGTCATAGGCGATCCGCACGTTCTGTGCGATGTCGGCAACAGTGAGCCCGAGGCGCGCGAGCCGGGTATAATCGATTTTTATTTCGATCTGCTCCTTGCCTCGCTTGTCGTCCCTGTCGATGTCCTTTACTCCCCTGACCTCCTCCAGATAGGCGACGATCGTGTCTGCAAATTCTTTTCTCTTTTCGTCGTCGGTTCCGATGATTCTGAGGGTGATCGGTTTTCCTACAGGCGGCCCATACCGGAATACGACGAAGGTCAGCTTCTCGATCCCCTCGGTGCGGTTGATTTTTTCTCTGAGGTCCTCGACGATCACAGTGGCATCGCGTGTCCGTTCGGAAAACGGAGTGAGGCCAACCACGAGGTATGCGTAATGCTCCGCCTTTCCGAGCTGCTCCTGGAGGGTGCCGATGCGGGTGACGTAATTTTCGAGTTCTCCTTCTGGAAGATCCTCCACGAGCTTTTCAACCTCACGCACTTTCTCTGAGGTCGCTTCAAGAGAGGTGCCGGTAGGCATCTCGAGATCAATAAAAAATGTGTCCGAACCGGTGGAGGGGAAGAGGATGAACTCCATGTTGCTTCGTGCGTACCAGAGAAAGGCGAGAAGCACACCGAAGAAGAGCACGACCAGCGGGTAGCGGAATTTCAAAAAAAAGTATGCGAATTTCCTGTAGAACTTTCTGAGCCCGTTGAACCATTTTCTGGTAGCCTCCCGCTGCGCTCCTTTTGTGGATTTCTCCATACCCCGCACCAGGTGGGCGGGAAGCGCAAATGCTGATTCTCCCATCGAGATGAACAGAGCAAGGCTTACGGTGAGAGGAATCACGAAAACAAATTTTCCGAATATTCCTTTCAAAAACAGCATGGGCGCGAATGCGAGAAAGGTTGTCAATATGGTGGTCACGACGGGAAAGAAGACATTCCGGGTTCCGTTTACCGCTGCCTCGAGAGGGGAATCCCCCATTGAGCGGCGGTAGTAGATGCTCTCTGAAATAATGATTCCGTCGTCAACGATGATGCCGATGACGAGCACGAGGGATGCGAGGGATATGGTGTCCAGGAAGCGGCCGAAAAATGGAAGGAGAAAGAACACCCCGGTGATGGAGACCGGGATCCCGACTGCAACCCAGAACGCCGTACGGAGGTTGAGAAATATGCTGAGGGTGATCAGAACAAAGAGAAGTCCGAACGCGCCGTTGGTCAGGACGATCCTGAACCGGTTCTGCACGAACCTGGATTGGTCCTGTGCAAAGAGCACGTCCGCGTCTCGGTACCGATAGGCCTCCACACCGTCACCCACACCATGAAACAGGCGAAGCAGATTCGAAAACACCGCACTCTGCGGACGGCCTCCGGAAGTGGCTGGCCCCGGGCCCTGCGATTCCTCCCTGGTCATCTTTTTAATCGCATTTACCGTGCGGATGATGTCCGCATTTTCCGTTTTGTACACGAGAAATGAAATTGCCTCTTTTCCGTTCATGCGCGAGAGAACAGTGGGACTCTCAAAATCGTCCCGTATGAGCGCGAGGTCCTTCACCCTGATAATTGGCCCCTCGAAAGTTGTGCGGACGATGACGTTTCCCACTTCGTAGGGCTCGCGAAACTGTGCGAGAGTGACGACGTTTTTCTCGCTCGTGTAGGATTCAAACGTGCCGCCGGTGAGACGGATGTTTCGCGCCTCAATTGCCTGAATGACTTCACGCATGGGGACCTGATACTGCTCGAGCCTTTGCGGAAGAAGCTCGACCTTGATTTCACGTGCGAGGTATCCGTATTTTTCAACCCTGGAGACTCCAGGTACGGATTTGAGTGTTTTTTCGAACTCCTTCGCCAGGTCCCGGAGTTCCCTGTACGGCATCTCTCCCGTGAGCCCCACCTCGATGATTTCGATTTGTGAGGTATCGAATTCCTCAATCATCGGTGATTCGGTGACCTCTTCTGGAAAATCTGTCACCCTTCCTACCGCGTCGCGGATGTCTGTTTTCACCTCTTTGAGGTCCTTTACATTGATGTCAAGTGTTACATTTATTACAGACATGTTTTCCATTGATGTGGAGGTGATGCGGTCGATTCCTGTGACACCTTTGAGCTCATCCTCGAGCTTGTTTGTGACGTTCAGCTCCACATCCTCCGGGGACGCCCCAGGATACGCGGTGGTGATGAGCATCTCGCCGAAATCGACTTCAGGGATGATGTCCCGCTTCAAAGTTCGAGCCGAATTTACACCGAGTATGAGCACCGTAATGGTAAACAGGGAGGCGAGCACATGCCTGCGTGAGAAAAACTCGAATATTTTTTTCATGGTGAGCTCCGGAAATAATTATGAAAAGAATATAATGGTTGGAAAGGAACAAAAAAGGTGATTTTTTTTTCGGATGAAATACTTGAGAATGCGGGCTAGAGCCCGACCAGCGAGTAGACGATGTCTTTCAGTATGCCGTTTTCCCCGAGCTGTTCAAGAATAGAATCGAGCTCACTTGGTGACCCGGCGAGAAAAAAAGTCCATCCGTGCGCGTCGGCTCCCACTTCCTCACAGGTCAGAAAGGAGGTTTCTCCTGCGACATCGTGCGGAGTCAGCTTTCGTGTTGTGAGAACGATCGCCGATTTTCTGAGATGCTGCGACTCGTAGGGGCGCTCTTCGAGGTTAAGTACTTTACTCAGCCGTTTCACTTTTCTGACCATCTTGTCCTTTTCATTCAGCGTGCAGTTGAACGTAAGGACCACGCTTCCGTCCACAGATACTCTTTTTTCGAATCCGTGGCCGACAACTGTGTCAATGCTGATGCCCTCGTTGCTGAATGCGGACGCAATGCTCGTCAGTGCGCCGGCCCTGTCAACCACATGCGCCCTGAACACCCACTTGCGATTTTCGGTTTCTTGCATATGAGCCCCCATCTGAAAAATCACGAGCCCGGGCCACGCTCTTCTGATTCGGAGGTGTGGTCCCTTCTTTTTCCTGTCGCGAGAAGCCCCGCGGCCTCTGCAGCACAGAATTCCAGTTCCAGAGACCCTTCGAGAATGAATACAGGCGCAATCCTGCCGAGCTGATGGCAGAGCGATTTTTTTATGAAAGGGCTCTCTGTGCATTTCCCCCCGAGGAGGATTGCATCCACGTCAGAACCGCACGCCGCGCACATCGCACCGATGTGCTTTACGTGCTGGAAGACCATTGCGCCGAGCACACAGCGTGCGCGTTCGTCACCGTCGTTGATACGCTTCTCAACGCTTTTGAGGTCGTGCTCGCTGAGGTAGGAGAAGAGGCCGCCCCGTTCCGAAAGGGTTTCGATGATTTGCTCTTTTGCGTACTTTTTGGAGATGACTAGGTCTATGATGCCGCTCAACGGAAGCTCTCCGCTCATGTTCAGAGAGAATGGGCCGCTGTCCGGCGGAGGCCCCGTACTGTCGGTTATTTTTCCCTTCTTCACGGCTGCAATGGTGCTCCTGTCTCCGAGAAGGGCAACGACGAGGTTCATGTCCCGCGCAGGCCTTCCGATGATGCCCTCTGCCTTTTTTACCGCAAAGCTGATGAGCGGTGCATCAGGAGTGCGTTTTCGGATGATGCCGGCGTAGCCGGAGACGGACGCCTCTTTCGTCAATCCATTTGTGCCTGAGTCAAGAAAAACCGCGTAGGCGGGCACATTCATCAGCTCTGCAAGGGCGCAGACGGTGAAAACCGCTCTCTGCCTGTACGGGAATGCTGTGTTCCTGTCATGCGCTTTGAAGAATTTTCTGTCAACAGGTATGGCCCTTTTGTGCCGGCCGGTGTTCATGTGGCCGGGTTCACCTGCGGAAACCACGCCGTCCTTCCGCCAAATAGGCGCTGCAACCGCGTCAATGATCCCTGTGTTTCCGGCCCACAGGGCGATGTTCTTTACCGTTACGCTCCCACTGCCCCCCATGAGAAGATCCGAGTGCCTGGAAGCGGTTTCGGGTTCACACATATCAAATTCCCTGCAATCAAGCCTGTTTTCACCCTCAAATAGTGCGGCTTCGATTTTGGTCGGGAAGGGGTTGACAACAACGATCCTCGGAAGGAAAGTTTTCTGTGCCCGCTGGGGCCGTCTTTTTTCCGCCTTTTTACTTTGAAAGTAAACGCTGCAGAGCGCGATGGACTCGAGACGGATGCACAGGCTGTCGGAACGGGAAAGAATGATGTAGGGAACGGGAAACCCCACCGTAATCCCCGCGAGAGAGGCCATACCGTACTTGCTCAGCGCTGCAAGTGTCTTGTAAAGGATGTTGGCGGCATCGATTCCGGGACACACAAGAATATCCGCTTTTCCTGCGACCGTATGCGCGTTGGGGTGGTCTGGGAGCCCTTTGACAGCAACGGACCCAGGATCTGTGGCGAGATCGAAAGAGAGTGGGCCGTAGACCACCGCATGATCCCAGTTCCGGCCCGCAAGGCGCTGACCGAGCCATGTAGACGGAAGTGAAGGTATCTGTTTTTCGTTGGCGGATAAAATTGCAACCAGGGGCCTTTTGATACCCATCACGAAGCGGGCCACGTCAACCGCATTGATGACGATATCGACCATTCGGCCGAAGGTGCACACTGTCGTGACTCCCGCGTCGGTCAGGATCATCGGCCTGCCATCCGCGATAGGATCTGCGTCGAAAATTGTCGCCAGGCTCACCGTCGAGCGAATCGCAAGGGGGAGCATGCGTCTGTTGATCACAGGGGTGGATATGTTCCCCTTGAGCACAATGTCCACATCGCCCGATTTGATGAGTCGGACAGTTGCCTCTGCAACTGCTTCGAAGTTTTCCGCGGCAACGATGTCTTTGTCCGCGATGTCAATCCCCACCTTCTCGATGGATTCGAGAATTCGGGTTTTATCACCGACGAGAATAATTCGGTCTATGATGCCGTGGTCACGTGCCGATTCAACAAGACGGAGGTCCTCAACACGGTCACCCCCTGCAACGACCACATTCGAGGGGTTCATTGTGCCTGCGATCTCCACGAGGTCGGCAACAGATTTGAGCTTTCTCATTTTTTCGTTTCCGGGTGTGTTCGATCTGTCCTGGGCGCACATGCATCGACCTTCTTTTGGAGAAGAGAATACACACCGACTCGCATTTTCACCCGTACGCTCAGCGGTACATCGAGTCGATGTGTCCCCGATACAGGTCGCTGATAAGATTTCTTTTCATCTTGAGCGTGTGGGTGAGCTCCTTCCCGATTTCGAACTCGTTTGGAAGCAGAGTAAAGTTGGAGATGTATTCCACAGCACGGAACCCGTGTTTCGGGGAAATGAGTGCCTTGATTTCTCCCCGGTAAAGGCTTTTTATCTGCGGGTTTTGTATCAGGTCGTCTATTCCAGAGTAAGAAATGTGCTCGTTTTCCGCGAAGCTTTTCAGCTCTTCGAAATCGGGTACGATGAGAGCTCCGAGAAGCTTTCTGTCCTGCCCAATCACCATGACATGACGGATGAACCTGCTTGCCGAAAGTCTTTGTTCGATAGGAGCGGGTTCGATGTTTTCTCCTCCGAGCAGCACAATGGTATCCTTCAACCTCCCGGTTATCTGGAGCTCTCCTGTGTGGGTGAGCCTTCCGAGGTCTCCGGTATTGAGCCATCCATCGGGCAAAAGAACTTCCTTTGTCGCCTTTTCGTTTTTATAGTAGCCCTGCATTACAAGAGGGCCTTTCACCATGATGATTCCCTTTTCTCCTCTGGGGAGCTCTCTGCCGTTTTCATCCACGATCTTCACCTCGACTTCCCGGAGGAGCGGGCCGACGGTGTACGGAACAGGGCGCTCAAATGTCCGTACTGCCACGATTGGGGATGTTTCGGTGAGCCCGTACCCCTCCAGAACACACAATCCTATACCGGCAAAGAAGTCATCGATGTGCTCCTGAAGCGCACCACCTCCACTGATTCCCGCCTTCAGCTCTCCGCCAGTCTTTTCACGAATCTGCGAATACACGAGCCTGTCGCCGATGAGTACCGCAGGTCGAAGAAGAATCATGCGGAGTACGGAAACGAAATAGTCGCCGAACCGGCTGAAGAGAGGCTGCGGTCTGAATACCGGGGTGAGCTTTTTCATTCGCAGCCGGCTCTTGGTATGCTTTATTCCCGCGTTGACAAAGGTATGGAAGAGAGAACGTTTGAGCGCACTTTCCTTGCTGATCTTGTAGTGGATCGCATTATAAAGCGCCTCCCATATTCGCGGGACGCTCGCTATGTAGTTGGGCTTTTCAAGCTCGAGGTCCTTCATCAGAATTTGCGCTGTGGGTTTGCTGTATGCATTAGAAGCGCCCACGTAGAGAAGAATGTACTCAACGGTCCTTTCGAAAGAGTGCCATGCGGGAAGTATCGAAAGAAACCTGTCTCCTGTGGTAATGGGAACATTTTTCGGAGAATTGATGACGTTGTGCATGATGTTTCCGTGGCTGAGCATGACTCCCTTGGGCTCGCCTGTGGTGCCTGAGGTATAGATGATCGTTGCAAGGTCGTCTGCGCTTACTGCCGCGGCTGCGTCGCGAAACCTGGTGTCTCCATTTTCAACGAGCTTTTTCCCCTTTTCTCTCATCCCCTTCATGGTGAACACATTGATGAGCGGGTAATCGTCAGGATGTATTTTATCGTCGTCGCTGATAACGATGAGGTTTTTGAGTTCCGGGAGATTTTCTGCAATGGCGTAGAGTTTGTTGAGCTGTTTTGCATTTTCCACAAAGGATGTTTCAATTTCCGCATGCCGGAGAATAAACTCGAGCTCCTGAGCTGTGGAGTCACTGCCCCTCGGCACATCGCGCGCCCCTATTCCCAAAACTGCGAGGTCGCACATGATCCACTCATACCGGTTATCCGAGATAAGCCCGATGTGATCCCCCCTGCCGATTCCGAGATCAATCAAACCCGTGCCCAGCGCTTCGATGATGTCCCAGAGCTCTTTGTAGGTAATCGGCTGGAATACTTCTCCTTCACGAATTTTCAGAGCAGGGAGACTGCCGTACTTTTCTGCACTCTCCCTTATCATTTCGTTGAGTGTGGTTGCCATCTGAAACCTCCTTTATATTGTTAAAATTATTATATAGTATTCAAATTAGGTCAATGGTTATATTTTTGTTAAATTCCCGGGAAAATGGATGTGAGAACACTCAAAGACACAGTATGCGAGCTCAAAAACGAAGTGAGCGGAGCACGGATCGAGAAAATATCCCAGCTTGATCCGCACACGCTCATCATAATCGTGCATACGCACGGTGTGCGCCGAAGCCTTGTGATATCCGTTCAGAAAAAATCACCTCGTTTTCATCTGCTCTTCAGAAAAATCGACAACTCCTGGCTCTACAGCGGCGGCACGGCGGATGTGCTGCGAAAGTATCTTTCCGGAGGAAGGGTCAGAGACGTCGGAGTCTCACAGAAGCGTGTGTATCTCTCTGTTCAAAGAGGTGTTTCCTACAGGCTCGTGGTTGATTTTTTCGATCTGAATATCGGGCTTTTCACCGATGATGGAAGCTGTGTGTTTCTTCTCAATGCGAAGAGAAGGATGGATATTTCAGACGATTCCAGTACTCACGAGGACTCTCCGGAAAATCCTGAGAGTCTTTCCTCGCTCACGCGCAACAGGGAACTCTCGGAACATTTTTTTTCGGAGCGGGGGTTTATGGCGATGAGGAGTATTCTTCGTGACGTGAAAACGGAGGAAAAAAAGATCACGCGGCTTTTGAAAAAACTTGATGACGAGCGGGCGGAAGCGGATCAGAAGGACCGGTACAGGAAATACGGTGAGCTGCTGAAGTACAATATGAACTCGATCCCCAGGGGTGAGGCTGCGGTTTTTCTCATCGATTTTTCAGGCAGAAAGGTGCGGGTGGGGCTCGACCCGCGACTCGACCCGCGGGAGAATATGGAAGGCTATTTTGCGAAATACAAGAAGATGAAGAGAAGAGAGGCGGTGATAGACAAAAACATACAAGCGCAGCAGGAAAAACTGGCCGGTATTAGTGCACTGAAGCAGAGGATCGAAGACGGCTCATTCGTTATAGACCTCTCCTCTCCCTCAAACTCACTGCCGGCCGCAGAAGAGACCTCCGGCCTCGGAAAAACTCGCTCCCTGAGTCCGGGAGGCCGACTCGGTTCGGTTTCAAAGAGGCGGAAGTCAGCGGCGGGAAGCGGATCAGAGTTTCTTCAATTCACTTCTCGAGGCGGGAAAAAGATCCTCGTAGGGAGAAATGCGGCGCAGAACGAGCATCTCACACTGAAAAAGGCGCGAGGGAACGATCTGTGGTTCCACGCGGAATCCGTGCACGGGGGCCACGTGGTGCTGCGCTCCGAGAAAAACTCCGAGTTTCTGGACGAAGACATCATCGACGCGGCAATGCTTGCACTGCATTTCAGCAAAATGAGGGCCCGGGACAGAGGCTCGGTTCAGTACACGTACTGTAAACATGTGAGAAAACCGAAGAACGCGAAAACAGGCATGGTCGTCTTCCACAACGAAAAGACCAGGGACGTGCGCATAGATCATGGTATTCTTAAACAGCTCCTCGACTCAGGGGAGCGGCACTGAAACTTTACTTGATTATATGCGAATCTTTTATACCTTAATGATATTATATTTTCGTGGAGACGGATATGAAGAAAGCTGTGCTCGCGTTTTCGGGTGGACTCGACACGTCCTTTTGTGCGGTGTATCTGGCGAAAGAACTCGGCTATGAGGTGATATCGGTCACCGTTGATACGGGCGGCTTTTCCGATGAAGAGCTGAAAAGAATCGCAGACAGGGCACGTGAGCTCGGTGTAAGCGCACATCACACAATAGATGGTAAGGCCTTCGTATACGACCGTTTTATCTCCTACATCATAAAAGCGAATGCGCTCAGAGGAAACATCTATCCGCTGTCCGTCGGTGCGGAGCGTGTTGCACAGGCTGTTGAAATCGCACGAGTCGCCCGCGCGCAGAAGGCAGATACGCTTGCACATGGGTCTACGGGTGCGGGAAACGACCAGATCCGGTTTGACGTCGCGTTCAGTGTCCTCATGCCCGGCACCGAGATTGTTACACCCATCCGGTCGCTGGGCTGGAGCAGGGAACATGAAGCGGAGTGGCTCAGAGAGCGGGGGTTCGAGGTCCCTACAGAAGTGACGGAATACTCGATAAACGAAGGGCTGTGGGGAACCACGATCGGAGGAAAAGAAACCCACGACCCATGGGAGTTTCCGCCGGATTCGGTGTTCAGGAACACGAAACGCGTCGATGATGCGCCGGAGCAGCCGGAAACCCTCACCATTGACTTCTTTGAGGGGCTTCCCGTTTCTCTGGACGGTGAACGGTTCAGCGGGATCGAGCTTATCAGCAGGCTCAGCAGGAGGGTTGGAATCCACGGGATTGGGAGAGGTGTGCATATCGGAGATACGATTCTGGGTATAAAGGGCAGGATCGTATTCGAGGCGCCCGGGCCGATCATTGTTATCGCTGCGCACAGGGAGCTCGAAAAGCTCACGCTTTCAAAAAAACAGAGGTTCTGGAAGGACCATCTCGGGCAGGTGTACGGCGACATGCTCCACGAAGGGCTGTATTTCGATCCAGTTATGAGGGACATAGAAGCGATGGTCGATTCCTCGCAGGAGTTCGTAAACGGAAGCGCGAAGATAAGAATGCACAAGGGAAGCTTCCTCGTCACCGGCGTAAAGAGCGAGCACTCATTGATGAAATCGGACCTCGCGACATACGGAGAGGTGCAAAATCTCTGGGATTCCCGGGATGCGGAGGGATTCAGCAGAATCTATGCGGTTCCTTCGAAACTGTACAGAATCGTGAACAGGAAAAAGTGGATGGAATAAAATGGAACATGTCAGGATCGACAAACTCGCATCCGTCACAGTGAACCTGAACATCCACAAGGAAATCTGGATTTCTGACAGTATCGAGAGTGCGGTAGGAAACGTGTGCGTCGTGAGGGCCCTCGAGGAGAAGAGGGTGTACGACAGGGTGGAGCTTGTGTCCGGGAGAATGGCGAAGATCTCACTGGGAGACGTGATTGCCGGGGCTCTCGGAGAACGGCGCGCCCTGCAGGGATTCGTAGGCGTGATACCTGAGCGCATCGTCAAGGGCGACACCCTGCAGATACTCAATCTCGGTGGAGTAATTGGAAAAGCGGTTTCCTTCAACCGTGATTACGGGCCTCCGCTGAACGTTGAGGTCCTCGGAATGATCGAACGAGATGGAAAAATCCTCAACGTGAAAGACGGGGCAAAACACACGTCCGAGACACTCGCGAAGGCTCTCCCGCTGGTTGTGGTTTCGGGAACCTCGATGAACAGCGGAAAAACGGAGGCGCTTTCTCGGATCGTACAGGCGCTCGCGTGGAAAGGACGAAGGATATGCGCGGGAAAGGTAACGGGGATTTCGGCCCTCAAGGACATCCTCAACATGGAGGACCACGGAGCGGTGAAGGCCCTCTCTTTTCTTGATTTCGGGTACCCCTCGACAGTATACACAAAAGAGGTCCCCTCAATCGCGAAGGGAATCATCAATGAGCTTTCCCTTCACGCACCTGAGGTCATAATGCTCGAGCTGGGGGACGGTCTCTTCGGGGACTACGGCGTGATGGAGTTTTTCGACGATCAGGAGCTCATGGAAAACGTGGCGTGCAACATCGTGTGCGCCATTGACCCTGTGGGAGCATGGGGGATGGCTCAGGCTATGAGGGGCAGAGGAATCCAGATTCATCTCGTTTCCGGTCCGGTCACGGACAACATCGTGGGGACATCCTATGTGAAAAACGAGCTTGGGCTCGAAGGATTGAACGCGATATACCAGCAGGATCAGCTGGGACGTTTCGTTGCGGAGCAGATAGACGGTTTTCAGAGATAGGCACTCGCTCATGCGTGGGGCGCGGGAGTTATAAGAAAACGGGCGCCCGGACGCACATGACAGGCGCCGCACACCGAAGCATTTGAATCAGGGGGACGAATGCTTTTCAAGGGGAAAAAAAGAATCAGCGTGGGAATCATCGGAGGGGCGGGCTACGGAGGCACAGAGCTGATAAAGCTTTTGCTCTTTCATCCACACGCAAGCCTCACCTTTGTTACCTCGAGAAAGTACTCCGGACTGAGGATCGGTGAGGTGCACCGTTTCCTTCGGGGGCTTACTCACCTCGCCTTTGTCGAGCCGGATATCGAAAAGTTTCCTTCGGATACCGACTGCATATTTCTGGCCACACCACACGGGATATCCATGAACATCGTCCCTGAAATACTGAAGGCCTTTCCGAAAGCGCGCATAATCGACCTCAGCGGTGATTTCAGGCTGGACAACCCGCTTGTGTACAAACAGTACTACGGAAAAGAGCATAAATCGCCGGCGCTCATGAAGAACTTTGTATACGGGCTCACAGAGCTCAATCGGGAAAATATCAGACAGGCCAGATATATTGCGAACCCGGGGTGCTTTGCAACGGGGATCATCTTCGCGCTTTACCCGATGGTCAAGCATGATTTTATACAAAAAGACGTGACCGTCGTCTCCGTGACAGGATCGTCGGGCTCAGGGGAGGTTCCGAAGGACGTTACCCATCATCCGATGCGTGCGAAGAATTTTCGATCCTACAAGATACTCGAACATCAGCACCTTCCGGAGATCGAAAAGTTTTTCAAAGATTCATTTTCTGAATGGGAGGGGGAGATCGGGTTTATTCCTCAGTCCGGTCCTTTCGTTCGGGGAATATACACGACCGTGTCGACCTATAACGACCGGATTTCAGAAAAAGACGTAAAGGATGCATTTTTTTCGGAGTACGGTGACGAGAAGTTCATCAGGATCGTGGGTGGTTCTCCGGAGATCACCATGGTGTACGCATCAAATTATGTGGAAGTCTCTTCGGTGTACAAACGGAATTTCGTCATAGCGATGAGCGCAGTCGACAATCTCGTGCGCGGCGCGAGCGGGCAGGCAGTGCAGAATATGAATGTGATGTTCGGTTTCGATGAAGACGAAGGCATACAGTTTCCCGGAATGCGCCCCTGAAATGCAGAGGAGAGGAAAAATGGATACATTCGAACAGGTGAGAGACACAGAGAACCTGTACCAGCTCAATACCTACAAGAAGCTTCCCATTTCGATCGAGAGGGGCGAAGGAGTGTGGGTGTACGACTCTGAGGGGCAGAGGTACCTCGACCTCTACGGAGGGCATGCGGTTGCCCTGACTGGACACTGCCATCCCGAGATCGTGAGTGCGGTGAAGTCACAGGCTGAAAAGCTCATTTTTTATTCGAATGTCGTGTATTCTTCAGTGCGGGCACGGGCCGCGAAGGCAATCATTGAGATAGCTCCCGCCGGCATGGACAAAGTGTTTTTCTGCAATTCAGGCGCTGAAGCTAATGAAACGGCGATGAAGATCGTGCGTCGATATACAGGGAAAAGAAAAATCATCGCAATGAAAAACGGGTTTCACGGAAGGACTGCAGGTGCGCTGGGTGCCACTGGGCTGGGAAATTACAGAGCCCAGTTCTATCCCGTTCTCGAGGATTTTATCTTTGCTGATTTTGGCAGCATCCGGTCGCTCGAACAGTCGCTAAACGATGACGTCGCAGGGGTCATACTCGAGCCGATTCAGTCGATGGCGGGTGTGGAGATGGCGGACGATGATTATTACATTGGGCTGAGAAATTTTTGTACGGAAAACGGCACGGTCCTCGTGTTCGATGAGGTACAGACAGGGTTCGGGAGGACGGGAAGCTGGTTTTTCGGAGACCATTTCGGTGTGTCTCCTGACATCATCACCCTTGCCAAGGGGATTGGCGGAGGCATCCCTGTAGGCGGTGTCATCATCAAAGAGGAGATATCAAAAACCATCGGGCTTGGTGAGCACGGCTCAACATTCGGCGGTGGGCCGATTGCATCTGCGGCAGTAGCGGCAAATATCGGAGTTATCCGCGATGAAAACCTCGTGCACAATGCACGGGAGACAGGCGGGTATCTCGCGAAAAAGGTCTTGGACATTCCCCTGGTAAAACGAGTGAGGGGAAGAGGGCTTTTAGTGGGGATCGAGCTCGAGAGGGATGCCGCTGAGGTGCGGGATTTTCTTTTAGGGCGTGGAATCATTACCGGGACATCGTCGCTGAAAAACGTGCTGAGGCTCCTTCCGCCGATCGTGGTGAAGAAACCTGAAATCGACATTTTCGTCGAGGCGCTCGGGGCTTTCCGGTCGTGAACAACGCGGACATGCGCAACGAAAGGAAGGGAAGAAATACATGAAGCATTTCATAACTGTATCGGATTACACGCAACAGGAGCTCAACATGTTGATCAGCAGGGCTTCTGAGATGAAAGCGAAAAGGGCGCAGCCGAGCCTCAAGGGAAAAAATCTCGTCCTTCTCTTTTTCAACTCATCGCTTCGCACCCGCACCTCCTTTGAGCTTGCAATGCAGCAGCTCGAGGGAAACGTGGTGACATTGAATGCGGGTGGTGACACCTGGAAGCTCGAGATCGAGGAGGGTGTGGTCATGGACGGGGACAAGGCGGAGCACATCAAGGATGCCGCACGGGTCCTCGGCAGGTACGCGGACGCAATCGGGATACGCGCCTTTGCAAAGGGGAATGATTGGGAGGAGGACAAAAAAGACCCGATAATCGACGCATTTGTTAGATATTCAGGGGCTTCCGTCATCAACATGGAGTCGTCCCTCTACCATCCGAATCAGGTGCTTGCGGACATCATGACCATTCAGGAGCGTTACGGGAAAAACCTCAGAGGGCTTCCGGTAACGTTGACCTGGGCAAATCACCCCAACCCACTTCCGATGGCGGTGCCGAACTCCTTTCTGCTTGCATGCGCGATTTTCGGTATGGACATCCGGTTTGTACGCCCTTCCGGTTATGACCTGGATGAAGACATCATGAATCGGGCCCACGAACTCGCCGGAGAGTCTGGCGGAACGATCAGTGTAACGGATGATTTTAAAGAGGGGTTCAGAGGATCAAAGGTGGTGTACCCGAAGAGCTGGGGCAGCCTCCGTTTTTACGGAAAAAAGGATGAGGAGAGAGAATACAGAAAGGGGCTGGGGCGCTGGATGGTTGACGAGGAGAAGATGAAGCTGACGGACGGTGCGGTTTTTATGCACTGCCTTCCGGTTCGTCGCGGAGTCGTGGTGACAGACTCGGTGCTCGACAGCGAGCGATGTCTTACCTATGAGGAGGCGGAGAACAGGCTCCACGCGCAGAAAGCGGTTCTCACGCACATACTCGGTGAAGCACCATAAGGAACGAGCAATGGAAAAGATCAGTATACTTCGGCAGGCCCTTCCGTATATTCGGCGCTATAAGAACCAGATATTCGTGATCAAGCTTGGTGGAGAGCTTGCGCAGAAGGCCGATATTTTGGACGGTATTGCACAGGATATTTCCCTTCTCTATCAGATTGGAGTGAAGATCATTGTTGTCCACGGAGGGGGGCCGCAGGCAAATGAGCTATCGGAAAAACTCGGAATATCGCCGAAGATAATCGAGGGAAGAAGGGTCACAGACGAACAGGTGCTCGAAGTGGCGAAGATGGTTTTTGCTGGCAAGATCAATCATGAAATCCTCACCCTTCTGAGAAAGCATGGCGCAAAATCAGTCGGCCTTTCCGGAATCGACGGTGATATCATTATTGCCAGAAAACGTGCGCCGGTCGAGTTCGTGGACAGGGAAACGGGAAAGCGGAACAATGTCGACTACGGTCACGTCGGAGACATCGTTTCGGTCGACACGGAGCTCGTCGAGGTGCTCCTCGAGCACAACTACATCCCGGTGATCTCTTCACTCGCAGACGACGGGGAGGGCAACATTCTCAACATCAATGCGGATACAGTTGCTTCGCGCATTTCCGGCGCCATGAAGGCATACAAGTCCATTACCATGACGAATGTGGACGGGATTCTGAAAGACGTGAACGACCCGGGCACAAAGATATCCTATATATCGAAAAAGGATGCCCGGAAGCTGATAGAGGACGGAACAATCAGCGGTGGAATGGTTCCAAAGATAAAGGAGTGCATCTGGGCCCTGGAGAACGGTGTGCGACGTGTCCACATCCTGAACGGATTCGACAGAAACTCGCTTCTCATCGAGGTTTTCACGAACAAGGGAAACGGGACGATGCTTATGGATGAGAAGGAGGTGGAAACCTACCTCAGGTCCGGTTTCTGAGAGCCTTCGGGAAATCAGGTTCGGGTGTGTTTCATGTTATCACGGTGAAAGGAGAACGCGGTGGCAATCAGAGACGGACGGTTTTCAAAAAAGCCCACCACTGCTTTCTCGCGGCTCAATGTGTCGATCGATTTCGACAGTCGCCTGTACAGGCAGGACATCAAAGGCTCGGTCGCCTACGCAATGGCGCTCAGGAAAGCGGGAATCCTGAGCGATAGAGAACTGGAAAAAATCGTGAAGGGGCTTCGGCAGATCGAAAAGGAGATCGATGAGGGGAGTTTTAATTTCCGTGAGGAAGACGAAGACATCCACATGAACATCGAGCGGGGGCTTTTTGAAAAGATCGGTGCTGCAGCGGGAAAACTACACACTGGAAGAAGCAGAAACGAGCAGATCGTTCTCGATGAACGGCTGTACCTCATGGAAAAAAGAGCGCAGCTCGAACAAAATCTCCTGCGACTCTGCCGGGAGCTTCACAGGCGCGCCAAAGAGCACGCCGCCACCCTCGTCCCCGCCTACACCCATATGCGCCAGGCACAGCCGGTGAGCCTCGCGCACCTCTTTCTGGCCTACTTCGAGGCGCTCTGGCGTGACAAAGAACGGCTTAATGATTTCAAAAAACGGCTCTCCGTAATGCCGCTCGGTTCGGGAGCCGTGGCAGGTTCTTCGATCGGCATAGACAGGAATTTTCTCAAAAAGGAACTCGGATTCGAGGGGATATCGTGCAACTCAATCGACGCGGTATCGGCCCGTGATTTTATTTTCGAGTGCACGTTTATCTGTTCGTCGGTGCTCGTCACTCTCTCACGTATGGCAGAGGACCTCATCTTTTTTTCGTCAGACGAGCTGGGGCTCGTTCGGATTCCCGATGAGCTCTGCACCACCTCCTCGCTCATGCCGCAAAAGAAAAATCCCGACTCACTCGAGCTGATCAGAGCAAAGGCGGGCAGAGGAATAGGAAATCTCGTCTCTATTCTGACGATGATGAAGGGGCTGCCCTACACATACAACAGGGACATGCAGGAGGACAAGGAGCGGCTTTTCGACACCGTTGACACGACACATACGGCAACCGAGGTCATGGAAGAGGTGATCGCGGGGCTCATCATTGATGAAGAGGCGCTCGAGCGCCTCTTTGAGCGGGCAGGCGGGTTTTTGTACGCAACGGACCTTGCTGACTATCTCGTGCGAAAGGGCAGGCCCTTCAGAGAAGCCCACCTCACGGTCGGAAAGATCGTTCGTGCCGCAGTTGAAAAAAAGGCCGCGCTCTCCGAAATTCCGATTGAAGAGTATCAGGAATTCGACCCTCTTTTTTCCCGCGACGTGTATGAAATTTTCGACCCCAGGACTTCAGTGAACGCACACGACGTTCAGGGGGGAACTGCGTTGAACCGGGTAAAACAGGAACTTTTTCGCATCGAGAAAGCGCTTGGAATAAAGAAACCCTCTGCACCGCCTGTTTAACTTTCCGGAAAAATGGAAATCTCGCACATCTGCACTATACTTTAATAAGAGCGAATGAAAATAAAACCGCGGGGACCAATGTGATCCTTCTTCTCATCAGCATGTATCTTTCATCCGGCCTGCTCCACACCGTTTCGGAAAAGCTACGGGGAACGTTGAGGTCGGTGAAAAAGGAAAAAGGCCCGGAAATAGGTTTGAAAAAACATTCTCAGGTGTGGTTTGCGCTGTGCGTGGTGGTCCTCGCAGTGGTGAGCCTTTTTCTTACCTCATGCGTAGCGCTCATCTACGATGCGGTGCAGGGGGGACAGAAAAGTTCTGGAGAGACCCATACCCTCACCGTAAACTACACGTACAGCGGATCCCGCACCATAAGCTCGAGCACGCCTCTCTACATCGCTTCATTCGGGTACTATTTCACAGGCGACGAGCCTGACCTGGTGTATACGAGCGGTCCCCTTATCCAGTACAGCGGGGCCTGCGCGTTTTCAGACCTCGAAGAGATGTCCTACGGGGTGATCACCTTTGTCGACGAAAACTCAAACGGCGAGCCGGACTTCGGAGAGGTATACCAGTTTTACAACGCGAAGGAATCCGACCCGGACGAGATTTTCCTCAACAGCACTCAGACCATTACCGTATACCTAACGGACGCGTACACGTGGTTCGACGCGTTTTACGAAGACTTCGAGGACGGATCCATGTCTGAGAAATGGGTAGACGACGGGTCAGGCAGGTGGAGCCTGTCCACAGGCGTGAGTGACAGCGATTACCGGATGAAGTATGCGGGAATGACTGATGTTGCATTCAGCTACTACGACGAGGAGTACGCGGATTTCGTATTCGAGGTCGAAGCCATGCAGTCTTCCGGGGACATGTCAAGTCAGTACGGGGTATTTTTCAGAAGCAGCAATCCTGCGTACTACGGAACAGCGACCTTTTCAGGGTACGAATTGACGGTCGATTCCTCCGGCAACTGGAGCCTTGAACGTTGGGATAATGGAGTACGTATTACACCACAACCTGCGTATGGCAAAAGCCCTTATCTCAGCAATGGTCTCGGTAAGCCCAACCTTCTGCGCGTCGAATGCTACGGCTCCACAATAGATGTATATTTCAACGGATACCACGAGCGCACGGTAACTGACGGAACCTACCAGAGCGGAACGGTCGGCCTCACCGCCGCCGACCAGGGGTTGAACAATATTTTTGCCTTCGACAACATCTCGGTGATGAGATGATCTTCAGTCAGCAGTCGGCATTCCGTTCTAAATTACGTTACAGGTCTTCGAGCGTCACCACGCGTCCCACCCCCACATCGATGTAGCAATCTCCGTAGGCATCCCGAAACATCGCACGCGCGCGGTCGCCGGAACAGTGGCAGGGCGCGACTTTTTTCACCCCCAGATACTCGAGCCTCTCAATGATCTCTTGTATCGATGCAGCATCTGTGCTGAACAGGTGAAACCCGCCCATGACGAGCGCAATGTCCTTTTTGAAGTGACGGGCCGCTTCCTCGACGATGCGGACGACCCCCGGGTGTGCGCAGCCGGTCACCACGACGAGCCCTTTTTGTGTGTCCACCACCAGGGACTGTTCCCTGATCGTTTTTCCGAGCGCTCCGGTGGTATAGACGCGGGGGAAAATCTCGCAAAAACTTTCCGAAACCGCGCATTTCGCGCCTGTGTGCGAGACGCGGTCTTCAACCGACCGTGATACGCTCACCGGAAAGTATACGGTGCATGCCCCTATGTGCTCGAGCGCGCCAAAGAGCCCGCCTGTGTGATCACCGTGCATGTGTGATATCACCACCGCGTCGATACCGCGGGCGTCAACTCCGAGCGCGCCCATGTTTTTTAAAAGCGTTTTTCCGTCTGCTCCGGTGTCGAAAAGGACCTGCGAGCTCTCCGTGTCGATCAGACAGGAAAACCCCCACCCTGTGGTACAATCCGGATTGTATTCGTAGTTGTCGAATAAAATGGTGATGCGTGTTCTGTTCGCCTGCCCGTGCACATCCACTCCTGTTCCGTACAGGAGGAGAGAAATTGCTGCCGAAATGAGAAATATGCATTGTTTCAAATGGATGCGGCAGTGAAGTACCTTATTCATTTGTCCGCCCCCCATGGATTTCTTTGCTGCACACTCTGCGTGAGCTCATCATGCAATCACGCGATGCAATACACGATATTGTCATGCCTTTGGAAAAAATGCGTTCTCCCTGAAACCTTTCGCTGCTCTCAGCGGTTTGCTTCACCGGGTGTAGGGTCTGCGGCCGTGTTCCAGCTCGAAGCACAAAGGGCGGATGCATAGGTTCCGTTCGGTTCGAGTATACGCGACGCATGCTTCCCGTACACTGGATCAGAGCTCCACCCGTACCCTTTCATCGTGTCTTCGTCGTCGAACTGCACCTCTTCTGTGCTGTAGTAACAGAGGCCGTCCATGAACGTGCCGCAGCAGAGAAGCACGAGTTCGTCCTTTGTGCCGGTAGGGTTTACATCTTGTATGAAAAAGCGGTTTTGGTCTTTCAGATAGGAGCTGCTCCAGATAACGAGGATGTACTGGCCCTCTGATACGTACACATCATCTCCTGCGGTGATAGAGGCATCGGAATCTCCGTCAAGATCGGTGAGGATGAAGTGTTTCAGGTTTCCAGATTTTTTTATGAAAAGCTCAACCCAATCTTCCACCATACCCTCATTTGCGTCGATCATGTACTCGGTAATGACGGCCTCTGCAGCGTCTTCCCCTATGTACGCCTGCAGCGGTGTGTCGGAGTTTGCAGCGCCCGCAGTCCCGTAGGTTCCGTCGCTGAGATTTACGCATACCCCTTCGGTGTACCATGACCCGGGGTCCCAGGCTGTTGAGAAAGCGCCGGTGTACCGTGCCATCGAAGCTTTCTGATCGCTCTCGTTCGTTCCGAAACAGTATTCTTCACCGTCACCCACCGTGTCGAACACCGTTCCTCCGGCATTTCTCAGAATAAAGGGGCCGCAGCAGGAGTTCGGTAACGATATGCCTGCATCGACCACATGAGCGTTACAAATGAGCGCGGTTTTTCCGCTGTTTTTGTCGTAGTTTGCAATGAGAAAGGGTTCGCCTGCATCGATGCGTCCGGAGAAAACCAGAGGCGAGCCGCTTCCGGAAGCGTTCTCGATCTTCCACCCTTCAAGATAAAATGCCCTGTCCCTTTGGTTTATCAGCTCGATGTATTCATCGTACGGGCTTGTGATGCTCCCTGCCCACGCGATTTCGTTGATAAGGATGTCCCCCGGTGCGGGAGGGTCACCTTCATCGATAACCAGAAGATCCGCCTCGGCTCTTTTTTCCGTATCGTCACGTGCAATTACGGTGATAACCATGTCTGAAGAAATATCCGGGGGAGTGAATACCACAGGGCTCCCTGATTCTGGGAAGAACACGTTGGAAAACGGGGGCTCGGTTTTCCACGTAACCGTCCCCGTATGGCCCTGTGCCTCGATTCGGACCGGCTCAGTGTCGAATATCGTTTCCTTTTCAAAGAAGATGTCCAGAACTTCTTCACCGGGGAGCGTTTCGTCGTGATGCAGCGGTGTTTCAATTTTGGTACAGCCGGACCCGTGAAGAAAGAATGAAAGCGTGAGAGACACTGCGAGGAGTACCGGATGTTTCATGTGCCCACCTCCGGAGTTTTGTAGTAATGAACACGTGAAACAGAGAAAAAATTTCAGAAGCGACCTCGTGAGAAAACCGTTTCAATGAGCCTTTCGCTGGGCACGGTTTTTACGCCTCAGCATTTTGAATACCCGCAGGTATGGCAGATGACGCAGCCGCCTTCATGCTCGAGAATTCCGCCGCATTCCGGGCACATCCCCGCGATATTTTTGGTCCGTCCTTCTGAATTGAAGTTGAAGTCGAGCTGCTCGTGACGGAAGATTTCCTCTTCTTCCGCGTGCTCCTTTTTCTCATCCTTTTTTTCGACGTATTCCTCCAGATATTGTTCAAGCACCCGTGCAAGTGCATCGGAGCATGAGAGTATCCGGCCCCCCTTCTGCGGGAGAAGAGACGGTGAGGGACACCGTAGCCCCTTGAGCTGTTTCACGATAGAATGAGGATCAACATTCGACCTGAGAGCCATGGAAATCAGTCGAGCCTGCGCATCGATCTGCGCTGCAGCGCATCCTCCGGCTTTCCCCATTCTCGCGAAAAGCTCACACGGTCCCTTTTCATCTTCATTGATGGTGACGTAGAGCTTTCCGCAGCCTGTCTGAACCTTGACCGTTATACCGCGGGTGACCTGAGGACGCTCACGGGGTGCGAATTTTGCCCTTTCCTGTTGCTCTCTTGTTTTACCGGTTGAAAGCACCTGAACCTCACGGGAACCGTCCCTGTACACGGTAATTCCCTTGCACTTCGAGTTGTACGCTTCGAGATACACCGATTTTACGTCTTCGACCGTAGCCGAATTGGGAAAATTCACGGTCTTGGAAACGGCATTGTCCACAAATTTTTGAAAAATCGCCTGCATCTTCACATGATTGAGGGGAGAGATATCGTGTGCGGTTTTAAAGATGTGCTGATACTTCATCGGCACTTCATCGAGCCCCTGCACTCCTCCGTTTTTTGCGATTTCCCGGATGAGATCGTCGGAGTAGAATCCTCTGGAAACCGCAGTCTGCAAAAAGAGCGGGTTCGTTTCAGGAAGTTGGTCGTTATCGAGCACGTTTCTGGTGAAGGAAACCGCAAAAAGGGGCTCGATTCCCGACGAACATCCAGCAATGATGCTGATCGTTCCTGTAGGCGCGATCGTTGTTCTGGTCGCATTCCTGAACTGCGGTCCTCCATCAGCATAGACCGATTTGCTCCAGTTCGGGAAGACACCGCGTTTTTCACCGAGCATCACTGACGCACTGTCCGCTTCCTTTTGGATGAAACTTGTAATGGATTTTGCAATACAGAACGCCTCGTCGGAATCGTAGGGGATTTCGAGTTTGATAAGCATGTCGGCAAAACCCATCACTCCGAGCCCGATCTTTCTGTTTTCGCGTACGAGCCTGCTGATCTGGTCGAGTGGAAACCTGCTCATGTCGATGACGTTGTCGAGAAAGTGCACGGATGCACGCACGGTGTTTTTCAGCTTTTCCCACTGAATCTCACCTTCAGAGACCATGTGTTTGAGGTTGATGGAACCGAGATTGCAGGCTTCATAGGGAAGGAGCGGCTGCTCGCCGCAGGGATTCGTTGACTCGATTTTTCCTAGCACAGGCGTCGGGTTGCCCCGGTTTATCTCGTCTATGAAGACGAGCCCCGGGTCTCCATACTGCCACGCTCTTTGCGCGACGAGATCGAACACTTTCCGTGCAGGAAGGGTCTTGACCACCTGCCCCGAGCGCGGATTGATCAGGTCGTAGCTTTCGTCCGAGATTACGGCATTCATGAATGTATCGGTTGCTGTTACGGAGATATTGAAATTGTTCAGAATATGCTGCTCTGATTTTGAATTGATGAAGTCAATGATATCCGGGTGGTGCACGCTCAAAATGCCCATGTTTGCCCCACGCCGTGTTCCACCCTGCACGATTGTTTCGGTGGCTTTGTCGAAGATTGTCATGAATGAAACTGGTCCGCTCGAGATTCCTTTCGTGGACTTGACCACGTCGTTTTTCGGACGGAGCCGGGAGAAGGAAAACCCCGTTCCCCCGCCGCTTTTGTGAATCAGAGCGGTGTACTTTACGGCATCGAAAATACTATCAATGGAATCCTCCACAGGGAGAACGAAACATGCGGAAAGCTGCTGAAGCTCTCTCCCTGCATTCATAAGCGTGGGAGAGTTCGGAAGAAAATCGAGGCTGGCCATGAGATTGTAAAACTTTTCTTCTGTCTCCGCGACACCGGCTCCCCCGCTGTATTGCTTTTCCGCCTCCGCGATGTTGCTCGCAACGCGTGCAAAAAGATCTTCCGGCTTCTCTACAGGCGTGCCTTTGACATCTTTTTTCAGGTATCTTCTTTTGAGTACGGTGAGCGCATTTTCAGTGAGCTTCAGCTTTATCGTGTTATTGATGAGTGGCATGAAATTCGTTCCCCTTTTCATGCGTGAGTCTTCTTGGATGGCCCATAAAACATACTAATTTATATCACGAGTGAGAATACTTTTTAAGTAAAAACTAAGATTTTTTCCTGTAAAAAAATCATTAAAAAGCGCATACTGTGACCATGCCGGGGGAAAAGCCTTCCACAAAAAAGCAACTGAAAACACTCATCGTTCTCGTGAGTGTCTCAATTCTCTATCTAATCTACAGATATCAGGGGAGTGCGGATTTTTTCATTCTTTACCTCAACAGATCCTTCGATTACTCGAATGCGCAGGCTTCTGCGCAGTACTATCAGTGGGGAATGGCGCTCTTTGTTCTCGGGTTTATCCCCGCACTGATCATCAAACTCGGGTTCAGGGAGCGCGTGCGGGACTACGGCCTTCAAATCAAAAGACCGCTGATGGTTCTGCTCATAACACTGTTTGGAATCGCCTTTCTCACGCCACTCGTCTACTTGGGTTCAAAAAATTACGAGTTTCAAGCCCTCTATCCGCTCGTTCTCAATGCGGGGAATTCACCTGCTGCGTTTGTGAAAAGCGCAGCTTTTTATTTTCTCTATTACGTGGGATACGAGTTCTGTTTCCGCGGTTTTCTCTTCATGGGGATCAAGGATGACATCGGGGACTGGCAGGCGCTTGGTGTGTCCCTCATTGCAACTGTTTTACTCCATGTAAGCCAGCCCCAGGCGGAGATGATCATGGCTTTTCTTGCGGGTGTTGCCTTTCCACTTATCGTGAAGAAGATGCGCACCATCTGGCCTGTGGTCTTCATCCATGCCTATGCAGGGATTGCCCTCGATTACTGGATCATCATGGCACGGGGAGGGTTTTCATATACTTGATAAATCTTATGCCATTTATTCATTGAGATGATTTGTAATTAAGCTCCAATACTCGGGATAGGTATGAATAGTGTTATGCCCAGCATTCTCGATAAAGAAATATTTGCAATCTCCCCCCATGTTTTTCACGAGGTTTATTGAATATTTGTTTTTTATTACTCGGTCGTTTTTTGCAATGAGTATTAAAGACGGGCAGGTCACATCTTTTGCATATGACAGTGAATGAAAGGGGTGTTTCAGGATCATACCAACTGGAACGATGGGAATTTTGTCCTGAACAATATTTCTCATGCTGTCAAAAGGTGTTACGAGTATAATGGAGGAGACCTTCCGCATACTGGCAACATAGAGGGCAATACCGCTTCCCAGGCTTCTTCCAAACAACACCCTGTTCTCCGGTTGTATATGGAGCGTGTCTGTGATGTAATCAAAAATTTCCAACGCATCACCGAATAAATATTTTTCACTTGGAGAACCGCTGTTTTTTCCATACCCTCTATAATTCATCACCAGGACAGAATAATTTTCAAGGCTTTTGAAACCGTCAATCGTGCATGAAACTTCCTCGGCATTCCCTCCGTAATATATTATCAATTTCTCTTTTCCCTCATTCAACAGCCAGCCATGCAGTGTAACACCGCCAACCTTTATTGTGATCTCAAGATTCTCATATTTTGCAATGCTGTTCGATCCATTGGGGAATTTTTGCGGGAAAAAGATAAGCTTATCCTGAAAGAAATAGAAACCTGCTGTTATCACGAGATAAAGTGAAAAAAAGGCAATCAGAATTGTTTTCATCATTTTTCTTTTTGTTTCCGGTCAACTGGTGAATGTGTCCGCCGAATCGCTTTCCACAGGAACGATGCACTGCGGTGAGTTGTTATTCGGCGAGTTCACCATGCGCGACACTTCGTGAAACAACAGCTCCGAGGAGTCGCAGGGCCTGAGAAGAGGTGTAATGTCGTGTACGTCGGCATCAGAATCGAGCCAGAGTAACCTTTTTTCAGGCGGAATCACGACAGGCATCCTGTCGTGAAGCGTGCGAAGCGCGGTGTTGGCGTCAGTGGTGATGATGGTAAAAGTGCAGAGGGGCGAACCTTCGGGGCTTTTCCAGGTTTCCCACAGGCCTGCGAGACTGAACGGTCTTTTGGAACGGTGATGGATGAAATAGGGTATTTTGTAACCGTCGGCACGCTTCCACTCATAGAACCCGTCGACCGGAACGAGGCATCTTCGGCTTCTGAACGCGGATTTGAAGCTCGGTTTCTGGGCGGCTGTTTCCGCACGGGCATTTATCATCCTGTTTCCGATCTGTGGATCTTTTGCCCACGAGGGCACGAGCCCCCACCTGTGCTGTACGTACACGTTGTTTCCCCTGTTGATGATTATTCCCGCGTTTTGGCCCGGCGCGACGTTGTAGCTTGTTACGACATCGTTGATGAATTTTGCAATATAGAACTCCTCAGAGATGATCTTTTGCTCCGCTTTCTGTATGAAACGGCCGCACATGGGTTCCTCCTAAGGAAGTTTTTCCCGCTTGGGTGTTGAAAAGGCGGTTTGAGCCCTCTGCTCGGAGAGCTGCCCGCGCTTCGATTATTCAACACAGTTACGGTAGACCAAAAGCGCATGATTTTCAAGAAATATTCAATACCGGGACACGTGAAAATTTCCATATGAAAATTTCGTTGATAACATTTTTTCTATACCGATTGTATAGATGAGGTGCAACCATGACAGACATGAAACAAACGGAAAAAAGTCGTTCCGGGAGGAGGTACTGGAAACTCCCGAGTCGAAACGTGTGTGTGTGCGCGCTTCTTGTGTTGTTCATCTTTCTCTCCGCGTTTTCTGTGCTCAATATTCCCATGAGAGGTGTCGACGAGAGGGCTTCTCAGTATCTGAACAGCACGATGCTCAAGGCGGGGGTGACGTTCGCACTTGCACAGGGGCTCAACGCGACTATTTCACTCGTGAAGGAATCGAGAATCGGGTTTGATTTTGTCGTGTCCGGAGAGATCGCACTCTTCGAGCTTCTCGACCCGGTCAATGACCTCGTGGAGAAATTTTCAACGGTCATGCTCGTGAGCACTGTGTCCCTCGGAATACAGAGTCTGCTCCTGAAGATCGGCCAATGGATCGGCATCACGGTCCTTCTCACCTCGGCCATTGTGCTGTTTCTCGCTTCGGTTCTGCTTCCTGACAGGATGGAAAAAGCAAAAATTGCGGTCAGGGGTGTCGCATGGAGGGTGCTTGCAGTCGCTGTTGTCGTGAGGATCGCCATTCCCCTCACCGCTCTCGTAAGCGCGGGGCTCGACTCGGTCATTTTCGAAAACCGTTACAGCGAGGCGAAGCAGGAGTTGGAAAACGCATACAGAGCGGGGAAAGAGGCAAACCTCATTATGCAAGAATACGGTCTCGAGGGACCGGAACAGGAGGCCGAATATGAGATGCGGAAAAATGAAGAGCTCAAGAAGAAACTTTTCGAAAACATCGGGGGCTTGAACATGAAAAAGATGTTTTCCCGGGTGGTGGAGTCGCTGAAGAACATCACCATACACATCATCGATATGATCGTCGTGTTTATTCTGCAAACAGTCATCATTCCTCTCATCACCCTCTGGGCGCTCGTTCGGATCGCGCGGGAGCTGTTCGGGGCAAGATTTCGTTTTGCAATGAGCGGAATGACTGAAAAGTTGTTTGAAAAAAAGCCCAAAGGATGAGGTGAATCTTCATGCGGCGTACTCATGAAAGGGGAAAAGAATTTACCCGGACACTGCCTTGGTGACAGGCTTTGCTTCATCCACGACAAGGCTTGCCACACCGAACTCGGCGGTCACCTTCCCGCGCAGCACATAGGGCTCCTGATAGGCGAGACTGAGGGCGTGGGTTTCGAATGCCTTGGGAAAGAACACCGTTTCGAATATCGCGGTCTCGTCCTCGAAACTGATGAACTGCATGAGCTCGTCGTTTTTTGTGGGAACCGTTTTCGCGGTGATGAGAATGCCTGCAACCTTCACCTCTCTGCCGACTGCGCCCGGGAGCTCGAGTGCCTGGATAACATCGGGGTCGGTGATGTATTTTCTCCAGTACTTCATCGGCTGCATGGACACGACGAACCCGTAGAGCTCGATTTCGTTTTGCATCTTTTGGTCGAAGGGAATGTCCTTCAGAGAGGGAGGGCAGAGAACGCCTTCGTGGGGGAAAATGTCGCGGCAGTCTTCGTATTTTTCCCCCTCCCGGCCGTGATACACATGAGCCATGTACAGGAGCTGCGGCTGGTTGTAGGGCTCGATGTTCCTGAAGCACCCTGCCTTGATGAGCAGGACGGTGTCCGCGGGTCCTGCGCCTGTGCGGTCCATGAAATCGAGAAGGCCGCGGAAACATCCGCGGGCGTCGCGCTCTTCGAGAAGGCGGCCGACGGTTTCCTTTGAGAGGTTTTTTATCTGCATGAACCCGATGGAGACGGTGCCCTGTTTGCCGAAATACTCGTTTCTGCTGGTGTTTATGTCCGGTTTGACAACCCTGAGGCCGAGGCGCCGCGCTTCCGAGATGTATGCGAGGGGAGAATAGTACCCTCCCCGGTTTTTCAGCACCGCACCCATGAACTCCGCGGGGAAGTGGGCCTTGAGATAGCAGGACTTGAATGAGAGAAGAGCATAGCTCGCGCTGTGAGGCTTGCAGAAGCTGTACCCCGAGAAGCTCTCGATCATATGCCAGATTTGTTCGATGATTTCTCCCCTCACGCCTTTTTTTTCGAGGTTTCGGACCAGTTTCTCCTTGAGCTGGAGCTTTCTCTGCTCATTTCGCTTTTTTGAGATGACCTTTCGCAGCTCGCAGGCTTCGCCGAGAGGAAAATCCGCGACCTTCATGGCGATCTTGATGATGTCCTCCTGGTAGCACATGATTCCGTAGGTTTCCCTGAGGATCTCTCCCATTTCGGGAAGAAGAGGGCGGAAGGGTTTTCCGTGGAGCCGCTCGATGTACTCCCGGATGTACATGTTTGCAGCAGGGCGGATGATCGAGGAGTGAATCACGAGGTGCTCGTAGTCGCCGCGTTTTGTTTTTTTTTGCAGCTGCCGCATGGCCGGGGACTCCACGTAGAACACCCCGATAGTGTTCCCCTCTGCAAGCATCTGTACCGTTTTCTTGTCTTCGAGCGGGTTGAGAGCCTCGTAGCGGAGGGCTTTTCCGTAGTGCCGGTTCACGAGCTCGATCGTGTCACGCACGACCGAGAGGCTCCTGTTTCCGAGCACGTCGATCTTGACGAACCCGAAGTCTTCAGCCTGGTCCTTTTCGAGCTGAATGAGGATGACCCCTTTTGCTGCCCGTTCCACCGGAATGTACGATGAGACGGGTCTCGGGGTGACCACAACGCCGCCGCAGTGCACAGAGAGGTACCGCGGCCTGCCGTGTATATCAACTGCGTCGCGAATCACCTTTCGCATGGAGGGAGAGGGATTTTTGTTGCCTGAGTAGTTTTCGAAGTCGTCGGTGGTTTTGCTGTAGTAGGAGCGGATGTTTTTCGTAATGCTGCGTATCTCTGGCTCCGGGACACCGTAGACCTTTGCCACCTCCCGCACGCAGGAGCGGACAGAAAAGGTCACGTGGTTTGAGACCATCGCGGAGTTTTCCGTCGAATATTTTTTGAAGATGTAGTCGAGAATTTCATCCCGCGTGTCCCAGGGAAAATCGACGTCGATGTCAGGAGGATCGGGGCGAGTTTCGTTTAAAAACCGCTCGAAGAACAGGTTGTGCCTGATGGGGTCGACGTGGGTGATGAAGAGGAGGTAGGAGACGATGGATGCAGCCGCAGAGCCGCGGCCGCACGTGTACGACGACTGCTTCACGATATCGTGGACCACGAGAAAGTAGTCTGCAAACCGTTTGTCGTGGATGATCTTGAGCTCCCCGGCGAGCCGTTCGAGAACCTGAGGGGTGACCTTCTGGTAGCGTTTCTTCAGATTGTTGAGGCAGAGAGCCTTGAGGCGTGAGAAGCTGTTGTTCCCGTACTTTGGAAGGATGGGGTCTCCCATGGAGAAGTGAAACGTACTTCGCTCTGCGATCCAGACGGTGTTGTGCAGCGCCTCATCCATCCAGGAGTAGTCGGAAAGGATGTTCTCCGGGTCGGCTGAAAACGCATGTTCGTCCTGAACGTCTTCGGGTGTGAGGGCTGAGAGCTTTTTGTTTTGATCGATGGCGCGCAGAAGGAGGTGGATGTGCCGGTCTTTTTTCTTCAGGTAGTACACCGGATAGATCAGCACGGGCCGGATGCCGTGCTGTTTTGCATAGGTGTAGTCCTCTGCATGGTTTTTTTTTCTCACGTTGATCTCGGCAAAGACGTTTTTTCCCCCTCCGGAGAGGAGGCGGCGGTCGGCAGTGATGATGAAGCAGTTTTCCGAATGTGTGTGTACGAGCTCCCGGGCGATGTCGGGGTTTTTGTCGAGGTGGATCATGGAAACAAGCCTGCATATCAGGCTGTAGCCTTCCATGTTACGGGCGATGAGAATTCCGTTGAATGAGCGGTGACGGAGGCGGGAGCCGATGACAGGCAGAAGCCCTTCTCGGTCACACGCCTGGATGAAGTTCACGATGCCGTAAAAGCCGTTCGTGTCGCAGAGGGAGAGGAAGCGCTCCCCGCGGGATTTTGCGTGGGCGGCGAGCTCACTGATGAAGATCGTGCCTTCACAGAGAGAGTACACGGAGTGATTTTCGAGAAAGACAAATTCCTTCACGGCTTCACCGTTTTGTCTGGTTTGCCACTTCAGTGTGCCCGCTGCGTTTGGTGAGAGTTTTTCCCTTTTCATGCGCCGTACCTGATATATTTTTTTCCGAACCGGTTCTGTATCATGTCGAATGCATCCGCAAGCCGCTCCGTGGGGGCGCTGTCGGTGAAAAGTGACAGCTGAAGAGAAGACGTGATGAAATTCGAAAAACAGAGAATGATCTTCTTCACACAGGTCCTTCTCCTGAGGGCCTTTTTCATGTGCGCCTCGAGCTCTTTGTAGAGCGTTTTTTCGAGAAAGGAGGGGGTTTTCAGTTTTCCCGCCGCGGTTACGCGGTAGTTGTCCTGATACACCACCCGCAGGCAGAACGTGCGGGGAAAGAGACGCTCTCTTCTCATCAGTGTGCAGAGCTCGAGGATCATCGAGAACAAGTGGCGCGTAAGGGTGCCGTCGTCATTGCTGTCGGAGCTCACCACAAGCTCCGTTTTCAGAACCTTTTCGGTTTTTTCCCCCACCACCGTATTGCGGGAAAACCCGCGGGAGCAGTCGTAGAGGAGCGCTCCGTCCTTTCCGAACATGGAGGTGAGCTCGTCCCGTGAAAAGAGCATGAGATCGCCGAGGGAACGGATATTGTAGCTGTACAGGAGCTCATCCCGCACCTCGGGGGAGAGGTCAGTGAGAAGTTCCACGCTGAGAGGTGAGAGAAACGTCCGTTCCGCTGTCTGGCTGATGTCGTACACGCTTCCGAAACCCGCGATTCGGGAGGCGAGCCTCGCGACGAGCAGCGTACTCCCAATCCCCATGCGCGAGGTGAAACCGAAGGCGCTTTTCAGCTCCTGCATGATTTTTCCGCAGGTGTCGATTTCCCTTCCGAACAGTTTCCGCGTGCCGGTAAGATCGAGATAGTACTCGCCCGGCCCGGTGTCCTCGACAAAGGGGGAGTAGAGGTTCAGATGTTCGAGAAGATTCTTGTGGAGTTTTTCGATGTATTCATAATCGGCAGGGAGTGCCCGTACTTTTCCCCTGAGCGCCGCGATGTCTTTCAGAAACGCCCCCTTCTTCACGCCAGAGCCTTCGATTACCCTCGAGCAGTCGATCACCACGCTCCGCGCACGGCTTCCGGAAACGATCACCAGGGGAATGCCCCGCAGAGCTGTGTTTCTTCGCACTTCTCCCTCTGAAAAGATGTGCGGAATCCATATGCAGACAATTCTCCTTTTCAGGTGTGCCATGCGGGCTCTCCAGCGCGTTTCGGATGTAAACCACCCTCATTTTCCACAAGGAGGCAGGAAAGGGGAGGGCGCGGCGAAATACGCTCCATACGCCCTCCCCTCTGATGCGGAAGAGAAAAGGGGGCACTTCCATCTGGAATGCAGTTCCGTGTGAAAATCTTTCGAGGACAACTCCCTCAGAGATTGAATGTCCTGTAAAGACCCACGAGAATTCCGAAAATTTGAAAGTCCTGCTTTTCCGTGACAAAGAGAGGCGCCACCGACGGGTTGCTCGCCCGCAGCTCTATGCTTTCCCGGTGAAAGTACACACGCTTGATCGTTGCCTCACCGTCCACCAGCGCAACCACGATCTGCCCGTTTTCCGCAGTGTTTTGCCTCTTTACGACAACGATGTCCCCGTCATAGATCCCGCTTTCGATCATGGAGTCACCCCGTATTTTGAGCGCGACGTTCTCTCCTTTTGCGAGCATCTCTTCAGGAACGTTGATGTGCTCCTGTATTTCGTAGACTTCGAGAGGCTTTCCTGCAGCTACCGTTCCGACAAGGGGGATTGTAACGCTTTTCTTTCCGAAGTCGATGAGCTGAAGGGATCGTTTCTGGTTGGACCCCCCGCGTGAGATGTACCCTTTTTTTTCAAGGGTCCGTATGTGGTCGAACACGGTGCTGAGCGATTTGAACTCGAAATGCGCTCTTATTTCGTCGTAGGAGGGTGCAATCTCGTGAGCGTTGATATACTCCCTGATGAACTGATAAATTCTCTTCTGTTTTTCAGTGAGATACATAAAATTTCCTCACCACCTCCTGAAAGAGGGAAAGTTTACCGAATGTTTACTAAAAAGAGTATATACGAAAGTTTACCGAAAGTCAAGAGGAATCGGACGGTTTTTTTTATTTTTTTAGGAGGGGAAATGAAAAAAAGGAGGGGAATCCCCTTAGGGATAACCCCTCCTCCTTTTTTACAGTGTGAAGGAAGCCGGGAACCCGGCTGTGTGTTTCTCCCTTCACGTGGGATGAGGATGCATCAGGGAAGAACTGCTCAGTCCTCCCACTTTCCTCCCTTCCCGAGTTTCGAGAAGAGGAAGATGAAGGCACCGATGAATATTGCCCACATGACGATGATTGTTACGATTGCACCACCGTTCATTTTTCCTACCTCCTTATTCTTTCGCTTCTCTGGTCTTGAACGCCTGGAATATCCAGCTCAGGATGAATGTGGCGATGAGCGTAAACCACACGAACGCTGCAGCCCACTTCGGATATCCGCCGTACTTCGCAGGAAGGTCCTTCATAAATCCGCCGTATATGACGACAAAGATCGCACCCGCGGGAACGACGATCTTGATCATCCAGTCCCACCACGCACCGACCCTGAAATCGGAAGTCTTGTTGAGATGTTCTCTGAGCTTTTTGGCGGGAAATACCCAGCCGACAAATATGGAGGCGAGTGCCCCGGTTATCAGAAGACCGTAGAAGCTCACTGCCCTGTCAATGATGTCGAGCCAGTACAGACCTCCCCTCGTTGTGAACAGAAGCCCCACGAGGAACCCGAGGATACAGATGAGAAGGGTCGCGCGCTTCAACTTCATTCCGAACTTGTCGAAGACCGGTGCGATTACACCACCGTGTGCGAGAAAGAACGCAGAGTCGATCCCGAGGAAAAACAGACAGAGGAAGAACAGCACCCCGACGATTGGTGCGCCCACCGGGATCATGGAAATGCCGACAGGATAGCCCACGAATGCAAGGCCGAGCCCTGAAGCACTGACCTCCCCGACCGGGATGTTGAGCGCAGACATGATGAATCCCACTATGCTGAACACAGCGAACCCGGCAAAAAAGCTCGTCGCACAGTTCGAAAAGGAAGTGATGAATGCGCTGTTGGTGATGTCTGCTTTTTTCGCGACAAAACTCCCGTACGCAAACATCCCCGCCATGCCGACCGACAGGGTAAAGGCAATCTGGCTCAAGGCAGCAAACCACACCTCCCCCTGTTTGAGCATCGAAAAGTCAGGCGTCAGATAGTAGTTCAACCCCTTGACTGCACCCGGAAGTGTGAGCCCTCTGATGAGCAGGACAACGAGCAGCAGCCAGGGAATGATCACTGTCCACACTGCAATTTTCCCGATTCGTCCCGCACCCTTGAACATGATGATGTACATGATGATCCAGATAACTGCGAGGGGAATGACAATCGAGATGACCGGTGCGCCGAGTACTCCCGGGCCTTCCGAGAGCTTCAGCACCGTTCCAAAAAAGAAGTCACCCGCTCCTGCGGCTCCTGCTTCTCCAACTCCCCAGGCGAGGGTGACCGAGCTGACCGCGTAGCGAAGAGCCCATGCCATTATGACGCAGTAGTAGCTCACGATCAGGAATGCGACAAACACGGGCCACCACCCGACCCATTCCAGCTTTTTGTTGATTCCGGCAAATACCCCCGGCGCCCCCTTCTGAAAGTAGCGGCCCATACCAAACTCCATCATGAGCCAGGGAACACCCATGATGATGAGGCCGATCATCCATGCGACGAGAAAGGCTCCTCCACCGTAGCTGTAGCTCATATAGGGAAATCTCCAGACATTTCCCAGGCCGATAGCAGAACCAATTGCAGCAAAGATGAAGTGAAACCGGCTCGTCCATCTTTCTCTTCCTATTTCTGCCATATGTGAACCTCCTTTGAAAATTTAGAATATCGTAAAATTGATCACACTCGAAAACACGTTCCCGAGCATGTGAGTGCAATCAGCTCACACGAAAAAAACCACACCAACACAGCTTTTTTTTTACCACATACCTTCATATAAGTCAAATATTATAATTGAGAAATCTCAACGAAACTCAGCGGCAGTTTTTGGAACTCGAGTTGGCAGAACACACAAATTCCCTGAGGAACTCATCGTTTTTTTTACGCGAAATATTGATAAAAATGATTTTTTCATATATCCTATATCATCGTTGCATGGGGAGAAACTTCACTCAGAAGAGGTGGATCATGAAAGAGCTTGATTGGGACAGGCTGGGTTTCGATATCAACCCCGCGCGCAAGATGTTTGTTACGGAGCACAGGGACGGACGCTGGAATGAGGGGAAAATCGTCGACTACTCGAAGATCGCAATTTATCCGTCAGCAGTCATTTTGAACTACGGACAGGGGATTTTCGAGGGGATGAAGGTGTACAGAACGGAAAGTGAAAAAATCGCCATGTTCCGGCCTTACGATAATGCGAAGCGGCTCAATGAAGGGTGCAGAAGGCTCTGCATGCCGGAGTTGGAAGAAGATTTCTTTGTACAATCGATCAGAAATCTCGTGCTTGAGAATGAGGACTACATACCACCCTTCGGAAAGGGAGATCTCTACATCCGGCCGATCCTCTTCGGTTCAGGTGAGATGCTCGGCGTTAAGCCTGCAACAGAATACACCTTTGTCGTGTTCATGTCACCCGTAGGGCCGTATTTCAAATCAGGACTCAGCGGGATTCATCTCCAGATACTCGATGATTATCACAGGGCACCGCAGTTTGGCACAGGCGGAATAAAAGCGGTCGGCAATTATGCAACCTCTCTCTGCCCGCAGAGCATCGTGAAGAAAAACGGATACGATGAAGTGCTTTACCTCGACGCAAAAAACTCCACGTATGTCGAAGAAGTCGGCTCCGCGAATTTTTTCATACTCAAAAAGGGTGTGCTTTCAACACCCAGGCTCAGCGGGTCGATCCTTGCGGGAATCACGCGGAATGCCGCGCTCACTGTTGCAGAGGAGAAGTTTGGTCTCATCGTTCAGGAGAGGGATATCCGCTACGATGAGATTGAAGGAGCGGAGGAGCTGTTCTGCACGGGTACTGCGGCGGTGATCACCCCTATATTGAGCGTATCCTACAGGGACAAACGCTGGGTCATCGGCACCGGCAAGCCGGGTGAATTCAGCAGAAAGCTCTACGACGAGCTCAAGGGGATACAGCTTGGAACACGACCCGATCCCCACGGCTGGTGCTACATCGTGGAGTAGGCTACAGAGAGACCGGCCGTTTTTACACCATAATTCACGGGATACAATATCTTTTCATTTTTTCTAAAGTGTGATATAAATAGGTGTTGTGAAAAGAAAGGAAACACATGGCACTTGTGACGCTGAAAGAGCTTCTGGCTGACGCGGTGAAGAGAGGGTATGCGGTCGGTTCGTTCAACATGGTGAGTTTCGGCTTTCTTAATGGAATTCTTGAAGCGGCTGTAGAGGAAAAATCACCGGTAATCCTGAGCATTGCAGAGGTTCACCTTCCGCACATGCAGGTTGAGCAGTTCGTTCCTGCAGCCATACAGAGCGCCCAAAATGCGGAGATTCCTGTTGCGATTCATCTGGATCACGGGCTGCACTTTGAAACAGTGATAAAGGCGATTCGCTGGGGTTTCAGTTCCGTTATGTATGACGGTTCCGAGCAGCCCTATGAGGAGAACCTCAACACAACCAGGCTCGTCACACGGATCGCGCACGCAGTGGGAGTAAGTGTCGAAGCAGAGCTCGGCAGGGTGGGAGGAGAGGAGGCATCCGGTTCGGCAGGCGCGGGCGAAAGGGAATTTTTTACAGACCCCGGTCTTGCCGAGGATTTCGCGGCAGAAACCGGCATAGACGCACTTGCGGTTTCCATAGGGAATGCCCACGGGTTCTACAGAAGCGCACCGAAGCTCGACTACGACCTTTTGAAAAAGATCAGAAGTGCGGTGGCTATCCCCCTTGTTTTACACGGGGGTTCGGGCATTCCGGAAGAGAGTATAATAAAAGCGATACGTTTGGGGATCAGCAAGATAAATTTCTTCACTGAGATGAGCTTTGCCGCGGTGAAGAGAATAGAGGATTTCATGCGGACAAGCCCGAAGGGATACGAGTACATCGCCTTCGAGGCGAAATCCGCAATCAAGGACGTGGTGCGAAATCGCATGAGAATCTTCGGAAGCTCGGGACGGGCCTGCTCAGGTGTTTTTTCCTGAGCACCAGCCTGTTTCTTTCAGCTACTCCGTAGCAGACGATATCAGAAAGAGGTGTGTGTCATGGAAATACTACATATACCTCCCGATCTTGAGATGAAGCTCAAGCAGGAGGGGAGGGAGATTGAGAGCAAAGGTGAGTTGAAAAAGACAACTGCTCTCTTTGTCGATATACGGAATTTTTCCGCCTTGTTTCAGAAACACGATGCAGCAACGATTCTCGCCATCATCGATCTGTATTTTCGGGTCTTGAGCTCCATTGTGAAAAAATACGATGGCGTCATCACACTCATCAGCGGAGGAAGCCTGATGGCGGTGTGGGGGCTACCGGATCAGCAGAAAACCGATGCATATAATGCGGTCAGAGCTGCCGTCGAAATGAGAATGGAGATGTTTCATCTCATCCCCGAACTCGTGCGCGTGGGTACGGTTCCGCTCGAGATCGGAATTGGAATCGGAACGGGCAAGGCAATTTCCGGGTTTGTCGGGCCGCCTGTGAGACGAGACTACACGCTTGTGGGGAATTGTATCATCCGCGGAGAGCGTCTCATGTCGATTGCGTCCGACAACCGAATCTTCATCGACAAGATTACCGCAACTGAGGTGAAATCGCTTTCTTACCTTCTGCCCATACAGAAGATTGCGAAAAAGTTCGGCCTTGAAGATGTCAACGCATATGAAGTGGATGGAATCTATGAGTTCAACAGAAAGTTCGAGTCGGTACGGAAGCATCCGCGGTTTCTCGTCGCAAAGGTAGTGGGCATCACCAAAGTGGAGAGCAAGCAGAGAAAGGCAGCGCTCGTGAAAAGCGTGGGTGAAGGAGGTATGGGAATCGAACTTCACGACCACAAGGATTTCACTCTGAAAATCGGCGACAGGACGCTCGTTGACTCGAAACGCGTCAGCCTGCTCGGCATGAATGAGCTCAAGGGCGTTGTCGTGAGAAAAGAGGAGCACAAATCCGACGGGATCTTCCGTATGAAGACCTGGGATATCGGAGTAAAGCTTCTTGAATTACCGGAAGATGCAAAAAAACGGCTGCAGAAGCTTGCTGTGGGAAAGCGGGTTATCTAGGGACGGGGGAGAATCAGGCGGTTTTTTCAGGGTAGGGGCAGAGACGGTATATTTTACACCGGGTACAGAGGGGTTTTCTTGCCTGGCATACGAAGCGTCCGTGAAAATTTACTACCTTTGAGAACTGCGTCTGATCCTTTTGCCGGACAATCTCCTTCAACTCCATTTCTATCTTGTCCGGATCCTTTGCGGTGCTGAGCTCGAGGCGCTGTGTCACGCGCTTGACATGGGTGTCGACCATGATTGTAGGGATTCCGAAACAGTTTCCTGCAACGACATTGGCGGTTTTCCTCCCCACGCCCGGCAGCCTGGCGAGTTCGTCGACCGATTTGGGCAGCGTTCCGTTGAAATTCTCCACAATGAAGGCGGATGCGCCCTTGAGGCTTTTTGCTTTGTTCTTGAAGAAACCGGTGGGCCTGATGATTTGTTCGAGTTCTTGTGTGCCGGCCGTGGCCATGGAGCGGGGGTCGGGATAGCACTGAAACAGCTTTGGTGTGACTTTGTTCACTCGCTCGTCGGTGCACTGCGCTGCCAGAATCGTTGCAATGAGCAGCTCGAAGGGCGAGGAATAGTTCAGGAGAGGTCGCGCGTCGGGGTACTCCTCTCTGAGGATTTCAAAGATTTTATATGCCCTTTTTTGTTTTTCTTCTTTTAAAGAATTCATCGATTTCTTCTCCAGTCATGGAGTTCAGAATTCCTTCTTTGGAAATCCATGCCTTTTTTGCCATCACGAGGCCGTATTCGATGTCATCAAAGCCTTCTATTGCATGAGCATCCGTGCCGAGAGAAATGAGTATGCCCCGTGCGGAAGCCTTTTTCATGAACTCCCAATCAGGATCGAGACGGTGCGGGTTGCAATTGTGCTCCAGTACGACCAGTTCTTTTTTGAGGGCGGACAAAATCTTTTCTTCATCATAGGAATATCCCTCTCTTGAGAGCAGGAGCCTTCCGCTGATATGGCCGAGGATTGTGAGGTAAGGATTGTGTAGAGCGTTCAGCAAACGGGTTGTTGCCTCTTCAGGCGACATGGAGAGATGCGAATGGATCGAACCGATCACGAAATCGAGATGTCCGAGCACATCCTCAGTGTAGTCGAGCCGTCCGTCTGCGAGTATGTCAGACTCGATGCCGCAGAAAATCCTGAACCCGGCGAGCTCTTCGTTCAGTCGCCTTACCTCCTCTCTCTGTGTCATGAGCCGCTCGGGCGAAAGGCCGTGCGCATAGAACGCGGATTTCGAGTGATCGGATATACAGAGGTATGAGTAGCCCAGTTTCATGCACTCTTCAGCGAGTGTTTTAATGCTGTGCACCCCGTCTGAGTGGACTGAGTGAACGTGGATCATCCCCTTTATATCGGAACGTTTCACAAGCTGTGGAAGGTCTTTTTTCTCCGCAGCCTCGATCTCTCCGTTCCCTTCACGGAGTTCGGGCGGGATGATGCAGAGCCCAAGCCGTTTGTAGATCTCCTCCTCTGTGAATAATGCAAGCGGCTCTTCGCCGCTGAAGAGCCCGTACTCGTTCATCTTAAGCCCCATCTTTTTTGCCCTTGACCTGAGGAGTGTGTTGTGCTCCTTCGATCCGGTGAAGTGCTGAAGTGCGGACGGATAGGAACGATCGGACACGATCCGAAAATCGATCTGAATTCCTTTCCTTCTGATGGAGACCTTCGTCGGTCCCGCACCGATTATGCCTTCGATGTTTTGGTCCTTGTCGGCAAGGCCGGAGAGCACATTTATGGCCTCCTCAACCCCCTGCTCTTTTACGGGAACGCAGAGGATATCGATATCCTTGAACACGGTTTTCCCCCTCCTGAGGCTCCCCGCGATTTCAACCTTCGCGAACACCCCGCTGTCTTTGAGCGTGTGCTGCACCTCCCTGGCAGTGGTTATGGCCTCAGAAAAGAGGTGTACATCCTGAAACTGCTTTTTAAACGCAATCCCCTTGAGGATTTTTTCCTGGCTTTTTTCGCCGAACCCTTCGAGGGTGAGGAGCCGGTTTTCATTGCACGCATATTCAAGCTCACCCATAGTGGAAATTCCGAGTTTTTCCCATACTGCCTTCACCTTTTTCGGGCCCATCCCGGGTATACGCATAAGAGAAAGGATGTCTCTGGGGAATGAGGATTGGAGCTGCTCGAGGGTGGAAGAGCTTCCTTTTTCGACATACTCGGCAATGACCTGTGAAACCCCTTTTCCGATCCCCCGTATGTGCGTCAGTGCATCCTCCCGCGCGATCCGGACGATATCCTCGGGATATGATTCAACGATGCGTGAAGCCTGGTCGAATGCCCTGATCTTGAATGGGTTGTCGCCAGAAAGCTCCTTGTAGACCGCGATGTTTTTGAGGAGAGATGCGATTTCCCTGTTATTCATCATTGTTCATTTCTTGCTTGCGAGATGGCGTCGATCTTTTTCTGCGCATCAAAAAGTATTTTTTGCGGATCTTCGCCCTTGATGAGGATTTCGTCGAGTGCGTTTCCGATTATGCTGTCCAGGGTGAGAAAGTTCCACTCAGGATCGTATATCCTCCCCCGCTCGAGCTCAATGACGGAAGACATGTGATTGGGGTTGTCCTCATAGAAGATGAGCAGGTCAAGCGATTCTTTCACGCTCGTTCTTATTGCGGGGCTTCCGGTATGGGTATGCCATTTTATCGCGTGTGCGTAATCGACCATGTATTCGATAAAGGAGAATCCGTGTTTTTCACGTCTCGCGTTCGATCTGACAAGGGCAAGACATGATCCCGTGACAACGGGCGGCAGATCGTTTCCCGAAGGGAGATACCACACGTTCATGTCGTAGGGAAGATTCGACTCGGTATACACGAGCATTGAGCTGGAATTGAGCATGATTCCGAGGTTTCCGCTCAGAAAGAGGGCCTCAACTTCGTCCGCAGACACCTTTGCAGGCATTATTTTTTCCTGGAAAACGAGATTCTGAAGAAACCGCATCGCGGACACCACCTCTTCAGTATTGACGCTGAATTTTCCCTCCCGCACAACAGGCATTCCCGTATAGCTCTGGATAAAGGACAGAAACTGTGTAACCGTGTTTATAGGAATATGGAGTGCCCATTTTTTCCGCGAATACCTTTTGATTTTCTGGGCAATAGAATAGAGATCATCCCAGCTCTTCGGCCGAACTTCCTGCTTCACCCCTGATATGCGGAGAATGTGTTGATTGACGTAGAGTATCGGAACACTGTATTCAAAGGGGATACCGTAGATTCTTTCATCAACGGAAACTGATTGCCAGTACTTATGAGAAATGTCTTTTCTGAGCGCATCCGAAACAAGAGGGGTGAGATCCGCAATGAGGCCTTTATGATGCAGCTGTTCGAGTGCCTGAACAGGCACCTGGATGACATCCGGAAGATTTTCCTGAGAAAGCAGCTTGAGGAGCAGATCTCTGGGGTTTCCCTGAAAAACGCTAACAACAGGCGCTGACTGGTTTTCCGTGTTAAAGGATTTGATCGTCTGGTTGAGAATGTCCTTGTTATGCGTGCCGACAGTATGCCAGAATTTGATCTCTTTTTCTGCCTGTGGCCCGTCCTTGCTGGCGTAGGCGGGGGCCGTGAGCACGAGCAGCGCGAACGCATAGAGAAGATGAAGCGTTATTCGTCTCCTGGCCAATGAATCGGGGCCCCCATATATTGCGATGACTTTTATACGGTTGTACTATAATATAACCATATATGAGGGATTTTAATATTTTTTTTCGGAACTCGATAGCTGATCTCACCTACCTGCTGGACAGGGGGTATCCGAAGAAACAGGCGATTGAACTCGTGGGGAACAGATACCGGCTCGATAGCGAGGAACGAAAGATCCTCTATAGAGGGGTCTTCGACACACAAAGCGCTGTACGGAGAAAGGCAAAGCAGTGCGCCCTCTCCCGAATCGAGAGAATTCTGATCGACGGATACAACGTGCTCATCACTCTCGAGAGCTACCTCAAGGGGAAAATGGTGTTTCGCAGCCTTGACGGGTTCGTCAGGGACATCGCGGGCCAGTACGGTGATTACACATTCGACGATTTCACCAGAAGGAGCGCAGGGCTGCTCGTGCAGTTCATAACCTCTGGGGTCATTAAAAGCTCAAAGCATTTTACAGGGGGCGTTCTCTTTTTAGATTATCCTGTCTCAAAAAGCGGTGAACTCGCCGCGTATTTACGACGTCTGTTTGACAATGTACACCTCTCGATCGAGGTTTCCGCAGTACAGAGCCCGGATTTCATGATAATCAAAGGGGGAGTACAAAAAGGGACAGCTGTGGCGTCCTCAGACACGGTGATTCTCGAAAAAGTTTCTCTGGTCTGCGACGTACCGGCATTCATCATCGGCACAATATTCGGAAAGAAGATTCCGGATCTTGGAAATCTTTCTGCCCCGGAAAGTGCGGATGACGCTGCTCAATAAGGGAAAATTCTTTATTTAGATGAGTGCGATATCCTGCTGGAGTATCCAGCCTTCTCTTCCGTCGTCTATACGTATACGAATCCAGTCACCGCGTGTCTCGAGCACTTTCGTGCGCGTTCCCTCATACAGCTGCAATACGGGCTCACTCTCCACAATTGGGGCACTCAGTACCTCAACGGCCTCCTCCACGACGATTCCTTTCGGATTTGCCTTCTCATAGGCCGTGCGGCTGAATGCGCACATTCCGAACACAAAGAAAAGAATGCCAAAGACTATGACCTGTTTTTTGAATCGCTGCCTGTGATATGGAAAAAGAATGAAGAGGATGCTGAAAACGATGAATCCGGTAAAGAACACGAGCTCGAACACTGCAAGAAGACTGGGTTTGACAAAAGAGTAGGTTATCCTGAGGAAATTGAACAGTCCCTCATTGTAAAGAGGCTGGATCCGCTCCTCCATGGATCTTCTCGCATATTCGAGGTTGTTCCGGATGTCGCGATCAAAAGGTTTCAATGAGAGCGCTTTCTCGTAATAGAGGATGGCGTATCCGATCTGTCCAAGCTTGAAATAGGTGTTCCCCAGATTGTAGAATAGTGAAGGATTTTTGATTCCCCGCTCGATGAGCTCGGTGTAGATATTCAGAGCTTTGTTGTATTCCTTGGAAGAGTAAAAGTCATTGGCCTCGTTGTATATCCGTGCACTTTCTTCGGATAAATCAGCGTGTGCCGGGGGAATCACGAAGACTGTGAGCGTGAGAAAAAGCGTGCAGAAGAAAAGGGTTTTCATCGTTTACTTTACTCCCGATTTTGTGTTTCGCCCTGAACCAGAAAGGATTCCCGAAGGCGTGCTGTTTTCAATCGATTCGATCACAGAAACCGCGCTTTGATACAGGCCCTCGATGCGCTCCTGCGCAGGAACGCTCTGCTTTGAAAACTTGAACATGCTGCACTGCTCGAGAATATCATACACTTCGTTCTGCACTCCTTCCTTTATACCGAGCGTTATGCCGAGAAGCTGCTTTACCCTTTTTTTCGTAACCTCCTGCACGTTTTTCCCTGATTTGTATGCGATGTACATAGAGAGTGCCTGCAGGATGAGATCAGCTGTGTCAGAAAACCGTTTTTCCGCAATTGCTTTCTGGGCCTGAGCGAGTTTTTTTGATGCAAAGGAGCGCGCCCTTTTCCTTTTGAATACCAGCTCGTTCTTTTCGATGCTTTCCCGTTTGAGCCTGATAAAAAAGAGAATTCCTGTTGCTGCGACTAGGATGATGTGATAGAGATAGAAGTAAGGCCGCGAAAACGGTGAGGGAAGCGTACTCTTCAGTTCTCTAAGATCACGCTTTATGTAAGTGAGCCCTCCTTCAGAAGGCAGCTGTTTTGTTCCGAGAATGGGTTTTTCCTGGTAAATGGATTTTCCGGTGATATTTATTTCGACCGGCTCCGGGCGGATGGCACCATACTGTTTACTGGCAGTATCGAAGTAGACCAGGTCTTCAGTGCTGATCGTCAGAAGGCCCCGTTCTTCGGGTATTACGGTGTACTCGAATTTTTTCACGAAGTATACCGTGCCGTTCTCTTCAATTCTGTCGACCATTGTCTCAGACAGGTAGACCCTTCCGCGCTTTGAGAGCTGAATCCCCGGATCGGAAACAGAATTGAGATTACCGCTGCTTTTCAGAGTCAAGTAGCAGATCGTGGACTCGCCTGTGTTCACTGTGTTTTCCCGCTTCGATATCTGGGCTGAAAGCTCACCGACGATATGAGAAAAAGGTTTTTGGGTTTTGTTGTCCGGCAGCGGTTTCACATCGATTTGCAAATCGTTGCTTTTCACGAGAAAGGTATAGGGCTTTCCAAAGCGGGTGAAGAAGTCCTCGTTTTTAAATATTACGGTCATCTCCAGAACGAGCGGACGGGGTGAAAACCTTCCGGGGTTTATGGGGAAGAGTGCTACTTTTTTCAGCAACGATGCGTTGTACAGCCTTTCGTTGTAGGTTTCGTTCCGGTATTCGAGACGGGTCGCATTGAATATCTCTTCCTTGTAAAATCCGGGAAACTCAGGGCTCTCCTTTAGAGATATGCTCTCTATATCGATGCGTGAATACAGCGTGTAGGTAAGCAGAAGCTGCTCACCATCGTAGATCTCGCCGGATTCTGGCTGCACACGAATAAACACGTCCTCCTTGAGTTTTTGCAGATCGATTTCACTCTCTCCGTGGGAAACCTGATCCTGTAGTTCGGTTTTAACTTGTCCTTCGATAACCTCGATGGATATCGGATCGGTACGCAGCTCCTGGCCTTTGTAGCGTATGGAGATGGGATCAATGACAAAAATACCCTTGTTTTTCGGCTGGAGAAGATAGGTATAGGTGATTTTTTTTGTGCGCGCTGTCTTCCCGTTCACGATCGAAATGCTTGTTTGCGTCTTCGTGCTTTCGTTGAGGATATTGAAGGATGCAAGTTCGGGAAGATTTGGACTCGGTATTCGTGCGATATTTTCCGCTTCGACATCCACGGTGAGTTCAACGGTGTCCAAAAGCCCGATTTTGTTCGCATCAACCGTTGCCTGAACATTGACGATACTCTCGGCATGCACGTGTGTGGTGACAGCTGCGAAAAGGATCGTTATCACCAGGGCGTAAAAACATGTATTACCAGTCTTTTTCATTTGTCGTCCGTGTTATCCTCTGTCTGATAATATCGCCGATCGTGTGTGCCTGATTGGAGTTGACCGAACGGATCAAACGCTGTGCTTCCTCGCGGCTCAGCTCTTTTTGGTTCGCGGGCTTTGCCGCGGGTTGCTGGCGGTCGGCTCCCTGCTGCTGTGAGGAGCTTTTGTTGTTTTGTTCACCGCTGTTTTCCGCAGGCGCGTCGTGTTGTGCCTCTTTTCCCCTCTGACTTTGCGTATCGCTCTTATTCTGGTCTTCGCTTTGTGTTTCTCCCGCACTCTCCTTGAGCTTTTGCAGGGCAAGTTCGAGATTATACTTGCAGTTTACATTGGTTGAGTTCATCTTAAGCGACTCTGTATAGTGGTGTACTGCCTTTTCGTAGTCACCGAGCTTGTAGTAGTTGTTTCCGAGATTGTAGTGAATGTCTACCGAATGCTCAATAAACTTTTCCCCCTGAACGAGATGTTCGAAAGATTCTATTGCCCCCGTGTAATCCTGCATTTTGTACCGTGCCGCACCTGCATTGAAGAAAGGCTCCTCTGCGTTTTTATTTTTTTCCTTTCCCATGAGATAATGGTCAAGCGCGTCACTGTAGAGCTCGTTATTGTAGAACCTGTTTCCCTTCCGCATGATACTTGAATAAGAGGCAGCGTCGAGCACCAATGCGGGGATACACAGAAAAACTGCAAAGAGAAGAATGAATCCCGGATGTCTCATAGGCCACTCCGATTCGTTTTTTTTGTTTTTACGGAGAGCAGGGAGAAGAGCACAACGAATAATATACCCAATGCGAGCGGAATTTGGTACCTCTCTTCATAGACGGTATACCGTTTCGTTTCCAGCTCCCTCTTTTTCATTGCATTGACGGTTGCTTGAAATTTGAATATTTCGTTCATCTGTTCACCAGCCTCGAAGTAATATCCGTCCGTCTTTTCCGCGATTTCCTTCAGATACTCATCGCTGAGCCTCGAGATGATCACATTCCCAGATGCATCCTTTTTGTACCCCACCCTTCGTCCGCCTTCATCGAAGAGGGGTATCGGTGCGCCATCCTTTGTTCCGATTCCCACACTGAACACCTTGATGCCGCGTTTCTCAAGGTCTCTCAAAATTTTATTATTCATAGTCCCTGTATTTTCCCCGTCCGAGAGTAAAAGAAGAATTGAGTACTTGTCAGCTTCAGGATCGATGGAATCGAGCGCAACTTCGAGTGGTGCGAACAGGGTGGTTCCGCCTGCAACTGCCGTTTCATTGTCTATAGAGCTGATGAACGTTGCCACTGCGCCGTAATCAGCGGTAAGGGGGCACTGAACGAACGCATCGCCCGCGAACAGAATCAACCCGACGCGGTCTCCCTGAAGCTGCTCGAGAAGCTCGAGAGCATCGATTTTTGCTCTCTCGAACCGGGACGGCCTGATGTCCTCCGCCTGCATGCTCTGTGAGAGGTCGATCGCGATAAATACGTCAGAACCGGTGATTTTCACCGGTTCGAGCCGTGTGCCTGCCTGAGGACCTGCAAGAGAAAGAATGAGAAAGAATACCGCACATACGATAAAAAGGGTGTCGCGTCCAACAGATCCTTCAATCGGCTTTCTCGAGAACCTGTTGAGGGTGTTGAGATTACCGATCCTCTCCCTTTCCTTCCGCCTCCTTTTCCCGGCGAAGAGCAGAACCATGAAGAAAAGCGGTACGAGCATCAGTGCGTACAGCACAGTTGAGTGAGAAAAACGCATTCCTGGCCCCATTCTTTAATCAATATATTCCGCAGACATGGACATTTTTGCTCCGGGGAGCAGCTACGGATACACCCTGAGAAACATTCGGGTAACGAAAACATACAAACCAAAACTGACCAGCCCGATCAGAAGGGGAAGAAAGTAGCGTTCCTTTACCTTCTTGAACTGTTTTATCTCGATCTTGCTTTTCTCGAGCTGATCGATCTCCTGATAGATTTCTTCGAGCTTTCCCTCGTCGGTTGCGCGGAAGTAGCGTCCATTCGTGATCCTCGCAATCTCCTTCAGCACTTCTTCGTCGATCTGCACCGGAATGGAGACATAGCGTTTCCCGAATGCGGGATCGTCGACAGGATATGGCGCATTGCCCATACTGCCGACCCCGATTGTGTAGATCTTTATGTCCAGTGCCTTTGCTGCCTGCGCAGCGGTAAGGGGATCTATTTCGCCGGCGTTGTTTACTCCATCCGTCAGAAGGATGAGCACTTTGTTGTTTTTCTCTTCGACCATCAGTCGTTTCGAGGCTTCTGCGATTGCATTTCCGATTGCAGTCCCGTCTTGAATCATGCCTGTCTCAATATTATCGATAAAGTTGTACAGGATCCCGTAGTCAATCGTGAGCGGGCTTTGCGTAATTGCTTTTCTGCTGAACACCACGAGGCCGATTTTGTCGGTTTTCCTTCCCTGTATAAACTCTTTTGCGACGAGGTTCGCTGCGCCGAGCCGGTTCGGTTTGAAATCTTCTGCTTTCATGCTCGATGATATGTCGAGTGCAAGAACGATGTTTATCCCTTCGGTGATCAGTTTGTCTTCGATATACCCTTTCTGCGGTCTCGCGAGGGCGATGATGAACAGCGCAACGGATACTGCCAGAAGTGCCTTTGAAAAATAATAGAGCCGGGTTCGAAATGTGGCCTTCGATTCAAAGAACCCGAAAAACGACGAAAGGATGACACCGAGCTTTTCGCTTCGAAACAGAAAGTATATGAGCGGTGGGAGTATAAACAGACCCCAGAGTATCTGCGGATGCTTAAACGTCATCTGTTGCCTGCTCCTCGGTTTTCATGAATGATGTATGGATTTCGTTGATGATCCATATTGAACCGGTGATATCGTCTTCAGTCTGTTTCTCACCGGGCTGTTCTTTTGCGAACTTGACCAGATCGCTCCGTTTCAATATGTCGACGAGCTCAGAGACTGAAACCGTATGCTGATCCTGAGTGCGCATGTACCTGCGGATTTCCCCAGTGGTCATCTGCGGTGCGTTGAAATGATATACCGCACCTATGAAAAACCTGAGAACGAATGAGATTTTCGTGTATATGGACCTGGTCCCTGACTCATGGATGATGAATGCTTTTTTGAGCTGATTCAGCTCCATTATGGAGAATTCATACGGGTCGACGCCTTCCGGAATCTCCATTTCCCGTATGAATTCTGACTTTCTTCTCGTGATGATTTTTAAAACAAAATACATCAGTGCTGCAGCCCCGATTATGGATGAGAGGATGATAAGAATCATCAAAGGCCTGATTTTTGGCCGGTACGGCCCCACAATATCCTTCAAAGCGGGCTGTTCTCCATCTTTCGGGAGAACGGACAGCACGGAGATCTCGAGCGGCTCGGTTTCGATTACTTCCTCCCCAACGGTCGTTTCAAAGGGTGGAAGTGTAAACGTTCCTGTGTCGAAGATCGTGAAGGTGTACACTACCATCGTTTTAGAGGTGTTCTCCTTTCCCCGGCTTTTTTTTACGGTCATGTCCTTCAGAATAAAAGGGATAAAATATTCGGCTTCCTCGGGAAAGGCGACTGAGTCTTTTTTTTTGTGGTAGATGTTCAGCGCAACATCAATTGGGTCGCCGAGCGTGATCGGCCTCTGCGTGAGAAGCGAGCGCGAAACGGAAGGAATGCTGAAGTCAGGCCCGGGTTTCACTGCATGACCAATACCGGATGCTGAGAGAAAAAGTGCGAGAAACACTGCCGCGACTGATCGAAATCTCATGGTGTATATCCTTATAGCTTCTGCGCCCGTTTGTGAAAGAACTCGAAGAGAGGTTTTATATACGGCTCATCGGTTCTCAGCTCTATGTAATCGATCCCGATTGAGGTAAAGAGTCTGTTCCTGTTGATTCTGTTTCGGTTCAGGTTTCTTTTATAGTTTTCTCTCACCTGGCTACTTGAGGTGTCTATGATTCCTGCGTTACCGGTTTCCATGTCCCTGAGAAAAAAAAGCCCCCTGTAGTCGAGTATCTGCAGTTCGAGGGGATCGTAGAACACGATCGGGATCACATCGTGCTGTTTCGCCATCATCTTGAATGATTTCTCGTACCCCTCATCGAAAAAATCAGAGAGAATGAAAATGATGCTTTTTCTCGTCTGGGTGCTGTTGATGAAATCAAGCGCTTTCTTCAGATCGGTTCCCTTTTTCTCCCCCGGGTTGTATACGAGCTCACGGAGGATACGCAGTGCATGGGTTCTGTCCTTTTTGGGAGGGATGATTTTTTCGAGGGTGTCGGAAAACAAAATGGCACCGACCCTGTCGTTGTTTTCCACAGCGGAAAACGAAAAAAGAGCCGCGAGTTCGATCATCATGTCCCGCTTTGTGCTGTTCTGTGAACCGAAGAGTGTGGAGGAGCTTGTGTCGAAGAGAATAAACACCGCAAGCTCTCTTTCTTCTTCGTACACCTTTACGAATGGCCGATCGAATCGCGCCGTCACGTTCCAGTCTATCGTACGGATGTCATCCCCGTAACTGTATTCCCGTACTTCACTGAACTCGATGCCCCTCCCCTTGAAAATGGAGTGATACTCTCCTGAGAACATCTCGTTTACAAGAAGCTTTGTTTTTATGTCGATCAATTTGATTTTTTTTATGATTTCTTCGGGGAGCATCAGGGAACCTCAACACCCATGAAGATCTTTTCGATGACATCCTCTGTGGTAATATCTTCAGCCTGAGCCTCATAGGTCAGGATCAGACGGTGTCTGAGAATTTCATAACCGATCTCCCTGATATCGTCAGGGAGTACATATCCCCGGCCGTCGAGAAATGCATTGGCCTTTGCGCAGATTTTCAGGTAGAGCGACGCACGAGGGCTCGCGCCGTATGAGATGAGATCCTTGATCTCGACGAGATTGTATTCTTCTGGGGTGCGGGTCGCAAACACGATGTCAACGATGTACCGCTCGATTTTTTCATCCATGTAGATTTCATGGATGAGTTCACGGGCCCTCTCGATGTCGGTTTGATTCAGTACCTTCTGCGCAGAGACGATTTTCCCTGAGCCGTGTACCTTCATGATAGAGTGTTCCTGCTCCTTTGAAGGGTAGGTCAGTTTCAGCTTCAGCATGAATCGGTCGATCTGTGCTTCTGGGAGCGGGTATGTTCCGTGCTGTTCAATGGGATTCTGCGTCGCGATGACAAGAAACGTATGTTCGAGCGGAAAGGTGGTCTCTCCGATCGTTACCTGCCGTTCCTGCATCGCCTCCAGGAGTGCGCTCTGTGTTTTTGCAGGCGCACGGTTGATCTCGTCAGCGAGGATTATGTTGGAAAATATCGGACCTTTTTTTACCTGAAACCCGCCGCTCTTCTGGTTGTACACCATGGTTCCGATGAGGTCGGCAGGGAGCATGTCCGGTGTGAACTGAATGCGTTTGAAATCAGAATCGAGTGCCTGTGCGAGCGTGCTCACAGTGAGGGTCTTTGCAAGCCCGGGTACACCTTCTATGAGGATGTGGCCGTTTGCGAGGAGACCAATGAGAATTTTTTCGATCATGTCCTCCTGGCCGATTATGACTTTACCGATTTCTTCTTTGAGCGGTGCGAGTGTTTTACTTTCCTCTGCTATCCGCCCCTGCATTTCTTTGATCTCGTAATCCATTTTTTCCCCCGGCGAGGTATTCACACTGTTTTACAATAAGATATTTCTGGAAGTGCGTGAAGGTCAACAATGAATCGAAATTGGTGAAAATGTGCGGCTGGAGTTTTTTTATGCAAAATAGTAAAATGATGCTGTGGGTGTTATATAAGATCGAAAGGGAAGAACAGTATGCCGAAAACAGTAATCGTCTATGATTCGGTGGGGAACAGTGTGAAACAGATGGCGGATTTTCTCTTTTCAGAGTTTAAAAAACAGGGAGCGACCTGTGACCGGGTTTTTATTGACGATTTTCCAGTGCGCACTCTTGTTGAGTACGACGGAATATTTATCGGCACACCGAACTATTTTGGGGGAATGACGAACAAGATCAAGAAGCTTTTTGACTTGGGCGTCAAATTTTACAAACAGCTTGACGGAAAAGTAGGAGCCTGCTTCTGCTCTACAGGGGTGATCGGGGGAGGAGGTGAAACGGCGATCATGGCGGTGGTCAGGGCGATGCTCGTTCACGGAATGATCGTGCAGGGGTGCCCCGAAGCCGGTCATTATGGAGTACTGTCCATCGGAAAGCCGGACGCCCGTGTCGAAAGAGAACTCAAAATATGGGCCCGAAGGTTCATCAGTCTTCTGGAAAAGATCGTGCGTGTGCCGTAGCTCAGAGAATAAACTCCTGCCCTCTCTCGGCGATGATCACCTCCTTGTGAAATGTTTGTTTCGCTTCCTGTGCGCTGAGCGGTTTTTTATATTCAGGCATGATGTGAGTGAGAACGAGCCGTTCTGCCCCGCACTTTGCGGCAAACGCACCTGCCATTGGAGCGGTCATGTGCCCCATGCCGACAAGTTTTTCATCCGCAGACTGAAAGGTGGCTTCGGAAAGGATGAGCGTTGCCTGTGCACTAAACTGAACGAGCTCTTCGAAGAATCCGGTGTCCGATGTGTAGACCAAAGAGGCATCTTTTTTTTCTTTCTGTGCGCCGCCGGATTCACTGTTCTCCTTGGCGTCGAAACGCATTGCGTAGGCAGGTATGGGGTGCTTGGTTCTTATAAAGCTTACCTTCAATCCATCGAGTTCGACATGTGTTTTTTCCGAAAGAGTTTCCAATATGAATTCCCGCACAATGTTTTTTTTGATGAATCTGTGGATGTCCTTCGGGCGTTTCGGAAGGTAGATCCTCGGTTTGTGGGTCATGCCTTTTTCTTTCTGGGCGATGTACACTCCGTATCTGAGGGTGTAGATGTCCGAGACATGATCCGCATGGAGATGGGAGAGAAAAATACAGGAGATTTCGCTGAACCCTATAAAGTTCTGAAGCGCTGACACGCATCCTGAGCCGGTATCGATGAGATAGTGCTTTTCTTTGTGGCTCAGCAGATAGGAGGGGCAGCTTCCATTCTTTCCCGCATACGCGGCATCTGTTCCGAGAATCGTGAGCTTCAATTTACGCCTCCCGGGGGTTGGAGTCAAGTGTGAAACTGCAGGTAACGGATTTCGTGTCTTTGTAAGGAAACTTCTGTACCCGCACGGTGGCGGACTTGACGGGGTATGTGTCCATTATGTGATGCGCGAGCAGCGCGGCCATGGTTTCGATGAGTTTGCACCGCGGCTCTTTCAGAAGTGCCTTCACGTCCTTTCGTATTGACGAGTAATTTACCGCGTTTTCAATATTGTCGTCAATCTCTTCGAACTTTACCGCCGGCTCTAATTCGATGCTGACGGAGAGGCGCTGTTTTCTTGCACGTTCCTTTTCACTCACACCTATGAATGTACGAACCCGGATGTCCTCGAGTATGATTCTCTGCATGAGTTTCCCCTTTTCGATTCTATACTCTAACATACTCTCGGCTCATTTTTTGATCAATCATGATTTGTGAAATGAAAACAGAAGACACGGAAATAAAACTGTTGCAATGCATACTATTTTCTATTATGCTTAAGAGCATAATTTTTAGGGGAGACCTTGAATGGATGTAAAAGTTTCTGAGGGTGAAAAGTCGGTAAGCGTTACACTGAAGGGCGATATTTACGTTGAGCAGGCCGACGAGCTGCTCGAGATTTTCAACTCGATCATCGAAAAAGGACCGGAACAGGTTATAATAGACTTATCCGGACTGAAGTCCATTACAAGCTCCGGAATCGGAAAGATAGTCCTCCTCTATAAAGGCCTCCAAAAAAAGAATGGAAAAATAAAGATTGTTGGTGTAAACAACACGATAATGCAGATATTTAAAATTGTGAAATTGAACAAACTCGTTGAGATAGAGGGTGTGTGATTCTGCATATGCCTGGTTTCCTCTCCGTACCTGCAGACCGTACGGGAAAATGAATATTTCCTTTTTTCATGAAGTGTGTTATAATTGGTTTTGTGGTGTGGTAATGAATTTGTGGTCTTTACATCCCGATATCTCAAATGTATCAGATGATTTCATTTTCTGGATAACACATCATGTTCTGGAGAAAGAAAAAGATTGCCAGGGAGTGGAACGATATCTCCCATATTATGAAATCATGGGAGTATGATTTCAGAAAGGAGATGATGGTAAGACGGGTTCGTGGCATTGACCGCAGGATGAAGATTCAGATGCGGCTCGACCTGGGAATCCTTCAGATGGAGGAAGAAGGGAGACCAGACGGCAGGAGACCACACGGAAAAGAATCTCTCCTCGAATACTTCGAAAGCATCATTCAGAGGATGAAGAGAAAATACGGTACTGCCTCAGGCTTTACGATTGACAAGGACGACTGCTCCGCACTCCAGCAGGAAGGGATACAGTATTATTACCGGTATCTCTGTTTCTTTCAGCTCGGAGACTACAAGCGGGCAGAGAGGGATACTGCACGAAATCTCAGGCTTTTTGACTTCGTGAAAATCTATGCAAAAGACAAACAGTACATAGAGGAGTTCGAGCAGTACAGGCCCTATGTGATGATGATGAATACACGGGCAAAAGTATTAAGCGCCCTGCAGGCTAAGGACTCATCCCGTGCGGTAAGCGAGATTCAACGGGGGATCAACAGGATTGAGCACGTATATGAAAAGGGAGAACCTGGCAAGCCGTTTTCCGGCACAGAAATTACGTTTCTGCAAAACTGGGCTGAAGAAATCGTAAAGAGATACACACCGTCAAAGAAACAGAAGCTTGTCGAAGAATTGAAGGTTGCGGTGGAGAACGAAGAGTTTGAAAGGGCCGCAAAAATCAGGGACAAGCTCAACAGAATGAAAGACTAAGTTCCCTCCTTTTTGAACTCCATGAAGTAGATGTTTTTTCCCCGTGCACGGAGCCGCTGCTCGAAAAGCGTTTTCGGGTAATCGGGAGGGTAGAGAGTATACCCCTGTGTGTGAGTATTTGTGAAGCAGCTCACCTTCCTGAACTCATCGATGATCCAGTCCCTGTAGCCCTCGTGATCGGTCGAAACCGATACAGTCCCTATATCCACGAGCCTGGTTCCCATCATGCGGATGAAAGGCTCTGCCAGCAGACGGTGCTTGTGATGCCGTTTTTTGGGCCACGGGTCTGGAAACAGGATGATGAACTCATGTACACAACTTTCGTACAGGTACTCCCATACAAATTGCCGTGCGTCACCCCTTAACACTGCAATGTTGCGAAGAGAACGTGTTTTTATCTTTGCATGAAACTTTCGGGTACGGCCGTGGAGGATCTCTGTACCGATGTAATTCTTCAACGGGTTGTTCATCGCACACTCGACGAGAAAGTGGCCGTTTCCAGACCCGATCTCGACAACAAGCGGGTTGTCGTTTCCGAATATTGTGTGAAAAAACACCTGCATCTGGGCCCGATTTTCCGGGGGAATCGTGTCTGTGAGAAGATAAAGAGAATCCATTGTGCGTGATAATGAAATGTAACACCTACGCAGAGTGCATGAAAAGAAATTTTCCCTTTTGCTGTTGATTTCACCGTAAAGCAGTGATAGAATCAAACCTTGTTGAAACGGTTGTCCCTCCCGTAAAGATCCGGAAATTCGTTCAAAAGGTTCTGTGATATGGATCCCAGACCACTGATGATAAAACACTGTACGCTTCTCGACAGGCCGGAGGACACGGGAACGGTCTCAATTGCGTGCAGGCACGGCATGATTGCAGAAATAGGGAAACATACCGGGCGGACCAGAGGTGAGGTCATCCTCGATGCGGAAAAAAGGATACTGATCCCTGGTTTCATTGACATTCACGTGCAGGGGGCCGGAGGAGCTGATGTGCTCGACGGGACACACAAAGCCCTATGCACGATTTCAAAAACATGTGCCAGATTCGGTGCAACCGGTTTTCTTGCCACCACTGTTTACAAAAGAGAAGGCAAAAACCAGCACCTCGACACCGCTGCATCCCACGTGGGGAGGCAGCTCGGAGGAGCCGTTCTTCTTGGCATCCACCTCGAGGGGCCGTTCATCTCCATGAAAAAACGGGGAATGATTCATCCCGAATGCATCGAGGATCCTTCTGAGAAGGTCTTAAATGACATTTTAGAGCGGACAAAAGGGACGCTGAAACTCATGACCATCGCACCAGAGCTTCGCGGGAGTCTTCGTTCTATCCGTTCTCTTGTTCGATCCGGTGTCATCGCGTCTTTCGGCCATTCGAATGCCTCCTATGAGGAGACGCTGAAGGGGTTTGACGCAGGGATTACCCATGTCACACATCTCTTCAATGCAATGCCGTCCCTTCATCACAGGGTTCCGGGTCCGCTTCTCGCAATCTTCCGGACTGGGGGCCCGAGCGTACAGCTTATTCCCGACGGGGTGCATCTGCATCCGCGAATATTGAAATTTGCACTGGACATCCTGGGGACGGATCGCGTGATCACCATCACCGACGGAATGAAGGCCATGGGGCTGCCGGACGGAATATACGAGTACAATGGAAAGGAATACGAGTCGAAAAACGGCGCTGCCCGGTACACTGACGGTACCCTTATCGGAACAACTCTGGGGATGATACATCTTGTGCTCAGGTTGATGGAGTACACCGACTGTGCCCTTGGAACAGCGATAAAAACCGCTTCTCGTAATCCGGCACAGCTTCTCGGCATCGAACAGCACAAAGGCTCCGTTGCTGTCGGTATGGACGCGGACCTGGTTTTACTTGACCATGACTACTCGGTCTGGACAACAATCGTTTCAGGAAAAATTGTTTATCAAAAGGGATGAGACGGTCGATGGTACGCTATCGAAATCTTACGGACAGTGAAATTGAAGTGCTTCACGCAGGGGGATGCCGGGCGCAAAAATGGGAGCTCGTCAAGGTCTCAACCGGCTTTGATGTCTCGCGCATCACTGACGTTTCCTTCTTCGGTGAGGTAATGCTCGGAGAAAACACCGGTATGGTGAAAATCGACGGCATCGAGAGGCCATGCGGCCTTCACCACGCTGCGTTCTCCGGCTGCATGATCGGGAAAAACGTTCTCATCTGTCACGTTCGTGTTCCAATCACAAATTACACAATCGAGGACAACGTTGTGATCGAGGACGTTTCGCAGCTTGTATGCGAAGAGCATGCGGAGTTCGGGAACGGTGTGCAGGTGCGGGTGCTCAACGAGGCGGGCGGGCGCGAGGTTACCCTTTATCCGGAGCTCTCAGCACAGCTTGCCTATTTTCAGAGCGTGTACAAACACGACACAGAGTTTCAGAAGAGGCTGAACGCACTCATTCACGACTCGGTGCAGGCTGTCTGCCGGCAAGGGGGAGTGATCGCAAAAGGAGCGCGGATCAGGTTCTGCGGCATACTCCGGAATGTCCGCATCGGACAGCACGCCCGGCTGCAGGGTGTACTCGAGCTCGAAAACGGGACTGTTTTGAGCGGTGAGGAATATCCCACAAAAATCGGGGCCGGAGTGATCATGAAGAATTTCATGGTTGCGGAGGGTGCCGAGGTTGCAGGCGGTGCGTATGTGAAAAACAGCTATGTGGGCCAGGGCGTACAGGCCGGAAAACAGCTCACAGCCGAGCACTCTCTTTTCTTTGCCAACAGCGAGGCGTTTCAATCGGAAGTCTGTTCCGTATTCGCTGGCCCCTACACAGTTACCCATCACAAGTCGACTCTGCTCATCGCAAACCTCTGCTCGTTTTTTAACGCCGGGAGCGGTACCAACCAGAGCAATCACATGTACAAGCTCGGTCCTGTGCACCAGGGAATTCTTGAACGCGGATGCAAGACTGGGTCGTATGCCTACCTCATGCAGGAGTGCCATATCGGGGCGTTCACCGTGGTCATCGGAAAGCATATGGCAAACATCAACATCCCTGCTTTTGTGTTTTCCTACCTTGTGGAAGAGAACGGAACATCCTATCTCATGCCGGGGATCAACCTCTTCTCCACGGGAACGATCCGGGATGACGGGAAATGGCAAATCCGCGACAGAAGAAAAACGCCCGTTCCCAGGGATCTGGTCGTATTCGACGTGTTTTCCCCTTACACGATAGAGAAACTGCGGCAGGGAAGGCAGATCCTTCGGGAGCTTTCGGACCGCAGCTCGCGGGAGCAGGAAGTAGTGATTCACGAAGGAGTGAGGATAAAACGGCTGTGGCTTCGGAAGGGTGAGAGGTACTACACAATGTCCATCGAAGCGTATGTTTTCGGAAAGCTTGTGTCGGTCCTGGAGGACGAGCTCGCACGCGGGTCTTCCTGGTCCGCTCTCACCACCCGTTTCGCGCGTTACGGGAAAAAATCACTGAACCGGCCCTCTGAGTGGGTTGATGTCGGCGGTCTGATTGCGCCCCTGGAGAGAATTGAGGCTGTTATTGAGGATGTCCGTGAAGACCGGATCGACCGCATTCAGGGTCTTGCTCAACGGCTGCAGAAGGTGTTCGCCTCTTACAGAGAAGATGAGCTCACATATGTGTGTTCTGTGTATGAAGAGGAGTTCGGGGTTCACCCGCGCGGGCAACGCCCTGAGGACGCCCTGACAATGGTGGAGCGTTGGGAGAATTTAGCGAAAACACTCAACAATATCGTGGTAGAAAATACACGGAGTGAGTTTGCGCCCCGTTCGATGATCGGGTACGCGGTAGACCACGGTGAAGAAAAAAGAAAAGACGATTTCACCGCGGTCCGCGGAACATTTGAAGAGAACCCCGTGGTGAAAAAGATACTCGGCGAGCAGGATATCATCCAAAGACGGGCGCAGAGGCTCAAAGAACAAATCGCGCGTGTCGGAAACTAGAAAAGCCTGAAAAAAAAGAGGAAGGAGAACAATTGGCCGAGTACGACCTTCAGGATATATCAAACCCGCACTTCATGAAAGCAATCTTTCCCTACAGCAGGCCGCCTGCTATTCGCTTTGAAGCGCCGATAAAGGAGACCATTGAAGGAACAGAGGTCGTCTTTGATCCTGAAGATATGCTGACCAGAGATATTCACGTCACCGACACGACCTTCAGGGACGGACAGCAGGCGAGGCCTCCCTATACTGTGGAGCAGATAAAGCGAATATTTCGTATGTTTTCCGAGCTCGGCGGGAAAAACGGCGTGGTGAGACAGACGGAATTTTTTCTCTACTCGAAAAAGGACCGCCGGGCAATGGAAGAGTGCATGGCTATGGGGCTTTCCTATCCCCAGATCACGGGGTGGATACGTGCGAGCATCGGTGATTTACGGCTCGTGAAGGAAACCGGCCTGAAAGAAACAGGAATTCTTACCTCCTGCTCGGACTACCATATCTTTCTCAAGCAAAAACAGACTCGAGGGGAAGCGTTGGCAGACTATCTCAGAGTGGTGGAGGCAGCGCTCGACTGCGGGGTCCGTCCGCGTTGTCATCTTGAGGATGTCACAAGGGCGGACATCAAGGGGTTTGTCCTGCCCTTTGTGCAGCGGCTCGAGCGGCTGTCAGAACAGCTGCCCGTGCAGCAAAAGGTGAAGATTCGTCTCTGCGACACAATGGGATTCGGGCTTTCCTTTCCAAATGTTGCGGAACCGCGCTCGATTCCAAAGCTCATATGGCGCGTGCGCGAGGAGTGCGGCATTCCCTCCCGCCGTCTCGAGTGGCACGGGCACAACGATTTTCACAAGGTTCACATAAACGGAGCAACGGCGTGGATTTACGGAGCGGATGCGCTCAATACGACTATATTCGGGTTCGGGGAGCGCACAGGGAACCCTCCGCTGGAGGGAGCGCTCATCGAATACGCTGGCCTCAAGGGATCTCTCAACGGGATGGACTTACGGGTAATACGGGATCTCGCACGCTATTTTCAGAATGAGGTCGGCGTCGAGATTCCTTCGAATTACCCTTTTGCAGGCAGGGATTTCAACACCACTCGTGCAGGGATCCACGCGAAGGGACTGAGAAAACACGAGGAGATCTACAACATATTCGACACCGGGACGCTTCTCGGCCGCCCTCCGAAAGTGGCGATCACAGACAAATCAGGTACTGACGGTATCGCGCTCTGGGTGAACAATTTCCTCGGGCTGAAGGGATCGAAGCGACTTACCCTCACAAGGGTTGCAAAAATCCAGCGCTGGGTCATGGACCAGTATGAAAAGGAGGGAAGGCTCACGGCGATATCTGAGGAGGAACTCGAACAGCAGGTAAAGATTCATTTTCCGGAGTTGTATAAAAGTCGTACAAAAAAGGAAACGAGGAGAGATGAGAATGCTTGTAGTGATAAAAAAGAATTATGAGCAGATGAGTAAGGAGGCAGCCCGGGTTATTTCCGAGATTATGCGGGAGAGGCCTACAGCCACGCTAGGCCTTGCAACAGGAAGCACCCCTCTTGGGGTCTATCGGGAGCTCATACGCATGCACAAGGAGGAAGGGCTCGATTTCTCGAAAGTTACCACGTTCAATCTTGACGAGTATCTCGGGCTTCCGCCCTCACACCCGCAGAGCTATCACTACTTCATGTATGAAAATTTCTTCAACCACATAAACGTGAACGAGCGGTTCGTCCACATCCCGTCAGGAATGGTGGATGTGAACGACCTCCCCAGAATCCACAAATACTGTGACTGGTATGAGGACAGGATCAGAGAGGCAGGAGGAATCGACCTCCAGCTTTTAGGAATCGGTGTAAACGGCCATGTCGGGTTCAACGAACCGGGGTCGTCGCTAGGCGCACTCACACGGATAAAGACACTGGCGGAGAATACACGGGCGGCCAACTCACGATTTTTCGAGAACGACATCAAAAAGGTTCCCAGATACGCAATCACCATGGGAATCGGAACGATCATGAACGCACGGCTCGTTCTACTGATCGCGAGAGGAAAGGAAAAGGCCCGGGCAATCAAGATGACCGTTGAAGGACCGATCACCGCTCAGGTGCCCGCGAGCATGGTGCAGATGCACAGAAAGGCGATTTTGATCGTTGATGAGGAGGCAGGTTCGAACCTCGACGTGCATTATGATCGGATCGTCACCGACCTGAATTAACATGAGGTGAGTCTCGGGAACGGTGTTTTCGGTCTGCACGGGACGGTATCGAAAAAAGGAAAATAAAGAGTGAAAAGAAAAAGGTGCCGGAAAACCGAATCTTCCGGCACCTTTTACAGTGCGAAAAAGGTTACAGCTCCTCCTGGAAATTCCTTTGCAGCTTGTACTGCGGATCTGCGTTGTTTCGCGGAGATCTGTTTTTTTCAAAGCCGACGAAATCTCTTCGATTTCGTGGACAATTGTCGAAATCGAATTCACCACTGTCGCGCATTCTGTTTCGGTTCCACGCCATGCGATCACCTTTGCCGCTCCAGAGCGGGCGCCCGTCTTCAGAGCGGAACGCATAGGTTACTTCCCCCATGGTTATGCGATACACCGCGATGTTTTTGCCGGTAACCCAGCCTTCTACTGTAACTGAAGCGTCTTCGGTGAGATCTGCACCCGTGGACAAAAGCTGGTCTTTGTTTCCGAGATGAAGCTGATAGCGTCCCTCTTCCGTGTCAACGTACCATTCGGACTGATTGGACACGAGCGTTCCATCGAGGCTGATGATCTCCCCGGTTTGCACAATGTCTCTTCCCTGCTGCAGATCAGCATACACGAGCGTCGCCACAACCGACAGTGCGACAAGAATGATTAGTGTTTTCTTCAACATTTTGTTACCTCCATTTTTTAATGTTTACCAACAGTATAGGCGTGGTTCACGTGGTTCTGATGGACATTGTATGGAGATCGTGTGAAGAATTCAGGCAGGAATCGTCATGCGAACCGTGGTGCCCTCGGTCTCGCTGCTCTCGATGGTCACGGTTCCGCCGTGAAGCTGGGCGATTTTTTTTGCGATTGTGAGCCCGAGCCCGGTCCCGGGGGAAGTTCGTGCGTACTCCCCGCGAAAGAGACGGTCGAACACCTTGGGGAGCTCATCTGCCGGAATCGGATCTCCAGAATTGAATACGAAAAAGGTACGTGCGGAATCGGTTTGTGCGATACCAACGCGAATGCTCCCGTATTCTGGAGTGTGCCTGAGTGCGTTCGAAATTAAATTCGATATTGCCCTGAGGAGAAGCTGTTCGTCTCCGTAAAAAGCCTTCGTTGTGGCATCCCAGTGCGCAGTAATGGACTTTTTTTCTATCTGGTGGGAAAAACGATTTTTGAGTTCCTTGAAGAATTCGGCGGTTTTCACTTCTTTTAGTGATATCCGCATTTCAGGGGACTCCAGACGGGTGAGCTCTCCGAGGTCGCTCACGAGCGCTTCGACTCGCGAAAGCTCCTGTAGTGTGCGGCGGATGCGTGCAGGGGTTTTTTCAAGCACTCCGTCGTGCATCCCTTCAAGCTGGGATTTGAGCGCGGAAAGCGGAGTTCTGAGGTCGTGCGCAATATCTGCCGCCCACTGTTGACGGAGACCCTCCTCACTCTCGAGCTTTTTCCCGAGCTTGTTTGCGGAGCGTGCGATGAGGGCGATTTCCCGAACCCCCTTCTCGGAGATTCTCACCGAAAGATCTCCATGCGCCATTCTGTGTATGGCGTGTGCGACCTCCTGAGCAGAGCCCGAAAGCCTTCGCGAGAGAACGAGTGCAAGAACGAGTGAGAGTGCAAAAGCTCCTGCAACCCCGAACCACACGGTTTCTCGCATTGACCGGAGAAACCTCAGGTTTGCGATATCGGATCCAAACCCTGCAGAGCCGATCCTGTAGTAGCCGTAGAGCGTGCCCCGCACTCTCACTAGTTCGAGGGGAAGCGTGTGGATATCGCCCGTCATCATACGGCTGTCAGACATGCGCCTGCGGCCCATACCGCGCTGCGTGGAATGAAGATAGAGAACGGTTTTGTCCCTGTCGTACACTTCGAGGCTGATCGACTGGGGGAGCAGCGCTGACAGCCGTGTGCTGAGGAGGTCTGCTTTTTCATCTCTTTCGAGTGGAAGGACCTCCTTCAGTATCTGGATAACCTTTTGCTCAACGATTTTTCTCTGCTCGTCTCCCCAGCCTGATGAGGAACGGCGAAATCCGAACACTGAGACAGCCATGAGAATCGCAATGAAGAGAAGGAGAGAAGCAAGAAATGAAAGAAAAAGCGTAAAAAACAGGCGTTTCACTGCCGTTTCCCCGCAAACCTGTAACCCCATCCGCGAACAGTTTCGATCCAGCCCGCATCCCCGAGCTTTACTCGCAGGTTTTTTATATGTGTGTCTATCGTCCGTTCGGAACCTTCGGCACTGTAATCGAGGCACTCCCCCAGCAGTCGGTCCCTGGAGAAAACCGTGCCTTCATTCGTGGCAAGCGTCCACAAAATCTTCCACTCCGCTGAGGTGAGCTGGAGCTCCTTTTCCCTGATTATTGCCCTGTGCGAGACACTGTCAATTTTCAGCACACTTTCGCCGAGCCGCCAGGAACCGATTGTTTTTTCCACCGCATCGGTCCGCGCCGTTCTCTTCAAAATGGATTTCACCCTGAGGACCAGCTCCCTGGGCGAGAACGGCTTTGCCACATAGTCGTCTCCGCCCACCTCAAAACCGGTGATCCGGTCTGATTCAGACGACCGTGCGGTGAGAAAAAGGATGGGGACCTGAGAAAACGACCTGATTTTTTTTGCAAATTGAAAACCGTCTCCATCAGGAAGCATGACGTCGAGTATAACAAGGTCAGGGTTTTTCATTTTGATTGCATCGAGTACGCCACCGAGCCTACCGAACTCATAAACCTCGTGATTATCAAGCCGCAGGTATGAAGAGGCGGCTTCCCGGATCGATTCGTTATCCTCGACGAATATCAGCTTTGCCATACAGTGAATCTTGCCCGATTTCGGGAGAAAATCAAGGAATATTCCGGTTTTCTGTAAAAATCATGCTAATCCTGGGGTTCAGCGTCAGCATATATGTGCGCAGGATGTGAGAGAGGAACAAGAATCTCCCCTCCACGTTTCAGAAAACACCTGAAGCAGTAAAATCCCCCCCCGCACTTTTCCCGTAACGCGGCTTCATATTCTGACGGGAGAGTGTCTTTTGAACAGATGTAATAGGCAGGGCTCCGCAGTGAGGGCACACCGAAGATGACTTCTCCTGTGACAAATTGTCTGTGACAGCCGCTGCAGAGGAGATGTGGCATCGCCTTTATCCGTTTAAAAATGTTACTTGCTTAAAAGTAGCACATTTTTCGAAAATCACCCGACTCCCTCGTTCTTTCATTAAGTATATGATAGTATTCAGTCTGTTTTCAAAAAAAGTGAATCATGGGAAAGATTTAAGTTGTTATAAATG
>CAZOWM010000004.1:25909-38192 GCA_964583615.1 uncultured Spirochaetota bacterium | reverse complement strand
TCATCGGAAAGGATGATGGATGTTTTAGGGAGTCCTGTATTCATGGGTATTCTCCTTGATAATATGAGAATAATCCCATGCTAAAATATCCCTAATAATTATTGACACACGGACATCTCAAGATGGACGTGTGTCATTTTCGCTTCGCTATTCTTCCTTTTCAAACCAAAGCTTCCCAGGCTTCTCAACAATAATGTGGTTTCTCAAGAAATCGACAGCCTTGCCAAGACCCTCAGCGATGGACATCTGATGATCCTCATGCTCTATGCTCAGAACATGATCATACCCGATCTGCTGAAGCTCCCATATGAAAGCCCTCCAGAAATCTTCCCCATGTCCATATCCAACTGTCTTGAAGTTCCATGCACGCTCGAAGTTATTGTTCAATGGTTTTGTTTCCAGAACCCCGAATCTCGATGCGACCGCTCTTGAAACGACACTGTCCTTGGCATGTACATGGAATATGCATTCCTTCAGTTCCCTTACTGCAAAAATCGGGTCTATTCCCTGCCAGAAAAGGTGGCTGGGATCGAAGTTGGAACCAATACTCTCGCCCACCGCATTTCGTAGCCTGAGCAGCGTCTCGGGATTGTAGACTGAGAATCCAGGATGCATCTCGATACATATTTTATTTACTCCATACTTCTTGCCGAAATCTGAGAGCTCTTTCCACTTCGGAATGATGCACTCGTTCCACTGCCACTCGAGGGTTTCATGGTAATAGTCAGGCCATGGGCAAGTGATCCAGTTTGGAATTTTGGAATTGCTGCCGTCTCCCGGACACCCGGAAAAGGTTACTACCCTGTCGATTTCCAGTTCCGAACAAAGCTGCATTGCCTTTTTTAGATCATCTTCGTGCTGACCAGAAATTGATTTATCAGGATGAAGGACGTCACCGTGGCAGCTCAGTGTGCTCAGCATAAGATCGCGCTTCTTTAGCTCGTCTTTGAACTCTTTGAGCTTTGTTTTATTCTTGAGCAGCTCGTCTGGGTCACAGTGCGCTTTTGGGATGAATCCGCCGCATCCGATCTCCACAGCATCTAAATTGTAAGGCTCGATCGTATCAAGCGCCTCTTTGAGCGACTTGTCCGCATAGAGTACTATAAAAACACCTAATTTCATAAGTAGCCCTCCTATCGTTGAATAGTATTGAAACTACCTTACACCTTACACCAAGCTCTCTTTTTAAGAGAACTCTCAACCGCATCAAGTACCTGATTGATCTTCCATCCATCATAAAATGTTGGAGAGATCTTCTTATTATTCATCACTGCATCTATAATCTCGAACAGCTGTACTGCAAAAGGCTCGCCGAATCCAATGCCCATGCCAGGAATCGGCCAGAGACTCTCCCCATACGGGTGTTGAAAGCCCCCAACGAGAATACGATTAAATCCACTTTGATCACCCGGCATGTCCACCGATGAAAAAAGCACCTCGTTGGGTCTCTCCCAATCAAAAAACACACCGGCTTTTGTACCGTAAACCTCGAATTCAAAGTGATTTTTTCTCCCAGGTGCCAGCCGACTTGCTACGATTCCTCCCTGTGCGCCATTCTCGAACTTGAGAAGCACGTCACACACATCATCAACATCCACTTTTCCATACTTTGCTGCAGCAGTATCCTGTTTATGTCCTAATCCTCCTGTTGCAATGGGCCGCTTCTTGACGTGAGTGGAAACCGTTCCTATAACCTCTGACACTTCTCCGACAAGAAACCTCGCCATATCGATCGAATGAGAGCCGAGGTCCCCTAAACTGCCGCTCCCCGCAATCTTTTTCTGAAATCTCCAGCTGAGGGGTCCGTTCTCATCCACACCCCAATCCTGGATAAAAGAGCTCCTGTAGCTCACCATGTCACCAAACAGACCCTGCTCCACCCAGCGTTTTATCAGGAGAACCGCCGGAGCCTTCCTGTAATTGAAACCGATACCGTGCTTTATGCCTGCCTTTTGTGCGGCATCATACATCTCCTTGGCATCAGATGCGTTCAAGGCAAGAGGCTTCTCGCAGAGGATATTCTTTCCGTAATGGATTGATTCGAGTACAATCTCTTTATGTTTATTATTCGGGACAGCAACAACCACCAGCTGAATATCCTTCCTTCCTAGTAACTCGCGATAATCGGACGTCCACTCATCGAATCCGAGATGCGCAGCACCTGAGCGTGCCGACTCTTCATTCTCTTCGGCCAGTAAATTCAACGAAACGTCCTTTGTTTTCTCCGCGAAGAATCCCTTTACCAGCTTGAATGCAATACTATGGGTTCGTCCGATGAGACCGGCCCCAATCAGGCCAATATTTAACTTATTCATGTCCACCCTCCTTCACAAATTTATCTATCCTTATCCCGAACGTATCCCCCTCAACCTGTTGATTATTACGGCAGCGAGGATCATCATACCGTTGGCGAACTGGATATAGAATCCCCCTATGTTCATCAAGACCAGACCGTTCCTGATAACCCCGATGATGAGGACACCGATCACCGCTCCCAAAACGGACCCTTCTCCGCCTTGGAGACTCGCGCCGCCGATAATAACCGCTGCAATAATGCTCAGCTCGTATCCGACAGCGATGGAAGGCTGAGCTACTCCGAGACGTGCTATGAGCAGCAGCCCCCCAATACCCGCGAACACACTACAGATAAGGTACGAGAAGTACCGTACCCGCTCCACATTGATCCCGGAGTACCTGCTTGCTGTTTCGTTGCCGCCAACCGAGAAGAAATGGTAACCAAGCACGGTGTATTTGAGCACAAAATGGCAGATGGCTGCAATAACCACAAAGAAGAGGATCGGAACTGGAACCAGACCTCCGATGAGTCCCTGCCCAAGAAAGGTGAAGTTTCCCGGCAGATCGACAATCGGCATTCCTTGCGTTACGATATAGGAGAGACCTCTTATGACACTGAGCATCCCAAGTGTGACTATTATTGCGCCCAGCTTCACCTTGTTTATGAGAAACCCGTTCACGAGCCCCACGCAGGCACTTCCCACAAGCGACAGAATAATCGCTGGGAAAGTGGGGATGCCGTTTGTCATCAGTATGGAGGCGAGGATCCCGGTAAAGGCCATGTTGGAGGCCACCGAAAGATCCAGTCCGGCAGTCAACATAACAATGAGCATACCTATCGACACTATCCCCTCAAAGGAGATTGCCCGAAGCACACTGAAGAGATTATTTCTTGTTAAAAAGTTCTGCGCCAGGAATGCAAGTGCAATGACGAGTACCACGAGGGGAAGGAGCACACCCATCTCTTTTGCCCGAAATATAGATCTCGCTACATCCCTGCGTTTCTCGCTATCTACAGCACGGCCCATTTACTACCTCCCATCAGATGTCTCCTCAGCACCTGTAATGTAATGCATGATTGTATCTTCTGTCACCTCTTCGGCACGGAAACTGCCGGTTATCGAACCCCTGTACATGGTAATAATCCTGTCACAGAACGACATGAGTTCCGGAAGCTCTGAAGACGTCATGATACACGCACGTCCTTCGTGCACTATAGACCTGATTATTTTATGTATTTCCTCTTTTGCACCGACGTCTACTCCCCGGGTCGGATCATCAAGGAGTAACAGCACGGGCTCTGTTGCGAGCCATTTCCCGATCACGACCTTCTGTTGGTTACCGCCGCTCAGATAATTCACCGATTCCCATACAGACTGGCTTTTTATATCCAGCTGCTCCACATACCTCATGCCGATCTTCTCTATGCTCTTCTTCCATATGACACCCATTCTTGAAAGCTTCTTAAACTCTGCAAGGGCAATATTCTCCCCAATGCTCATAATAAGGTTCAGCCCTTCCACATGCCTGTCTGTTGGGATGTAGGCAATCCCCACATCTATACCATCCCGGGAAGAACCCAGCTCGAGCTTCTTTCCTTTAAGGTAGATACAACCGTCGTCATAAGGAATTAATCCAAATACAGCTTTCAAGAGCTCACTACAGCCGGAACCCTGAAGTCCGGCCAATCCAACGATCTCACCGAACTTGACATCAAGAGATACACCGTTGAGTATCTGCTCTATTTGCAGGTTCTCAACCTTTAATAGAGACTCCTGCTGAGGAAAACTCATTTTTCGTTTTTTGTGTTCATCCAGCTCCTCAATTCTTCTCCCTACCATTGCAGTTGCAATCTCGGAAGGAGTCGTGTCAGCTTTTGGAACCGTCGCTACTTCTTTCCCGTCTCTGAGCACCGTTATTATGTCGGCGATCCTGAATATCTCATCCAGCTTGTGGGAGACATAGATGATAGTCATCCCACTCTTCTTCAGCCTCGTAATGATCTCGAAAAAGCTGTGGAGCTCCCTGAGGGGCAGCGCGGATGTTGGCTCATCCATGATGATCAGATCGACATCCATCGCTATTGCCTTGCATATCTCTATCACCTGCCTCTGTTCTATCGCGAGTCTCCCCAGCGGCATTGCAGGGTTGAGATCGACACCGAAATCGCTCAGAAGATCACTCGCCCTCTTATTGATCGTATTCCAGTTGAGAAACCCCACTGTTGTTTCAGAGAACTCAGGCATAAAGATGTTCTGAGCGACTGTCAGGTTCAGACACTGCGGAAATTGCTGGTGGACAATGGATATACCGAGCTCTTTGGCATCATGGGCGTTTCTTACAGTAACCTTTCTCCCTTTCCAGATGATGTCACCGGTATCTTTGGTCTCTATACCCCCGCATATCTTGATAAATGTTGTTTTTCCAGCTCCATTCTCACCGACAAGGGCATGAATCGAATTCCTCTTCACAGAAATAGAGACATCCTTGAGAGCCTGAACTCCTGGAAAGCTCTTAGATATATTTTTGAATTCAATTAATGATTCCATATCCTTACCGCTGTTTCGATCGTTTTCAATATTTTTAGGAAAAATAATAACTACCAGACTCAGCATCGTGAGCCTGGTAGCTTCTTGCTTCGTCAGGTAAAGAGAGCCCTACTTTTTTGCTTCCCACTCAGCCCACAGTTTCTTGTAATCAGCCGAACTGATTGTATCATCCCTGCCTGTCTTTGTCACTACATCGAGTCCGGAGCTCATAATGAGTGGGTGCTCGATGAGAAATTTATTCAATGGCTCGCTTACTGCGAGTGAGGCCAAGAGCCTTACACCGCCGTATCCCATTTCATAGAATCTCTGTCCTATGCATGCATAGAGGATATCTTTTTCTACATACTCAATGGCTGCCGGTAATGGATCGACGCCCACGCATTTAAGTGAGCCTTTCTTAACTCTATCCACCACCGACGGCATTGACCCGATACTGCCCCACCAGGGAAATCCAGTGGTCGTTGCAAGACCGTCGATCTCAGGATGTGCCGCTATGTAGCTTTCCACCGCATCTACTGCCAGCACAATTTCTATCGCCGTTGTGGTGAATCTATGGACAACCTCAATGTTCGGATACTTTTTAAATGTCGCTACCATACCCTCATACCGCTCATCCAGATTAGGATGCCCGACGAGCACCTGAAAAATTGCCACTTTTCCCTTTCCACCGAGAGCCTCAGCCAGATAATTTGCCACCAGTTCCCCTATCTCAAAGTTCGGTGAGCCGTAGTAGATGCTTCTCTTTGAGTTCGGCGCATCAGAGTCCCATGTAATTACCGGAATGTTCTTAGCATATGCCTGCTTAATAATTGATGTCATTGATTCAGCATTACTGACCGATACCGCAATTCCGTCAACCCCTCTATTTATGAGATCCTCAACGATTCGCGCCGCCTCGGAAGACTCGTCAGCAACCGGACCTGTATAGATCAGGTTGATACCGAGCTCTTCAGCAGCCACTTCTGCTCCTGCCTTTGTTGCAAAAAATACAGGATTGTCGAGAGATTTCGGCACCACGGCAAACTCAATATCAAACTTCTCACCAATCTTTTCTCCTGATGCTGCTTCCTCTTTCCCTGAACCCATAAACAGGAATAGACTGCACAGCAATAACAGGGGTACACCGATAAACCATACTCGTTTGATCATTCTTTTTCTCATATTTCTCTCCCTTTCTTTAATAGTATAGAAGCGCTTCTTCATTGTCAAGTAAGCAAATAGCTTGCCAATTAGCACTGTTAACTCTACCCACTACTTATTCTCATACAAGTAATTAAGTAAAGAGATCAATTGAATTGACATTCTCAAGAAAAATCGTGTATAATTTTTTTACATTGCATCTTGTGAGTGTATAGATGAGAAACACAATACTGATTGTCGATGATAATGTAAATCTGTGTAAAAGTCTTATAAGGAACTTCGGACGTTTCGGATACAAATGCCTTATGGCCAACACCCAAGAGGAGGCTATTAATACCTATAGAGAAAATAAAATCGATGTAGTGCTTCTCGATATTGTTCTTGCTGAGAAAGACGGCCTGGAGGTACTCAGCGCTCTCACAGATATTGATGAAAATGTGACGGCTATCATGATTACTGGGTTTGCTTCCATCGAATCAGCAGTCAAATCTATTAAAATAGGGGCTTATGATTATATTCAAAAACCGCTTGATTTCAACAAGCTTTTAAAGATAACGGAGAATGCCATTATACTTTCGGATATAAGAATAAAAAACGAAAACCTGAAAGAGAACCTCATCGAAAATATACCGCAGATTATTACCAACAATTCTACTGTAATCGAACTGTGCGAAAAGGCAAAAAAATTGGCAGACGCGGATATCCCGATCTTAATATGCGGCGAAAACGGGACAGGTAAAGAGATCTTAGCCGATTATATACACACTCACTCAAGTCGCAAGGCGAGAAAGATGCTGAAGATAAACTGTGCCGCGTTTCCTGAAAACCTTCTCGATAACGAACTGTTCGGGCATGAAAAGGGCTCCTACACGGGCGCCGAAACAGAATTCAGGGGAGTTTTTGAAAGGGCACACAAAAGTAGCCTCTTTCTCGATGAAATAGGAGATATGTCCTTTGCCATACAGGCGAAGATTCTTCGAGCGCTTCAGAACAGCGAAATCAGAAGAATTGGAGGGGATAGCATAATCAACATAGATGTCCGTTTCATTGCTGCAAGCAATAAAAATCTTGAGGATTTGATAGCAAAAAAGAAATTTCGCGAAGACCTCTATTACCGGCTTAATGCTGCTACTTTAAATCTTCCCCATCTAAGAGAGCGTAAAGATGATATCCTATTACTTTCAGAGTATTTTTTGAAGGAATTCTCTCGTAACAATCATCCCATAAAGGGACTGGACAAGAAGGTGCTGGATATCTTCATGTCCTATGATTGGCCGGGGAACATCAGACAGTTAAAAAATACCATTAATTATGCTGCGGTAATAGCAACAAAAGATCATATCTCACTGGAGGACCTTCCCCCTCTCTTTATGGAGATTCAACAATCTTCAAGCGGCTATAATATCAGAGAGACCTCTGAGAAGGGTATTATCTCTAAAGTACTTCAAAACACCCACTATAATAAAAAGAAGGCCGCGGAGATATTGAGGATGAGCCGAAAAACTCTGTATAATAAGATTGAAAAATATGGAATCTCTATACCCGAATAATATGTCTTCCAATCCTCTCATATGTTTGGAACACATAAACCTCAACTACGGTAATTTACAGGTTCTCAGAGACATAGACCTCACTATATATCCTTCTGAGATCCATGCCATCGTTGGTGAACATGGTGCCGGAAAATCGTCCCTCTGCATGATTATTAGTGGTGCTCTAAAGCCAAGGTCAGGCACAATCATCTTCAAAGGAAGAAAGTTCAACTCTTTCACCATACAGCAGGCCAGGAGTATCGGAATCGAGATGGTAAATCAGCATAATCAGCTGTTCGATGATTTCTCGGTTGCCCATAATCTTTTTGTTGAGAGCAGATTCATATACTCCATCCCACTAGTGACATCACGTAAACTATACAGGGAAGCGAAATCAATTCTTACGCAGTTTGATTTCAATATATCACCCGCAGCCCCCTTAAAGGACCTTACTCTGTCAGATCGTGTGCTTATCGACATTCTCAAACACATATATTCAAAGCCCCGTCTGCTCATCCTGGATGAGGCGCTTGAAAAGCTCTCTTCAGATACACTGGACAAGGTACTCAAGATACTGAAAAAATTGAAAGAGACAGGCATGTCTACGATCTGTATTTCTCATCGCATCGATAATATATATCATTTCGCGGACAAGGTAAGTATTATTAAGAACGGAGAGCTGCTTATCACGGATAAGATCAATGAGATCGACAAAATCAATCTAATAAAAATGGCATATACGCAGATCACAACAAACAAGACCACCGAGAATGCAAACAAAGAGTTTTATAACCTTCTAAAGTATAACGAAGCGATACTTCAGAATCTGCCAGTTAATCTCATGGTTACTGACAGAGATAATATGATTAAAATGATTAATAGCCATGGCAAAGAACATTTCAAGCTGAACAATAAGAACCTTCAGAACATACGACTAAAAGATCTCTTCGGCGAGAACAACGGTGAGACACTCACTCTTTTAGAAAATGCCCTAACAAAAAGAAAGGAAAATATCTTTTACAATACACCTCTCATTGTGAATGCGGAAAAAACAAAGAACAATATAAAGATTTACCCTATATTCGACGGATGCTTTTTCATCGGCAATATCATCATCATTGAAGATATCACTGAACAGGAAGAGATGAGAGAGCAGTTCATTTTATCAGAGAAACTCGCCTCCGTAGGATTGCTTGCAGCAGGAGTTGCTCATGAGATTAACAATCCTCTTGAAATAATATATAATGATATTGATTTTCTAAAATACCAGCTGTCTAACGATACCCTCCATGATATCGTTGAGAACCTTGACAATGAGATACATTATATTGCGAATATCGTAAGCAATCTGATAACCTTCTCTGATAATAAAAAGGTAAACAGGGAAAACATAGATCTTAATGATACTATTCTCAATATCATTAACCTTATTAAATACAATATGAAACATAAAAACATTCAAATATATTTTAATCCCACAGATGAATGTGTAAGGATCCTGGCGAATAAAAATGAGATTAAACAAGTTATCCTTAATTTACTGAAGAACAGTTTTGAAGCCATGCCATCAGGCGGGAATATATTTATTGATACAATAAAGATGCAAAAAAAGAATTCCGATGTTGTTTCAATTCGATTTAGAGATACCGGAGCCGGAATAACAGATAAAAACCCCTATAATGTATTCCTCCCATTCTACTCCACGAAAAAGGGAAAGGCCGAAAATTTTGGCCTGGGATTGAGTATTAGCTATGGAATTATAAAAAAATATAACGGTAGCATCAAAGTTGATAATTTTAATAACTCGGGCTGCCAGTTTACAATTACATTTCCTCTATAGAGCGATGTCGATTAATTGCCACATAATGACTTAAAAATCCAGTATTGCCCAAATCACCAATTGTCATCCGAGTAATGATTCCCTCTAACCCCCTCTTTTGCCACAACCGATCAAAAACTAACCCAGGAGCGATGCTGACCACCCTGTTGGCTTGTATATCCCCTGCCTGATGTGCTTCAACCACTTTCAACCGCTGGCTGAACCATAGAAGAGACTGTGCCAGATTATCTAAGGTGTCTATTGGACTTTGGCTCCTTTTAAATTCACAGAATCTTCACATTTTCTCCACAGTGTGTGGAAAAAGTGAATGTATCATTGTACACAAGATGAAACATGAGGGAGGAAAAAAATAATGAAAAACCTTATTATCATCGCTGTTTTTCTCGGGGTGCTTCTCCCCGCATTCGGCCTCTTTGCCTGTGAAATGCATTTCAGTCTGATTTCCCCTGATGGGGAAGAAGACCAGGTGTATCCAGGAAGAGAAACCGTTTTACACCATGATGTAACCTACGCCCTGCGGATCGAGTTCGTTGAAGACCACAGAAACTGCGTGATGCCGCCTGAGGATACGGTGTACCTGCTCGATGAAGAAAAATGGAACACCGAAAAAGATCATCTTTCACTTCAGCTCGTGAGTGCGGGTCAGTGGGAGGAAACATCAGCACGGGGGTGGGTCCAGGAACTTCAGTTTACTGCAGCGCAGAAGGGAAGCGCCTCACTGGAAGTGCTTCGTGACTGCCCAAAGGGTGGATACGACGAATACCTTTTTTTCTCCGTGCAGTAAACAAGAGGAGGGTGGAAGATGAATCGGGTAAAAAAGAGAAGCGCTTTGTGGGCCAGAAGAAGCATCCAGATTGTGTTTTTCCTCTTCATATTCGCCGTGGCGTTTTCCCATTATGCAGAAAAAAACGGAATGGATGTTCCCTGGCCTGTTTTGCATAACTTTCATGCGGTCTGCCCGTTTGGGGCGGTGGAAACAGCAGGCCGGCTCGTGATGGACGGTTCGTTTATTCCGAAGATACACGAATCCAATCTGTGGGTGTTCGCAGGAGTGATGCTTGTGACACTGCTTTTCGGGGCGGTGTTCTGCGGGTGGCTCTGCCCGCTCGGATCGGTGCAGGAATGGATCGGCACCATCGGCAAAAAGATATTCGGAAAACGGTACAACCGGTTTATCGGAGAGCGGGCCGACCGGGTGCTCGGGTATCTCCGCTATGCCGTGCTCGTTCTGGTTCTTCTCAAAACGACACAGATGGTGAGCCTTGTGTTCCAGCGGGTAGACCCCTATTACGCGCTCTTTCACTTCTGGATGGGAGACGTTCTGCCTTCAGCCATGATCGTTTTGGGGGCGGTACTCGCACTTTCCCTGTTTTTCGAACGGCCGTGGTGCCGGTGGTTCTGCCCGTTCGGTGCGCTGATCGGCCTTGTGCAGCTTTTCGCGCCGTGGAAAATCAGAAGAAACAGCGCAGAGTGCTCTGCATGCGGTGCCTGTTCACGGATGTGCCCTATGAGAATCCCCCTTGAGAAAAAGACCACAGTTCTTGATACCCGGTGCAACCGATGCGGAAACTGTCTCACCGTGTGCCCGAAGGAGGCGGGGATGAGCTTTTCTTTTTCCAGAGCGTCACTTTATCCGATGAAAAGACGACTTGTCACGGGTGTGCTGATCGTTTTGGTGTTTGCCGCTCCGATTCTCTTTGCCCACGCTGGAGGGTTTTTTCATACATCACGAAATGCGAAGGTGCAGAGGGGGAAAATCGGCGTGGAAGAGATCAGGGGTACGATGACAATGGAGGAGATCGCGCGTGGAATGGGCCTTGATTCAGAAATGCTCCGGCAGGTTCTCGGGGTGGAGGAGAATATGCCTGAGTCGACAAAGCTCTACGACTTGGAGGATCTGCAGGCATCGCTCACGCTCAAAACCGTGAAACAGAAGCTTTCTGATTACCTTGGGGAAATAAATTGACAGGCGCGCGGGTTGCGCGTTACGTTGAAGGGAACTTGCTTCTGCGTGTGTGCGGGAACACACGGTACGGAAACGCAAAAAGAGATCACAATGTATCTTGGAGGTTTCTGATGCGGTTTATTTCATCTGTCCTGCCCCTTCGGTCTAAGGAAACGTCTGCGTGGTGGTATGCATTTCGAGAAGACCAGCTCATGATCCTTTTCGACGGAAAAAGAGCGGAGATTCCCTTTGTTCCGGATCTCTCCGCTTTCAAGCTTAATCCGGTAAGAACCCAATATCTCGGGCAGCTCGACGGGAAACCGTGCTATACCGTGGAGCTTGATCCAGGCACCAAGCTCCCCGACGGGATGGCGTTTTTGGGGCTTCGGGAACTTTTCGGGCGGATCGATGACGAGCTGTTCTGGCTTTCGAGCAGGGCGGTTCAAATAAAAAATTGGGACAAAAATCATCAGTACTGTGGCCGCTGCGGAGCGCAGACAGTGCCTGTTCCTGATGAGCGGGCAAAGATGTGCCTGAAATGCGGGCTTAAAAATTTTCCCCGTATCTCCCCTGCCATAATCACCGCGGTGCTGAAAAGGGATAAAATCCTGCTCGCACGGGCGAGGAGATTCCCCGTGAAGCTGTACAGCGTGATTGCAGGATTCGTCGAGCCTGGCGAGACGCTTGAGCAGTGTGTCGAGCGTGAGATAATGGAAGAGGTGGGAATCAGGGTCAAGAACATTCGCTATTTCGGAAGCCAGCCTTGGCCATTTCCCGACTCACTCATGATCGCCTTTACAGCGGATCATGACAAAGGTGAGATCAGGATCGACAAAAAAGAGATCATCGAAGCGGGGTGGTTCGGGGCAACCGGACTTCCCCCGATCCCCGGAAGAATAAGCATCGCCCGCCGCCTCATCGACTGGTTCGTGAGAACGCACTCCGGGTGAGGTGAGGATGGGTAACTGGAAACATGGTTTCT
>CAZOWM010000004.1:0-25809 GCA_964583615.1 uncultured Spirochaetota bacterium | reverse complement strand
ATGGTTTCTCGAGCAGACGTACAAAAAGAAAAAACTGAGTAAATGGGTCACCCTTCGTGCCGTGTTCTTTCCTTAAAACGAGCCTATTCTACAGTCACGCTTTTCGCGAGATTTCTCGGCTGATCCACATTGCACCCTCTCCGCACCGCAACGTAGTAGGCGAAGAGCTGGAGCGGAATGGTGTTGATGATGGGGGAGAGGAATGTCATGGTGGACGGCACTTCGAAACTGTAATCGGAGAGTTCCCTGATTTTTTTGTCCCCGCTGTTGATGATCGACAGTATTTTCCCGTTCCGTGCCTTGATCTCCTCGATGTTGCTCATGATCTTTTCGTAGATAGCGTCCTTCGTGGCGATGACAATCACCGGCATATTGGTGTCGATCAGTGCGATGGGGCCGTGCTTCATCTCCGCTGCAGGGTACCCCTCTGCGTGTACATAGGAAATCTCCTTAAGCTTGAGTGCCCCTTCCAGGGCAACGGGAAAGTTGTACCCCCTTCCCAGATACAGCGCATTATTGTGCTTGAAGAGCTTTTCTGCTATTCCGCGAATCTCAGAGTCCTTTTTCAGGATTTCTCCGACGAGCCCGGGGAGCTCACGAAAAGCACTGACGATTTTTCGCCCCTGTTCCAGGGGGAGTGACCTCATCCTCCCGAGCATGAGCGCGATCATGCTCAGCACGAGCACCTGAGAGGTGAACGCCTTGGTGGAAGCAACACCGATTTCAGGCCCTGCGTGGATGTATACCCCTGCATGGCTCTCGCGGGCGATCGTACTCCCAACGACATTGCAGATACCGAGCACAACGGCGCCCTTTCTTTTTGCCTCCCGCAGAGCCCCGAGTGTGTCTGCGGTTTCTCCTGACTGGCTGATGACGAGCACGATGTCTCCACTGTTGATAATGGGGCTTCTGTACCTGAACTCTGAGGCGTATTCCACTTCCACGGGAATCCCCGCGAGCTCCTCGATGACGTACTCGCCGATCAGCGCGGAGTGCCATGAGGTTCCGCACGAGGTGATGATGATCCTCTGTGCGCTCTTCATATAGTCGAGGTACTCTATCAGCCCGTCGAGACGTGCGGTGCCTTCTTCGTCGTTGAGTCGCCCGCGAATCGCGTTGTGAAGAGAGGTGGGCTGCTCATGAATCTCCTTGAGCATGAAGTGTGCGTATCCGTCCTTTTCGATCATCGCGAGATTCCAGGATATTTCCTGAACCTCTTTGGAAACGTGGGAGTTGTCGTCGCTTTTCACACTCACACCTTCACAGCTCACCTCCGCGACCTCGCCGTCTTCGAGATAGATGATCTGGTTGGTGTAGCGGAGAACAGCCGCGACGTCGGACGCGACAAAATACTCACCGTTCCCTTTTCCTATGATGAGAGGGCTTCCCTTTCGTGCGGCAAAGATCTTGTCCGGTTCCTTCTTTGAGATGATCGCAAGCCCGTAGGTTCCCTCGAGTTTTGCAAGAGAAAACAGAAGTGTTTCAAAGAGATTCCCGGTATAGTCGTCTTCGATGAGGTGTGCGATGACCTCCGTGTCCGTGTCGCTGCGAAACGTGTGGCCGCGGTCTCTGAGGTATGTTTTCAGCACCGCGTAGTTCTCGATGATGCCGTTGTGAACGATTGCGATGTCACCGGTGCAGTCGACATGGGGGTGCGCGTTTGCGCTGTTCGGCTCGCCGTGGGTCGCCCACCGCGTATGCGCGATTCCCATACACCCCCGGATGTTGCTCTCTGCAATCAGTTTCTTGAGGTCCTGGACCTTTCCCTGGGTTTTTTCGATCCGTATCTTGTTATCTTCTAAAACCGCAAGCCCTGCCGAGTCGTATCCGCGGTACTCGAGGCGTTTCAGGCCGTCGATCAATATCGGGACAGCAGGCTTCTTTCCTATGTATCCGACTATTCCGCACATGCTCTCCTCCTCACCCTTCAACAAGCGGGAATAAATTATCAGGTGTATTCTTACAGTATCAGTATATCGCGAATTCTCACTCTTCCACGTCTTCATCCTCTTCTGAAACCTTCACAGGCGGTGGCCCGGGCGATTCAGGTAGGGGCCCTGACTCTGGTTCCTTTACTTCCTTGATGAACCCTCGTGTGAGAAATGCTGCTCCCACGATAAAGAAAGAAACCCCGATCACCAGCCCGAACTGGGATTCCAGAGAGAAGACAATCCATATGAGAACAGAGATGGAAAGAAAAACTGCTGCCCCAAAAAGAGTGCCCTTTTTCCTCCTCCCGTAAAAATAAAGAGAGAGAAGTGCGATTCCCAGCGCAAACACAAACCCCGGCCACAGGACACGAAAGTGACTGAACGAGGTAACTGTGAGCACGAAGAGCGGAACTGATGAGACCGCGATGAAGGTCGCAATAAACAGCGCGGCAAGGCGATTTTTTTTCTTTTTAGTGGAAAAATAGTAGAGGTAGAGGAACATTCCGAAAAGAAGAAGAATCGCGGGCCACAGTTTTTTAAAGCTCCCTTCGAAAAACTGCATGTTGAAATAGACTACAAAGATACTGATCACGATGAGCGCAATTCCGATGAGAAACTGTTTGCTTTTTCTTTTCATTTTATGTGCATCCTCCGTTTGGATGGAAATGTGCCGGGTAAGGCTTGCTGTTTCAGATACCTTTTATTCTTTTATTGTGAATTTCTGTTTTTCTATTTCAGACTTGGATACATTCAGGGAAACAAAATTTCCCATAAGCTTGAGGAAAAGATAGATGTCCTTGTATGCCTCGAGAAGCTCCTCGATGAACTGCGCGTTGTTGTTCATACGAAGTTTTTTGATGTTGGAAATGATCGCGGGGGTTTTTTTCTTGTAGTCCTCCAGCACGTTTTTCAGGCAGATCGCCATCTGTTTTATGTTCATTACCTCTTCATCGATGAGAATTTTTGCCTTTGTGTTTATCGTGGTAATGGTATTTTCGAGGATGTTCCTCGAGTTCGTGTCCTTTTTTACAGTGTAGAGGAGCCGCTTGATGGTTCTGCTGTGTGTTCCTTCGGTGTCAAGGTCATTGTCGAACTCCGTGATCTGTTTCAGGTGACCGTTGAGCGTATAGTAGCTGTTGGACAGGTCGTTCAGGACCTCCTTGTTGATGAAAATCCCGCTCACGATGAGCTCGTTTATTATATCGTTGATGTATACCTTGTACTTATCGGTAATGAACGCCTTTACATAGTTCAAAGGGTCCACGTGTTCGAACATGGGGAGTCCGAGGTTTTTAAACTGGTCGTTTTTCTGTTCGTTATAGTTTTTTACTCTCTGTAGAGACTCGTCACTGAAGAGCTGTGAAACCAGGGAGCTGACGGAATCCTCTTTTATCTTGTTTTTTATCGAGGTGAGAAAAGCGTAGACATCTCCTCTGCGTTTGTGAGAGAAGGACTTCATAACGTTTACCTGTTCCATGCGGTCCGCCGGGATCGGAGCAGGGTTTCTGTCTATGGCACGGATGATCAGCGAGATGTAGTTGTTTTTCTGAAGCGTGCTTATGAGATTCTTCAGTTTGTTGAAGTTGTTTCTGCTGACCGGTTCAAAATTTTTTACCTTTTTGAAAATATCAATTGCCTCATCGAGATTTTTCTCCACCTCGAACGAATACAGCGCCTTGTGGAGCTTCAGGAGGTCGTTCCGCAGAAACGACCCCTCAGCAGGCCCGAATGAAGGTTTTTTAATGAAATTGCCTTCATCGAGGTCGGGATCAAACTCCCGCAGAATCGGATAGAAGTCGAACTTTGCAAAACGAACGAACTCGAGGAAGTTTGTGTATACGATGTTGATCTGTTTTGTCTTTTCCGTGTCGAATTGATCGAAGTATTCCCTGACCAGCTTTTCGATGTACTGGGTGGTCTTTTTCACCCCGTACTTTGTCACGAGTTTCCTGATATATTCCTCGGTGAGCTTGTTGTAGAGCTCAATCTCCGCCTCATCGTGATAGGAGAGTACGAAGCCTTCGTCAAAAGACGGAAGAAAGCGTTTCGTTGAAGAGTCGAGTGTGATGACCTGTTTGAAGGGGTAGGTCAGCTTGTACACGTCGTAGAGGAGTTTTGCAATTCCTGTCTGGATCAGGTCATGCTTGATCTTGTAGAGGTCGATTCGGGCGTGTGAAAGCTCCCGTTTCAGCTGTCTGAACGCCCTTCGGTGCGCTGCATTTCCACCAAACAGCCTTTTGAAGAACCCCAGCTTCTCTGGTTTGCTGCTTTTTTGCGTATTCAGTGTATCTCTCCTTATGAATGCAGTCCTGGTCGAATGACGCGAATTTTCACTTTAAAGTATCGGATCATGAAAAATGCATATTCCTTTTGTTTTATCCTCCTTACAGGAACCCAAAATATGCTTCCGTCCTCGAGGAAAGACGGGACCGGAACCCGTTATACTCACTTCTTTATCCGCGTCCGTTTCGACGTTCAGCAGCTCATAATAGGTTCTCATGCTACTCCCATTCAATCGTTGCCGGAGGTTTCGACGATATATCGTAGACGACCCTGTTTATTCCCTTCACCTCGTTTATTATCCGTGAAGATATCGATCCAAGTGTTTCGTAGGGCATTTTGTACCAGTCGGCGGTCATTCCGTCCACCGAGCTCACTGAGCGAAGCACACAAGCGTGTTCGTAGGTGCGCTCGTCTCCCATTACTCCCACACTTTTTATGGGAAGCAGAACCCCGAACGCCTGCCAGATGCTGTCGTAGAGGCCTGCGCTTGTGATTTCCTGCCTTATAATAGCATCGGCCTCTTTCAGCATTGCAATACGCTCTTCTGTGACTTCGCCGATGATTCGCACTGCGAGCCCAGGTCCCGGAAAGGGGTGCCTTCCCACCAGCTTTACGGGAATCTGCAGGAGCCTTCCGAGTTCCCTCACTTCATCCTTGAACAGCTCCCGGAGCGGTTCGATAAGCGTGAGGTTCATCTTTTCCGGGAGCCCCCCCACATTGTGGTGGCTCTTTATTTTTGCCGACGGGCCCTTGAAGGAGACCGACTCGATTACATCGGGGTACAGAGTTCCCTGGGCGAGAAACTTAATATCACCAAGCTTGCGGGCCGTGTGTTCGAACACACTGATAAACTCTCTTCCGATGATTTTCCTCTTTTCTTCCGGATCAGTGACGTTTCTGAGTTTTTTCATGAAGCGGCCCGATGCATCGACTGCGAGCAGGTCGAGATCAAAGCCGTTTTTGAACGTGCCGATGACTTCTTCAGCCTCATTTTTTCTGAGCAGCCCGTTGTTGATGAACACCGCCTTTGTGTTCTTGCCGATCGCTTTTCCGAGAAGTGTCGCAACGACCGATGAGTCGACGCCGCCGGAAAGCGCGCAAAGTACTTTTTCATCCCCAACCCTGCTGCGGATATTTTCTATTTCTCTTTCGATGAAGGTTTCAACGCTCCAGTTATGAGAAAAGCCGCACACATGCGTGAGGAAATTCCCGAGGATCAGTTTTCCTTTTTCCGTGTGAGCTACTTCCGGATGGAACTGGACACCGAATATTTTTCTTTTTTCATCTGCAATGGAAGCGAAGGGGCTGCTCGAGGTGTGCGCGATCGAGTGAAACCCACTCGGTATGGCTTCGACTGCGTCTCCGTGGCTCATCCACACAAGTGTATCGCTCTTGGGCCCGATGTCTCTGAAAAGGCTTCTCGTGTCGCTCACACGAAGCAGTGCTCTGCCGTACTCACGCTCCATCGAAGGCCTGACCCTTCCGCCGAGCAGGGATGCGATGATCTGAAGCCCGTAGCATATCCCGAGTACGGGAATGCCGAGCGTAAAGATGTCGGGGTCGGGACGGGGCGCATGTTCCTGATACACCGAGCTTGGCCCCCCTGAGAGAATCAGCCCTTTCGGGCTGTACCCGAGGAGTCTTTTAGAGGAAATATCGTAGGAAACGATTTCTGAATAGACGCCGAGCTCCCTGCATTTCCGTGCAATGAGCTGGGTGTACTGTGAGCCGAAATCCAGGATAAGAACGGTCTCAAAATTTTTTCCCATGGGGTCGTTCCCTTCAATTTATTATATTATAATATATTGTATGTGAAAAATTCACAGATATTTTCCGCCATGAGAGATCGCGCGTTCTACAGGTCATTTTCCTCGTATCTTCAGGAAAGATTTGGTGAAAAGGTGTACAGGATATCGCTCGATGCGGGGTTCACCTGCCCAAACAGGGACGGGAAAATCGGAACAGGGGGGTGCGCGTACTGCTCACCGGGAGGATCCTGGAAGGGGGGTACCATGAGGCTTCCGCTTCATGAGCAGGTCCTGCAGGGGAAGAAAATCATGGAGCGGCGGTACGGTGCGCACAAGTACATTGCGTACTTCCAGGCCTATACCAATACCTACGCTCCTGTCGAGACGTTGAAGAAAATCTACGATTCTGTAGTGCGTTCCGACAGCGACTTTGTCGGGATCTCAATCGGAACACGGCCAGACTGTATAGACGAACAAAAGCTCGAACTGATTTCCTCCTACAGAAGGCGCGGGCTCGAAGTGTGGATCGAGTACGGCCTTCAGTCAGCGAACGATGCAACCCTCCTGCTCATCAACAGAGGGCACAGTGCAGAGGATTTCTCCCGCGCTGTGCTGCTCACGAAACACTATGACATCATGGTGAGCGCTCATGTCATCGTGGGGCTTCCGTGGGAGAAGCGGGATGACGTGATCCGAACTGCGCGATTCGTGGCATCACTTCCGGTGGACGGCATAAAGATCCACAACCTCAACATTGTGAAGGGAACCAAAATCGCGGAAATGTACCGGAAAGGCGAGCTCGTTCCTCTCAAGCTTGATGAGTATGCAGGCCTGGCAGTTGATTTTTTGGAGCATACGCGGCCTGATGTCATCGTCGACCGTCTGGTCGCAGAGTCCGACCCTCAGACCCTGATCGAGCCACGCTGGTCGCTTGACAAGCAGCGCGCGCTGGATGCAGTCAAAAGAATGTTCGAAATGAGAAAAAGTTATCAGGGAAAGCTCGTTTCTCACTGAGAATGCACTTTGTGCAGGGGATCTTCTTTTCCATGGACTTCGATCTGTATGCGGTTTATCTTAATAAAGGAACGACAGGAAACGGAGGTCTCGCAGCATGAAAAAACGACGTGTGTTCCGGTTGATCGAAGCCGTTTCTTTTTTTTATTTCGCAATCGCCGCTTTGAACGCTTTTGGTACGGAAACAGGAGAGGAAGATGAGGCGTTTACGCTCGCCCAAAAAAAAGACTACTATGCGGCGCTTGGAATTTCCAGGCCGATTTCAGAAATTGTGGCCATGGACTTTCGGATCGATTCGCTTGAAGGAGGGAGCATGAAGCTGAGCGAATTTCGTGGAAAGGTTGTGTTTTTGAATTTCTGGGCTACATGGTGCGGTCCGTGTAAAGCGGAGGTTAACGACATAAATATTCTCTATAAGGAGCTCAAAGGCGAGGATTTCACTGTTTTCGCGGTCGACATCAGGGAACCTGCGCGGAAGGTTTCTTCATTTATGAAAAAAAACAGCCTGTACTTTCCTGTGTACCTTGATGTATCCGGAGAGATATCCGCTCAGTACGGGATAACGGGGATTCCGACCACCTTTATCGTTGATCCTGAAGGAAAAATCGTCGGAAGGGCGATCGGTCCCAGACCGTGGAGCAGTACCGATTCAGTGGAGTTCATGAGAAGCCTGATAAAGTAACAAATGGACACCATTACGACCATCATTCTTGACATCGGCGGCGTTCTGTACTCACTTGACTTTCACACAAAGTGGACTGGATTCTTAGAAAAAACCGCAAGAAATCTCGATGAGGTCAAGTGCGTGCTCTACCACGATGACCTCTTCTATCCTTATGAAAAGGGAATGCTCACTTCGCACGAGTACTACAAAGAAGTATCGGCCCGCCTGAGAAGCAGGATGAGCTTTTCTGATTTCAGAGACATCTGGAACAGTCTTCTCGTCAGACGTGAAGACATGTTTCGACTCGCCGCTTCCCTCACCCACATTCTCAATGTGTGCGTCATCTCGAATACCAATGATCTCAATGCGGAAGTGCTCGACAGAGATCTCATGCCGCTCACCTCACGCCTCGTGTATTCCTTCAGGGTGGGGTGCATGAAGCCGGATTCCCGGATTTACCGGATCGCGCTCGAACAGTGGAAACTCGACCCGGAGGAATGTCTGTTTTTTGATGATCAAGTAGAAAATGTCGAGGGAGCACGAAGTGTCGGCATAAACTCCATGCTCTTCACCGGAATAAATGAGATGAAATCCTCCCTTGTGGACGCAGGAGTCTTTTCTGATCCGACGTCACAAAGATGAGGAGACTGAGAAACATCCCCAACATCATGAGAGTGATCTCTCACTGGAGCTTCGTACGAATAAAAGAGGTACATCAAAAAACTGATCTTGAGAACTTCCTCAAAGGGTAACTGAAACTCAGAAGCAAGGGGTGTCCTGATTGCGGGAAAGATGTGTATCAGTGAATGGTTAAAAAAACGCCCGGCGGTTTTGAAGAAAAGGATATTTTTTCTTCTTTGCGAAAGTGTTTTCAGCTGTATGGGGTAATGAACATAGGAAGGGCGCTTTCCGTACTCACGCGCTCACACCTTGATATGAGAGCCGCTCCCAGACGGCGTCGTTTTCGAGTCGTGATTCGACATCGATCGCGTAGAAGTCTTCAAGGGGTGAGAAGACTTCCGGTGACTCATTGAACACCGTCCGCAGCGTAGACCGTACGGTTTCCACCCCCGGCGCGGTCATCCTGCCAAGCGGCAACCTCGGCGGCCCTGCAGGGAGGCCGAGCGCCTGCATCGCGGTTTTAATCGCAAGGGGATTTCGAAACCGGTCTTCAACTTCAATTTTCCGGTTTCCGAGCCTTCGCGTGCTCACCGCCTTTACGGTGACGATTGAGAAGAGCGGTTTCAGCATGCGGGCGAGCCGCTCACCTTTTTCGTGAGCGCCCGAGAGGATCAAGGAGACCATTTCGGAAACGGCTTTTGGTGCAATATTCGTGATCACGGAGATCACACCCGCAGACAGAATATTGGGGTTTGTCATCATTTCGAGGGTTTTATCGTCATCACCGGACATGATGCTCATCTCAGGCATGAATGCGCGTTCCTCTTCCATTCGCTGTATGTTTCCTGTTGCCTCCTTTATCGCTACAACTCTGTCATACTGCGTGCTGAGTATGGCGATGTCCCCGGGTGAAATGACGGTGCCTGTGCGGCCTGGAATGACGTAGATCACGACCTTGATGTCCTTGTAGGCGTCGAGAATTGCTCTGTAGTAGTTATCGCGAAGCTCGATGCTCGAGGGCCCGTTGTAATAACAGTCGACCAGAAGGACCGTATCGACACCTGAGGTGAGCGCACGCTTGCAGTAGTGAAGCGCCTCGCGTGTTGAGTTTGAGCCTGCACCTGCGAGAACTCCGCATCTCTCTCCCACCAGCATTTTTGTCCTTTTCACTATCTCGCTGTGTTCCGCCTCGGTGAGAGTAGGCGACTCACCTGTTGTTCCCACAGGAAGCAGTCCGCTGATACCCTGGCTGATCTGAAACTCGATATTTTTCTCGAGACCTTCGAAATCCAGATTTCCCTGTGCGTCAAAGGGAGTTACGAGCGCTGTCCAGGCTCCACGAAAGTCTATTACAGGCATGGCAACCTCCATGCGAATTTATGGGGATATTACTAAGAAATTATGTATTATGCAATAAAAAAGTAGTATATACCATTCATCGAACTCTGTGTGAAAGGCGGGAAATGCACCATGGTCGTAAAGAATCACAAAGAGGATATTGTGGAAATGTTCGACGGAATACGCAGACAGAGCCTCGCCTTCGGGGAGAGAACTCATCTGGTAAAGTTTTTTCTGCAGAAGGATAAACTTCTTCCTCTTCACACCCACGAGCACGAGCAGACCGGGTATCTCCTGGAAGGCAGGATGGTGATGACAATCGATGGAAAAGACCACACGCTCGAACAGGGCGACTGCTGGTCCATTGCGGGGAATGTACGACACAGCGCACGTATCCTCGAAGACTGCGTCGTCATCGAAGTGTTTTCACCTGTACGTGCGGACTATCTGAGATAAAAAGAGCGGTGATGCGGATCTTAGGATGCCGCAGCGCCTTGCTTTCCGGCTGATAGAGTGGTAATGACGATTCCGGCCATCACAAGCCCTCCGCCGAGCCAGAAGAGCCGGCTGAAGCGCTCGTGGAGGATTAGAAGAGAAAGGATCACCGCGAATACAGGGGTCATGAAGATGTATATTGATACGTGGGATGCTGCCATTCTCTTGAGACAGGTGAACCAGAGAGGGTATGCGATACCGATCATCGTGAGACTCAACATGATAATAAGCATCCACGTGGAGTTCGGCAACCTCGAAAGCTCTGTAAACCCGACGGAAAAACCGGAAAGAAGCATCAGGAGAACGGCGCCGGACAGGAGCGCATAGGTGGAAACGATGAGCGGTTCATTTTTTGAAAGAACGCGTTTGCCGAGCACTGAGTAGAGGGCGAAGGAGAATGCTGCGCAGAGAGAAAACACACACCCCGCAAGATTTATCTCACCTTCGAATGTAAACCCCCTGTTGAATGTCACAAAAACCGCACCCGTGAGTGCGCACAGGATTCCGATAAAACGAGGAAGATTGATCCGCTCCCTGAGAATGAGTGCAGAGAAAAGCGCAATGAAGACAGGATTGGTCGACACAAGAATCGCGTTTACCGAGGCAGGGATGCGCGCGAGCGCGCTGAAGGTGCATATCTGGTAGATAAAAAATCCAAACACTCCCAAAAGAAGTGAGGCGGCGATGCTCTTTTTCGGCAGCCCGGCCAGTGTTTTCACACGGCCGGAGAGAACAAGGAAAAATAAGACCGCAGCGAATCCGAAACTGAGGTTGAGTGCGCCGAGCTGAAAGGGGTGCACCGCACGGAGCACGATGCGCCCGACCGGATGGCCGAGTGCCCAGAAAAAAGTCGCGGTAAGCATGAGCATGTATTCCATGCGAAAGGGGAATGTACGAGTGTTCACAGGGGTGTCCTCCTCGGGTCATGAAGCGTACTGCCGAAGTTTGTTCCGCGGGCATAAAAAATGCAGGAACTTCTGTTCCTGCATTTATTTTCAGATTGGAGACGATCGCGTTCTGCGTTCACGGCTCGGGCATCACCGTGCCCGCTCTTCGAGCTCACCCAGGGCCGTTCCAAGCTTTTGTATCGAGTCGCCGTACCCGGTGAAATCACCCTGCCGCAGCCTCTCCTGCGCTTCATCGAAGTATTGCCCTGCCTCTTTGATCAGGTTTTCGATGGAGGAGGGAATCACCGGTTCTCCGGGTATGCGCACAACAATGTCTCTCTGGTCGGCCGGGAGTATTATTTCGGCATGTCCAAACGTGTTGTAAAGTGCTTCCTCGAGCGTTGTGCCGATTTCGATATTGTCCCTGTACCCGATAATGACGCGTTTCAGCTCCGGCAGCTCACTCTGTTCGGCCCTGAGATAAATGGGCTCGACATAGATCAGAGAATCCTTGACGGGAATGACGAGCAGGTTTCCCCGTATCACACTCGACCCTCTCTGTCCCCACAGAGTGAAGAGCTCCGATATCTCCGCGTTCTGATCGATCCTGGACTCGATCTGAAGAGGGCCGTACACGAGCTTTTCCTTTGGAAACTTGTATTCGATGATCCTCCCGTAATTTTCGGGGTCACACCGTGCTGCCATCCATGCGAGCATGTTGTTCTTGTTTACGGGAGTGAACGGGAGTATCAGCACGAACTCTTGGTTGTCTTTTCCGTCAGGAAACGTGATGATGGTGTAATAGGGGATCATGTCGGTTTCGGATTCACCGTAGATCTCCCTCGGGGTCTCCCACTTATCCTCCCTGTTGTAGAATACCTGAGGGTCCGTCATGTGGTAGATCGAGTAGAGCTCTGCCTGAACGGAGAAGATGTAGACCGGGTATCTGATGTGCTGGTAGAGCCCGCGAGACATCTCGTCGATATCCTTGAACATGTTGGGAAAGATCTTGCTGTATGTCTGGATCAGCGGGTCCTCCCAGTCGATCACATAGAAGTTCACATCTCCATTGTAGGCGTCAACGATGATCTTCACGGAGTTCCTGATGTAGTTGTACCTGTCCCTGTGTGGGCTGGAGTATGGGTATTTGTCTGTTTTGGTGTACGCATCGATGATCCAGAAAAGCCTTCCATCATTCACGACGAGATAGGGGTCGGGGTCATAGTCGAAAAAGGGTGCGAGCTTTGGGACGCGTTCCTGAATGCTTCTATAAAGCATGATCCTGCTGTCCGGGTTGAGATAATTTGTGAAGATGATTTCCAAGCTCTTGAGCTGTATCGCAAGAAAGAATTGTCTCATCGAGTTTTTTAATTCGATACCTCCTAGTCCCTCGTAGCGGGTGGTCGCGTTTGTGTCGCCCTTCGGGTAGTCGAACTCAGCGAGCTTTGTGTTGACAAGGACATAGGTACTCGTTTCCTCTCCGTAGTATATCTCCGGGCGGTTGATATCGAGGGGCACTGAGACCTTTGGTGGAATGTCCTTGACAATAAGAACGGGGAGTCCCTCTTCGCCAATCTCGTTTACAGGGGCCATGACGAGCCCGTACCCGTGGGTGAACTGAAGCCTCTCGTTCACCCATGTGCGCGCTTCCTGTGATATCTCGTTGTAGTTGATCTCTCGCGCGGAGAGCATCACCTGGCGGTAGTCGTTACCGAAAGTGTAGCGGTCGACGTCAACATCGTAGAAATCGTAGTAGAGCCTGAACTCCTGAATCTGGGAAAACGTCGACTTCAGCGGCCGGTGGTCCCAGAGCCTTATGTTCTTCGTAATTCCGGACTCAGGGGTAAAGTCTTCTGCGGTGAGCGAGGGTGCAACCGGAAACGCCTCCCGCTCGATTGCATCCAGCCCGTAACCAGAGCGGGTAAAATTGATGTTGTGCTTGATGTACGGGAGCTCCTTCACGAGCTCGTTCGGCCGGACTACTATCTGCTGAACGATTCCCGGGATGATGCCGGTGATCACGATCGCACCGGCAATCAAAAACCCGTATCCGATGAGGGGCTGTTTGAACATCGCTTTTTTCATGCCGATGAGGGTCAGCACCGCGGTAAACAACGACACCGCGATCATGATGTAAAACGCCGGGCGGGTAACTTTTATGTCTGTGAATCCCGCTCCGTAGATGAGCCCTCTTCGAGAGAACAGGATCTGATAGGTTTTGAGCCAGTAGTTCCACGCGATGATCAGTGCGAGCAGGAATACGAGAAAGATGATGTGCCGCTTTGCGTTGTCGCTCATGGTGAGACGGTTTGTTTCGAAGGTTATGTTTCCTGACACGAGGTAGAGAAATCCGGCTGCGATAATGGTGAGAATCACCGTGCCCAGGCTCCATGACTTCAAAAACAGGTAGACAGGGAGCGTGAAGACGTAAAATGACAGATTTCGGGAATACACCGGGTCCGTGAGGCTGAAATCCGACCTGTTCGCGTATTTGAGAATGAGCTCCCATTTCGAGCTTCCGTTCCGCGCCATGATGAGCCCGAGTATCAAAAGCCCGATGAGGGAAATAATGACTGCCACCTTTTTGTTGATTTCAACCGGAACTCCCGCCTGCTGAATTTTTATGCTGCCGATATTTCCCCGTTTGAACGCGCAGATGAAATTGATTCCCGCAAAGACAAGAAAGATGACGAAGAAGGTGAAAAAGAGGCCGATCTTCGTCCACAGTATCTTTGTGAACACATTCACGTATCCGAGCTTGTCGAACCATGTGAGGTTCAGCCAGATACGTGCCCCGACAAACAGGGCAATGATGATGAAAATGATTGCCAGAATGAGTATTAATACTTTTATTCCTGTTTTCATTTTACCCCTTACCTTTCATGTGAGATTTTTTTCTTAGGCTGATTTCTCCTCTTCGTTTTCTGCCTCTTGCAGAGTGAGAGGATTTGTCTGTTTCTTAATGATATCCGCGGTAATGATCACCTTTGAGATATCGGTCCGTGATGGAACCTCGTACATCAGATTGAGCATGATCCCCTCAAGGATAGACCTGAGACCGCGGGCACCAGTGTGCCGCTTCAGGGCTTGCTCCGCAATTTCGTCGATGCTTCCCGGTGCAAACTCGAGGTTCACGCCTTCGATTTCGAACGCTTTTTTGTACTGCTTTATCAGTGCGTTTTTCGGTTCAACAACGATGCGCCTCAGCGCGTCTTTGTCCAGATCGTGGAGTGGTGCGATGACAGGGAGTCGGCCGATGAACTCTGGGATGAGCCCGAACTGTATGAGGTCATCGGGATGCACGAGTTTGACGATTTCGTCGAGCTTTTTTTCGTTCTTTGTCTTGATGTCCGCGCCGAAGCCTATCGATGTGTTCGACACTCTCCGTTCGATGATCTTGTCGAGCCCCACGAACGCTCCGCCACAGATGAAAAGAATGTTTTTCGTGTCTATCTTAAGCATTTCCTGGTGGGGATGTTTCCGTCCGCCCTGCGGAGGAACGGATGCAACGCTTCCTTCGATAATCTTCAGAAGCGCCTGCTGCACGCCTTCCCCGGACACATCACGGGTGATGGACGGATTTTCACTTTTTCGGGCGATCTTGTCGATTTCATCGATATAGATAATTCCGTACTCGGCTTTTTCGATATCGTCTCCTGCATTTTGTATGAGCTTGAGAAGGATGTTTTCAACGTCCTCGCCCACATATCCGGCTTCGGTCAGAGTTGTGGCGTCTGCGATGGTGAATGGCACGTTGAGTTTCCGTGCAAGGGTCTGGGCTAAAAGGGTTTTTCCGCTTCCGGTGGGGCCGATCAGCAGCACGTTGCTCTTTTCCAGCTCAACGTCGTCCTTGCTTCTGTTCCGAAGGTGGTTGATCCGTCGATAGTGATTGTACACGGCCACAGAAAGAATTTTCTTTGAATATTCCTGTCCGATCACATACTGATCGAGAAACTCCTTGATCTCGCTCGGCTTCGGCAGATTTTCTAGATTCAACCGCCCTGCGCTGCTTTCCTCACCGAACATGATGTCTGTGCAGAGCTCGACGCACTCATCACAGATAAAAACTCCGCCGGGCCCGGCAACCATCTTCCGAACCTTGCTCTGATCCTTCCCGCAAAATGAACACACCCTTCGTTCGATATCAGGATATTTTCCCATGTTCAAACCCTTGGAACCCGTTTTTTAATAGTATCGACCGCTTCCGTGAGTTCCATATGCTGTTTTCCGCACCTGCACACGCGCGAAGACAAACTCCGTAACACCTTTATACCATATTAAAATTTAGCGCGCAACTCATATAATGGGAACGAGTTTTTCTAAAATCCTATGCACACGCGCGATATCATTAAGGGAGTTCTGATTTCTTCGGTTTATGCCGAAGGAGAACTTCGTCAACAAGCCCATACTCTGCGGCCTCCTCCGAGGACATGAAGAAGTCCCTGTCAGCATCCTTGTGAATCCTCTCACGGTTCTGGCCGGTGTGGTGCATCAGTATATTTTCAATAAGCTCTCTGTACCGATTGATTTCCTTTGCGGCAATCTCTATGTCTGTTGCCTGCCCCTGCGCGCCGCCGAGCGGCTGATGGATCATGAGCCGGGCATTGGGGAGCGAATAGCGTTTTCCCTTCGTCCCTGCAGCGAGCAGCACAGCCGCCATACTTGCAGCCTGCCCGATGCAGATCGTGGACACGTCGGACCGCACATACTGCATCGTGTCGTAGATTGCAAGCCCCGCGGTGATGAGCCCTCCGGGGCTGTTGATGTAGAGGAAGATGTCCCTGTCAGGATCTTCCCCCTCCAGAAAAAGAAGCTGCGCGATGATAAGATTCGCGGTCACGTCGTTTATTTCTGAATCGATGAACACGATTCTGTCTTTCAGCAGTCGAGAATATATATCATAGGCCCGCTCGCCCCTGCTCGATTGTTCGACAACCATTGGAACAAGTGCCATTATTTTTTCCCTCCTTCAGGTTCATTCGCCCCGTATTTTAGTTTCATTTCACTGTCGAGCTTTGCGTGTTCGTAAAGAAAGTCCAGCGCTTTTCGTATCCGAAGCCTGTACTTCAGCGTTCTTACCGAGCCCTTTTCTGCCATCGAACTCTTCAGCGCTTCGAAGTCCTTTTTTGCGTTTTTGGCATACTCACGGATTTCTTCATCGATCTCCTTGTCTGAGACTTCGATTCCCTCTTTTTTTGCGATTTCTGCGAGTATCAATTCCTGCCGGAGATTTTGTGTTGCCTGTGGATTGAGCTTTTTTCTGTATTCCTGATATTTTTGTTCGTCCTTTTGTAGGGCATCAAAATCAAACCTGTACATGGACACGATTTCATAGAGAAGGCGGTCCACTTCGGAATTGAGCATCGTTTCCGGTAGCTCGATCTTCATCTTCTCCAGGAGCTTGTTGAGGAGCTCGGTTTTCGTCTTTTCCTCGGCGGCGTGATCCGCCTCCATTTGCAGGCCCTCTCTGATTTTCTTTTTCAGCTCGTCAAGAGTGTCGACATCGCTTATGTCCTGTGCGAAGTCGTCGTTCAACTCAGGAAGCTCCTTCTTTTTTACATCATTCACCTTTACGTAGATAAGTACACTTTCCGGTTCAATTTTTTCTTCACCGATCTGTGGTTGTGTGAGAGTAATTTCTTTTTCATCTCCCTTAGAGAGGCCGATAAGCTGTTTGGCGAGCTGGTCGTCTTTTTTATCGAGAAAAACTGTCTGGTCTTTTTTTTGGTTTCTGGGCCCCTGAGGGGTGATTTCCGCGTAATCGATGACGACGTAGTTTCCGACTTTTGCCTTCTCGTCGATGCTTGTGAGGGTCGAAAACCGTTCCCTGAGGTTTTCGATTTCTCTGTTAACAAGTTCCTCCCCCACTGTGTAAACGTACTTTTCCGATGAAACCCCGTTGTACTCACCGAGTGGTATTTCGGGCATGACATCGAACTCCGCACTGTATGAAAAATCCTCATCCATTGCAAGATCACCCATTTCTGTGATCACCGGGTCGGAGATAGGATTGAACTTCTCTTCTTTTAGGACTTGCTGCATGGAACGTGAGAGAACCGTATTGATAGTTTCGTTTTTTATATCGCTTGAGTATCTATTTAAAACGATCTGCCTCGGTACTTTTCCCTTTCTGAAGCCGGGAACTTTCGCCGACTTTTCTAAATCATTTATGACCTCTTCACGGGTTTCATTTATTGCGGACTTTTCCACGGTGACCTGAACACTGATTTTCGCATTCTGCTCTCTTTTCACTTCTTTCTGAAGCTGCATACCTGGCCTTTCCTGTCTGTTTGACTTTAAAAAGATAACTCCTTTGAGGGAAAAAATAAATAAATAATGAAGTGGGGTCAGCTGCACTTCAGATAAAAAAAAGAGCGGGAAACGGGACTTGAACCCGCGACATCCACCTTGGCAAGGTGGCGCTCTACCACTGAGCTATTCCCGCTTTTGCCACGAATGCGTTATTTTTTATGATAACACATCTCACTGGTAAAGTAAAATGATTTTTCCCTTGCATTTTTCCTTGAACCTTTTCACCTGAAATGTTCCCCTTGTTTTTCATTAGCGCTTTAAATTTATTTTGTCCGGGGCCGCGTAGAGGGTAAATCACCATGGAGTGCGGTTTTTACGCGAATATTGTTGACTCGAGAAATAAATGCATACATATTTTAATCGTACAAAAATACTAATATTATAAGGATTTTAGTATGTTTGAAATACAAAAAAAAGAATGGGATCCATACAGACTGATTACAGAGGCCGAGTACTACGACAACCTTGAGCGTATAAGGACATTCAGCAAATCGATTTTCAACGGACTTGCGAAAATAAAAAGCAAAACAAAGACTGAGAGCACAAACAAGGCTGCATGATACTTCGCTTCATGATGACAGAACGCCGAATGTTTTTCATATATGATTTGTTCTGAGCTTAACTTCATCGTGAAACGGACGATATTTACAGTAGAAACTGTGAGGAAACGCCAATGCAGTCAAAGAAGAAGACCTTCAGTTTTTACGGGAACAGTGAACTTGACGAACTCCTGAAAGAGTTTCAGAACGAAAATAACATCGTTTCGAAATCAGAAGCAATGAGGCTGTTGCTGAGTACAGGTCTGAGAAACTGGACCCACCCTGAAGAATCGCACGAATCTGAAGGCTCAATGCAGCCGGGAATAAATCAGTCGAAGAAAAACATGCCCTATTATGAGCTCATCACTGGGGCAAAAACCGGGATATAATTGAGCTGATCGAAATAGTTTTCTTTTCGGCCCAATAAGACGGCCCTCCATGCATGGACCAACAGATGGTACAATTGCGTTTCTCCTGTAAAAATCCCCCTTCCAAAAGGTTTGAAGAACTTTAATATTTTATTCCTTATTTTCTTTCAATTATTATGACAATCTGGTAAAATACTTTTAACAAAACTTGAAAAAGGGTACGTGAGTATCAGTATGAAGTCATTTAGTAAAAATGCATTTCACACTGGTTTGCTTATAATGAACGTCGTTGGCGTTCTTATTATTTTATTTTCGGAGGGATAGTATGAACGGTAAAAAAACAATTTTTGTCATTCTCTGTTCTGTGTTTACGTGTGCGCTTCTGTGGAGCTGCGCTGCTCCAAAGCCAGCAGTGAAGGAGAAAGAACCCGTAGAGAGGAAAGTAGAGAAGAAAGAGGTTGCAAGAGCTGTTGAACCGGAAGCGAAATTTGAACCGATCGAGTGGACGACCAAAGTCATGGATGCAGAGGTGAAAATGGGGGGTACACCGGTTTATATTCCGGATGAGTATGGGAAATACTCACTCACGCTTCGTGCGCTTGAGAACAATAAATTTGAGCTGTACCTTGAGGAACGCGGAATGGCACCGAAGCTCATGCTGAAAGGGACTTCCACCCTGGAACCGGATCGCGAGGGAAAGATCGCATTTAAGGTTTCTGAGATTGTAGAGCAGACTGTTCAACCCGTATTTGATGTACTCGGTCTTCGGGTATTGAAAAAAGACGAACTCCGTGATAACTACTATCTCTACGGTTCATTGAAAAAGAGAGGAGTTTCACTGCTGGAAGCATACGACATGAACAGCTCGGTGGTTATGAAATTCGCAAAGAAGTAACTGATCGTGCAGAATGAATGAGGAGGGGATTTCGTGCTCCCCTCCTTTTTTCCTGTTTCCGTTTCTGCATCAAATGTGAAAAATATGTAAGAAAAAAATCATTCTGACTTTTCTCTTTACACCGAGAAGCAATATGCCACGTGCGCGGTATTTCCATCACGGTATTGAAAACCATTATTTGATTTTCATACTATACACAAAAAGTCGTCTAAATTGATGCGATGATGAAGAGTACTGTATTATTGAGGTTGAATAAGATAACAAAAAAATTTCCGGGCGTTGTTGCAGTCAATAATGTTGATTTTGCACTGATAGAGGGAGAGGTCCACGGCATTATCGGAGAGAACGGAGCGGGAAAATCCACCCTGATAAAAATCATCACCGGAGTGTATCAACCTGACTCAGGTGAGATTTTTCTCAATAATCGGAATGTGAAATTTCATAATCCTGTTTTCGCGCGCGAGCACGGCATTGCTGCCATCTACCAGGAGCCTGTCATATTTCCCGATTTAAACGTCACTGAAAATTTATTCATGGGGCACTACAGGGTCGGCTCAAAGTTCCGGAAAGTCAGCTGGAAATATATGCACGAAGAAGCAAAAAGAATCCTTGAGTCACTGGGTGCGGATATTGATCCACGTTCCAGTGTGAAAGGGTTGAGTGTTGGGAAGCTGCAGATCATTGAAATTGCAAAAGCATTGACCATGAACACCCGTATCCTCATCATGGATGAACCGACTTCAGCGCTCACCTACCATGAAACGGAGGAGCTGTTCGAAATAGTAAGAACGCTTCGAAAAAGAGGAACTACCTTCATCTTCATCTCTCACAGGCTCGATGACATATACAAAATAGCCGACAGGGTGACGATCCTTCGGGACGGCCGCTACATCACAACGAAAAAAGTCACTGAAGTGAAAAAGGATGCGCTGATACAATTGATGGTGGGAAGGGAGGTGAATAATCTTTTTCCCAAACTGGACGTGAAAATTGGAGAAGAACTGCTGCGAGTTGAAAATTTGGGGCATTTGGGAAAGTTCAGGGACATATCATTTACCCTTCACTCAGGAGAAATACTTGGTTTTGCAGGTCTTGTCGGTGCAGGCCGTACTGAAGTCGCCGAGGCATTGTTTGGGATAGATCCACCAGATGCAGGGAAGCTCTGGGTAAATAATCAGGAAGTATCCATTGCAAGTCCGGTAGATGCAATGAGTTTAGGGATCGCCTATCTGCCGGAAGATAGACAGGCGCACGGCTTACTTTTAACCATGTCTATACTACAAAACATTACACTTCCGTCCCTAAAAAGGTATGCGCAGACAGGATGGATAGATGGAAAGGCAGAAAGAGAAACTGCGGAAGAATATTCAGGTATGCTCGATGTGAAAGCACGTGATGTGTTTCAGTCTGTCTCCCAGCTTTCAGGAGGCAATCAGCAAAAGGTTGTACTTGCCAAGTGGCTTGCGATAGAGCCGAAAATTCTTATTCTCGACGAACCGACAAAGGGCATCGATGTTGGATCAAAAGCCTATATACACCGTTTCATGAGCGAGCTTTCCTCCCGGGGCGTAGGGATAATCATGGTTTCCTCTGAGCTCCCGGAAATAATCGGCATGAGCGACAATATCGTCGTTATGCACGAGGGAAGAATTACAAAATATATTCCCCGTTCTGAAGCAAATGAGGAAAGTGTGTTAAAAGCAGCGATAAATGAATAGGGGAGCAAGGCGGGCAATGAAGAATGAAGGAGCGTCGGAGAAAGTAACTGCGCGCAGGAGATTATTTTTAAAGCTCACGAAATTTAGTGAGTTTGGAATTTTCATTTTCATTGTGGTGCTGGTGATTATTGTAAGCCTGCGGAGCCCCTATTTTTTTACTTTGAAGAACTTTAATGATATTCTCCTCGATATATCGATCCTGTTTATCGTTGCAACCGGACAGATGCTTGTTATCCTGGCGAAGGGCCTTGACCTGTCCGTTGGCGCGGGTGTTGCGTTCGTCGGGATGGTTGTCGCCCTTATAGTGAGTAATAATTGGGGCATTCCACCGGCTGTTTCAATATTGATAGGCATGGGTTGTGGCCTGGTGTGCGGAGCATTCAATGGGCTGATTGTGTCAAAAGGGAGGGTCAGCCCTGTTATCACCACTCTCGGCACGATGAGTATTTTTCGCGGACTTGCCTTTGTTGTGAGCGGTGGAGCTTGGGTGGATGCGGTTGAGATGCCCGAAAGTTTTAAACTGATTGCACGGGGGAGTATTCTCCGGATACCGAACTTGATATTCTTTATGATTTTAGTGTTTGTGCTCTTTTATTACTTTCTCAATTATACAAAAACAGGCAGATATATCTATGCTGCCGGCAGCAACCCAGCCGCGTGTAGAATCATTGGAGTATCTGTTGAGAAGATCACCCTGTTGACCTACGCAATTTCCGGCGTGCTCTTTGGATTGGGAGGAGTGCTCTGGGTTTCGAGGTATGCATCCGCGCAGAGCGATTCCGCGATGGGATTTGAATTTGTCACAATTGCCGCATGTGTCATCGGAGGCGTAAATATAGCGGGGGGCTCTGGAACTCTCCCTGGCCTGTTTCTGGGTGTTCTGCTTTTGGGCATCATTATAAACGCACTCAATCTTGTTCGTATATCCCCCTTCTTGAAACTTGCATTCCAGGGCCTTGTGATTTTGATCGCGGTGATAACAAACGTGATTGTTGAAAAAAGAGTATTGAAAACTATTCTTTCGAAATAAGGAATTGAAGCGCAGGCATGAATGCAGAGATTGGAAAGAAGAAAAATGTGTTTTTTCGGCGCTGGGAATGGTACCTAGTAATTCTCATCATCTTCGTGAACATTGTAAATGTGTATCTCTCGCCCTACTACCTCAATATGACGAATCTCATGGACATGACGTTTAATTTTATGGAAAAAGGTTTCATTGTATTGATAATGGCGTACATCATGATCAGCGCGAATATAGATATCTCGGTTGCTTCGAATATCGCGATGTCCTCGGTTGTTATGTCAGTTTTATATCAGTCGGGATTTAACATCTGGCTCGCAGTTTTATCAGGCCTGTGCACGGGCGCTGCCGGTGGATTATTGAACGGTCTCATCGTCACGAGGTTCCGGTTGTCATCGGTCGTCGTAACACTGGGAACCTATTCTCTCTACCGGGGAATCAGCTTCTTGATTCTTGGAGACAAGGCGGTCACGAAGTTTCCCGAGGGATTTTCCTATGTCGGGCAGGGATATATATTGAACAGCCCTGTGCCGTTTCAACTCGTGGTATTCGTCGTCATCGCAGTCCTGTTTATTCTGATACTTCATAAAACAACATTCGGGAGGTATGTATATTCAATAGGGACGAATGAAGAAGCATGCCGCTATTCGGGTGTGAAAGTCGACAGGATCAAAGTAATTCTTTTTACCCTATCGGGTTTTTTATCGGCTTTTTCCGGGGTTTTTTTAACTTCACGGATCGGGGTTTCACGGCCGAGCATCGCATTGAACTATGAACTCGAGATAATTACGATTGTTGTTCTGGGCGGAGTGAGCATGTATGGCGGAAAAGGAACAATGGCGGGAGTAATACTCGCACTTTTTCTCGTGGGGATGTTACGGTATGGCCTGAGTTTGAAAAATGTACCGGCAAACATGATACTAATCATCATTGGTCTCATTTTGATCTGTTCCGCGATTATACCCAACGTTGTGTACGGTGTGCGGAAGCGCTCTGAATTCCGCAAAGAAATATGAAAGAAATATGATCAAAAAAAAATAATGAAAAAGGAGGAGAGGCGATGAATGTATCAAAAAAAACAGCGGTTGCAGTATGCATAGTGATGAGTGTGTTTCTGCTTGTGGGAACTGCTTTCGCCGCAAAACCGAAGGGCACTGCTGAAAAAGAAGAGGGGGTTTACACAATCGGCATGATCGTGAAAAACCTCGGGAACCCGTTTTTTGAAGCATGCGAAAGGGGAGCCAAGGAGGCCGCAGCTGAGCTGGGTGATAAGATAATTTTTACCGGCCCCGATGTACCAACTGCAGAGGGGCAGATTGCTTTGATCGACTCATTTATCGCCCAAAGAGTTGATGTGATTGCTCCTGTTGCAAATGATCCGGACGCGCTTATTCCGGTATGCAATAAGGCCCGGAATGCAGGGATAAACGTTGTTGCCTGGAACTCACCCATGACCTCAGAGGGGGTGGACATCTATGTTGACAATCCGACTGCTGAGTCACTCGGAAGAATCGAAGTGCAGATGCTCGCAGATTTGATTGACTACGAGGGCGAGTTCGCCATTCTGAGTGCGGCAGCCACGATGCCGAACCAAAACCTCTTCATTGAATGGATGAAAGAAGAGCTTAAATTACCGAAATATTCAAAGATGAAATTTGTGGGAACCGTGTACGGCGATGACCTGCGTGAAAAAAGCTACAACGAGGCTATGGGGCTTTTTAAATCCTACCCGAATTTGAAGGGAATAATTTCCCCCACAACAGTTGGTATAGCGGCCACCGCCCGCGCTCTTGAGGATGAAGGGCTCAGTGGGAAAATCGAGCTGACTGGACTCGGCCTGCCCAGTGAAATGGCAGAATACATTAAATCGGGCACCTGTGGAAAGATGGCGCTCTTCAACCCCGTTGACCAGGGATACCTCTCTGTGTATGCCTCTCACACGATTGCGAGCGGTGAAATCGAGGGAAATGTAGGTGAGACTTTTTCCGCCGGGCGCATGGGTGAGTTTGAAATTGTCGAGGTTAAAGGCCAGGCGCCGTCCATTATCATGGGAGAACCTTTTATTTTTGATGCCGGAAACATCGACGAATGGAAGGATGTTTATTAAAAAGTTTCACAGAAGCTGAAAGTTAAAAAGGTACTTCCTTTTTGCCCTTATTTGCTTGGAGTGCGGGGTATGTTTCAAACGATTGCGAGAGGGGTGATTTGAATCCCCACGCCTGTGGCACGAGATCCTAAATCCTGAAATGGGTTTTCTTATCCCCTCTCTATATTTCTTTTTATTACTTTCCAACTTACAATACCAATTAAGTTTCCATCACTACCCGCTGTCACACCTTCAGCAATAAACACTTCAGCCTCTCTGAGTTTTCTGATGATCTGTTCCGGAGTGGACCTTTTTCGGGCCATTGACCTTCCTCATCCTCAGAGTTTTCCTCTCTGATCCCAACATAATATTTGGACCAGTTTTTGGGGCAGGTCAGTCATCACACGAGGGTATCCTCTTGGAACCAATTCTTGTTGTGTTGACAGTGAAACAGTTGTCTCTGATACAAACAGCAGGGATGTTTATTCTTCCTATTTTACTTTTCGGATTTCAGGAAGAGGTTCATTTTCGTCCCGCATTCAGCACACACCCCTTTTGCCTGACGACGCCCGTTTGCATTCGTCACAATCTGCACATCCTTCATCTCCCGCTTGGCCTTGCATTTCACACAGTACGCTACATATTCACCCATTTTTCCTCTCCTTTTCAGATGTTAACCATCCATGTTGATACAGACCTGATTTTTTCATTCGTCAGGTGCGGAACATACCTTCCTTCCATATTATAGACTCCCTGTAACATAAGAGCAAGCGTTGAATAACAGTCTGCAATGGATGTGATCCATATATTTTAGCGCGCTACCACCCTTAATCGTACGGAAAATGTGTAGATTCACCTATTGAGGCATTTTTCCATTTTATGTTCCATGAATTCTGGTTATCTTATACATCCGTAACTATCTGCAAGATCCGGATCCAGGCAAGGAAAACTGTTTCCGAAGTGCATGCAAACATGGAAAATGCATCAGAAAATTGGCGAGGAAAAGATGTGTTCGCGAAGAGATTTGAGCCCTTCGGCACCACCATATTTTCGGAAATGACGAAACTGGCCAATGAGCGAGGAGCCATCAACCTTGCCCAGGGGTTCCCCGATTTCGATACCCCTCCCGAAATCCTTGAAGAGGCAGTGAAGGCGCTCCGAAACGGGCAGAACCAGTACGCGCGCTCACTGGGGCATCCATCCCTTGTGGAATCCATCGCCCGGAAGATTGAACATCACTACGGCTTGAAATACGACCCGTACCATGAGGTGGTCGTTACCAGCGGCGTTACCGAGGGAATCGCCAGTGCATTCCTGGGACTTCTGAACCCGGGGGACGAGGTCATCTTCTTTGAACCCCACTACGACAGCTACCCGGTATGTGCGTCCATGGCCGGTGCGGTAAGCCGTTTCTGTACCCTGAGGTTTCCAGCATTCCGGTTGAACATCGATGAGCTCGCACGCTGCTTCAGCGACAGAACCCGGGTGCTCTTCATCAACACGCCTCACAACCCGACCGGCAAGGTCTTTTCCCGGGAGGAGCTGGAGGCCATTGCCAAGCTCTGTATCCGACACGATATCATTGTGATCACCGACGAGGTGTACGAACATATTACCTACGACCAGGCGGAGCATATTCCGATGGCATCCATTCCGGGAATGCGGGAGAGAACCCTCACCCTCTCTGGTGCCGGAAAGACCTTTTCCATGACCGGGTGGCGTCTGGGCTGGGCGACCGGATCCCCAAACATCATCGCTGCCGTACAGCGCGCCCATCAGTACGTGACCTTTGCCCCGGCAACCCCGCTGCAGGCCGCTCTGGGTTCAGTCCTTCATTCCATAGGGGACGGATACTTTCGTGATCTCAAAAAAGACTATACAGAGCGCCG
>CAZOWM010000003.1:106109-107471 GCA_964583615.1 uncultured Spirochaetota bacterium | reverse complement strand
AGGTCATTTTGCATACAATAGGGTCGGATAATACTTTTTCAGGAAGCCCTAAATATTCCTGCGAATAACTGAAAAATTGGATACATCACTGCAATCAATATTGGTGGCGCTGTGACTACGACTATTTTTTTAACATGCATGATTTTTTCACAGAGAAAAGCTTCTTTATTGCGACGTGTGTGCGCTGATGATCATTTCCATGAGTGTTCGAATTTCCGACCATGTGGTATCGAAATGCAGATCAGTATCGACGCGGTGAACGAGTACGAGTTTTTGTTCAGGCAGGACCGCCAGCAGATGAACGCCGAGTCCCCTGTGGTAGAAACCGTACCCGAATCCGGCCTCTTCCGGAATGATCCTCCACAAATATCCATAAGGATCGCCCTCCTGGTTTTTGCCAGGATGAATAGCCGTACTTTCCCGGATCCATTTCTCGGGCACGACCTACTTGCCGTTCCATCGTCCGTAGTTTTAATATAACAGCCCGAAGCGTGCCATGTCGCGCGCGGACGTTCGGAAAAAGTATGAAGGATGTTTGGACTTGGACAATTCAAACACGTAAGTGCAATCGTGAGGAGAGAAATCTTCCATACCGATCGGTTGTGCGATATCCTTGTTGAATGCGTCAAAGATCTTTTTTCCGGTTGTCTGTTCGAAGATTGTGCCGAGCGCATTGAAGTCCCAATTGTTGTAGTAGAAAAATGTTCCGGAACGGTGGCTGCCCCGTTTTGGCCGTGCGTCGATCATGGACTGTGCTTCGCCGGCAGCCTCGTGATAGACGCCCGACCGTGACATCAGGAGGTCACGGATCGCAGCCTGTTTTTCAAAAGAGGTAAGCGACGGGGAAATGTCGTCGATGTTCAGCGCCTCCAGGGTTGTGTCTATGTCGATAATGCCCCTCTCAACGTAAATGCCGAACAAGGCGCCGAGAAACGGTTTACGGATCGAATGGCACATATACTTTCGCGTAATGTCTCCGAATGAAAACACAACCTGACCCTCATGTAACACCAAAACGGCCGCAGAACCGATCTCTTTTGCATAGGCCGCTGCGGCGTTCAGCGTGTCTTCCGACCATGAAGGGACTCGCTGACTGGATGATCCTGACGAACTGCGGGGAGGAGAAGACTTGGAACATGTCGACAGTACCAATAGAACAGCAACGGTGAGCAGTATCAGAGCTCTACGCATCAATTGCACCTTTCCCCAGGATGTCAATTGCGGCTTGTCGGTCCGAATCAGGAACAAAGAGCTTTACCCTTTGAATGAACGTTTGACCCGCCGCCAGACCTCCACAATCATCGGACCAGATAGACACGCGGATGCCCTGTTTCTCAAGGAGGTTCTTGGTAAAATTTGCCT
>CAZOWM010000003.1:17622-106009 GCA_964583615.1 uncultured Spirochaetota bacterium | reverse complement strand
TGTGGCTTTTCATATTGTTGCTTACCGTATTTTCAATCTCAACATCCAGCTGCGAAATTTCACCATCAGGACTGCAACCCACGGAGCAGTATATCGAATGGGCTTTTTCTCAATACATGAAAGCAAATGCTGTGTGGCACGTTCCAGTCTCATCATAAACGGTTTCACCTCGCCTTGTGCCATTTTGGTGTCAACGAATCCAAACCGGACATTCGATATGTGAACCCCCCTTGGTTTTACTGCAAGCGCAAGCCCTTCCAGATAATTCGAAAATCCCGCTTTCGATGCGTGATAACTGGGTGCATCTGGTGATAACAGCTCGTCTGCTACACTGGAAAGACCGATGAAATGTCCTTTTCCTCTCTCGACCATCAATGGAATCACATAAGATGCGGTCTTTATCATTCCGAGCAAGTTGATCTCGATGATTTCAGCTTCACTTTCCATATTGGAAAGATCCAGCATCTCGCCTATCCCTGCAGAGTAAACACACAAATCTATTGGATCATATTTTTGAAGAACTGATCTCAATATGCAAATATATTCATTATGCTGCACTTCGCAGACAATATGCTCATAGGACGGATCTTCTATCGGTGATTTACTCCTTGAAATACCAACGGTCCTCCACCCTTGTTTCAGCAGCTCTCTGGTAAGGGAAAGCCCTATCCCATCTGAATTCCCTATGAGAATCGCCGTATTATTCATTATACAGTTTTCCTTTAAGTATTCGCTAATACATTTGGTGCCGAAAGACGTTAAAGACTCATCTGTGGGTTGAAATCCTTTCGGTTTTAGACTTGTGTTTGGCCACTGCAGGCTGAAAGACACGCGAAGCGTAGAAACGGACCCCTGTCAGGCGGCCACCTGCGGTCGGCTGAATCCAAAGCTCCCCTGGTGCCATGAAACGCAGATGAATGGCAGTCAGGTGCAGTGTCCTGTTAGCCCTCCCTCAAAGCTTCTTTCAACGCCGCTTTTGCGAGCAAACGTGTGGAATCGAGTGTCGGTAATGGACAATCGTTTGGATCAATAAGAAGGGGAATTTCCGTGCATCCTAATACCACTGCATCGCACCCTCTTTCCTTAAGCTTTTGAATTACCTGGTTGAAATACAACCTTGATTCTTCCAGAAAAACTCCATTGACGAGTTCCTTGAAGATAATGGTATCGATCTTTTTCCGGTCATCCTCGTCCGGTATGTTCCAGGAGATACTATGTTTTTGCAGAACCACTGGATATACGGGGCCTGTCATCAGATACTTTGTGCCTGTGATTGCAAGACTACTACATCCTTTGGTTTCCGCTTCATCAGCTACGGCTTCGGCAATGTGGATCCATGGAATAGGAGACTCTGCTGTGACGAAGTCGAAGGCTTGATGAATCGTGTTGTCTGGACAAGCAGCGAACTCTGCTCCGATGTCTGACAATTTCCGGGCAGAAGACAGCATTAGTCTTGCAACTTCCCGCCAATTGCCGGAACGAATATGAACCATATACTCTGCCAGAGGGTGGGTGTGCATCGACACCTCAGGGTGCATGTGTTCGCCCATTTGGGCTGGCGCCTCCGCACATAACGTACGATAGCATAGTGCAGCGCCTTCGGCGCTGCATGCGACAATTCCAACGTGTTTCGACATGTTCTCTCCTATCTATTATTTTGTTGGATCAACAATTCTCCCAATAAACAGATAAATAGAATAACTCCTTTTTGATTTTCACGTATCAAGAACAAAAAATGGTGATCCACCAGAAACATTAGGGGTCTTTTCATGCTCTTTGTCATAACAACACCCGTTGCTGCAGCAGCTCCCATTCCCTCCTCATTGATATCCTGCTTTCGTAGATTATTGCAAGAGCAGTGGAAATACTGCATGGCGAAAGAAATAAAATACCATCTTTTTTTTCAGGTTTTAATACAAGTCAAAACAAAAAGAATTATTACCACGCACCTCTTTTTTTACATTTTCATCTTCCGCAAAGGTGAGGGAAAAAATTGAAGAAAAGCCTCTTATAAAAAGAGGATAAGTGAGGTACTACACTTCATTTCATCTCCTTCTTCCAAATTGAAAGAAAACTTGAATGACACTATCTAAACATGTCTCAAATCATCTTCTCACTCTATTGTCGTCAAGCCCCTTCTATATCGCACGATCTTCAGCAAGATTGCGAAGCACTCTACCAATCTAACCAAAACATAATGCTCCTTCGACAATATCGTCATAATAAACACATTTGTCACCAAAATGTTTCTTGAGCATGAACAGCCAGATGCCATTACTGATTTTTTGTTTTTTCTCAAGCCTTGCCGTCGCTCACTGCGGTTTTCAAATTGAACTCGTTTGCCTTGATCTGCCATTGTGATTGTTTTCCCTTCAAGACGCTCAACGGCTGCGGTAAATTGTTAGTGTCCCTACGATCAAGATGCCTCTTGACGCACTGCAACAGAATATGCATAGTCTAAAAAGAATGTTTGACTCTGAGTTTTTTTTGAAAGATCTGTACGATCACCACGGCATTCAGGGTCTGTCCATTTATCGTTAGAACAAAATCCCATGAAAAAGGGGGTACATACACATGGATGAAGAGAAGTGGATGAGGGCAGTGGAGGAAAAAGACTTGAAGGAAGGGGTTCCCCTTCCGGTCACGGTGGATGAAAAAAAAGTGATGATCCTGCGCTTAAACGGAAAGATACATGCCTGCGGGAACGAGTGTAGCCATTACGGCGCCCCGCTCACTGACGGAGTGCTGAACGGCAGCGAAATAACCTGCCCGTGGCACAATGCTCGGTTCGATGCGACGAGCGGCCGGATGACATCGGCGCCTGCACTGAACGATCTTCCGCACTATGAAGTCAAGATAGAGGGAAGTACGGTATATATCCGGCCTGGAGGTTCCTATAGAATTGAGATGCCTGAGGGGGAAGATGGGAGAACATTTGTGATCATCGGTGCGGGTGCTTCCGGGAATGCCACCGCGGAAGCGCTCCGAAGAGCCGGATTTGCGGGTAAAATTCTCATGATCACCGCCGAAAAGGATCTCCCCTATGACAGGACGATGCTGTCAAAGGATTTTCTCTCGGGAGAGGCGCCTGCAAAATGGCTTCCCCTCAGGACGGAGAAGTTCTACGGCAGGCTTAAAATCGATATTCTGGCAAATCACCGGGTAGTATCTTTCGATCCGGTGAAGAGGAAGATCACTTTTCATAACGGCGAGAGTATCACGGGCGACCGTATCCTCATCGCAACCGGAGGCATACCGCGTACGCTGAAAATCAAAGGCTCAGAGTTGGAGGGAGTCCATTATCTTCGTTCTCTTGCGGATTGCAAGAGCATAATCTCCGAGCTCGAACACGCTGATCAGGTTACGGTGCTGGGAGCAAGCTTCATCGGGCTTGAAGTTGCCGCAGCCTTACGGCATCGGGACATCCCTGTGCACGTTGTCGCTCCTGAAAACATTCCCCTCGCCCGTATATTTGGAGAGGATATTGGCCGCAGAATCGAACAGATTCACAGGGAAAACGGTGTGCAGTTTCACCTGGAGCGCGCGGCAAAAGAAATCAGAGGAGACGGCAGGGTAAGAGAAATACTGCTCGACGACGGCACGCGGATCAAATCAGACCTCCTCGTCATTGGGGTCGGCATCATTCCTGCAGTCGATTTTCTTGAGGGAAGCGGTCTTGTTGAGGATGGTGCGGTCCCAGTCACCGGTCGATTTCAAACGAAAAAAGAATCCATATTTGCAACAGGTGACATCGCGGCGGTTCCAGACCGGCTCTCTGGCGATGTTCGCCGGGTTGAGCATTGGGCCGAAGCGGAGCGTCAGGGGCAGCACGCAGCACGCGCCATGCTTGGATCTACAGAACCCTTCTCAGAGCTGCCCTTCTTCTGGACGCGCCAGTTCGGTGTATCCTTGAGGTACCTTGGTTATGCACGGAAACCCGATAAAATCGTTTTTCGCGGGCACAAGGATAGTGAGAAATTTATTGCAGGATACTATGAAGAGGGTGTTCTCCGTGCGGTGTCAAGCATCGGAATGGCGAAGGAGTTCATCATGCTTGGAGAAAAGATGAAAGCGGGCGAAAATGTCGATCCGGAACAGCTTTCTGATACCGACTTTGACCTTTTTACATAATATTTTTGTCTAACCGACGGCAATTTTTTACCTGACCTTGGAGCAAATCTCTATTTTAGTGAAACAGATCCTCCTTGCTCAGGCTGCACACCTTTAAGGGCACTGTGCCTCCATATGAAGTTTTAATGAAAAAGAGGGATTCTCAGATACCAGAGAATTGGGGAGGCTTGTCCCATAAAGATTCAGGAGGTTCGGGGCGGGGCGGCAGTATCCGGGAAAATCGGCCTGAAGCAATGAATGGGAACATGTACAGCTTGAACTTCTTGAAGTTAAAGGTGAACCAGCTCACGTAGTCCAGCCAGGTAAACTTCATGGGTTCGAGTACGACTTCCTTATCCAACCCTCTGTGGACCGTGAGTTGATGGTGCTTCATGTGGCTGACGCGGAAGTGAAGTCCGTTGTTCCAGGTGAGAAAGCAGAAGAGGTGGTAAAAAAGATCGTTCACCCACTTGGTTTTAAAAGGAGTGCCGTGGCTGAGCTCATGAACGGCTGAAAGCAGCGTCGGAGAACCATCTCAGAGCGTTCAGAAACAGGCTTTCACGTTACCGGTAGGAAAACCAAGATCCAATTGTCGCGTGTGTTCGGCGCACGCGGCTATTTATTTTCCATATTTCGTTGCCTGGTCTCGGCACATGACATATAATAAGCGAACATACTCATCATTTTGATACTTTTACGTAAAAGGTTGAGAGAGCAGATATATGGATTACATAAAGAGCGACAGCCTGGCACAGAAACGAAACAGAAGGTTCAGGATCGTAATCCTCGTTCTTGTACTGGTGTTTTCCACGGCACTCGGTGTCCTTCACCAGCACCCTATCGGCTGGAAACCAGCAGGCGTGGATGCGTTTTGTCCGTTTGGAGGGATAGAGTCCGCGCTCTCTCTCGTGACCACGGGCAGGATGCTGAGCCGCATCGCGTGGAGCTCCTTTACCTTGCTCGGCGCGGTACTTTTACTTGCCGTACTGTTCCGACGTTCATTTTGCGGGAACCTCTGCCCGTTCGGCACACTGCAGGAGCTGTTTGGCATGCTCGGGAAAAAGATCTTCGGGAAGCGGTACGAGCTGAATGCAAAGATCGATAAAACGGCTCGCTTCCTCATCGGATCGATGTTTCTCGGACGCGTGTTCTGCAAGTATCTCTGCCCAATGGGCGCCTTTTTAGGGCTCATCAACCGGTTCGGTAGCTTCAGGGTGAAGAGAAACGACGAGACATGCATCCACTGTAAAAAATGCGACAAGGCATGCCCGGTCAATATCAAAGTTTCCGCCGTCGAGCAGGTACAGGCTTCGGAATGCATTAACTGCAACGAGTGCGTAAACGTCTGCCCGGTACGGGACACACTGTACGTGGGAAACCGGAGAAGGCGAAAATCGGAGCTGGTTCGGTCGTTCTTGTATCCGTTGTGCTGTTCGCAGCAGTCGTCGCCGTAGCGAGCTTTACCGGCGGATTCGAGTGGAAGCAGAGAACCATCGTTGAAACGACGGCCGAGACCGGATTTTTTAATCCCGACGAAATCCGCGGGAGCGACACCTTCCGGGACGTATCCGAGATAACCGGCATAGATAAAAAGCTCTTCATGAAGGAGTTCGATCTCTCAGAGGAGGAGTTCGAGCTCCCAATCAAGGATTCCGCCCACAGTGAGGGTTCGGAGTGGGAGACAGAAAACGTCAGGGAGTTCGTAAGAGAACAGCTCGGGCTGGAGTGAGTGCGGGTAAACTCTATACCTCAAATACGTTCATTGGAGAAAAGACCAGAAACTGCTCATTGCGCCCATTCAAAGAGGTATAGACTACAGCTCCAGCCCAGGAATCTTGATTTCCTCTCCCTGACCCGTGGCTCATGCCTCGGCTTCCCGCGCGTGCGCACGACAACGGGGTGTAGCGAAAATGTTCGTTGCAGTGGGTTTTTTCATTTGATACAATAGGAACAAAAGGATACATGGAAAAGGAGGACATGATGAACCTTTATCTCGTCCAGCATGGAGAAGCCAAACCGCAGGAAGAAGACCCCGACCGGTCGCTTACTCAGACAGGCATGTCCCAGATCCGGCATGTTGCCTCGTTTATTCGTAATTATTCTGATATTCATGTACGCACGATCTTACACAGTGGGAAAAAGCGGGCGATCCAGACCGCAGAGCTGTTTGCAGAAAAGCTGAAGCCGACAATGGGGATCGAACAAGGAAAGGAGCTTAACCCGAATTCACTTCCGTGGGGATGGGTGGAACGGCTTACCCGTATTGAGGAGGATATAATGCTTGTGGGACACCTGCCCCATCTTGAGAAGCTGAGTGCGCTGCTTCTATGTCAGGATGAGAACAAGCCGATCGTCAAGTTCAGAAACGGCGGCGTGCTCGCGCTGTCTAGAAATGAATCCGGTATATGGTCACTTATATGGGTGGTTATCCCTCAGATCCTTCCGTCCAGTCTGAGACGAGAACAGCACCCCACTTGATGTTCCCGTTCCTCAGTGCCTGGAGGGCTTCGTTTGCCTGTGTGCTGTGTATTCCCGCCCATATCGCGCCGAGATCACGTGCAAAGCTCTGGCCTCTTTTGTCTCCCGGTCTCGTGAACGCGTACACCTTTCTCCCCAGCAACGGTGTACTCTGCAAAGCCCCCTTCGATTGTGTACCCAGTCAACGAGCTGAAATGTTGATACGAGTTTGTACAGTATGAACCGCACGGGGCGGACAAGCACTGGCCTGAGAAGGAAGATTACGCTATATTTACACAAAGCGGGCGACGAAAAAAGAATTGTGTATGAAAACCCCATTCAAAAAACTCCTTATGCGTTCACTCATTGAAGAAGCGGTTATTCATAGTGAAAAAAAATACAGGTATTACGAGTCCGCATTTACGCGTGCAGTAAAGCAAGAAACAGCAGAGCTTCTGAAAAATCTCATGACCGCACAGCTTCTGTACAGACTGCGTTTCCAGGAAGTGCAGAAAAAGGGTATACCTGAGCCCAGTGGGTTTAAAGGGGAGAATGTAAAGACCTTTCGCTGGAAGCCGTCAGCCGAACATGCCGAGCCAGACCCGTGGGCATCACCCGATGCAATACTCGACTCAGCACTCGAGATGGGAAGGAACACCTATCGCGTGTACAGACGAATATCCGAAAATGCCCTTCTCGGTTCCGTGAAGCAACTCTACGACTATCTCGCACGCGAAGAGCTTCAGCATATTCATTGGCTCGAGGAGATGAAGCAGGGGAAAAACCCGTGAAACGACTCGCCGAATGCTTTCAGGATGTTTTTGACAAGAAAAAACCCTATACCCTACTCGACGCAGGGCTTCGCGTTATCGAAGTGAGCAAGGTTGTCGGGACTTTGGACAAATGCGGAGAGCTGGACCAGTCTTTCCGGTATATCACGCGAAAAGACATGGGAGAGCGAAGCAGGTGGAACCGTATCAGGGATGCAGCCGGAAGGTATGAGTTTTTTCCTCCTATTGATGTGAACTTCTACAAGGGGAAATACTACGTGGTTGAGGGGAACAGGCGCGTTGCCGCGGCAAAGGCTCTTGAAATGGAGTTCATCGATGCGAACGTGAAAGAGTTCATCCACGGGAGCGAAAAAGAAATGCTGTCCGGAGCCCTCTATCGGAGGAGATTTGAGGGCGAGACGGGTTTGAAGAGCATACGCCTCACGTCAGAAATCGGGTACAGGCTTCTTCTCGAGGAGATCGAGTCTTCTGCTGGAAAAAGCAAGGCAGAGAGAGCAAAGCAGTGGTATTCTTCATGTTATCTGCCGTTTTGCGCTCAGATCGGCAGGTCGGAAATACGGTCCTTTTACCCGGGCCTCTCTGAGGGGGACATATTCGTTTTCATCGTGGGTTTCTATCGCGATTTTATCGAAGTGCGGTGCAGCGAAAAGAACCTTTCCGGTGTGCAGGGTATCAGTTTTCAAACGCTCATCTCCGGGTTTATGTTTGTCCACAGAATCCCGGAGCGTCGTGTGTTTCGAGGTTTTCCTTTCAGAGTGCTCAACAGGCTGGCCCTTCCGGGAGTGAGAAAAATGTCTGAGCTGTAAAACGGGAGTATCTGTATGCGTATACTTGCTGTTGCAGACAAGCGGCATCGTGCTCTCTATGATTATTTTGACAAAAACCGCTGGGCTGATATAGACCTCGTGCTCTCCTGCGGAGATCTCGACGCCGCGTATCTTTCATTTCTCGTGACCATGATCCATGCGCCGCTCCTCTACGTACCGGGCAATCACGACGAGTCCTTCGAAAGGCATCCCCCCCAGGGCTGTGATTCCATCGATGGCAGGGTTGTCAATGTTAAAGGGGTACGCGTGGGCGGGCTCGGCGGGAGCATGTGGTACAACGGGAAGGATATGCAATTTACAGAAAAGCAGATGAGCAGAAAGGTGAAGAAACTCATTCGTTCGGCACACAAATTTTGCGGACTCGACATATTTATCTCTCACGCACCACCGCGGGGGATCCATGACCTCACGGATCAGTGCCACACAGGATTTTTTTCCTTTCATACAATCATAGAAAAACTCAATCCGGCTGTCTTTCTTCATGGCCACAATCACGAAGTATACTCCAGAAACGACAGAGAGACTGTGGTCGACGGGGTGAGGGTGATAAATGTCCTGGGGTATTATGATTTTACTCTCGACACGTGATCATGAGCCTTCAGGTTTTTTAAAAGAAGCGGACGCTGGTTCCAATGTTTTTCAGAAAAAAGCACACACATTTTCATACATGCACAGTGTGATGTCATATAAGAAGCGTAAAGCCATAAAGAATATGTATTTTCTTTGTATTTTTTTTGAATTAATTCTTGACAGGTGAAGAATAAATTGGTAAAAATGGTTATTATTTTGACGAATAAATTTGGCTATCTACTCCATGATTTCTTCAAAAAATAAGTTAAAGATCATATCAGGTTTCAAATAGTATTTTGTTTACTATTGCTCTGATGCCGCATATAGTGTAAAAAAAAATTTTAGGAGGTTTGAAGTGAAGAAAAAAAATGTGGGGAAATTATTGATCTGTGTACGTTTGGTTGCAGTGCTGGCAGCAGGTATACTCATAATGAGCGGCTGTCAAAAAAAATCAGCAGAAACCACGAAAGAAGAAACAGTGGCGAAGGGGGGAGAAATCATCAGGTGGAGGCTTCAGTCGTATGCAGGTCCTGCCCTGAATGAGCATGTATGTCTCAACGCGATACAACAGTTTAACAAAGCAGCGGAAGGACAGATGGTCATTGACGTGTACACTGCCGACGAGCTTGTTCCACACGGTGAGCTGTTTCGCGCATTACAGGAGGGAACTGTTGACGCAGCGGTGAGTGACGATGACTCAATGCAGGCACCTGTGGATTGTTCTGTATTCGGTGCGTACTTTCCCCTTGCCGCACGCTACGGGCTGGATGTCAATGTTCTTTGGGAATGGTACGGTCTGAATGAAATTTGGGAGGAAGCCTACGCAGAGGTGGAAGGCGTCACCTGGCTAAGCCAGGGGAGCTGGGACCCGTGCAACTTTGCCAGCACCAAGCCGATTCGGTCCATCAAAGACTTCGAGGGAATGAGAATGTATATGTTCCCGACCATTGGTAAGTTTATGCAAAGGTTCGGCGTTATCCCGCAGGTGCTCCCGTACGAGGATGTTGAGATGGCTATTCAAACGGGCGTGCTTGACGGAGTCGCGTGGTCCGGTATCACCGAGGATTATACGGTCGGGTGGGCCGATGTATGCGACTACTATCTCACAAACCCTGTATCCGGTGCATGGTCAGGTGGCTGGTTTGTGAACACCGAAGCGTGGGAGGCGCTGCCTGAAAACCTGCAGGCAATGTACCGGCTGGCAATAAACGACTCACACTATTACCGGCTGCACTGGTACTGGTGGGGAGAAGCTCACTACCGCACGCAGGGAGGAAAGATGGAGCTCACTTCCATTCCAGACAAAGAGTGGCAGGTGATTGAAGAAGAGGCGATGAAGTTCTGGGACGAGATTGCTGCCACGGGCGAGAGGAATGCCAGGATTGTGAAGATACTCAAGGAGTACGTAAACATCATGAAAGAAGCCGGCCCTCCCTACCGGTACTGATGAGCGCGGCATGACAATGAGAGTGTAGTTACTCAGTGAATTTTTACCGTTCCTGACCGGCTCAAGGCCAAGACCAGGAACGGTAATTCTGACAGACCGGTGGACACGAAGGGTTTCCCTTTTTTTTACGGTGTTCATCGTGGAGGTTTATCGGTTCATTATTGTTTTTATGAGCAAAGAGGTGTGTAATTTCCGTATTAACAATTTACGCTATGTTCTTAAATTCAAATGAGGGGATGAACAGAAGTGAAAAATGCAGTAAAAGCCTATGTGCACGCTATAGATTCAACGAGCCGGGCAACCGGCAAACTTGTAATGTTTATGGTTTTCGGCATGATGGGGATTCTCCTCTATGAGTCAATATCGAGAACCATTTTCAACAAGCCCCACATATGGGCTGTGGAATTTTCTCAGTTCGTTATGGCCGCCTACTACACGCTCGGCGGTGCCTACTCCTACCTTATCGAGGGGCAGGTAAGAATGGATATATTCTATCACAAGTGGTCTCCGAAGAGAAAAGCAACTATGGACGTCATTACCTTTTCTATTCTTGCCTTCTACCTCGTGATACTCCTGCACGGTGCCTACAAAGGAATCACATATGCGATAGAATACAAGCAGGTGTCGTATTCCGCGTGGTCACCGGTTTTGTATCCAATCAAGATCATCATGACAATCGGAATCGTAATGATGATGTTGCAGGCCATAGCTGAGTTCTTCAAGGATCTTGCAAGGGCGCGCGGGGAAGATATACCAAAGGAGGAGATAGAAGTGGAGGAGTCAAAATGAACTTTGAGCTCGTAGCTGTTCTGATGTTTGCTTCAATGCTCGCCATGCTTCTAACCGGGCGCCACATATTCGCGGTTATCGGGGGTGTAGCCAGTGCATTTGCCCTCATTTTATGGGGGAAGGGCGGCGCAGGGTTAGCGTTTCATGCAAGCTTCAATCTGCTCAACTGGTATCCGCTCCTCACACTGCCGATGTTCATTTATATGGGGTATATGTTTTCCAAGTCGGGGATCGCTGATGACCTCTACACCATGTTTCATGTATGGATGGGCCCGATCAACGGCGGCTTGGCCATTGGAACTATTGGCCTGATGTCCATAATCGCTGCTATGAACGGGTTGAGCGTAGCAGGCATGGCAATAGGGGCAACTCTTGCGTTACCCGAAATGCTGAAGCGAAAGTACGACAAGATAATGCTGACCGGAGTGATCCAGGCAGGTAGCTCCCTCGGCATCATGATACCGCCAAGCGTCGTTCTTGTTCTGTACGGGATGATAGCCAGGCAGCCGATCGGCCGGTTATGGCTCGCAGGTGTTTTTCCAGGCCTCATGCTGGCCGGCCTGTTCATCTTGTATATACTCGGTCGATGCTTGATTCAGCCGCACTTGGGGCCGGCGTTGAGCAAGGAAGAGCGGCGGATCCCATTGAAAAAAAAGCTTCTGCTGCTCAGGTCGGGAATAGTTCCGCTGTTCATTATTTTCATGATGTCGGGCCTGTTCTTTCTTGGGATAACCAGTCTGGTCGAGGCCTCAGCGGTCGGTGCGACAGTAACGACGTTAGCAGCCGTTTTCAACAAGCGTTTAACGCGGAAGGGAATGGTCGAGGTACTGCGCGATACGCTGAGCGTGAGTTGCATGTTTATGTGGGTTATTCTTGCCGCGCTCGCCTTTGGCGCCATCTTTGACGGTCTGGGTGCGGTACATGCGATAAAGGGGTTATTTCTCGAGTACGGGTTCGGTCCGTGGGGAATCATCATCATGATGCAGTTGTCCTACCTTTTGATGGGCACGTTTCTGGACGATACGGCCATGCTCATCATTGTAGCTCCGCTGTATGTCCCGCTGGTGATCGAGCTGGGTTTCGACCCGATCTGGTACGGGGTTCTCTACACGATAACATGTCAGATAGCGTATTTGACGCCTCCCTTCGGTTATAACCTGTTTCTTATGCGGGCCATGTCTCCCAAAGAGATTACGCTGTCTGACATCTACCGATCGATCGTCCCCTTCGTGATCGTGATGGTTATCGGGTTGGTCGTTGTCATGATGTTTCCGAAAATAGCCCTGTGGTTGCCCAGTTTATACTACGGGAAATGACTACTCTTTATATGTAAGCTTACGGGAAGCTGGGAGGCTGAGGATGTATAAAAAATTATTGGTACCTCTGGATGGTTCAACATTCTCTGAAAGTGCACTCGAGCATGCGAGAACAATAGCAAAAGGGCGCACAGTCGAGAAAGTGATCCTATTGAGGGTATTGGAACCACTCATAATGGATGTAAAAGATTTTATCGGCGCGGAACGCGTCCGTGAGGCTGAGGAAAAACGTGAAATCGATGCGAGGCAATACCTTGAGAAGGTAGCAGCTGAACTGAGGAAAGACGATATACCTGTTGAAACAAAGCTTGTGGTTGATGGCCAGCCGGCAGAAAAGATTCTGGAAGTCGCCAAGGATGAAAAGGTAGACCTGATTACCATGAGCACGCACGGAAAGTCCGGATTCCAGCAATGGGTCTTCGGCAGTGTTGCTCACAGAGTGCTTGTGCACTCTTCTATCCCCATTCTCATGGTGGTTCCGGGCGGCGGCAGAAATAATGAATAGTGAGGGATGTTTACTATAATTGAGTCAGCCGGCGGATGCTCGGCGGTGAACGTGTATTGAAAAAATACCAGTGTCTCGATGGATAGCATAAAAAAAAGGAGTATACTGGTGTAATGGGGGAGGGGAGACAAAAGGCTCACTACAGGCGGACACATGTACTGTATAGTCTTTGCTGTGCTCGGTTTTTGCATACTCTTTTTTTTCGAGAAGGTGAGCCTGAAAAAAGTCAGGTTTCTCAAGCAGGCCATATTTGTGGCGGGGAACGCGCTGATCTGTTTTTCTATCTTCATATCGTGTTTCACCTCTGAATATTTTCATTTGCCTTTTTTCGCGCACATTGTCGGCTGGATTCTTGCACCCGTTTTTTTTCTTCTGCTCATGTACAGCCTTTTTTTTGAAATTCCTTTCAAAAAGACCTATATGGAGGCGGGAACAGACGGCGTGCTTGTCACCACGGGAACCTACGCGCTCGTACGCCATCCGGGTGTACTCTGGCTTTCTTTTTTTATCGCTGGTATGCTGCTTATTACCGGTTCACGGAAACTTTTTTTCATTTTCCCAGTGCTTGTGTCAATGGATGTTGTTTATGTCGTGATACAGGAAAAATACTATTTCACAAAGATATTCGGTGATAGCTACAGAGAGTATCAAAAGATTGTTCCAATGCTTTTTCCGTCTGTGTGCAGCATGAAGCGGTGCGTCTCCACCTTTTTTGAGGGGAAACGACCGATCAATTCCGCTACCATTGACTCATAGACTGCACTGCTGTGTGTATATTCTTCTCGCAGACACGGCCTCATCACCTGAAAAAATAAAAATGCATCTCCGGAGCCATTGTCTCCTGTCATGAAATAGCTTTTACGGAATGATTTCTTGGTAAGTTGTGGATCTTCGTAGTAACCGAACATCACATTGATCATGCTTCCTTGTAGGCGTCGATGAGCTCTTGAATCATTTTCTGCCCGTCACCGAAGAGCATGAGCGTGTTTTCAGCAGCAAAGAGAGGGTTGGGGATTCCAGAAAAACCGTGGCTCAGGCTTCGCTTGATCACAACGACTGTATGCGCTTTGTCTGCCTCGATGATCGGCATTCCAGAGATCGGAGTTCCTGAATCCTCGCGGGCGAGAGGATTCACCACGTCGTTTGCGCCCACCACAATGGCAACATCGGTCTGCTCGAGGGTTGAGTTGATGACATCCATTTCTTTCAGCCTGTCATAGGGGATGTTCTCCTCAGCGAGCAGCACATTCATGTGACCCGGCATACGTCCCGCAACCGGATGTATTCCGAATTCAACCTCAATGCCATCATTGATCAGTGCCTGAAAGAGCACGTGTACTGCGTGGTGAGCACGTGCGATCGCCATGCCGTATCCCGGAATAAATACGACTCTTCTGGCCGCCTTGAGAAGCATCGCCACCTCTTCTGACGAGGTGCTTTTCACTTTTTCTCCGTAAACGTCGTCCGGAAGGGTGATTTCCGTTATTTTTCCGATGCCTCCGATGAGCACCGTATTGGAAAGAACGAATCCGGTTCCGGCTGCAGTAAGGCCTGAATAGGAGTTCAACAGCGCGATAACAACGGGCATGTCCGCTCCCCCGATAGGAACGGTGAGAAGCACGCCGAGCAGGACCGAAACACAGAGGAAGAAGAACTTCACGAACTGGTCTCCCCAGAAGCGCACGGATTTCTCTGTGATGATGCCCTGAAGCTTTGCAAAGGCAACGAAACTGCCCACACCGCGTTGACGGTTGCAAACACCACTGCCATGAACCCGAGAATCATCGTCAGGGTGGTCCTCTGGGTGCCCGCTGAAAGAATTGCGCCCACAAGCGTGATCCCAGATATTACGTTGGAGCCGGACATGAGGGGAGTGTGAAGTATGGGAGGTACCTTGGTAATGATCTCGAAACCGACGAATAGGGCGAGTACGAATATCATAAGTATAAGAGTAAAGTTATCCATGATTTTTTTTCCCAACACTCTTTTTTAAATCTTCGTGGACAATGACTCCGTCTCTGGAGACGAGCGTGGCTTTCATGATTTCATCGTCACTGTCAAGATCGATCTTACCGTCCCTGATCAGAGAAGTCAGAAATGTGGTGATGTTCTTTGAGTACAGCTGGCTTGCATGATAGGGAACAGTGGCGGGAAGGTTTACCGGTCCGACAATCTTCACCCCTTCGAACACAATTTCTTTTACAGGCTTCGTGAGCTCACAGTTCCCCCCGTGTTCTGCGGCCAGGTCCACGATCACCGCACCGTTCTGCATTCGCTTCACCATTTCCTCTGTGATGAGCACAGGTGCCTTTTTACCAGGCACTGCAGCAGTGGTGATGACCACATCCGCGTCCCCCATCTCGCGGGAAAGCAGTTCGCGCTGTTTTCTGTAAAACTCCTCATCCATCGCACGGGCGTACCCGCCGTCCGCTTCCGTGTCCTCGTTTCCGAGATCCATTTCCACGAAGGTTTGAAGGCAGTGAGGAGCATGGAGAGGATCGAGCAGTCCTATGAGTATCTGGTTTTTCCGCATCAGATCGAGATCGAAACACGCGCCCTGCGGATTTGCCCCCGCTCCCCGCACCTGAAGAACCAAACTTGACGCGTGAAACAGGTCACGGCGAACCTTCACGAACTCTGCGCCCTTTTCTCTGTATGCTTCGTCGGTGTATCCCGCAGCCACACCGCACCCTGTCTCAAGAACCACATCAATACCCTTTGAGACGAGAGTCTGCACCCCGGACGGCACAAGGGCAACCCTCGTTTCTCCGGGAAAACTTTCTTTGGGAACCCCGACAACCAGTGGTTTTCCCCTTTCAGCACGCCTGCGTATATAAGGATATGCGAGAATACATATATTTGATTTAATCCATCTCATTACCTGTGGGTAGGTGTATTTTGAGAAAGGCTTCAGAAGAAGCGTGAAAACAGGAGGAGGGCGAAATAGGCAATGAAAAATGATGCGGTAGGAGTGAATATCCACCCGAGAAAAATTTTTCCAACAATATCAAAGTTTATCTCCCTGCTCGATTTTACATACCCCACCCCGATAACGGCGCCGACGATTGCCTGCGAGGTCGAAACAGGCACGCCGACCCATGAAAAGATGTGAACAGTTATATCCTGCCCGAGCACGGCGACCAGTGCCGCGAACTCGCTCATACGGGTAATTCTTTTCCCCACGGTGTACATCACCTTTTTGCTGTAGGTTAAAACGCCGAGTCCGATGGAAACGCCTCCCAGGAGCGCTGCTGCCGCAGGAGTGAGCATCCCCGCACTGAGGAACACACCGGTCGTATTCGCAACATTATTCGCACCGAGCGCGTATGCGCCGTAGATTCCAACGCAGTAGAAACCGATTCTCATGAAGATCGACCATACACGCACATTTGATATTCGACCCTCGAGCAGTGATCCGAGTATCCGGTAAAGCGCGTACGAGATGAATGCTGCAGCAATCGGGCTTATGACCCAGCTTGCCAACACTTTGATGAGTACAGATACCTGCACACCGCTTCCCCTGATGCCGACAGCGCAGATCGCGCCGACAATCGCCTGGGAAGTGGAAACCGGAATCGCAAGAACGGTGAGGATGTTTACCGTGAGCGCGGCGGCAAGAGAGGCGATGAATGCGGTGTTTAAGTCCATTTCTGCGAGAGCGCCGATCGTATGCAGGCCGCGAGAACCCTGCACGAGCGCGCCCGAGACAACAAACACAGCGGTCAAAATGATCGCTATTCTGTACTTCACCACACCTGAAGCAACACCCGTACCGAACACGTTTGCAGCATCATTCGCCCCCAGCCGAGGTATATTCCGGAAATGAGACGAAACATAGAATTCCTTGCCTGTATGAGAGGTATATACCCTCACGATTTCAGCCGCAGCGCGATAATGTCGATCCTGTCGGACGCGTCTTCTATCTTGTTACTGATGGAACTCAGGTGGATGATCATCTCCCTCAGCATCATTCGGTGAGAAAATTTTTCGATATCAAGTTTTTTAAATATGGTGTCAAGAATTTTCCACGCAACTTTGTCGATCCTTGTCTCGTAGCGCTCGATCTCAATGGTATCCTCGTGGACCGCCTCCATGCTGTCAAAGAGACTGTATACTGCATCTCGCATCTTTTCTGCGCATTTACACGTCAGTTCGCCCATTTTTCTTACATCTTTCACTATCTCCGCCGGCACATCGGGGCTGATGAGGGTGATGAAATCACCGAGCTTCTCCGCTCTGTTCGCTACTTTGTCTACGATGTCGACCGTAATGAAGAGATTTTCCCGTATCGAGGGCATGAATGCGCCTCCAAACATTTCCATATCGATCTCCCGCTGTATGATGTCAGCTTCGTGCTCCTTTTTGTGAACCTTTTTCGTATATTCTACGGATTCATCTTTCTTCCCTTCAAGAAGCAGCCCCAATGCTTCAGTCACCGTGTACACGGTTTCCACTACAGTGTCAACGTGACGTTTGATCAGTTCGACGATATGTTTTTCTTTTTTATGGATAAAAAAACCCATGATATAATCCTCTCACTGTGTATTGTGCTGTCTTACAAAAATATTCTCATAAAATACAAGGTTTATACAAATAAAATATTGCACAAACGCACCGCTTCGTAGTACGATCAAATTAACATAAAAGTAACAAATACAAAATGAATTTTTACACTAAGAAAAAAGGAGGTAAAATAATTAATATAAGTTATTATGTATGACATCTATATATCAGACTAAGGAGGAGAAAGATGAAAAAGGTTTTTCTGTTTGTTGCGTTGATGGTGTGTGTACCTCTTTTGCTTTTTGCCGAAGGGGAAAAAGCAAAAGAGCCGGCGGTCGATGAGGGTGATGAGCTCATACTGTACACCTCTTTGGAAACGGATGAGACGGAAGAGTACATCAGTGCGGCAGAGGTCGCGACAGGACTGGACATCAGCTGGACCCGTTTCTCAACCGGGGTCGTCGGTGCGAAGCTTCTCGCTGAAAAAGCGAATCCGCAGGCAGACGTGGTGTATGGGTGGGCGGTCACTTATCTGATGGATTTTACTGACAGGGGGTTTTTCGAACCCTATGTACCTGCAGACGGAGACAAGATACCGGCCCGGTTCAAGGACCCGAATGATTACTGGTACGCCATTGACCTCTATCTTGCGGCGTTCTGTGTGAACACGGAGAAATTAAATGAGTACAACCTGCCCATGCCCACTTCCTGGCAGGACCTGACCAACCCGGTGTACAAGGGGCACCTTATCATGCCGAACCCCGCAAGCTCGGGCACGGGATTTTTAATGGTTGCAGGAGTCCTCGAAACCTGGGACCCCGACTACAAGAACAAGACGATTGCGGAAAACGAGGGGTGGAAATTTCTCGGGGAGCTCGACAAGAACATGGGTCAGTACATCAAGAGCGGCTCGCGGCCTGCAAAGTATGCTGCGGCGGGAGAGTATGTAATCGGTGCGTCTTTTGCATTCGTTATTGCAAACCTCAAAAAGGAGGGGAAGCCTGTTGAAATGGTGCTTCCCGCAGAGGGAAGCGCCTATGAGCTGGAGGCAAATGCGCTCATGAAAGGGGCGAAGCATCCAAACAATGCGAAAAAGTTTCTTGACTGGGCGATTTCCGACGATGCCATGAGGCTGTACGCGAAGTGGAAGGTGGGAGTTACCAAACCTGGGATACCCCCAGTGCGACCCGATCTTCCCAGTCTGGAAGATGTCAAGCTCATTCCCATGGACTTTGAGTGGCAGGCGGCGAACAGAGGTGATATTCTCATCAACTGGCAGGACCTGTTTCTCAGATAATTGGTTGAAAAATGCGGCGCAGGGTGAGAGCGTCCTGCGCCTGCAATAACTTTCATATGCCCGGAGGTTTTCATGGGGAAGGATCTCATTCTTGAAAAGCTCACGAAGAAATTTGAAAAGATTGTTGCGGTTCGCGACATGAGCATCGAGATAATGGAGGGGGAATTCGTCTGTTTCCTGGGCCCGTCGGGATGCGGCAAGACCACGACATTGAGAATGATTGCGGGGTTTGAAATTCCCACAAGCGGAAAAATTATCTACGATGGAGATGTAATCAATGACATCATCCCTCAGAGGAGAAACTTTGGGATTGTGTTTCAATCGTACGCCCTGTTTCCCCATATGACGGTTAAGGAAAATGTCGGGTTCGGGTTAAAGATGAGAAAGGTCGAGAAGTCACAGATGTCCCGGCGGGTTGACGAGCTTCTTCATCTCGTTGGCCTTGAAGACCAGAAGTTTAAATACCCTCCAGAGCTTTCAGGCGGGCAGCAGCAGAGGGTCGCGCTGATACGATCTCTGGCCACTTTTCCCCAGATACTCCTTCTTGATGAGCCGCTGTCCGCGCTCGATGCCAAGATACGGGTAAACCTGAGGGCGGAGATAAAGCGCGTGCAGACGGATCTGGGGATCACCATGGTGTATGTGACCCATGACCAGGAAGAGGCCCTATCCATATCCGATAGGGTGATCGTCATGAATCATGGGTATATAGAACAGGTGGATAAACCGATAGAAATTTACAAGAATCCAAATTCGAAATTCGTTGCGGATTTTGTGGGAACATCGAACTTCTTCGAAGGGGAGCTCGAGGCGGACATGTTTCTGGATAAAAGTACGGGGCTCCAGTTTGCACTTTCCCGGGATACGCGCGATTTTTCAGCACAACAACGGAAAGCGGTATCGATCTCCATACGACCGGAGAAAATACACCTCTACAAGAATTTGGCCAAAATTCCCTCTGGCCTGAAAAAGACCAATGTCAAGGAAGGAGTCATTGATGTCGTGACCTTCCTCGGTGTCATTGTGCGCTCTATTATCAGCATGTTCAATGAGTATGTGATTGTTGACATCACCGAGAAGGATTTTGAGAAAGCGATGTTCAAAACTGGAGAAACGGTACAATTGTACTTTCCACCGGAAGATTTTCTGATTTTTTCTTAAGGGAGATATCCGAAATGGAAGAAAATCAAGCAATTGTGATAAAACCCGTAAAAACGGTTCTCCCTGACCAGGCTGTGGCGTATATCATTGTAGGTATATTTGCAATTTTTTTTGCGATTTTCCTCATTTTGCCTCTCGCGCAGATACTGAAATCGAGCTTTGTGACAGAGGGAGGGTTTACATTCCAGAACTACATAGAGTACTTCGGGAAAGCCCGGATCAGAAGGTCTCTTTACAACAGTTTGTACGTTGCAGGAGTGACAACTTTTATAACCACGATCATGGCGTTTTTCATGGCCTACGCAATGACCAGGACCACGATTCGGGGGAAATCGTTTTACAAGGCGGTGTCCTCGCTTCCCCTTATGGCACCTTCGGTTGTGCAGGCGCTCGCACTGATCTCTCTTTTCGGAAGAAACGGGCTTGTGACGAACTGGCTTGGGGGGAAGTGGGATATATATGGTCCGACCGGTATCATCATATCAGAACTTTTTTATTGCTTTCCCTATGCGCTCCTCATACTGATTACCACTCTTTCCGCGGTTGATGCACGCCTGAATGAAGCGGCCGAGTCTCTCGGCGCAGGAGCGCTCAAGGTATTCTGGAAGGTGACCATACCATCCGCGCGGTACGGAATTTTTTCTGCCGCCGCACTCGCGTTTAATCTGACCATCACCGATTTCGGAAACCCCATCGTTATCGGGGGGGATTACAACGTGCTCGCAACGGAGATATACACGCAGGTCGAAGGAATGCAGCGTTTCGATCTGGGTGCGACGATAAGCGTCATCCTTCTCGTGCCTGCAGTGCTTGCATTCGTCCTCAACAACTATTTCACAAAGAGGAACTACTCACTGATAAGCGGTGCCGCACGGCCGTTTATCAGGCCGTCGAGCAGGTCAAAAAAGCTGATTTTTTCCGCAGTTTCAATCGTCATTGTCGGTGCCATTATCATTATTTTCTGGGCAATACTGTGGACATCCATCGTTGATGTATGGGGGGGACGCGCCGGACAATCAAAACAGATCCTCAGATGGCTCACCGCATTCAGTACGCGGCATTATAATTTTTCACACAGGGGGCGTTCCATATCTGTGGTGTGGACCAGTTTATGGATTTCCTTAATTGTCGCCTTCTTCGGCGCATGGCTCACGCTTTTTGCAGGGTACATCGTAGAGAAAAGAAAACCGAAAGGGAACCAGCTGCTCTATCTCATTACCGTTCTTCCAGCCGCAATACCGGGGCTCGTTCTCGGGCTCGGTTACATCCTTGCGTTCGTTCGTGTGAACTGGCTCTATTACAAGGCTTCCATCGTGATTCTCAACATTATTGTGGCAAACTTCACCCTTGGTATGCTTTCCACAATGACAAACATGAAGAATATCGACAAATCGATTGACGAAGCCTCGACATCTCTCGGGGCGGATCTCCCGAAATCGTTCTTTCAGGTGATCTTCCCGTTGAGCAGAGTCAGTTTCTGGAACAATATTCTGTTCTTTTTCGAAAGGAGCATGGTCACGATCAGCGCGGTCATATTCCTTGTGTCTCCGAAAACGCAGCTTGCCTCGATTACCATTATACATCTCATCGATGACGGATACATAGAAAGCGCATGTGCGATGTCAACGATTGTGGTGGCGATTGTTGTTGTGGTGCACGTTCTCTTTCTCGCAATCTTCAAGATAAAGGGTATAAAGGTCGTATAGCTCGAACGATATCTTTCCCTATGAGAAAAAACCTCCCTCTGATTTTTGCCGGATGGCTTGTTCAATTCACAACCATGGCTTTCGGCAGATTCGTCTTTACGCTCATTCTTCCTGATATGATGAAAGCCCTCGGTCTGTCCGCAACCATGATGGGTTTTCTCGGCACGGGCATCGTGGCGGGTTACCTGGTCAATTCCTTCATGAGCGGAAGAATTTCGGAAGCGATAGGGGAAGAGAGGACACTGAAGTATTCGATTGCGCTCGTGTCTGCATCGCTCTTTTGTCTGGGGTATTTTTCGAGCTATCCTGTTCTTCTCGCCGCGACTCTGGGGCTCGGTGCCGGTGCGGCAGGGAGCTACATCCCCCTCATTGCAATTGTCAATCAATCCGTTTCGAAGAAAGGAAGCGCTTTCGGGATTGTAATGGGAGGTGCAGGTGCGGGGATCGTCCTCAGCGGGTACATCGTTCCGCCGCTGCTTACAGTGTCACCCGGTCTGGGATACCGCGTGAGCTGGTTTGTACTGGCTCTCATCAACACTGTTGTGCTTATTGTGACCTTTCGGCTCATGAAAAACGGAAAAAAGAAAATCAGCCGGCAAAAAGCAAAAACAAAGAAGAAATCTATATCATGGGTATTCGCTTCCCGCAAAAAGCTTTTCCTTACGGTCTTGTACTACTTTATTCTCGGGTTTTCCTATATCATTTACGTGACCTATTTCGGAGTCTATGCGATTGCGGAGATCGGATTTTCCGAAAAAACCGCCGGAATCATGTGGTCACTGTTCGGATTCAATTCACTGTACTCCGGATTGTTTTGGGGGTGGTTTTCAGACAAAATAGATAAAATCGTTGTTGCGATGAGCGCAACGTCTATTTTAACGGGCGCGGTTATCGTTATCATTCCATGGAATATGGCGTGGGTGTTCTATCTTTCCACCTTCCTTTTCGGATTTGTGTTTTTTGGACTAATAACGGTGACCGCCTCTCTGATCAGTGACGAGGTCACGGAACGTGAGATGGGCACGGTTTTCGGAGCTGCAACGCTGATTCACGGTATGGGTCAGGTATGCGGGGTGCCCCTTTCAGGGTATCTCCACGATGTTGCTTCCACATGGAAGCTTCCCTTTTTTGGCTCTGCGCTTTCACTTGCTATCGGTGTCATGATCCTCGTGGTGCTGAAAAGTCTTTCTCATCGCGGAGCCGCGCGTTAAAAACCAGCATGTACAGTATTTTTTAAAGTATTTACTCATACAGGTAACAGGCCGCACTGTGTCTGTTTCCGAGGTCTTTCAAAGGAGGCTGCTTCTTGTCGCAGATCTCCATTCGGTGGGGACAGCGCGGATGGAACCTGCAGCCCGGGGGCGGGTTGATGGGGCTGGGAACATCTCCCATAAGAATTTTCCCCTTTTTTCTGAGCTTCGGGTCCGGAACAGGGATGGCGGAGAGCAAAGCCTGCGTGTACGGATGTTTGGGATGCTCAAAGAGGTCGGTTTTCAATGCAATTTCAACGATCTTCCCGAGGTACATGACGGCAACCCTGTCGCTAATATGCTTTACCACGCTCAGATCATGGGAAATGAACAGGAGCGTGATGCCGAACTCCTGCTGAAGATCCTGAAGGAGGTTGATGATCTGCGCCTGTATGGACACATCAAGGGCGGACACCGCTTCGTCCGCAATGATAAAATCCGGATTTGTTGCGAGTGCGCGGGCAATGCCGATGCGCTGTCTCTGACCTCCGCTGAATTCGTGGGGATATCTGTTTCTCTGATCAGGCGTAAGGCCGACTTTTTCCATAATCTCAACAACTTTTTCTTCTTTTTCCTTTCTCGAGACGGTCCTGTGCACCTCCATGGGCTCGGCGATCGCGTTCTTTATGGTCATCCGTGGATCGAGCGATCCGTAAGGATCCTGATAGATGATCATCATACGGTTTCTGAACCTGTTCATTTCCTTTCTCGGGAGATGCGTTATCTCCTGTCCGTGAAAGAATATCTGTCCGTCTGTCGGGTCCATGATTTTCAGGATTACTTTTCCGCAGGTCGTTTTTCCGCACCCCGACTCGCCGACGAGCCCGAGGACCTCGCGTGTGTAGATGGAAAAGCTTACGTCGTCGACTGCACGCACTGACTCTCGTGCACTGATTCGTGAGCTTCGGGTCGTAAACCATTTTCTCAGGTGTTTCACTTCAATCGTTTTTTCCACCCGTGTACTCCTCAGTAAAGATGGCACCTGACCGTGTGGCCGGGGTGAACCTCCTTCAGCACAGGGATTTCTTTTGGGCAGATTTCAAAGCACTCATTGCAGCGCGGATGAAAAGGGCAGCCCGTGGGTATGTGCAATAGGTTCGGTACAAGCCCTTTTATGGTGTCGAGGCGGTCTGCGTTTGCATCGAGCCTTGGAATGGAACGGATCAGCCCCTTTGAATACGGATGAAGCGGTGTGCTGAAGAGTGTGTTGACGTCCGTTTTTTCCACCACGTACCCCGCATACATGACTGCAACACTGTCGCACACTTCTGCAACCACTCCGAGATCATGGGTAATGAGAAGCACGGCGCTCCCGAGTTTGTCCTGAAGATCGTCGATGAGGCGCAGGATCTGTGCCTGAATCGTCACGTCGAGCGCAGTTGTCGGCTCGTCCGCAATAAGAAGCTCGGGGTGGCATGCCAGCGCCATCGCGATCATCGCTCGCTGCCGCATTCCGCCGGAGAGCTCGTGGGGATAATTTTTCAGCTTTTTTTCCGCGTCCGGCATTCCCACAAGGCTGAGGGATTCCTTCGCACGCATTCGGGAATCCTCCCTGTTCAACCTCTGATGAAGCCGGATTGACTCCATTATTTCGTGGCCGATGGTGAAAACGGGATCAAGCGACGTCATCGGCTCCTGGAAGATCATGGAGATTTTTTTCCCCCTGATGCTCCGCATTTCCTTCTCGCTGAGGTTAAAGAGGTTTTTCCCCTGGAGTGTGATTTTTCCACCCACAATCTTTCCCGGAGGATCAGGAACGAGCCGCATAATAGAGAGGGCGGTGACGCTTTTTCCGCACCCCGATTCGCCGACGAGCCCGAGCGTCTCCTCTTCATTGATCGTGAAGCTCACTCCGTTTACCGCATTCACGGTCCCTTCATGGGTGAAAAACTTCGTTTCGAGATCTGTGACTTCGAGAAGTGGTTTCATCGCCTTTCCTATGTTTTCAACCGCGGATCGAGAATATCTCTCAAACCGTCTCCAAGAAGGTTGAGTCCAAGAACGGAAAAAAGGATCGCGAGCCCCGGGAAGGTTGCAGCCCACCACGCCCCGCTCACAATGTAGGAGTAGCTTTTTGAAAGCATCGCACCCCATTCAGGTGTCGGCGGCTGCGCACCAAGCCCGAGAAATCCCAGCGCCGCACATTCAAGAATTGCAGTCGCGAGCATCAGGGTTCCGTACACGATCACCGGAGCAACGCTGTTGGGGATGACGTGTCTGAAGATGACCCGCAGGTTACTTGAACCGATTGCCCTCTGCACCTCTATGTATTCCATTTCCCTGATGTAAAGAACAGAGCTTCTGATGATCCGCGCCATCTGCGGTGTGTACACGATTCCGATTGCGATCATGGCCTTGTCGAGCCCCTGCCCTATGACTGCGACGATGACGATCGCAAGAAGGAGCGCGGGGAAAGCGAACATGATATCCACAAGCCGCATGAGCACAGAATCGACCCATCCGCCGAAGAATCCTGAGGTTACACCCATGGCGATTCCCAGGATGAGTGAGATCCCGACCGCCACGAATCCGGCACTCAGGCTTATCCTCGTGCCGTAGATGATACGGCTGAGCACGCAGCGGCCGAGTGCATCGGTTCCCAGCGGAACGCCGGGAACCGACTCGTCGCTCCAGAATCCCGGTTTCAGCGCGTTTTGGAGATCCGGAGGGGAGGGTGTGGGGTGGTTGGGCGCGATCAGGTCGGCAAAGATCGCACACAGGACGAGCACGACGATTATGGAAAGCCCGAACATGGCTGACTTGTTTTTCTGAAACCGCCGAAACATACCGGCACCGCCGCGTGTGTGCACGTGTTCCGCCAGTTCCTCCGCAGTCCCTTTTCTTCCGAAAAGGTCAGGGAAGGAGTTTTTTTTCTCAAACCATGGGCTCATAGGCTTTTTTCACACCTGCCTTTTTACTCGTACTTGATACGCGGGTCGATATAGGCGTACAGGAGATCCGTGATCAGATTCACGATAACGAACATGAACGCAAAGAAGAGCACACACCCCTGAACTGCCGGGTAGTCCCTCATCTGTACCGCCTTCACCACGTAACGGCCGATCCCCGGCCAGGAAAATATGGTTTCTGTGAGTATCGCCCCGGCAAGAAGGATTCCGAAATTGAGGCCGATTACGGTTATAACCGGAAGAAGGGCGTTTCGTGCCGCATGTTTGTAAATGACCATTCGCTCGGACAACCCCTTCGCACGCTCCGTCCTTATGAAATCCTGGCGCAGCACCTCGAGCATGCTCGAGCGGGTCACGCGCGCGATGGTGGCCATGGGAATGGTGCCCAGGGCAACGGAGGGCAGTATAAGATAGCGAACAGCGCTTGAAAAAGCCGGCCAGTTCAAGCCGATGATGCTGTCGAGAAGGTACAGACCGGTGATGCGCCGGAAGGAAATCAGGGTATTGATACGGCCGCTGATCGGGAGCCATCTGAGAAAGACTCCGAACACCATCATGAGCATGACACCGAGCCAGAACACCGGCATAGACACGCCGAAGAGCGCCACTCCCATGGTAGCGTAGTCTAATGCCGAATACTGCTTGGATGCGGACACAATTCCCGCAACCGCGCCCACTGCGATTGCGATGAACATCGAAAAAAAGGTGAGCTCAACCGTAGCAGGGAACCGATCGAGTATTTCCTTCGTGATGCGCTCGTTGGTAACGATAGAGCGGCCGAAGTCTCCTTTCAGAACCTGGCGAAGCCAGATCCAGTACTGGGTGACAAACGGTTTGTCGAGCCCGTACTTTTCCTGAATGACCTGGAGAATCTCAGGAGAAGCGTGCTCTCCTGCAATGGTTCGGGCCGGGTCACCGGGCGCAAGATGAATGAGGGAGAATGAGAGTATTGATACTCCCAGGAGAACAGGGACAAGCAGGAGTATGCGCTTGATGATATACCGCTTCATTCTATCCGCCTGTGAAACTGTAAAACAATTTCTTGCCGTATCTTTCAAGATACAAGAGAGTAGGACGGTGAACCAGCCACCGCCCTGCCCTTCATTTTCTGAAATGAGTCAATCTTTATTCGATGTAACAGGGATAGAAGAACTTTCTCGAGGTTGGATGTATTACATAGCCTTTCACGTTCTTTCTGAACACCAGGTTCTGGTTTGCATGAGCGATGTACACCCAGTTTGCGCTCTCGTGGATCATGGCCTGGACCTTTTTGTAATACTCGGCACGCTCATCTTCATCGAATGTCTTGAGCGCTGCGGTCAGATACTCCTGCGCCTTCATGTCGTTATAGAACCCGTAGTTGCCGGCTGTTCCGATTGACGTGGCATTTGGGCCGTAGAGCACGTTCATGAAGTTGTCCGGGTCACCGTTGTCTCCCGTCCACCCCAGAAAACACATCTGATGTTTCCCATATTGTGTTTCCTGTAGATAGGTAGCCCAGTCGACCTGATAGAAGTTCACCTTGATGCCCACTGCGGCAAGATAGCTCTGGACCGCCTCGCCGATCTTCGGCGGATCGAACATGTAGGGACGTGAGACAGGCATGACGTACAGGGTTACCTCGAAACCATTCGGGTATCCTGCCTCGGTGAGCAGCTTTTTCGCCCGGTCAGGGTCGTAGGGCCAGTCCTGAACATCGTCATTGTAGCCGAGCATGAACGGTGGCATGCCGTTCTTCGCGACAGAGGCGGTCCCCATGTAGAGGTCCCGCACGATCGACTTCTTGTCAATGGCCATGTTGATGGCCTGCCGTACCTTTTTCTTGGTGAGCGGTTCGAAGTAGCCCTCTGTTTTCACCCATGGTTCGTCGGGGTCTTTTTTCGCATTGCCGTTGTCATCGTTGTAACCGTATCCCGCGTTCATTGCTATATAGCCGATATTCATGCCCGGCTCAGACATGAGCAGGAGACCGCTGTTTTGGCGGATTCTGTTGAAATCCGCGGGATTCGGGTACTCGATTCCGTGAACCTCTCCAGTCTCGAGGGCGAGAAGTCGGGAGGCGGGATCGGGAATGACCTTGAAGATCAGCCTGTCGAGAATCGGCCGCCCGCGCCAGTAGTCGTCGAAGGCCTCGAGCGTGATGTGATCGTCTTTTACCCACTCTACAAACGTGAATGGGCCTGTGCCGACCGGATGCGCGAATGCGTCCTCACCCCACTTTTCTGCGTTCGACGGACTCACGATGTTGACGGTGAACATGGCAAGGCTCGTCATGATCGATGAATTGACGTTTTGCATGACGATCTTGACTGTGTAGCCGTCGATCTTTTCGACTCGGGAGATATCGGTGAACATCCATCCCCAGTACGCCCACTGACCGTATTTGTGGTGCGGGTGGTTCTGGTCGTACTGGCGTTTGAATGAGTAAACCACCGCATCAGCATTGAAATCAGTGCCGTCATGGAACTTCACCCCTTTTCTCAGCTTGAAGGTGATCTCCTTGTTGTCAGCGGAGAACTCCCACGAAGTGGCGAGGCACGGCTTGATCAATGTGGAGCCGGGTTCGTACTCTACGAGCCCCTCGAAGATATTATCCATTCGCTGAATAGATTCTCCGTCGGTCACATCGGCAGGGTCCAGTCGTGCAACGTCACCGCTGCTTCCGAATATGAGCACCTGCTCCTGCTTTTCTTCCGGTTTTTCACTTGCGAATGCTGGAAGGGCAAAACACACAACGAGAAGAACAATACCTATTGGCCACAGTTTTTTCATTTCTCCCTCCTTTTTATGAAAAGATAAAAAATTGTACCGTATTACCCAAAAGATTACAACCGAAATTATTTGTATTGCAGGTCTCGGATCATGAGTACACGAACCGGCAGCTGTCATCCGTCAACCTCTGTTGGCAAAAAAAGTGAAAGGGCGGCAGCAACCAGAGGGAAAAAGCTCATCACGAAAAGCCCCGAAGAAATTCCCCCGATTCCAGAAAAGAGCCCGCTTGTGTTTGCGCACAGGATCGGGCCGAACTGGGAGGTGGCCCAGGCAAACCCCATGAGAATGCCGCTGATGGTCGACATCATCTCCGGTGCGATGCGGTGCCCCATCACGATGTTCATTCCGTGCCCGCCGTGAACGATGAACCCTGTAAGTGACAGCAGCAAGAACGTGAGGGCGAAGCTCCCGAGCCTGCCGAAATGGAGAAAAAGCAGAAAAAAAGGGAAAAAACCGACAAGTGAGAAAAACATCAGTTTTCGTGGCCTGATAATCGATGCAAGGTGCCCCGCAGCAAAGACCCCTGCAGACCCGAATATTGAAAAAGATGTGTTGGCGATGCTGTAGACGCTCCGCGAATATCCCCACTCTTCAAAGGATTTTGCGAGAAACGAGTTCATCGAGAACAAGAATGCAGAGCGGAAAACCATGATGAAAAAGAGCAGAACCACAGCTCTGAACCGCCGAAGAAGAAGGCCTGCCACTTCGTTCAGGTGCGGCGTTTGATGGTGCTCCTGGTTCTCTTTATTTGAGATCAGAAGATAAAAAAAGGCGATCAAAACCGTCGGAATGGCAAGCAGGAAAGAATTCTCCAATCCGAAACGTCCGGTAAAGGCGGAAAAAATGGGCTGGCTCAGAGAAAAACCCACGAAACCAAGCGTGGAATAGACCGCGAAGCTTGCATCTTTTTTTGTCACACCTGCGATACTCGACCCATGCGCTCCTGCGGGATGAAAAAGAGAGGAACCCAGATGCCCCATGAGCACAAGGAAAAAGAGAGGAGCGTACTGGACAGTGCGTCCGATCATTGACATCGAGACCGCGGTGATGAGCATTCCCACAAACAGAGGGAGCTTTCTGTGCAGCCTGTCTGAAGCGTATCCCATGACCGGCTGAAGGATGTTTCCGACAAACGCGGAGACAGAAATAATGAGCGCAGCTGTTGTGGGATCGAGCTGTGCGATGACAAAGTAGATCGGAAAAAAACTCATGTGCATATCGAGAAAGAAGTGCATGACTCCGAGTGTAATGACTTTTTTTTTCTCCATTCTGCACCTTCTTTGCAGTGTATCCATGGAAACGCAAGGGTGTAAAATAGTCCCGAAAACGGAGAAAAGCAAAGAAACTTCTGCCTTTCAGAACGCCAATGTTGTTATTTTATGAAGTGTGTTTTTATATGCGATGAGGAAGAGCATTACTCATGAAAACCGTCGAGCGGAGAACAAAGCGGAACAGAGAGGAGAAAACAGGGCGGAAGAGCGCGGTGCGGTTCATGCTTTCCTACGTGGGAAACCATAAGTTGAGTGTTGCTGCTGGAGTTGTTGTGCTCATGGTTGTGGATCTCTTTCAGCTCGTCATTCCGAGGGTGATACAGAGGGTTATTGATATGCTTGGGGAAAATGCTTTCTCGAGTTCCCTCGTATCGAGAAATACCGCGCTCATTGTTGGACTCGCCCTGGGCATGGTGGTGTTGCGGTTTTTCTGGAGGCTCTTTATTATCGGGAGCGCGCGGAAAATCGAAAAGGAGGTGCGGGAGGACATGTTCACCCACCTCCAGGGTCTCGACTTCACCTACTTCAACAAGTCGAAAACCGGCAGTATCATGGCACTTATGGTCAATGATGTCAATGCAATTCGCATGGCAACAGGTCCGTCGTTTATTGCACTGACGGATGCGGTGTTCATGGGAACCTTGAGCCTCTTTTTCATGCTCACCATCAACGTGCGGCTCACCGTATTTGCCGTTCTCCCCCTTCCCGGAATTCTCTTCATGATAGCCCGTTTCGGGCCTCTTATTCAGAGACGGTTCAAGGCGGTTCAGGAAACGTTTGCCGGGATATCCTCGGTTGCGCAGGAGGCATTTTCCGGCATACGGGTTGTCAAGGGGTTTGCTCAGGAAGAACATGAAATAGCGGGATTTGCCGAAAAGAGCGAAGACTATGTGGAAAAAAATCTCAAGCTCATAAATGTCTGGGGGCTGTTCTTTCCCTCGATAACACTTCTTGCCAATTTGTCTCTTGCAATTCTCTATCTTGTCGGGGGAAGATCTGTGATCACAGGTTCGCTGAGCTTTGGAGAGTTTATTTCCTTTGCCATGTATATCAATCTCCTTGTCTGGCCGGTAATTGCAATCGGCTGGGTTTTCAATCTCCTGCAGCGCGGAATTGCTTCCTCAAAGCGCATCCTGGAGCTCCTCGATACGAAAACGGATATCGTCGACAGAGGAGCGGCGCTTGTCTCTTCCGTTGAGATCGGAGGAAAAATCGAGATAAAGGACCTTACTTTTATGTACCCCGGTGAAAAGAGGGCGGTGCTCGATCACATCGATCTATCGGTTCCTGCGGGAAGCTCACTGGGGATCATGGGAAGGCCCGGTTCTGGTAAATCGACTCTCGTTTCTCTGCTTTTCAGGCTTTTTCCGGTTGCGCACGGGCGGATCTTTCTCGACAATATAGTGATTCATGAATATCCGCTTGCAGTTTTAAGAGGCTTTATCGGGTATGTACCGCAGGACCCGTTTCTGTTTTCCGACACCATCAGGAACAACATCGCATTCGGGCTCGACAACGGCTACGATGATGAAGAAATCGGACGGGTCGCACGGCTCACCGGCATATATGACGAGATAATGGAGTTCGGCGACCGTTTCGAGACAATCGTGGGGGAAAGGGGGATTACTCTCTCCGGGGGACAGAAACAGCGCATCTCCATCGCCCGGGCGCTCTTCAAAGACCCCCGGACCCTCGTTCTTGACGATGCGTTCTCTGCGGTGGATGCAGTAAAGGAAAAAGAGATTCTTTTGAACATTCGCAAAGAGATGGAGGGAAGGACCATTTTCATCATATCACACAGGGTATCAACCATCATGGACTGCACCCGCATCCTCGTTCTGGATAACGGCAGGATCGCGGAGCAGGGCACCCATGCGGAGCTTTTTGCCGGGGAAGGGTACTACAGATCGCTTTTCGAGCTGCAGCAGCTTGAGGATAAAAGGATATAACGTGCAGAGTATGAACGACTATGATCAGAAAGATACCGCAAACAGAAAGCTTTACAACAGAGAAGTGCTGAGGCTCCTCTTTCGGTATATTTTTACTTACAGAAAGTACCTCTTCATTTCACTCGCATTCGTGCTCGTCATTACTGCAGCAAATCTGCTCGTTCCCTACGTGCTCAAAACCATTGTTGACCAGTATATCTTCAAGACAGGCAGGATCCTGACCTCCGAGAGCTCGTCCGAGGAGAATAAAAAAGCGGCCCTCGATTCATCCGGAGGACATGGAATCCGACTCGATGACAGGCATGAGTTCCTGTTCCAGTCCCAACTCAATTATTACTCCAGGGATGAGATAGAAGGTATGCAGGCACAGGGGGTACTCTCGAAAGAACGCTACGTGCTGATAGAATCCCCGGAGCTTGAAAGCGTTTCCGAAAAAAAACTCGAAGGACTCATCATCGAGGGGAATGCTCTGTCATACGGCACTTCGGTGTACCTCATTGAATCACGTGCGCTCGAACGCTTCACGGTGAGAGAGATCGCGGAGCTCCGTGCGCTTGACTTTACCCGTATACTGCACTATTTCATCGGAATTGTGCTCGTACTCCTTGTACAGTTTGCGGCCTCCTACGCGCAGATCATGCTGCTCATGAAGCTCTCTCAGCGTGCGATGAGGGATCTCAGAGACGATCTCTTCTCCCACATCATCGGTCTCGAAACCTCATACTACGACAGAAACAAGATCGGGAAACTCGTGACAAGGGTGACGAATGATATTGAGATCCTGAATGAGCTCTTTTCATCGGTGCTCGTCACGCTTTTTCAGGACATACTCATGATGCTTGGAATCGCAGCCGTCATGTTTTTTACCAGTTTCAGACTTGCCCTTGCTGTCTCGATTTCCTTTCCTTTTGTCGTTCTTATTACTATCATTTTCAGGATAAAGGTCAGAAGCGCCTACAGGCTGATCCGGTCGAAGATTTCCGAGCTCAACAGCTTTCTCAACGAAACGATTACCGGAATACGCATCATACAGATTTTTGTGCAGGAGATAAAGAATCTGTCAAATTTCAGAACGAAGAACAGAGAGGTATACAGCGCTCAGCTCAAGCAGCTCTATACCTATGCCGTGTTCAGACCGCTTATCGGTTTTCTTCGATGGTTTTCCATTGCCGCGGTGATCTATTTCAGTGCACGCGGGATCGGTGCGGGAACCCTCTCATACGGTATTCTTGTGATGTTTGTTGCCTATGTTGAGCGGTTTTTTGCACCGGTACAGGACCTTTCAGAAAAATTCGACATCATGCAGAGCGCCAATGCGGCAGGTGAAAAGATACTGTCCATTCTGAAGACGGATGCGCTCAATGAACTCAGCGGAAGAGAAAAAAGAAAAGAAGCACCCGGGCGCGCAGAAACAACTGTTCTCCGGAATAAAGAGGCTGAGAGATTCAGCGGAAAGATCGAGTTTGAAGATGTGTGGTTTTCCTACAATGCGGGCGAGTGGATACTCAAGGGAGTGTCTTTCAGCATCGATCCAAAGAAGACCCTGGCGATCGTTGGAGAAACGGGTGCTGGGAAAACCACGATTATCAACCTGCTGGCGAGATTCTATCCGCTTCAGAGCGGGAAGATTCTCATTGACGGTGTCGAAATCACAGAGTTTCCACTCAGGATACTCAGAAAGAACATCATATCCGTGATGCAAGATGTATTTCTCTTTTCAAGGACAGTGAAGGAAAACATCATACTCGGAAGCTTTTTTAATGAAGAGTGGTTTCGGACGGTGTGCAGGCTGACCCATATTGACCGATTTATTGAGGGGCTTCCCTCAGGGGAGGATGAACCGGTAATGGAGCGCGGTTCCACATTTTCCGCAGGAGAGCGCCAGCTTTTAAGTTTCGCACGCGCGCTCTATTTTGACCCTTCGATTCTTGTTCTCGATGAGGCAACGGCAAGCATAGACACGGAAACGGAAAAGCTGGTCCAGGATGCTATCACGCACATCACCAAAGGCCGGACGTCGATCGCCATTGCCCACCGGCTTTCAACGATACAACATGCAGACAAGATCATCGTTCTCGACGGGGGAAGAATCGTGGAAGAGGGCACCCACCAAGAGCTTCTCAAGAAAAAGGGTATCTATCACAAGCTCTACACGATACAGTTCAGTAATCTTGAATGATGGAGAAACGGATGCAACACGCGACAAACCGACTCAGGCCGGAAAGGCTCTGGTGGTATTTCGAAGAGCTCTCCCGTATCCCGCGGTGCTCGAAGAATAAAGAGAGGGTAATACGTTTTATCGAGGATTTTGCGAGGAAGCGGAATCTTCAGTTCAAAAAAGACAGCGCCTCCAACATCGTGCTCATCAGACCTGCATCACGGGCGATGGCACATATGCCGCGGGTGGTGCTTCAGAGTCATGTTGACATGGTGTGCGAGAAGAACCGAGAAAGCAGGCACGATTTTATGAAAGACCCCATCTCTCTCAGGATCGAAGGCGAATGGGTGAAGGCGGAAAACACCACTTTGGGGGCGGACAACGGTATCGGAGTCGCGGCAATGCTTGCGGTGCTCGAAGACGAAACGCTCAACACGGGGCCTCTTGAGTGCCTCTTCACAACTGATGAGGAGATCGGCCTGATAGGGGCATTCGAACTGGATCCTTCAATGATTGCAGGAAAGATGCTGATCAACCTCGATACAGGAGACCTGGGTGTGATTTATATCGGGTGTGCAGGCGGAAAGGACAGCCACATGACACTCTCCATTGATCGAAGGGATCCTTCGAGCAGCATGTGGTTCGGGGAATTGAGAATCGGGGGACTCAAAGGCGGGCATTCAGGAGCAGAGATACATCTTGGAGGGGCAAACGCACTCAAATGCATGGGACGCGCGCTCTTCCACATCGGAAAACAGTTTTCCTTTTCGCTTTTTTCCCTCGCAGGCGGCGACAAGCTCAATGCGATTCCCCGCGAGGCATGTGCGAAAGTGGCGGTGGAAAAAACGCACGCAGAAAAGACGCGCCGTGCATTTCTGGAGTACTGTGAGAACCTGAAAAACGAGTACAGGCACGTTGATCCGGGATTCTCCTGTGATGCAGTCGATTGCGGTGCGCCCGTGAGGATATTTGATGAGGCTTCAACAGAAGCGCTCGTTAACCTTCTTATGATCGTCCCGCATGGTGTGCTCTCCATGAGCCGCTCCATAGAGGGACTGGTGGAAACATCGACGAATCTCGCATCGGTCAGTCACGAAAACGAACTAGTTGCGCTTCACATGAGCCACAGAAGCTCCCAAGACGGCGCGCTTGACTGGATAAGCGACGTGCACGGCGCGATTGCAAAAACGTTCAGGGCTGAAATCCTGCAGAACAACAGGTACGCCCCTTGGACTCCTAATCCGGACTCCACGCTTGCGAAATGCGCTGCACAGGCAATACGAAAGGTCACGGGAAAAGAGCCGAAGGTGACGGCAGTGCACGCCGGGCTCGAGTGCGGAGTCTTAAAGGAAAAGTGCGGAGGAATGGACGCCATATCTATCGGTCCGACTCTGAGAGGACTTCACTCCCCTGATGAAATGGTGTACATTCCGGGTGTGGAGACATTCTGGAGTATTCTTCTCGAAACGCTGAACGTGGTCTACGGCGAAGGTTGAAAGCGAAGATATTTTTCGTGTGGACATCAAACCAGGCCTACACCGTTTCAGGCCTATCAGCACCGCATTTCCGGCAGCGCCCGATCCTGTACACGATGAACAAATTGAGTACGGTTATAACTGTAAGTCCAAAGAGCGAGGTCCTTAGCCCGAAAAACCGCTACTGTGAGAGAATTCCTATGACCTGATGAATTACCGGAACAGCCGCTGCACCGGATGCAGCGACGAGGCCCACCGCAGAACCGCTTGATTTTTTGAAACGTGCCCCGACCATCGCAACTATGGTCGGCCACACCGTTCCCATTCCGAAACCGAAGAAGAACAGACAGAACAGTACGATTGCAGGATCAGTGGTGGTAAAGATCAATACCTGGAAAATGAGGGTAAAAAAGAGTGCTATACCGAGGAGATGAGTGTCATGCATGCGAGAAAAGAACAGCCACACGATGATCCGGCTCACTGCCATCCCCCCCCAATACACGGTGAGACTGAAGGGCGCTGCTGTTTTTTGAAAAAAAAAATTGTTCCTCCATGTATTTTACAATCCATCCGGCAATGCCTCTTTCGACGGTGACGTAGAGGAACATCGAAACGAGCAGAAGCCTGCCGGTTTTGTCGAGGAGTACTCGTTTGAAACCGGAAGGCGGAACCGCTCCGTGAGGGTGGCCATTGTCTTTGAGGACAAGGAACCCAAGAACCACAGAAGAGGCAACAGCGGCAGATGCAAGAAGCAGGGTGGGAAGACCGAGATCGGGAATGAAACGAAAGGCGAGAGAAATAAGAAACGGACCTCCTGCGGCACCGAAGCAGAAGAAGACCTGGGAGAGGTTCAGAATCGAGCGTTCTTTTCCCGGGTGAATGTCGGTGAGCAGTGCAGAGGCCTGGCCTTCCACCGACCCCATGCCCACGCCGAACAGGACCACTGCACCGATTTGTATCCATATATTGCCGACCAGAGCGGAAATCGCAAAGGGAATCGCAAGAAACAGCGCTCCGATTGTGAGAATGGCTTTTTTCCCCATTCTGTCCGCGGCAAGGCCTGCGAAGGCTGACGAAAACGGCAGGAGCAGAGAAAGAGAAGAGAGAAGCAGCCCCTGCTGAAAGGTTGTTTTTCCGATACTGGTGAGAATCGAGGGAAACACCTGGTCGCACAGTGCCAGAACAAATATCGAATACAGGCATAAAAAGCTCGTCATTTTCATTCCCGACAATATAATAATGAAAGGAGTGTGGTATGAAAAAAATGTTTCGCTCGAGGAATCACAGGGTGCTCGCGGGAATATGCGGAGGGCTTGGAGAGCTGTACTCCATCGATCCGAAACTCATACGCCTGCTGTTTGTTTTCATTGGGCTGGCAACAGGAATAGTCCCGCTCCTCATCACCTATGCGGTTGCATGGATTATCCTGCCGGAGCGGAATACTCCCTGACACACACGGATACAGGAATTTCTTTTTTTTCTTGATTTTTATTGATACATTTACTCTATCCTCAATAACCGGAGCAGAGTATATGTGCTTATCAAAAGTCTTTGTGAAAAGTGTCGACGAGAATTCTGTAATCGTTGACGAAGCATCAAAAATTGTGTGCCGCAACGATGCGGTTGAAATCAATACCCTGTTTGGTGAGAAGAAAGTGCTGAAAGGGTATGTGATCAAGGAGGTTGATCTCATAAAGAACCAGGTCATCCTCGGCGAAAGGGAATAGCAGGATGGTTGAACAGTACGACGGAAAACAAAAGCTGAAACTCTTGATGGACTACTGGATGAATCACAACGAGGAGCACATAAAGGAGAGCGTGAAGGGGCTGAAAAAGGCAAAGGAAATGGGACTGAAAGAGGTGGTTCATCATCTGGAACACGTGGTGGACCTTTCCGAAAAGGTAGGTGATCATATTGCGAAAGCCCTGAAAAGCGTGGATACGTATGCCGGATCTCATGTACATGCAGTGGAGGCGGAAAATGAGGAGGCGCATCAAGCGCTTCACAATCATACACATTACCAGCTGCACCGGATTGGAATCATACGAACGCCGTACACACACTCTGCACCGAGGCAGACTCAGGAGGATGCTGACGGCGATTTCCGCATCATCATCGATCCGCGCTATGAAGAGGGCCTTGATCAACTCGATCGCTTCACCTACGCCTTCGTGATTTTCTACCTCAACCGCAGCTTGCACAGCGCATCACTGCGCGCCACACCGCCCGGAGGAGGAGGAATCACCGTTGGTGTGTTTGCCAGCAGGTCACCGAACAGGCCCAGCCCCCTCGGACTCAGCATCGTGAAAATCAAAAAGATAGAGGCAAACATAATCGTTACCTCTTGTATAGATGCTTTCGATCGTACACCGGTCGTTGACATCAAACCATACTTTGAGCATTTGGACTGCAAGAGCGGCGCGGGCAACGGATGGGCAGAGAAGTAGTTCGAACAGAAAACCCCACAAAAAACTGTCCGTGGAAAGAAATCCCGTACGAAAGTGAGATGGGCCAGGAGGGGCAATGAGAAGAATATCGATATGCTGCATCAGCGTCTTTTTTGGTATTTTCTTTCTGAACAGTCCCCGTTTTATCGAGGCGCAGGAGTCTGGAGTTTTCATAGGGAATATCAATGGACAGTTCGATCTGGAAGATTTCTATGCTATCGACGGAGAGCTCGATGTAATTGTCGAGTCCATCATGGAGGCTCTCACCGAACAGGAGAAAATCTCTCAGATGGTCGTTACCTACTGTAATCCAGAAGGAAATCCTTCGAACGTAGTTGTGGATCTCATTGAGAAGAAGTTGACAGGCGGAGTGATCTTTTTTGCGAAATCCAATACAGAGATCCTGAATCTCACTCAGCTTTTTACCGAGACAGCGAAAAAGACGCTTTCCGTACTTCTGCCGCTCTACGCGTTGGACGGAGAACCGTCATTCGTGCGATCCAGGCTGGGGTCAACGGAGTTTGTCACGAGTGCAAGCCGAATAGAGACTGAAGGCGAGGCGCAGAAGGTTGCTGAGGTGATCGCGGTCATGTTGAGACAGCTCGGCATCCATGTGAATTACGCCCCGGTGTGCGACATCTCTCTGAATAAAGATATCATCGGCTCCCGTTCGTTTGGGAGTGACGTGGAAAAGGTGACGAAGCTGTCTATCGCCTTTATAGAGTCAACCCAGCATGCAGGAATCGTTGCAACGGCAAAACATTTTCCCGGACACGGAAGCGTACGGGGTGATACTCACAAGGAGCTCATCTTCATTGATGGGGAGCCGCCGGAGCTGTCGATATTCCGAGATGTTATTGCAAGCGGCGTCATATCCATAATGGTGGGCCACATTGCGATTCGAAATCATTCTTTGTACGACACAAACGGGATTCCCTCGACGCTGTCGAGAGATATTGTGACCGGGCTGCTGAAAAAGGATCTTGGTTTCAGGGGGATCGTGGTTACTGACGCAATGCGTATGAATGCGGTGCGATACTTCTCAAAACCGGCAATTGAAGCCACGCGGGCAGGGTGCGATATGATACTCATGCCCCAAGACGAGCCACGCTTCATACAGATGGTGCTGGATGAAATACACAAAGACGACGATTTCAGAAGGCAGGTAATGGATTCAGTTCGAAAGATCGTCAGGCTGAAGGTGTGTCTCGGGCTGGTGAATGAAGGCGGCCTCCATAGTATGTATATACGTCCGGAAAACACAAAAATGTGATCATCGTTGTTCCGGAAGGATATTCAGCAAACAGAGTATTGGTGTCGATATATACAAAAAGGCTATGGATGCAATGGATAGTGAAGCTGCACGATTGAAGGAGATTATCCGTCTCGATACCGAGCTCTCCATGGTACAGGACCTGGATATTCTGCTCGAAAGAATATTGACGGAAGCCCGTTCGATTACGCATGCGGATGCCGGTTCCATATATATCAAAGATGGCGAAGACCTCGTATTCAGTTATGCTCAGAACGATACGAAGCAAAAATCGCTCCCCAAGGGTCAGAAACTTATCTACCTGACATTTCGAGTGAGAATCAACAAGAAGTCGATTGCCGGATACGTAGCGGCAACCGGCGAAACGCTGATTATTCCAGACATGTATACAATTCCGGAAGAATCTCCTTATCACTTCGATTCCAGTTATGACAAAGTTACCGGCTATAAAACCACCTCAACGCTCACCGTTCCTCTGAAAAGCAACAGGGGAGAGATAATCGGCGTGCTGCAGCTCATAAACAAGCATAACGGAAAAAATGAGGTGATTTCCTTTGATGAAGAGGATGAGGTCCTCTGCCTTCACTTTGCAAGTACCGCGAGTATGGCCCTGCAGAGAGCACGGCTGACTCGTGCTCTCCTTCTCAGGATGATTGCGATGGCAGAGCTCAGAGACCCCATGGAGACCGGTCCTCACGTCAACAGAGTTGCGACATATGCAATCGAAATCTATGAGAAATGGGCGCAGAGACGCAACATCACGTCGGAAGAAATCAACAAGAAGAGAGACGTTCTCCGTATGGCCGCAATGGTGCACGATGTCGGAAAGGTCGCAATATCCGACGTGATTCTCAAGAAACCGGGAAAGCTCACAACAAAGGAGCGGGCTCTTATGGAAGGGCATACCTATCTGGGGGCGCGCTTGTTCCTGGAAAAGCAGTCCGAGTTCGATGAAATTGCTTCTCAGGCAGCACTACGCCACCATGAGAACTGGGATGGAACGGGGTATCCGGGATACATCAATGTCAACACGGGGAAACCGATAAAGACCGACTCACAGGGCAAAGTTGTTGGGCTCAAAGGAGAGCAGATACCGATTTTTGGAAGGATTGTAGCGATCGCCGATGTCTATGACGCGCTCAGATCGCGTCGTGCGTACAAAGAAGCCTGGGACAGGGAAAGGGTTCTGCAGGAGATCAGAGACCAGAACGGGAAAAAGTTCGATCCTGAGGTGGTTGATGCCTTCTTCAGTTGCCTAGATGTGCTGGAGTCAATTGCCCGCCGTTATCCGGACCCCGATGCATGAGCTTCGCCTGAACATGGTTTATTTCCATATGTATGCGAGCCCGATGTCGAGATACCTTGCCCCAATTTCACTCCTTTTTTTCTCAAGTGAGCTTCTGAGGTCGGCAAGACGGTCTCCGTTCTGTGTGTTTATCGTGCTCCATTCCGCAGAGAGGGGAAAATATGTTTGACAACGTGCAAATTCCTGCTATTTTAGTGATCGTTTATCAAAAATTGAAAAGGAGCGGGTATCATGACTGACATTGAAGCTCGGGCAATCAATACGATACGGTTTTTAGCTGTTGATGCGATCCAGAAGGCAAACTCTGGACACCCGGGCCTTCCCATGGGGGCGGCTCCAATGGCGTATGTACTCTGGTCTGAATTTTTAAAACACAACCCAAATAATCCACAGTGGCCGGACCGAGACAGGTTCGTTCTCTCCGGTGGTCACGGCTCGATGTTGCTCTACTCTCTGCTCCATCTCACGGGTTATGACCATATGACAATGGAGCAGTTGCGGCTGTTCAGACAGTACGGAAGTCTTACCCCGGGCCATCCCGAAAGCCACTTGACCCCCGGTGTTGAGTCGACAACCGGCCCTCTTGGCCAGGGAATCAGTAACAGTGTCGGTATGGCCATCGCGGAACGGTTTTTGGCACACTTCTTTAACCGTGAAGGATACGACATCATCGATCACCGCACATGGGTTCTCGCGAGTGACGGAGATATGATGGAAGGGGTTGCCTCGGAGGCGGCCTCCCTCGCAGGCCACCTCAAACTTGGAAAGCTCAACGTACTCTACGACGACAATAAAATATCCCTCGCTGCCCCCACCGAAGTTTCTTTTACGGAAGATGTGAAAAAACGATTTGAAAGCTATGGCTGGCAGGTGCTCGAGGTAAATGACGGGGACAAAGATATCGAAGGGATCAGAAATGCGCTCACGGCGGCAGAAGAACAAACCGAGCGCCCCACCTTGATCGATATCCACACGACCATCGGATTCGGAAGTCCAAATAAGTCGGGAACTTCCGGCATCCACGGAGCACCGCTCGGGCCCGACGAGGTAAAGATTACGAAGAGCAATCTCGGCTGGCCCCTGGAGCCTGAGTTCTACATTCCTGATGATGTGGCTTTGCACTACAAAAAGGCACTCGACAAAGGCGGGCAAATGGAAAGTGAGTGGAAATCCCTCTTTGAGAGCTACAGGAAAAAGTACCCCGATATGGCCCGGCAGTGGGATCTCATGTGGGCCGGCGACCTGCCCTCAGGATGGCAGAATGCGCTCCCCTCTTTTTCGCCTTCGGACGGCGCAGTCGCCACACGAAAAGTTTCCGGTTCGGTCATCAATGCAGCGGCCAGGGTGGTCCCGAACCTGATCGGAGGATCAGCGGATCTCGCGCCATCAACGAATACCTACATGAAGGAAATAGCAGAACAGCAGTCATCCAATCCGGGCGGGAGAAACATTCGATTCGGAGTGCGTGAACACGCCATGGGCGCTGCCGTGAACGGAATGGCCTGCCACGGCGGAGTCATTCCCTTTGGAGGAACATTTCTTACGTTTTCCGATTATATGCGCGGCTCTGTTCGAATATCCGCCCTCGCATCACTGCACACAATATGGGTATACACACATGACAGTGTCTGGCTCGGAGAAGACGGCCCAACCCATCAATCAGTGGAGCACATCGCCGCACTTCGCGCGATACCCAATCTGATCGTCATCCGGCCTGCCGATGCAAACGAGACAGTGGAAGCGTGGAAGTTTGCACTCTCCCACAAGGAAGGGCCGATTGCACTGATATTCAGCAGGCAGGGCCTGCCTATTATCGATCGATCCACATATGCACACGCGGAAAACCTAGCCAAAGGAGCCTATGTTCTTTCAGACCCGCCTGCAGGCGCCCCAGATGTGCTCCTTATTGCGACAGGGTCAGAGGTTTCGCTCGCACTCGAAGCAGAGGAGCTTATCGTGAAAAGAGGGATGAAAACACGAGTCGTATCCATGCCGAGCTGGGAGCTTTTCGAAATGCAACCGCAGTCCTACCGCGATGAGGTAATTCCTCCGGCGCTCAAGGCCCGCGTCGTGATCGAGGCGGGAGTCCGGCAGGGCTGGCACAAATATGCGGGTGAAAGGGGACGGTTTATCACACACGATCGTTTCGGAGCCTCTGCCCCCATGAAAGTGTTAAAAGAACAGTTCGGATTCACCCCCGAGCGCGTTGCAGAGGAGGCTGAGCACGCGGTAAAGGGCGCGTGAAATTTTTTGCATTCGCAATTCAGGACAATAAATGTACGTGCATACATACATGGAGGATAAAACATGGCATCACTTCCACACTTCGTTGCTGACGCATGGGAACAACGAAATGGGCCAGTGATATTCGGCACTGTGAACAACAGCGGAACACCGAATACCATATACGTCACCTGTGTCAGCCTGTACGACAATGAGACCATTGTGGTTGCAGACAACTACTTCGACAAGACGCGGAGAAATATTCTTGCGGGAAGCAAGGGCTCTCTGCTGTTCATCACAGAGGACAAAAAATCGTACCAGATAAAGGGTTCCATCGAGTATCACAAAAGCGGTAAACTGTTCGAAAACATGAAATCGTGGAATCCGACCAAGCATCCAGGCAACGCTGCGGCAGCGCTGAGAGTGGAAGAGGTCTACTGCGGGGCGGAGAAACTGCTGTAGGGAAGCTCCTCGTGTGCTCTGCACGCATATTCAGTGACCGAAACTCGGGATCGGTTCGATTTCTGTACAGGGCGTATAAAAAACCAATACACAGGAGAAGGGAGGACTATAATGCCTGAATTCGGATCTCCATTTTCAGGTCTTGCCAATGACCGCAAACTGACGCATGAAGAGTTAATTAGAGCGATACGCTTCATGATAGCGGCAGAATACGAAGCTATCCAGCTTTACATGCAGCTTGCGGACTCAACGGATAACCAGCTCGCCATCGATGTACTAAAGGATATCGCTGACGAAGAGCGCGTACATGCAGGTGAGTTTCTCCGTTTGTTGAGAGAGCTGGCGCCGGAAGAAGAAAAGTTCTACACCGAAGGCGCTGAAGAAGTCGAGGAAGAGATACAAAAGTCAAAAAAGGTGTAGAAGACATCTCTCAGTTTTCCACCTAGCCTTGGTGCCCGGCTTCTGCTGTGTTGAGGATGAAACGATGAAAGACGAAAACAGGTTTTTTATTCCTTACGGCACGAGTTTCCTCGAAGCAAAACTTCCCCAGAGAACGAGAATAATAAGGCAGACGACACCCCCGATCCCGGCTCTGCATGACATCGAAAAGGCAGTTCGGGATGCACTCAACAATCCCATCGAACATGAGCCGCTCTCAAAGCTTGTGGGGCCGAAGTCTGTGGTGACCATCGGGTTTGACGACCCCATAGGATTCTGCCCTGCGCAGAGACAGCCTGATTTTCGTGGAGTGGCCGTCAAGGTACTGCTCCAGGAGCTCGATGGCCTCGGAGTAGATCGGGGAAATATCCGTCTCGTGTGCGCTGTGGGTCTCCACAGGAAGTGGACGACAAGAGAGCTCAGCACAATCATCGGTGAAGATATCGGGTATCGATGGGGCCCGAGCTCACTCTTCAATCATGACGCGGAAGACGCAGGCAATCTCCGCTTTCTGGGCGAAACGAAGCGAAACATGGAGGTGGAAGTAAACCGCCTCGTTGTCGATTCCGACCAGTTTATTTACGTGAGCAATCCCTGGTCTCACTTCAACGGAGGCTGGAAGTCTGCCGTAGTGGGGCTCTCGAGCTACCGCAGTATACGCCATCACCATCGACCCTACCCGAAGGCCGGGGGAAAATCAACAATGGATCCTGAGCGTTCCGCCTTCCCGAAGCTTTTAAACGAGATGGGAGCGGTGATAGAGAAGGAGCTTGCCCGAAGGGGACGACGCTATTTTCAGATAGAGGCGGCGATGAACAACGAGATTCCTCAGGCAGTTGTTCAAGTTGTTGCGGGGCACCCTCCTGAGGCTCATAAAAAGACACTGGAAATACTGCAGAAACAGCACGTGGAAACCGTTAACGGGCAGTCTGATATGGTGGTGTATGGGATGGGAAACAGCAGGGACCCATACTCCAAGATGTCACAAACCAACCCCATACTGGTGAGAAACCTCGGTATGTCCTACAGTTTCGGACTGTTTCAGAACAGGCCATTGGTGAGAGAGAAGGGAATCATCATCCTCGTACACCCATGCACCCGAACATTCGACCGTGTGAAGTATCCATCCTACGTCGAAATGTTCGAGAGACTGCTGCCCCATCTGAAAGACCCTTTTGAGCTGTGGGAGCTCTATGCAGAGGAGTTTGCCCACAGGCCCGAATACGTACACAAATACAGGTATGGGTTTGGGTTTCACGGCGCGCACCCGTTTATTCTCTACGGGCAGGGTGCATACGGATTCAGGTATCTTTCCAGAGTCTTTCTTGCAGGGGCAAAAGATTTCGAAGCGGCCCGTCTTGTTGGGTTCGAACCCTTTCATACCGTAGAAGAGGCGGTGGAGGAGGCGGAACGCACTCTTGGAAAGGAGTGCTCAATCACCTACACTGAAATGGAGCAAAGCTACATCTGCAACGTCGAATAACGCCGTTTTGGGGTCCCAACCGCAGGTTCGGGGTGAAAAGAAGGAGGCGAAGCCCTGGAAACAGGATTAGCGCTCCTTCCACTCGGGTTTTCGCTTGTTGAGAAAAGAATCGACACCCTCTTTTGCATCGTCCGTACAGCAAAGCAGTGTGAATACCTCTCCGAGGTATGTGAGGGCCTTCTCGTATCCCATATCTGACATGGAGTAGTAGGAGGATTTTGCCATACGAAGGGCGAGCGGGCTTTTCCCTGCGAGTTCAGCGGCAAGTGCCAGGGTTTCTTCATTCAGTTTTTCCCTGGCGACGACTCGGTTTACAATACCATAATCCAGAGCTGTGTGCGCATCTATGATCTCTCCCGTGAGGAGGAGCTGCAATGCTCTCTTTTTTCCCACGCACCGGGAAAGTGGAGCAGACGGCCCAAAACAGTACAGGCCCACATTGATCGCGGTTGCACCGAACCGGGCGTCTTCAGCAGCCACGGTGAGGTCGCACGCACAGGCGAGTCCGAGTCCGTTTGCAACAGCCGCACCGTGAACAGAGGCAATGACAGGTTTTTCCATCCGCGCGATGGTGAAATTGTGCGCGTCCATATCCCTGATCCACTCTCTGAGCCCGACGGTGTCTTTCCCCTTCATCTCGGTGAGGTCTATTCCTGCACAGAAATGTTTTCCTTCTCCCCTGATCACAACCACACGGACGGCCCTCTCAGCATCGAGCTCCTTCAGCGCGCTGTTGAGCTCTCTGGCGAGTGCGGTGCTGAAGGTATTGAGTTTTTCCGGACAATTCAGTGTGACTGTACTCACTCCATCTTTTATCTCCACTTTTACGGTTGTATATTCCATACTTTACTCCCTCCGCTCTTTGATGGATTCGAGCATAACTGGGAAAAAGACCTTTGTCAAGTGCCGCCGTTTTCCCGGCCTGTGTCGAGGTGCTTTTCGTGTGTGCTGTGTGAACATGATCTGCGGCCGGGAATAGTGAATTGCGTTCACTGAAAGTGTCTGTCTGTTTTTGAGAAGTGAATATTCTTTGAACAACCGTAATAATCAACGTATAATAAATCTATATGAGCCGTGTATGAGCACAGGAACCGGAGAAAGGAAATGGAAAACGAGGGACAGGAAATAATATCAGACAATAAGTACTGCGAGTATTGCGGAGAAATCATTCATAAGGATGCTGTTGTCTGCCCGAAATGCGGCCGTGCACTGGGCCCACTGAAGGAAAAGCTTGAGGGAAAAGAGGGGGCCAGTGAAAAGTCGAGGCTCGTTGCAATTCTTCTTTGCTGGTTTCTCGGCGTGTTTGGTATTCACCGGTTTTATGTGGGAAGAATCGGAACGGGAATCCTGTGGCTTTTCACGTTTGGACTTGCTGGGATCGGCTCACTCGTGGACCTTATCCTGATTGCGGCAGGCACTTTCAAGGATAAGGAAGGGAATAAACTTCTCCTGTGGAACGTAGATTGAGCAAAAAAAGGGTCATGCACGGAGAGGAAACCGCAGATTTACAAAAACCACACCAATAATTACCGTGCAGGCTCCGAGAATCTGTACGGGGAGAAGACGATCTCCGAGCATCGACACACCGCCGATTGCTCCTGTCACAGGAATGAGATTTATGTATGAAGAAACGACCGTGGGTTCGAGCCGTGAGAGGGCGAAGAGATAGAGAAAATATGCTGCGGCAGAGCAAATAATGCTCAGATAGAGGATGTGCATCCACATAAACATGTCGATTCTCGCCCACGCGTTCCGCTCAAGGAGGGCGAGGGGAATGAGAAACAGAGCACCGAACAGAGAGTGATAGGTGCTCATTGCAAGTCCCGAATAGTGAACATGAAGTTTCTTGCTGATAATGATATAGCACACCCACGAAAGACACGCACCAAGCATGAAGAGGTTTCCGTGAAGACTGCCCGTGTCTGAAACCGCCATGCCGTCCGGATTGATGAGGAAATACACACCGACGATCGATAAAAGAATCGCTCCCGCCTGATAGAACCGTATCTTGTGATTGAAGAATAGCCTCTCTGCGATGAGGGTGAACACCGGAATCGTAGCAATGATCAATGCGGCATTTGACGCGGTGGTACGCATGATACCGTTGTTTTCACAGAAAAAATACAAAGTCACCCCGGTGAGGCCACCGAGCATCATGTAAACGACGGTCCGCGGCTTGAATTTATCCGAAGGCGCCAGCAATTTTTGCAGAGGAAAGAGTATACATCCGGCAATGGAAAAACGGATGAGGGCGATTGTCACCGGTGGGAACCCCGTATTGAGAACCATCTTCGTGCTCACAAACGACATCCCCCAGAATAGTACGGTGAATACAAGAGCGAGGTGTGCAAAAACCTGCGAACGCATATCCTGCATGTAGCGGTGCTCCTCTTCAGAATGGGTGGAATATATACAATAATCCCTATTATGAAATCAAAAATATCGCCGAAACTAAGATAAAGAATACGTCTGAGGATAGGCCATGGAAAAGATCATGAGAGAACTCCTGATGGTACTTGATGTGCTCATAGGGCAGCACAAAGAGCTGCTGAGTTTTGAGCAGAAAAAGCTCTCCGCGATCGTCAATCAGGACTGGAAAGGGCTCGAAGCATACCTTTCCCATAGCAGAGATATTCTGAAAAAGATTGAGAATACCGAGCAGGTTCGTCTCGACATACTCGAAAAGCTGTGCGGCCGAAAAGAGGCAACACTTTCCGACGTAAAGCTTTCTCTTCCTGCCGGTCTGCACGACGAGCTTGAGAAGAGCAGCACCCGTCTGATTGCACTGATAAAAGAGCAGAAGGTTTTGAATGCGAATATAGAAAAACTGCTTAAAAACAGTCTTGAGATTGTCGATTTTTCCATCTCACTTTTTTCCCGCATGGGGGCAAAGGGGAATACCTATTCCGTAAACGGGAAGGAAAGCCCCTCAGGGAAAAAGGTTTCTTCTTTTGTATTTGATGTAAAGGCATGAGAGAGGTGAGAAAATGGAATCCACGTTTGCTGGTATAGAGCTGGGGAAACGGGGGCTCATAACGCATCAGGCGGCGCTGCATGTGACGGGCCACAATGTTGCAAACACGGAAACAGAAGGTTATTCACGTCAGAAGATTACCCTGGAAGTGTTCGATCCTCTCTATATCCCGGGATTGACAAGAGAGATGACGCCAGGCCAGATCGGGCAGGGAGTCCAGGTGGAAAAAATACTTCGGGCACGGGATATGCTCCTCGAAGATCGAATTCTCAAGGAAACCAACGACCTTGCTTTCTGGAGAGGGATGAACGACTGGCTTTATAAGGTGGAACTCGTGCATAATGAACCGACTGACAGAAGCATAATGTACCTTCTCGACAAGTTCTGGGCATCCTGGCAGGCGCTGGCAAACAACCCCGAGGAAATCGGGGTTCGTCAATCGGTAAGGGAGTACGGTGATGCACTCACACGGCAACTCAATGCGAACTACACTGCACTGAAAGCCATACGGGACAATATCGAAATGGCGGTGCAGGCGCGTGTAGAGGAAATCAACTCTCTGGCACGGCAGATCGCAAAGCTTAACGGAGAGATCCTCCGTTCTGAAGCCGCGGGCGATAATCCCAATGATCTCTGGGACAAACGTGATCTGCTCTCCGAAAAGCTCTCCGAGTATGTAAACATACACATCGGTAGGAGCGACAGAGATGAATATTTTGTGTACATCGGCGGAAAACATCTCGTGCAGGGGAAGCACTATGAACAGCTTGAGTTGAGGACGAACCCGCAAAACGAGGGGTATTCCGATGTTGTGTGGAGGGAGGACGGCTCCCCACTCGAGCTCAGGTCAGGGGAGCTCAAAGCTCTCCTCGAAGCGAGGGACGTCGAGTTGAAGTATCAGATCGACTCTCTCGACACATTTGCGTTCAGCTTGATGGACATGGTGAACGAGATTCACCGCAAAGGGTTCGGTCTCAACCTGAGAACCGGAATAGACTTTTTCAAGGAGATCCCTATTGCAATAAATCAGACAGGAGATCATGACTTCAACCGCGACGGTATCGTTGACGGAACCGCACTATACCGGATTACCGGAACCCGGGTTATTGACACGGATGACGTTGCGGGCATCCGGGGAAGCATTACTTTGAACAACGGCATTCAAGTTGAATACACCGAAACGGATAGAATTGCCGATATCGTCATGAAGGTGAACAATTCAGGGGCGAACATAAAGTTTGTTCTCAACAGTGAGGGCCGTCTTGTTGCACGGTCGGACACTGCTGAGTTTTTTATCACCCACCTCGAGGATTCCGGCGATTTCCTCGGGCAGTATGCGGGGGTACTCGCTGCGCGGGGAGAGGATGGGGCATTTGATTACCGTGCACCTGGAATGACGGAGGCTATTTCAGGAACATATACGGTCACCCCGAAGGCACACCCTTCCTCGTGGATATCACTCTCAGAAGGAATTGTCAACGAAGTGGAGTCGATTGCAGCGAGCACCGGCACCGATGCGAACGGTGACGAGATTCCGGATGTTGCGGACGGTGCAGGAAACGGCGACAATGCACTCAAAATTGCGGGATTGCGGTTTGACAGAGTAATGATCGGGGGAAGCCAGACGCTCAACGAATACTATCAAGCGCTCATAACGCACACGGGTTTGAAGGGCGAAAGCGCAGAAAATGAGAAAAGTAACCGTACCCTGATCGTTGAAAACCTGACAAATCTAAGAAAGTCAATATCGGGGGTCAACATCGATGAAGAACTTGTGAACCTCGTCAAGTTCCAGCACGGCTATGCAGCTGCAGCCAGGTTTGTGACAGAGGTGAACAAAATGCTCGAGGTGCTGATCAACAGAATGCTGTAGAAGTTCTGGGCATATTTTTTATGGAGGTATGATAAACAATGCGCGTAACATCCGGCATGATCGGCGACAATCTGATTAACATTGTAAAGAGAAACGCTGAGAAGATGCTGAATATTCAGAACAACGTAGCGACAGGGCGGAAAAACCGCCTTCCCAGAGAAAACCCGGTGGAAGTGGGCCACTCCATAGGGTACAACAGGGTCCTCTTCGAACTTGAACAGTTTGAGAAAAATGTCGATGACGGAAAGGCCAGGCTGAACCTCGCTGACGCCGCTCTCGGGAGTGCAACGGATATACTGCAGAGAATCCGGGAGCTCGGAGTCCAGGGGGCGAACGGTATATACACAAAAGAGGATAGGGCGAAAATCGCCGCAGAGGTGGAGGATCTGCTCGAAGAGCTTATCAGTATCGCGAATACGAAGTACAAGGGTAAGGCGCTTTTCGCGGGAAACGATACACTCGAGGATCCCTTCAAGGTAAGGAGAACGTTTTTTAAATATGCAGGAAGGGATGTGGTGGATACTGTTGAGTATTTCGGAGATATGGGAAAGCTCAACAGAGAAATTAGCCGCGAGTCGATCGTTTCTGTGAACGTTCCCGGAAACGAGGCGTTCTGGGCAGAAAATGTTTCGGTGTTTTCCTCGGTTGACGCGACAGACTACATTGTCCCGGCAGACTCGACCGTGAGAATCAATGGCGTGGAGGTACCGCTCAAGGCAGGGGACAACATCGAAATGATCGTGCAAAGGTTGAACAACGCGCAGATACCCATCCGGGCTTCGGTAAATAGAATGAATGGAGGAATCATTCTCGAAACCTCTTCAGCCCGTGATATCTGGGTTGAAGACATAAAGGGCAGCACGGTAATGCGTGACCTTGGTGTCATCTCCGGTGACACTCCGCCGAAGAACATCTCTCCAACTGCGCGCCATTTCGGTGGAAGTGTGTTTGACATGGTAAAGCGTCTCCGAGATTCCCTCTATATGAATGATGTCGAGGACCTCGGCAGCAGGGCGCTTGGAGGAATGGACCTCGCGCTCGAGAACATCCTCAAATACCGTGCGGAGCTTGGTGCGCGGGCAAACAGGCTCGACATAGTCAAGATGAGGATTATCCACGACAGAACCGATTTTGAGGATATTCTCTCGAAAAATGAGGATGTTGATGTGGCTGAGCAGATCACAAAGCTGAAAACGCTGGAGCTCGCATACAGGTCTGCTCTCGGGGTTTCGGCCCGCATTATACAGCCAACTCTTTTAGATTTCCTGCGGTAAGGAGTGCAACGTATGAAGATCAAGACAAAACCTTATGGAGAAATTGAAGTTGACGAGCACCAGAGGATCCGTTTTCCGGAAGGAATCATTGGTTTCGAGGGTATTTTGAATTATTTTCTCCTCGATTCCCGAGAAGGCCCGTTTTACTGGCTCCAGTCCGAGGAGTATCCGGAGCTCGCGTTTCTCATTATGGACCCCCGTATTTTCCGAAAAGATTACGAGATCGAGGTAAAGGTGTCAGATTTGGACGCTCTGAACCTGAAATCGAAGGATGACCTCCTCGATTTCGCGATTGTGACCGTGCCCGAAGATCACTCGAAGATCTCTGCAAATCTGATGGGACCGATCCTCATAAACAGGCGTACGAGAACGGCAAAACAGGTCATTTCAGAGAACGACTCGTACGGAGTGAAGCACTATATTCTCGAGGAAATGAAAAAGAAAAAAGCCGTTCTCAGGGAGACCGGCTGATGCTTGTTCTCACGCGGAAACGCAACGAAAGCATCATGATCGGGGACTCTGTTGAGGTGAGCGTCATCGAAGTAAAAGGTGACCAGGTCAAGCTCGGTATTAAAGCCCCCCGGGATATCAAGGTGCACAGAAAAGAGGTGTACCTTGCGATCCAGAAGGAAAACATCGACGCCTCGAAATTATCCATCGACAGGATCGGAGATATAGGAGGCTTTTTCGAAAAAAAGAAAAAAACCTCCGAACATCCTCCCCATAAAAAGAAACACTCCGAGTGAACGCCCGAATCAGGGCGCCCCATACTCCTGAAAAGTATATGCCTTTTTGCTCTCTTCAGTGTATACTACAATAAGACCGCAAGAGACGCTGAACGTGGATATCGCGAGATCGAATGAATACACACCGAATCCGTTAATTTCGTAAAATATATAATATTTAATTCTGATAACGTAATTTTGCTTGACAATATATAATATTATGTAAAAATTAGAATAAATATTAATCATCCCATAGAGAGAACCTATATGCCAACTTGCGGTCCACGAGAAGATAAGATCGAGCGATATTTGAAGGGTGGATTGCGAGAGTATTTTCATCTCACCGCAAATCGCCGGAGCGGTTCGATGCCCATTCTCATCATCAAAGGCGGTGCAGGCCCGTATGCGCTGTTGAAAATGGGAATCCTATGGTTAATCACCATGAAAGGTATGTTCGGCTATCACTGCAAGGAGATGAAACTGGAAGAAACGGAAGAACGGTCAAACGAGATCAGGGCGAAGTTTGACCGATATGCAGCACAGTTCATATGGAGGAACAGACGATGAAAAGAGTAATGAATTTTTACCCGGGTCCTTCGGCTCTGCCGTTAGAAACACTCGAGCAGGCGCAGAGAGAGCTTCTGGACTGGGGCGGAACCGGTATGTCCGTTTTGGAGATAAGCCATCGTTCAAAGGAATACAGTGCGGTTCATCAGGAAGCAATTGAACTTTTGCGAGGGCTCTACGGTATTCCAAGAAATTTTCACATTCTTCTTCTGCAGGGGGGAGCGTCGCTGCAGTTTGCGATGATACCGATGAATCTGCTCGGAGAGGGCGATGCGGCTGACTATATTGTTACAGGGCGGTTTTCAAACAATGCATACAAGACCGCAAAAACCCTGAAAGAGGTCCATCTTGCCGTGTCTACAGAGGCCGAAGGGAAATATTTCCGTATACCGAAACAGGATGAGATACATATTGTAAAGGGCTCGGTTTACTGCCACCTCACCTCAAACAATACGATTTTTGGAACACAATGGAGAGAGTTCCCCGATATTGAGGGAGTTCCCATTGTTGCGGACATGTCGAGCGATATATTCTCCAGAAGAATTGATTTTTCCGGTATTGGATTGATTTATGCGGGGGCGCAGAAAAATCTCGGGCCTGCCGGCGTCACGGTTGTGCTCATACGGGACGACTTAGTGAAAAGGGCACTCCCTTCACTCCCTGATATTCTCAGTTACAGGACGCTCGTTGAGAAAAACTCTCTCTATAATACGCCCTGCTGCTTCTGCGTGTATATGATGAGAAACATGCTGAAGTGGGTAGAGAAAAAAGGAGGGCTTGATTTCATCGAAGCGCAGAACAAAAAAAAGGCTGAAATACTCTACACACTCATCGACGAGAATTCCCCGTTCTTTTTGTCGCGGGTTGAAAAGGAGAGCCGTTCGGATATGAACATCACTTTCAATCTCACAGACGACACGCTCGAGGCACGGTTTATCGAGGATGCAGCATCGGAAGGAATCATCGGAATCAAGGGGCATCGCTCGGTGGGAGGGATTCGGATATCCATATACAATAGTCACGGAGTGGAAGACATAGAGAGGGTTGCAGATTTTATGAGGCGGTTTGCGAATAAACACGGATAGCGTGAAGTACAATCCCTGCGTATTCATTTTCCAATCTATCGGATGGGGAAAAAACGTGAGCACAGAAACTTTCATCGATTATTATCTCAGGAAAGCGCTTGAAGACATTGATCCGGAGGTAAAAAAACTTATCGATTTCGAGCAGGAGCGGCAAACCCGAAAGATCGTGATGATTCCGTCAGAGAGCATCTGCCCCGCTCCTGTTCTTGAAGCGCTTGGATCGGTTTTCAACAATATTTATGCAGAGGGGTATCCCCCTGCAAAAATGACCGGCGAAGATGAAAACGGTTTACTCGATATTGACTTTCAGCTCGCCCGCTTGCGAAGATATTCCGACCGCAGGTTCTACAAGGGATGCGACTACGCAAACTTTGTGGAATCCCTTGCAGGAAGGAGGGCTGCTGAACTCTTTGCCACGGAAAGAACTCCTGCGAATTGCATACACGTAAATGTGCAGCCTCTCTCGGGAGCTGCCGCGAACAATTCTGTGTACGATACCTTTGTGCATCCAGGGGATGTTGTCATGGGATTGAGTCTCATGCACGGCGGCCATCTCACTCACGGCAGTGAGTTCAACAGATCGGGAAAAAACTACACGATCGTTTCCTATGAAGTGGATGCCGCAACGGGACGTCTCAATTACGATGACATCATGGATCTGGCAGAGACGCACCGCCCAAAGATGATCATTGCAGGTTATACCTCCTATCCCTGGGCGCCCGACTGGGAGAAATTCAGACAGATCGCGGATGCGGTGGACGCCGTTCTCTTTGCAGATATCTCGCATCCCGCCGGCCTGATCGTCGGCGGTGTGTACCCAAACCCGATCGACTATGCAGATGTGGTTACCTGTACCACGCACAAGACTCTCTTCGGGCCGCGCGGGGCCATTATAATGACGGCAAACGAAGAGTACGGCCGGATGATCGACCAGTCCGTGTTTCCGGGGGAGCAGGGGGGGCCTCATGTGAACAAGTTTGCAGCAATGGCGGTTGCATTCAGAATCGCTCAGAGCGAGGAGTTCAAAAGGGCCCAGAAGGCAATCGTCAGAAACGCCGCATATCTTGCGCGTGCCCTTGAAAACGAGGGGATGACGCTCGCGTACGGCGGAACGGATACCCATCTCCTGCTTCTTGATCTCGGAAAGATCAAGACGGAAAGCGGGTTTCCGCTGAAAGGGGAAATCGGTGTGCGGATGCTCGACCTGTGCGGAATCGTGGCCAACAAGAATACGATTCCCGGAGATACGATGACCGCCGAAGCAAGCGGAATCAGGCTCGGTACTCCATGGATTACACAGAGAGGCATCACGAAACAGGGGATCGAAAAACTGGCGGGTATTATTGCATTCGTGCTCAAAAACATACGTCCCTTTACCTATCTCGGCCTCACCGGCGACCTCCCGAGAGGAAAGGTCGACTACGGTGTACTGAGAGAAGCCAGACGGAGAGTTGCCGACCTGGCGGGGTCGCTGAGCTCCGAGAGGGCATCTCTGGGAACAGGGTATCCGCACTATACAGTTTTTACACCGGTCAGGCCTTTCTCGGCGGAAAACACTCACGGGGTTCTTTTGCTGAAGGGTGAACGGGTGCATCGGTTCATCGAGCAGGTCACCACCAATTCAGTAGGGAGGCGAGCAAAGGGGGAAGGGTGTTACTCGTTTTTTTTTGACAGGGGAGGAAAGCTGCTTGCCTTCACTTACGTGTTTCGTGAGTCGGCTGACGAGTACTGCGTGGTGTGCAGACCCGAAGATGGAGAGGATTTGAGAGAGTGGCTTCGGGGAGTTGCGGACGGCTATGTGGAATTCGATTCTGAAGATATTTTCAAAAAGGTTGAGGGCCCGGCACAGATCTATGACTTTCACGAGCTCTCCGCAGGTGACAGGGAGAGAATCGCACGCTCCGTGAAAGCGTTGGGTATAGAAGAAACCGCCTTTTCAGCGTTCGGCAGGGGAGAAGATGTCCGTGATCTTGCTGCGCGCGCACCACAGTTCATCGACATGTCGAAACCGTATTTCGTTGCACAGAGCATGATTGCCTCTTCCCGGGACGGAGCGGAGAAGGAGTTTGTGTTCGGAGAGGGCCAGAAGCCTGTCAAAAAGAGCTGTCTCTATGCAGAGCATGTGAAACTGACGAAGAGCCTCGTTGAGTTTGCGGGGTGGCTCATGCCGGTAAAATATGAAGGAATCGTCGAAGAGCACAGGACAGTTCGGGAGGCATGCGGTATTTTCGACATCTCCCATATGGGAATTATCGAAGTCAGGGGCGAGTATGCGGAGAGTTTCCTGGATATCGTTACAACAAACTATGTGCCGTGGATAACAAATTGGGAGTCCCAGTACAGTTATCTTCTCGATCCTGACGGAGGAGTTATCGACGATATCATGGTGTACCGGGTGGGAAATGAGCGATATATCATCATCGTCAATGCGGTCAACAGTGACCGGGATCTCGAATGGATGAAAGCGGTGAAATCCGGCGACGTACCGGCAGGCAGGAACAATCCCACACTTCGTCCACCCGGCGGGGTTGAGATTCGTAATCTGAAAAACAGGGCATGGGGAGTTGACTGTCTTGTGAATATCGCTCTTCAGGGACCAAATTCGCTTCTCGTGTTAAAAGCGCTCGCAGGTTCAGCCGGGTGCAGCAAAAAGCTCGAAAGGGTGCAAAAGACACAGTTTATAGAGGCGGAAATTGCGGGAATAAGGATGTATGTAAGCCGCACCGGATATACCGGAGAGGACACAGGTTTTGAGCTCCTTCTTCATCCTGATGCGGCGGTCCGGTTCTGGAATGCGGTTTTGGACCAAGGGGCACGGTTCGGTGTAAAACCGATCGGTCTTGGAGCGCGTGATTCTCTGAGAATCGAGGCGGGTCTTCCCCTGTACGGGCATGAGCTTGCAGGAGAGCTCGGCATTTCACCGGTTGAGGCCGGGTTCGGATCATATGTAAAGCTTCACAAACCCTTTTTCATCGGAAGAAACGCACTGATGAGAAATATGAATTCGATGAAAATGGAGATCGTACGTTTCAGGATGAGCAGGCCGGGCGTGAGAATCGCACGCACGGACGATATTGTCGTAGCCAAGAGAGGGCAGAAAATAATTGGCATGGTGACCAGCTGTGCCCTTGGAACAGACGGTGTCCAGGTCGGCATGGCGTATGTTGACAGGAGATACGCCCGGGAGGGCACACCCATCGGCGTTATCGCGTGTCAGCGTGAGGAGAAGGAGAAAAAAACGGCCTCAGAGAGACCGCGTATCGGCGACAGGGTTCAGCTCCATGATGATGCGCGCATAATAAGCAGGTTTCCTGAAGAAGGGCGTTTTACTGAATGATCAAATCGAAGAAAAGGAGAAACCAATGGCGACGATAAGACCTTTTCGCGCGATGCGGCCCATGGAGCAGACGTGCAGGGAAGTGGCAAGCGTTCCCTATGACGTTGTAACAACGGCTGAGGCGAGGGAACTCGTAAAGGGAAATCCCCTGAGCTTTCTCCATGTAATCAGACCCGAAATCGATCTCGCCGAAGGGACCGATCTCTACTCGGAAGAAGTCTACCAGCAGGCGCTGAAGAATTTCCACCGGCTCGAGAGCGAAGGTGTCCTCATAAAGGAACAGGATCCGTCAATCTATATATACAGACTCGAGATGAACAATCACGCCCAGACAGGTGTTGCATGCTGCTGTTCGGTCGATGAATACGATGCCGGCATAATAAAAAAACACGAACACACCCGAAAGGAGAAGGAGGACGACAGGCTGAAGCACATGCTCACGTTGTCAGCTCACGCTGGCCCCGTGTTGATGACCTACAGGGAACAGGGCGGAATAAACAGTATTATCGAGCGAGAGACGAAGAACGCTCCACTGTACGATTTTGTTGCAGAAGACGGAATACGGCACACAGTCTGGCAAGCGCAAGCCGGTGAGCGAATCGTCGAGGAGTTTGCCGCAGTCCCCTGCCTCTACATTGCGGACGGACACCACAGGGCTGCGGGTGCGAGCAGAGTGAAAAATGCAATGAAGGAGATTCACGGGGCCGTCTCAGGTGACGAGGATTTCAATTACTTTCTCGCTGTGCTTTTTGGAGACAAGCAGCTGAAAATCCTCCCCTACAACAGATGGATTTCCGATTTGGGGGGCTCCAGCGGTGAAGAATTTCTCGAAAAAGTCGGTGAACATTTCGAAATAAAAGCATCCGATACGGGCGTGCCCAAGGGGAAAGGGCGCATCTGCATGTACCTTTCCGGAAGGTGGTACAGTCTCGGGCTGCACGCGGATGAAGAAGTTTCTGAGGACCCCGCCTCATCACTCGACCTCAATCTGTTTCAGCGAGAGCTTCTGGAGCCGGTATTGGGCATTACTGACCAGAGAAATGACAAGCGGATAGATTTTATCGGCGGGGAGCAGAGCATCGAAAAACTGAAGAGATTGGTCGATGAGAACGGTGGGGTGGCTTTCAGTTTCAATCCGGTGCGCATAGAACAACTGCTTGCGGTAAGTGATGCAGGAGAGGTTATGCCGCCTAAATCCACCTGGTTTGTTCCGAAACTGCGTTCCGGAATTCTGATACATCAATTTTAAAGATGTAATGTGCGGGAGGCAGGCTATGAAAGTATTTATTGCGGATAAGTTTCCTGAAGAAAGTATTGAGAGAATCAAAGAGCTGGGGTGTGCTGTTGTGTACGAGCAATCACTGGATGGGGACAGTCTCCTCGAGGGGTTACACGAGCAGCAGCCCGACGTTCTCGTCGTGCGGTCGACAGTCGTGACCGGTGAAATGATCTCATCAACTCCTTTTTTAAGCCTTATCATCCGCGCAGGTTCCGGTTTCAACACGATTGATGTGAAGACCGCTTCGGAGAGAAGCGTGTATGTGGCGAACTGTCCAGGAAAGAATTCCATTGCGGTTGCAGAGCTTGCGTTCGGGCTTCTATTGAGTATTGACAGAAGAATTCCGGATAATGTCATTCAGCTGAGAGCGGGAAGGTGGAACAAGAAGGAGTTCAGCCAAGCGGGGGGTATCTATGGAAAAACGCTCGGTGTTATCGGGGTGGGGCGGATAGGCCGGGAGGTGATAGTGCGGGCGACTGTGTTCGGCATGAAAGTAGTGGCGTGGAGCAGGTCTCTGACTCCTGAGAAGGCGGATGAGTTGGGAGTTGAATATATGAGCACTCCGATCGATGTTGCCCGTCATGCGGATGCGGTGAGTGTGCACGTCGCGCTTGCTGATGATACCAGAAAGATGATCGGAAAAGAGTTTTTCAACGCGATGAAAGAAGGGGCGTTTTTCATAAACACATCTCGGGCGGAGGTTGTGGATCAGGATGCTTTGAAGGATGCGGTCGTAAGGAAAAGAATCCATGCGGGACTCGATGTGTTTGATGGTGAACCCGCACAAAAGAAGGGTCCTTTTACAGACGAAATAGGCACGTATGAGCGTGTGTACGGTACGCACCACATCGGTGCTTCGACCGAGCAGGCGCAGTCTGCTGTTGCTGATGAAACACTGCGGATTTTGATTGAATATATCAGGACAGGATACGTATACAACTGTGTAAATTATTTGGAGAAGACTCCAGCGAGTTATGTGCTGTCTGTGCATCACCGAAACAGAGTCGGTGTGCTTGCAGGAGTACTCGATATAATACGAGAGGCGAGCATAAATGTTGAAATCATGGAAAATACGATATTTCAGGGCGGTGACGGCGCATGCGCGAGAATACAGATCGACGGGATGTTGAAAGGAGAGGATGTTCGAAAAATCGAGGACAGTAGTGAGAATATTTTCTCTGTTTCACAGGTGAAGATATAAAACTCTGGAAGATATCAAACAGGAGAAATGCGGCATGGAATTTCCAAAAAAATTAAGGTATACAAAAGAACATGAGTGGGTGCTCTTGGAGAATGATACGGCTCTCGTAGGGATTACTGATTACGCACAGCAGCATCTTGGAGATGTGGTGTTCGTGGAGCTCCCCGAGATCGGCACAGAGCTCAAAAAGGGAGAAGCGTTCTGCGTCGTTGAGTCGGTGAAGGCAGCGAGCGATGTGTATGCACCGCTGAGTGGGGAGGTACTGGAGATAAACGAGGAACTCGAAGGTCATCCTGAAATTCTCAATCAGTCTCCCTATGAAAAGGGGTGGATAGTGAAAATCAGAATCGTTGACAGCACGGAGTACGACAATCTCATGAAGATCGAGGACTACGAAAAATTTATTGAAAGTGAAGAGGAGTAGTGCATATCCGATGAAGGCGAGGTGAACGTATGCGGTACATTCCGAATACAGATACAGATATTCAGGACATGCTCTCGGATATAAACGTTAAAAATGTCGAAGAGCTCTTTGAGATCGTTCCGAGAGAATTTCTGTTACGAGAGGACCTCAATCTCCCGCATGCACTTTCAGAATACGAGCTTTTATCCCACATGATGCGTCTGAGTGAGGAAAATGCCAACGCTCAGGATTACCGTTTCTTTATCGGAGGAGGTGTCTATCATCACTTTATTCCCTCGGTGGTGAGGCATCTGGTGTCGAGGTCGGAGTTTTATACGTCCTATACCCCGTATCAACCGGAAATCAGCCAGGGTACTCTCCAGGCGATGTTCGAATTCCAGACGCTTATCAGCATGCTCCTGGGAATGGAGGTTTCAAACGCCTCACTCTACGACGGGGCAACGAGTGTGGCGGAAGCTGCGCTGATGGCAGTGCGGCTGAAGAAAAAAACGAAGATCGTCGTCGCAAAGAGCGTGCATCCTGACTACAGGAAAGTAATGGAAACCTACTGCAGCGGAAATGAAAATGAAATTATCGAGATTCCTTATGATGAGAACGGTATGACGGACATGAAGCAATTTGAATCAGCCGTCGCAGGCGGCGTGAGCTGTGCGGTACTGCAATCACCGAACTTCTTCGGTATTATAGAGGACCTCGGAAAATACGGAAAAATAATCCATGAGAAGGATGCGCTTTTTATTGCCGCATTTTCAGAGCCACTCGCATTCGGAGTGCTAAAACCGCCTGGGGATTTCGGTGCAGACATGTGCTGTGGAGAGGGACAGAGCCTCGGTATCCCGATGGGTTTTGGGGGTCCCTATCTGGGAATTCTTACTGCGAAGAAACAGTACGTACGCAACATGCCGGGAAGAATTGTGGGCCTTACAGAGGATCAAAACGGAAGGCAGGCGTATGTTCTCACACTTTCGGCCAGAGAACAGCACATAAGGAGAGAAAAAGCAAAATCCAATGTGTGTACGAATCAGGGGCTCTGTGCGCTCATGGCCGCGGTGTATCTTTCCGGTCTTGGAAAGACGGGAATCCGGCGTGTGTCAGGGATCTGTCACGCGCGGGCCGAGTACGCGAAGGAGAAGATCGCCCGGCTTGGCGCAGTAAAGCTTAAATTTTTCTCTCCCACATTCAACGAATTCGTTATAAAGGTTGATGCTGACTCCGAAACTCTTGAGAAGAGGCTTATTGAAAAAAAAATTATTGCCGGGATTCAGATGGAGAAATTCTACCCCGAGCTGAGGAATTGCATTTTACTTACTTTTACAGAGACGAATACCGCGGAGGATATAGACATTCTCTGTGAAGCTTTAAAACACGCAATGAAATAAATCGAAAGGAAAACGGAAATGAAATCTCTGGGCATAACGACGCTGGCTCACGATGAGCCTCTCATTTTCGAAATTGGGTCGCCGGGAAGGACTGCTTTTTCTCTGCCTGAGCCTGAAACAGAAAAACCTTTGTCGGAAAGCTCGATTCCTGAATCTCTCATGCGGGATGAAATAAACGGATTCCCCGAAATAAGCGAGGTCGAGCTCGTTCGGCATTTTACGAGACTTTCAAACTGGAACTACGGGGTTGATACCGGATTCTATCCCCTCGGATCGTGCACTATGAAGTACAACCCGAAGATCAACGAAGATATCGCAGCGCTTCGAGGATTCACATTGTGCCATCCCTTTCAACCGGAATCCCTTTGTCAGGGGTGTTTGCGTGTACTGTGGGAGCTTGAACAATTTCTGGCAGAAATCACCGGAATGGATTGCGTGACGCTCCAGCCCGCCGCAGGGGCTCACGGTGAACTGACCGCAATGATGATCATCAAAGCATATTGTACGCAAAAGAACAGCACACGTCACAAGGTGTTGATTCCGGATACGGCTCACGGGACCAACCCTGCAAGTGTGGCAATGTGCGGCTTCGAGACGGTACCGGTGAAATCCGGCAAAGAGGGGATACTCGAGCCGGATACCGTCGCTTCCCTCATGGACGAGGACGTTGCGGCGATCATGATCACGAATCCCAATACGCTCGGTCTGTTCGAGTCGCATATTGCTGCGATATCCGAGATCGTTCACAAAAAGGGCGGTTTTGTGTACTGCGACGGTGCAAATCTCAACGCACTCATGGGAATCGTGAAGGTAGGAAAACTTGGGGTCGATATCGTTCATATGAACCTCCACAAGACTTTTTCGACTCCGCACGGCGGCGGAGGACCAGGTTCGGGGCCCATTGCAGTGAAGTCGGTTTTCGAACCTTATCTTCCCGTTCCACGCGTGGAAAAGGAAGGCGAGGAGTTCAGATTCGGCTACGACCGCCCTCAGACCATCGGAAAGGTGCGAAGTTTTTACGGGAATTTTCTAGTCTGCGTTAAGGCCTATTCGTATATATGTTCTATGGGAGCACGGGGTTTGAGACAGGCGAGCACAACTGCCGTTGTGAACGCGAATTATATTCGCTCGAAGCTCAAGCCGTATTATCATCTTCCTTACGACAAAAACTGCATGCACGAATGCGTTTTTACCGACAAGGAGCAGAAGCCACTGGGAATCACGACACTCGATATCGCAAAAAATCTCATCGACCACGGGTTCCATCCACCCACGATTTATTTTCCCCTTGTGGTGGATGGGGCTCTGATGATCGAGCCGACTGAAACCGAGAGCAGGGAAACCATTGACCGATTTATCGATGCCATGATCCAGATCGCGGAGGCTGCAAAAGAGCGCCCGAAGGAACTGAAGAAAGCGCCGAGAAAATCAAAAATCAACAGGGTCGATGAGGTGAAAGCAGCACGAAATCCGGTTCTCAGATGGCCCCCCTCTCACAGCTGAGTTTTTTCTTTAAGAAATCGCCGTTATCCACTATCTTACAAAGAAACGGATAAATCATGAAATTTCTGTTTGTTGTCGGAGACGGTATGGCGGACGAGCCTGTGCCCTCACTTGGGGACAGGACTCCTCTCGAAGCCGCGCGTATTGTGAATATGAACCGGTGTGCACGTGAAGGTATTGTCGGAATGGTGAGGACAATTCCTGAAGGGCTTCCGCCTGGAAGTGATGTGGCAAATCTCAGTCTTCTCGGTTTCAATCCGCGCACGTACTACACGGGGCGAGGCCCCCTCGAGGCGGCGAGCATGGGAATCCCGCTCGGGGAGGATGACTGCGCTTTCAGGTGCAATCTGGTAAACGTGCGAAATGGGCAGATGAACGATTACTCCTCGGAGCACATTTCGACCGCCGAGGCAAAAAAGCTTATCCATGCACTCAACACTTCACTTGCCAACGATGGAGTACGTTTTTATCCGGGTGTGGATTATCGGCACATCTGTGTGCTGAAAGGTTCGTTTCAGGATCTTTTCTGTACCCCACCCCATGACATTTCCGGAAAGAGCATAAGCTCCTATCTCCCAAATGGGCAGAACCAGGATCTCGTTCGCTCCCTCATGGAAAGCTCAATACCTATTCTGGCCGCAGAAGAGGTCAACAGGAGGCGGCTGCAGGAAGAAAAACTACCGGCAACACAGATATGGCTGTGGGGGCACGGATACAGGCCAGGCCTCGTGCGGTTCGAAGACACATACGGTATTTCGGGTTCCGTAATCACCGCAGTGGACCTGATACGGGGCATCGGTGTTCTTGCGGGCCTCGAAGTGGTGCATGTAGAAGGGGCGACCGGATTTGTGGACACGAACTATGAGGGGAAGGCGGATGCGGCGATCCGCGCACTTCAGACGAAAGATTTTGTGTTCGTTCATGTTGAAGCGCCGGATGAAACGGGTCATCAGGGTGATGCACAGCTGAAGGTAAAGGCAATCGAGGATTTTGATTCCCGGCTGCTCGGAAGCATTCTCCCCAGGCTCGAAGGGGATTATCGGATGCTCATCATGCCAGACCATCCAACTCCCATCCGAACGAAAACCCATTCTTCGGAACCCGTTCCTTTCATTCTGTACGGAAGCGGAGTAGAACCGAACGAGGTGGAGGGCTATTCCGAAAAAATGGCGAAGCGGTCCGGCATCTTCATTGAACAGGGACACAAACTCATTGAACTGCTCTTAAAGGGGAAATGAGCAGCCGCAATACACTCTGTTACGGCGGTGCCGGCTAGACCCACCCCTCTGCAATGCACGCTTCTGCGATCTGCACCGCATTCAGGGCCGCGCCCTTTCTGATCTGATCTGCAACGCACCAGAACGCAATCCCATTCGGAGAGGTGGTATCCTTTCGCACCCGTCCCACATAGACGTCATCCGTTCCTGATGCCATGAGCGGCATCGGGTATTCGTTCCTGGAGGGGTTGTCAACAAGGGTGATGCCGTCCGCATTCCTGAACGCCTCCCGGACCTCCTGCACGGTGAGCTCTTTTTCCGTTTCGGCCCATATCGCCTCGGAATGCGCCCTCATGATGGGAATTCGTACCGCCGTTGCGCTGACCTTGACGTCTGAGTGCATGATCTTTTGCGTCTCATGGTGCATCTTCATCTCTTCTTTTGTGTAGAAATTGTCAAGAAACACGTCAATATGAGGGATCACATTGAAAAATAGTTGATGTTGAAATTTGCCGATTTCGAGATTTTCGCCGTGCACATACTGGCGAGCCTGATTCTCAAGTTCCTGCATCGCGAGGTTTCCCGCTCCGCTTGCTGCCTGATAGGTGGCCACATGCACGGTGTGTATGTGGGAAAGGTTCTCGATTGCTTTGAGCGCAACGACCATCTGGATGGTGGAGCAGTTTGGGTTTGCGATTATGTTGCGCGGGCGGTTTTTGCAGTCATCCGGATTCACCTCAGGCACGACAAGAGGGACATCGTCTTCCATCCTGAAAGCGCTGGAATTATCTATCATCAACGCGTCGTGTTTGGTGATCGTTTCCCAGAATTCCCGGGATGTGCCGGCTCCCGCTGAAGTGAGCGCAATGTCGATATTCTTGAAGTCATCGTTTTTTTTCAGCTCGGAGACTATAACTTTCTCATCCTTGAAAATGTATTCCCTTCCCGCACTTCTGTGAGAGCCGAAAAGCCTGAGATCATCTATTGGAAAGTTTCTCCCCGAGAGCACTTTCAGAAATTCCTGACCAACAGCCCCGCTCACACCCACGACCGCAACCCTGTATCCCATGTCCGCGACCTCCTTCTTCTGAAACACGTGTGATTTAGTGAGCCCACGCCGCTTATTAAATGTGTAATATAATACGATCACCTTGCAGGGACAAAAAGTATCTGTGCGCTCATTTCCTGTGTAAAGGCAAATATTATTCTTCTGTGATCGGAAACGCGAGCGCAAACCCGAGACACGCGAGCACCAGAAGAGTCCTGCTTGGTATGTTCTCCGCCGCAGCTTTTCCCAAGAATCCCCAAAACCCCCAGAGAAAAAGGGTGATAACGCTGTAAAACAGCCATGTCTTCATTGTTGTTCACCAATTGCGTCAAACGGACATACCTGTGCGCACACGGAGCAGCCTGTGCAGAGAGTCGGACTGATAAATGCGACCCATTTTCCCCCGGCACCGGTCTTTTTTTCAATGGCAGGACAGCCCAGCTTCAAACATTTCCCGCATGCCCTGCATGCTTCCTCATCGATTGCATACACGGCGAACTCTTTTCTTTCCTGAATGAGCACGCAGGGACGTCTGGATATGAGGAGCGATGCCTGCCCGCAGTGGAGTTCTTCGTTCATCACTGCTGCGGTCTGCGCCAGGTCGTATGGGTCGAATACACGAATCCTTGTGATTCCAGAGGCCTCTGCGAATTTTTCAATCCGGGCCTGAAAGCTGTGCTCCCCGCTCAGAGTAACTCCGGTTCCCGGGTTTTGTTGATGTCCGGTCATGGCGGTCACACGGTTGTCCAGAACGATGATCGTGAGATTTCCATTGTTGTAGCCGATATCAAGAAGCCCGGTTATTCCAGAGTGAAAGAATGTAGAGTCGCCTACTATGCCTACCACAGGTCTGTCAAGGCCGCTTTTGGACACACCCATCGCTGCACTCACACCCGCTCCCATACAGATGATTGCGTCCATGCTGTCGAGGGGTGCAAGCCCACCGAGGCTGTAGCAGCCGATGTCTCCGATTACCACTGGATTGAACTGCTTCAGTGTATAGAATACCCCCCTGTGTGCGCATCCCGGGCAGAGAACCGGCGGACGAGCAGGGAGAGGGAAATCCTGTTTCAGTTTTATCTGTGCGGGAAACTCGGTGTTCATTTCGAAAAGACCGTGCGCTGCGAGCTGTTTTCGCGCATCGAGAAGGATATCTGGATTGAGCTCTCCGATACACGGCACGAGTTCGGTTCCTACAGGGGTGGCACCGAGCGCACGAACGTGTTCTTCGATGAAGGGATCCAGCTCCTCGACAACGAAAACATTTTCCACCTCAGATATGAAATTGCTTATGAGTTTGTCCGGAAAGGGATAGGACAGCGAGAGTTTCAGTATTGAGGCGTCGTGAAAGATTTCCCTGACGTACTGATAGGAAATGCTGGATGTGATGATTCCAAGCCTCGAGTTGCCGCAAATATTTTTATTCTCAGGAAAGGTGTTTGCAAGCTCGCGCAATTTTTTGCTCCGTTCTTCGACCGCAATCCTCCTGTTTCTCGCATAGGAGGGAACCATCAGATACTTGGAGGGTTGTCTCCGGTAGTCGGGAGTGCGGTCTTCAAAAACTCGTTCTTCCAGGTTCACGATGCCCTTGGAGTGGGATATTCTCGTAGTTGACCGCACAATGACCGGGGTATCGTACTGTTCGGAAATCTCGAATGCGAGCCCGAGGAATCGCTTTGCTTCATCCGAGTCAGACGGCTCCAGAAGAGGGACCTTCGCAAAGCGTGCATAATTTCTTGAATCCTGTTCGTTTTGTGATGAGTGCATTCCCGGGTCATCCGCGACCACAATGACCAGCCCTCCTTCCACTCCCGTGTAGGAGAATGTCATGAGCGGGTCTGCTGCGACGTTTAACCCCACATGCTTCATGGTGGCCATGGCTCTGATACCGGTGAGAGATGCGCCGATCGCGACCTCAAGAGCGACTTTCTCGTTCGGAGCCCACTCGACGTACACACCTTCATACCGCGAGAGGTTTTCGAGTATTTCAGTACTCGGCGTTCCGGGATAACCCGCCGCAACCTTCACTCCGTATTCGTACGCTCCTCGTGCGATTGCCTCGTTCCCTGAAAGAAGTTTCTTCATGCCGACCCCTCGTAAAGCTATTTAGCCATATAAAATACCGTTTTTTGCAGTAAAAAGAAAGAACGCTTTTTTGTACTGTGCGCGTCGGCGTTCCGTGGAATAGATGGCCATGAAGTTTGTTGAAAAATCTGCTGGAATACGTTTATAATGATGAAAAAATTGTGAGGGGAAATAATGACAGTAGAGGAAGCAATCAGAAGTAGACAGAGCGTGAGAGAATATGCAGACCGCCCGGTGGAAAAGCAAAAGATCGAGGCAGTTGTTGAAGCGGCACGGCTTGCACCTTCTGCCGGAAACCGGCAGGAATGGCGTTTCGTCGTTGTCACCGACAGCACAAAGCGGCAGAAAATGTCGAAAGCCGCGGCAGGGCAGCTCTTTGTCGGGAATGCTCCATGTATACTGGCCTGCTGTGCGGATACCGATTATCATGAGATGCGCTGTGGTCAGCTCTGCTATCCGATCGACGTTGCAATCGCGATCGACCATATCACACTTCGGGCTGTGGGATTGGGATTGGGCACGTGCTGGATCGGGGCCTTTTATGAGGACGAAGTGAAGAAACTTCTTGAAATACCGGATCATATCAAGGTCGTGGAACTGCTCACTCTCGGATATCCAAAGGAAGGCACGCTACGAGAAAAGGACAGACTCCCAATCGAAAAGATCGTGTTTTACGAGGAATGGGGAAGCCCAAAGACTCCTGGGCACTGACGCACTCTCTCATCTGTATTGCGTTCTGTACGCTTTTTTTTCTTGGAAACACACGTACGTACGTCTCCGGGCTTGTTTTCGGGTTGGTGGGATACGGTTTTGCGATGTTTGCCATTCTGCTGATCGTACAGCGCCACAGAGTCATGCGCCTGCAGAATATAGTCACGCTTTTCCGGCTTGGAGCGGGAGGGGTTTTCCTGTGCTGGATGGCGCTCCGTCCGGAATTCACTGTGTATAAATTTTTTTTCATATCGGCTGCCGCGCTCACAGATGTAATCGATGGAATGATAGCACGCTGGAAAGGGTGCACAGTCTTCGGGGCAAAGCTCGATATGGAAGTCGATGCGTTTTTCACCCTCTCTCTGTCAGTGAACGGTTTCGTATTCGCCGGCATGGAAGCATGGATTCTTATAATCGGGCTCATGCGGTACGGGTATGAGTTCATTCTTCTTCTGCTTCCGGCGGACGACACTTTCCCCGTCTTTGTCAAATATGGAGAAAAAACGATCTGTGCGTTTACTGTGATTGCGCTTATATCGATCACCGCGCCGTTTTTCCCGTACACAGGCAAACTGCTTCTGAGCTTCAGCGCGCTCATCCTGCTGGGCATTTCCTTTCTGATGAACATGTGCGCCAGAATCTTCATAGGCGGTATTAAACATTGAATAACCCCGCGGTTATGATTATTATTACATATTAAATGAACGGATAAGAGAGCATGGGAGCAGAACGTGGCTGAACAGCTTATTCTGAAGCACCTCCCTTTTATCAAGATTCTTCCCTCCTGGGCACAGGAGCTTTCCTACAAGTACTGCTCGAAGACGGCAAACCTTTACGTGGTATACGGAAACATACGAGATTACCTTCCTCATAAGATGCATGAGGAGGAGTTCATCTTTGTAAAGATACAGAGTTATATTTCCGACATACTTTTCGGAAACAGGGACATCATCATTTATTACGACAGGTCCTCCGGAATTACCTTCTGCAAGCCTGAGATGAAGCAGGAATATCTCGCAGAGATGAAATCCATCGTCGGGAATGAGGGTTCTGATGATTTTCTTTCCAAGGACCCCTCGGAAGCATTTCACTACCTCGAGAAATACTGTTACAAAAACATCAGACGAAAGCTGAGAATTGTTTTGATCGTTGACTATGCAGAGACGATTGTTCCGAGTACTGACATTTCGCACTATACCGATGAGGACCGATACTGTCTCGTCACCCTCAACCGGTGGGCAACAGATCCAATATTCAATGAAAACGACATTTCCATCATACTCCTCACAGAAAACCTTGCAGATCTAAGCCCGCGGATCATCAGGTCGCCGAGCACCGTGAAAGTCAATATCCCTATTCCGGACGAGCGGGTGAGAGAGAGTTTTTTCAAATATCTGCATAAAAAGGATGAGCTTATCGTTTCGCGTGGGCTTTCGGCAGAGATGATGGGGCGGGTCACAAGCGGGCTGAATCTTGTGAACATTCACCAACTCGCCGCAGAGTCGTTTCAGGAAAACAGGGAGATAGACCTTCATTATCTCAAGGAAAAGAAAAAGGAGATCATAGAGGCTGAGGCAATCGGGCTTCTGGAATTCATCGAGACAGAATACGACCTCTCAATGGTCTCAGGTCATGATTTTGTAAAGAAACGGTTTAAGAGTGCAGCTCGGGCGATAAAACAGGGAAGGCTCGATGTTCTGCCAATGGGATACCTGATTTCAGGGCCCGTGGGAACTGGAAAATCATTTATGGTTACCGCCTTTGCAGGAGAGATCGGGATTCCAATCGTGAAATTTCAAAACTTCAGAAGCAAGTGGCAGGGAGTCACGGAATCGAATCTTGAGAAAATCCTCAATATACTCAAGGCAATGGCACCGGTAGGGGTGATGATCGATGAGGCGGATGCATTCCTCGGACACAGGAACCAGGAAGGTGATTCCGGCACGAGCAACAGGATATTCGCCCAGATTGCGTCTTTTATGGGAAACACGGAATACAGGGGAAAGATCATCTGGTTTCTCATCACGTGCAGGCCTGACCTCATCCCCATTGACCTCAAACGACAGGGGAGGGCCGAGGAGCACCTCGCACTGTTTTACCCCGAAACACTCGAAGAAAAACAGCTCTTGTTCAACACTCTTGTAAAAAAGCTCAGCATGAAAGTTCAGAAAATCGATATCGTCAGTATGTTGCAGCGAAGCAATTTTGATTTTTCCGGTGCAGACCTGGAATCGATCCTGATCCGTGCAAAATTTCTCGCCACGATGAACAACCACATCATCATCAATGAATCCGATCTCGAGCAAACCATCGAAGATTTCGTGCCGCCGACCTACCCGCACGAGATAGAGCTCCAGAATCTCGTCGCAGTTATGGAGTGTACTTCACGAGAGATGGTTCCCTCTCGTTTTCAAGACTATGATCGTCAGAAAATCATACATGATATCAAGCAGCTGAAAATATTACTGGGCGAACGGGGGATATAAAAAGCCCGCATATGCCGTGTGCCGGGGCCGTTTTGAACCTGAATAATCAGGTGGGCCGTCGCACACCTGTTTCCTGTACTCTTAAACCTCTGCGGGTGAGTGCATTCCCCAGGTGGATATTGACATCCCTTTAATATGAGTGTTGGCTCAAAAATTGGGTAGCCAGCATCACGAACACTGCAGGCACTCTTAAATTTAACACAGTTTTTGAGGTATGTTAACTGAAATTTATATTTTTTCCTGAAATAGGGGTGAACAAAATACGACTGGAGGTGTTCAATAATGGAATTTACATGCAGAGATATCGCGAATATGATCGACCACTCGCTGTTGAAGCCGGAGCTTACTGATGAGGATATCATCGCAGGCTGTGAAATCGCAAAAAAGTACAAGGTGGCGTCCGTGTGTTGCTCTCCTTCCGCATTACCTCTTGTGCGCACGCATCTTGAGGGGTCTGGGGTGAATCCTACGACCATCATCGGATTTCCTCACGGGTACAACAGGACTGATACGAAGGTCTTTGAAGCGGAAAAGGCGATCGATGACGGTGCAAAAGAGCTCGACATGGTGATCAATATCGGAAAACTGAAGAGCGGGGAATTCGATTATGTAAGAAATGATATCAAGGCAGTGGTCGATGCCTCTCATCGAAAAGGGGTGATCGTGAAGGTCATTTTCGAGAATTGCTACCTCTCGGACGAACTGAAGAAAACCGGATACAGGCTTGCAGAGGAAGCGGGTGCCGATTTCATCAAGACATCCACAGGCTTTGCAGCTGCAGGTGCAACGTTGGACGACCTCCGATTGATGAGAAAAACGGTTTCCGAAAGGGTGCAGGTCAAGGCGGCTCACGGAGTTCGGGATTACGAGACGGCTGTCAAGGTGAGAAGCGTGGGTGCGACGCGGTTCGGTGCGACACAGACGGAAAAAATCATGGAAGAGTGCTACAGGAAGAAAGGGAAAGAATAGGGCCGCAGTGGACTCTTCGGTGACGTGTGTGTATGTGCCGAACAGGAGGTTCTGAAATGGAGCGGGTGAAGAACAAGGTCATTAATTTTCTGAGAAGCTGTGAAATGGATTTCGAAGACATCGATATTCCAGCATGTGTCGAAGTTTTCACAGAAGAGATGAGAAAGGGGTTGCAGGGGAAACCAAGCAGCCTTGAGATGCTTCCCACCTACATAGAAGTGGAAAAGGAGATCCCGTCGGAAAAATCAGTGATTGCGCTCGATGCCGGCGGCACGAATTTCAGGGTGGCTACACTCTATTTTGACGACAAAAAAAGGCCGATCATCGAAAACTACGAAAAGCAGTCGATGCCGGGTATCCATTCACCGGTCACTAAGTCAGAGTTTTTCGAAACAATCGCGCGTTATATCGAGCGTGTCATCGATAAAAGCGACTGCATCGGATTCTGTTTCTCCTACTCCACTGAGATGCTTCCAAACAGAGATGGGAAAACGATACAGTTCTCAAAAGAGATAAAGGCCGAGCAGGTCATTGGAGAGCTTCTGGGGGAGAACCTGATATCCACACTTCGGAGGAAGGGAAAAAACGCCGGGCACAGGGTTGTTATTCTCAACGATACTGTTGCCACGCTTTTAGCTGGGCGCTCCGCATTTCAGAAAAGAACATTCGATTCATTTATCGGTTTTATTCTCGGCACCGGAACGAACAGTGCCTACGTGGAAAAAAACAGCGCCATCGAAAAGCTTGCAGGCCTCGACCCTGAAAAGGCACAGGTAGTGAATACCGAATTCGGCGGGTTCGGGAAAGCGCCGAGAGGTTCTATTGATATTGCCTACGACCGCTCGATGCAGAATCCAGGTGAGTACACATTTGAGAAGATGATCTCCGGTGCATATTTCGGTCCTCTCTGCTTGTGGACGCTCAGGAGTGCCGCAGAGTATGGACTGTTTTCGGTGAAGGTGAGGGAGCGTCTCGGTGAATTGAGAACACTTGATACGAAAGAGGTCAGTGAGTATATGCTCGATCCTGAGTCCGGAAACACACCCATTTCAAATGCACTGGAAAAAGGGAGCGCACAAGATTCGCAGACCGCATACCAGATCATCGACCGACTGATCGAACGGGCTGCGAAACTTTCAGCCGTGGCACTTTCATCAGTGGTGATCCAATCCGGAAAAGGGAAAGACCCTCTTCATCCCGTGTGCATCACTGCAGACGGGAGTACATTCTACGGGCTTAAATCCCTGAGAGAGAGGGTCCAGTTCTACATGAAGGATTTCCTCATGAACAGGAAAGGACACTATTATGAGTTCGTCAAAGTGGAGAATGCGCCCCTGATAGGTGCAGCAATTGCCGGTTTGACGAACTGAAGGTCAGTCATCCTGCGGTTTCATTAAGGGAAACAAAATCACATCTCTCAGGTTTTCCTGATTGGTGAGGAGGCACACGAATCGGTCGAGTCCCATTCCCCATCCGGAGATCGGCGGCATGCCGTGCTCCATGGCGATGAGAAAGTCCTCATCCATCACCATCGTTTCTGTGTCACCTTTTTTTCGTAAAGACACCTGTTGTTCGAAACGGTTCCTCTGGTCAATCGGATCAACGAGCTCGCTGTACGCATTTACGATTTCCAATCCGTTAATTACGAGCTGAAACCTGTCCGTCACAGTTTCTTGGTCGTCGTTTCTCCGGGCGAGAGGGGAGAGCGCAATCGGGTGATGGATGATGAAGAGCGGTCCTGCGATGTTCTGTCTCGAAACTTTCTTGTAGAGGTTATCGATGAGGCTTCCGAAGCCCATTTTTTTCATGTCCTGTATGTCTATGCCGCGCTTTTCGATCGCTTTTCTCAGATGCGCGGAGTCCTCATGCTCTTCATAGTCGATTCCCGTATCTCTGAGAATCAATTCACGCAGAGTTAGTCTTTCCCAGTCACCGCGAAAATCAAACGTTTTTTCCCCGAATCGGAGCTTTAGAGAGCCGTTTACTTCATTGAGTACGCGCTTGATGAGCCTCTGGGTGAACCGCATGTTGTCCTCATAGTTCCAGTACGCGACGTAATACTCGAATAGTGTGAAATCCTGAAGGTGGGAAGGATCGAGGCCTTCATTGCGGAAGCTTCTGGCAAATTCATACACCCTTTCAAAACCGCCCGCAATGCACCGTTTGAGATAGGTTTCCGGCGCAATCCTCAGGTAAAGATCGAGCCCAAGGGCATTGTGATGAGTTACAAATGGATTTGCAATCGCGCCGGACGGCTTCGTCTGCAGGATTGGAGTTTCAACCTCCACAAATCCCTCCGCGTCGAGAAACGTGCGAAGAGAACGGATAATCGCGGTTCGCTTTTTAAACCGTTCTGTCGTCTCCTCGTTCATGATAAGGTCGAGGTATCTCTGTCTGTAAAGCGACTCCCTGTCGGTCAGGCCGTGAAATTTTTCCGGGAGCGGTCGCAGTGTTTTCGAAAGCAGCCTATAGTTTCCCACATCAAGCGTGATTTCTCCCGTTTTTGTTTTGAAAATGGTTCCTTCTGCTCCGATGAAGTCACCGATGTCGATGTATTTTTTAAAAAATGCAAACTGGTCTTTTCCCACCACCTTCTCCTGGAGTGCGATCTGTGTTTTTCCGGAGAAGTCCTTCAGTGTGGCGAATATCAGCCTCCCGAATATGCGTATGGTCAGTATTCTCCCTGCGATCCTGATATCATTTGTGCCAAGATTCTGGCTTTTTGCCTCTGCGAGTGTGTGAGTTCTTACAAACCGATCCTTGTAGGGGTTTACCCCCTGAGCACGTATCTCCTCGAGTTTTTTTATCCGGATCGCTCTTTCTTCATTTATTCCCATTCCTTTTCCTTTTTCCTTTTCCGATGCCGGAGATTCTCGACTGAGGTGAAAGATCGAGATCAGCAACATCGCCTTCGAGATATTTGTAATAACCGAGCCCAGCGACCATTGCAGCGTTGTCCTGTGTGAGGGATTTTTGGGGAAGATAGGATACAAGGGTGTCCTCGCTGACGAATATTTGACGTACCCGCCCGTTGTTTGCAACGCCGCCTGCAAGTGCGACCCTTCTGATAGAATAGTCTCCGCACGCCCACTGTGCCTTTGTCAGCAGTACATCCGTGGCCGCTGCCTGAAAGGCAGAAGCAATATTTTCAACAGAGTTCACGTCTCCGGTACGAAGAAAGTTCTTTCTCTGGTTGATCACTGCATTCTTCAACCCACTATAGCTGAAGTTGTATCTGTCCTTTCCGCCGTTGAGTATGACACGGGGAAAGACAAACGCATCCTCTTTTCCTTTTTTCGCGGCCTGTTCAATCGCCGGTCCACCTGGATATCCGAGCCCCAGATGCTTTGCGACTTTATCGAAGGCCTCGCCGACGGCATCGTCGAGCGTGCTTCCCAGTATTTCATACTGTCCGATTCCCTCTGAACGTACGAGAAGTGTATGGCCTCCGGATATGATGAGACCGATTATCGGATATTCGACCGTGTTGTCAAAATGGATCGAATAGAGATGGGCCTCGAGATGATTGATACCGATGAGAGGGACATTCAGTGTAAGACTCAACGTCTTGGCAACAACCAGACCGACCAGCAGCGAGCCGATCAGTCCGGGATGTGAAGACACTGCAACCGCATCGATATCACGCAAACCGATCGATGCGGACTGAAGACTTTTCTCTATCACATAGTTTATCACTTCCTGGTGTTTCCTCGACGCGATTTCCGGGACGACTCCCGCAAACTCTTTATGAAACTCGTGCTGTGTTGCCACGATATTGCTCAGAATCCTTGTCCCGTCTTCGACAACGGAGGCCGATGTCTCGTCACAGGTTGTCTCTATACCGAGAATTTTCATCTATTTTACCCACGAAACCTATTGATAATACCATTCATCATCAATTTCAATTGATTTTCACTGCTTCGGACGCGAATACGAGAGAAATGTTTTCCGCTTTCAGTCTTTCGAACTGTGCATTGAGTACGGGGAGGGTGTACGCACGCTGTATATGCCCTATCCCGATGGCGGTGCCCCTTGTTTTGGCGATCTGTTTGAGTTTTTCAAACTGATCGTCAATTGCGGAGTAGCTGTCCACATTGTCGAGGAACACGTCCCTACGTGCAGCGGGGAGCTTCTCCCGGAGTGCGTAGTTGAAAGCACACGTCTTCGGACTCGTAACGCTGTCGATGAAGTAGTAACCCGCCTGCCCCAGAACGGACATCGTCCAGAGCATCATCTCAGGGTCCTGTGTGGCACGTGAGCCCATATGATTGTTTGCTCCTACTGCATAGGGGTTCTCACGAATCATCATCCAAATTTTTTGCTCTACAGTCCGGCGTTCGTCTGTAATGAGAAGTGCGTTGGGACCCGGGTCGATGAGCGGGTAATCGACAGGCTCCATGGGAATATGGATCATTATCTCGAAGCCGCGTTCATGAAGCAACCGGGCGTGATCGGAAGATTTGTCGAGAAAAGGAAGCACGGAAAACGAGAGTTTCCCTTCGAACCGAAGGTACGGCTCGAGCATTTCTGATGGATATCCCACGTCGTCGATGATGACCGCAACCCTGTATACAGGTTCAGGGCGAGAAGGCTTGACCTCACCGATATCTTTGCCAGCGGGAAGCTCCTCTTTTTTTTCCAGCGGCTGTTTTCGGAAAAAAATAAACAGGACGACGACCACGACAATGAGCAGGAACAGCGTATATCCGGTGTTTTTTTTCTTTTTCCTCAGCAATAAAATGTGTGCCTCGCTCTCAACAATTCGTAAAAAATATAAAAATGTCCTTGAAAAATGTCATGTGAATAGTATATCTTTAATACAGACAGAGAATCGAGTAGCCTCTCTTTCGTATTATTTATCGGAAAACCGCTTCTGTGACTTCTCATGAATTTAAAGCGTTTAATCGATATAAATCGCGGAGAATTACTCAATGATTGAGGATATTCGAAACAGTCTCAACTATAACTATAAGATAACTGCGCAAAAATTCAGAGATACTTATGTGACCGCAGACAGATTCGGCGCCTCTCAGGTACTGTACGATTCTGCAGAGAGAAACATGAAGACACTGGAAGATCTCATTAAAATAATACGAGAATTGAAAAAGGAAAGAAAGTACGGCATCGTTGATTCATATTCGGAAGATAATGCGATCGTGAAGCTTGAGGTAAAGGCGGAAATATTCATGCGGGAAATGCGGGAAAAAGGTATCAATGTGATCGATTTGAATCCGCAGTTTCTTCGAAAGGCAAAGGAAATCTTTGATATTTACGATCAGGAGGTACAAAAGAGCTCACAGTAAATTTTTCCCCTCACTGCACTGCATAAATCCTCTCTCAATCCTATCTCTCAAAAAAGAATATTCTGTATTTTTATTGTCACATACGGGACGGGTGGACTATTTTCAATGAAAATGATAGCTGATTTACAGGAACTACTGAAGGCATTCGAAAAAACCTACGATCTCGGGAGAGTCTCATCCCTTTGTGAGAAGGGAACTGTTGATCTCACGGGTTTAAACGGTTCGAGCAAAGCACTGTTTGTCGCTTCTTTTTTCCAGTCGACAAAGAAGGGTATGATCATTGTCACGCGGAGCAATAGGGACGCCTCGGATTTTTATACCGATCTCAGCCACTTTGTCGGCAGTGACAGCCTCCATCTCTTTCCGTCAAGAGAAACACTCCCCTATGATGAGTCCGAACCTCTCGGAGAGATAACCGCAAAACGGATTGTAGCTCTCGCACGGCTCGTGGCCGGGAATACAGGCATATTCGTGCTCCCTGTGCGGACCTTTATCGACTACTTCATTCCAAAAAGGATCTTTTCGGAGAGTTTCATGCACATAAAAAAGGGGGAGGCACTTCCCTATTCCAGGCTCAGTGAAGCGCTCATGAGGCTCGGGTATGTGAGAGAAGATAAAGTGTCTGTGCAGGGCAGCTACGCGCTCCGAGGAGATATTTTTGACGTATTCATCTACGGGAGTGAACGGCCTTACCGCGTGGAGCTGTTCGATGATACCGTGGAGTCAATTCGGGAATTCTCTCCTCTTTCTCAGAGGTCACTTGAAAAAGTTGAAGAGTTCACGCTTCTGCCCGCACGGGAGATCGTACTGACTTCTGAGAGAGAAAAAGAGCTGAAAGAAACTGCGAAAGATGCCAGGAGCATGCTTGTGAACAGGATACTGTCGGAAGGTCTCTTTCACGGAATAGAGAATTATGTGTCTACAATATTTCCCCGGCCTGATACCGTTCTCGACTACGCAGGCGAGGGCTACACGCTCGTCGTTGACTCGGTGCGTGAATGTTCAAAGCAGGCCGAATTCTTCGGAAGAGAAACAGAGAGGATCTTTGCTGAAAAAAAGGATCACATTCCCGTGCCTCGTCCCGAAGAGATGGTAGCTGACCTTGCAACTTTGCTGAGCCTGCGCTCGCGTTATATCAATATAGCGCTTCTTCCGGAAAACCACACCTTTCATGTGGATTTCGAGATCAACGAACGCACCGGGTACAGGGGGCAGATTCGTCATTTCAAGGAGGACATTGAAGAACTTCTCAAGGGCGGATACACGGTTTTTGTGGGTGCGAGTTATGAAGGACAGACAAAAAGGATTCGAGAGCTTCTCAAGGAGTTTCTTTCTACTTATGAAAATCTCAAGGTCAGTACCCTCGATCTCCACGAAGGATTCAGGTCAGGAAAGCTTCGTGTTGCTCTCATACTCGATAGAGAAATATTCAGCAGGAAAAAGAGATACCAGCGGGAGTTTCTCGTACACAGGTCTGAACCGATCGAGGGGATTTTAGACGTCAGAGACGGTGACTACATCGTGCACGTCGAACACGGCATCGGTGTTTACCGCGGTATAGAAAAACTGAAAACCGAGGGTGTTGAGAAAGATTTCTTTAAACTCGAGTACAGGGATGGAGACGAGATTTTCATTCCGGTCGATCAGATACACCTCTTGCAGAAGTATATAGGGCAGGAGGGGAGAACACCGAGAATCGACAAACTCGGTTCGGGAACGTGGAAAAAGATCAAGGAACACGTAAAGAAGTCCGTAAAAAACCTTGCCAAGGATCTCATAGAAATATACTCCGCACGGTCCGCTCTGAGAGGGTACGCGTTTTCAAGGGACACGGAGTGGCAGTACGAATTCGAATCAGGGTTCCGGTATGAAGAAACCGCTGACCAGCTCAGAACAATTGAAGAGCTCAAGAATGACATGGAGAGTGAAAGGCCCATGGACAGGCTCATATGCGGTGATGTGGGCTTCGGCAAGACAGAGGTTGCAATCAGGGCGGCATTCAAGGCGGTAATGGACGGCAAGCAGGTGGCAGTGCTTGTTCCCACCACCATTTTGGCAGAACAGCACCTCAATACATTTGGTGAGCGTTTCTCTCTGTACCCAATAAATGTTGAGATGCTCTCAAGGTTTAAGACGCCCAAAGAGCAGAAGATCATCATCGAAAACCTCAAGAATGGCCTCATAGATGTGGTGATCGGAACGCACAGGCTCATCCAGAAGGATGTGCGGTTCAAGGATCTGGGGCTTGTCATAATCGATGAAGAACAGCATTTCGGAGTCGAGCACAAGGAGCGGCTGAAACAGCTTCGCACACTCGTTGACGTCATTACGATGACAGCCACGCCCATTCCCCGAACTCTCTATATGTCGATGACAAAAATCAGAGATATGAGCATAATCGAGACTCCGCCCCGGGACAGGATGCCGATTGAAACGTACGTGATCGAGCAGAACGATGAGATCATCGAACAGGCGATTAGAAGGGAAGTCGAACGCGGTGGGCAGGTGTACTACGTTCATAATAGAGTGAAAACGATCGAAGAAAAAACGGAAACTCTCAGAGAACGAATGCCGGACATTTCATTCGAAATTGCACATGGTCAGCTTGAAGAACGCGAGCTCGAGGAGATAATGAACGATTTCTTCAACATGCAGTTTCAGGTGCTCGTGACCACGACGATCATTGAATCGGGTCTCGATATAGCCAATGTGAACACAATCATAATAGAACGGGCGGATCGGTTCGGACTTTCACAGCTCTATCAATTGAGGGGGAGGGTCGGCAGGAGCAGGCAAAAAGCGTATGCATACCTCTCGTACCCCGCGGGGAGACTTCTCACCGAGCAGGCGCTGAAGCGTCTTGCGGTGATAAATGATCACACAGCGCTGGGATCCGGGTTCTCCATCGCCCTGAAAGACCTGGAGATACGGGGAGCAGGGAACATACTGGGGAGGGAGCAGCATGGCGAAATGCTTACAGTGGGCTTCGAGATGTATGTAAAATTACTCGATGAGGCGATCTACGAGCTTCAGCACGGAAAGCCTCCTGAACCTGTGTTCAACCCTGTTATCGATGTGCGATTCAAAGGGTTTATCCCCCGGTCCTATATTGAAAGCGAGACGCTGAGGGTGGAGATCTATAAACGGCTCGCGGCGTTCGAATCCAAGGACGAGCTCGATGAATTGCATGAAGAGCTTCGTGACAGGTTCGGGCTCATCCCTGAAGAACTCCTCGAACTGCTCACTATCGTTCAGCTTAGGATCCTGTGCAAGAGGGTGGGGATACGTGTTCTTCGTGAAAAAGAAAACGAACTTCAGCTCACATTTGAAAAGAGCACGGTTGATATCCTACAGCTGATTGCAAAGATCAACAAGAATAGAAGAATTTTCAGCATGTCTCCAAGAGAAAAAGATCTGCTGCACATTTACAAAATTTTCCGTGACAACAAAGAAAAATATGACTTTTTGAAGGATCTTTTTGACTATGAAAAAACTACCGGCACGTGAGATCACCCGACGCCGCTCAGCCCTGCAGAAGAAACAGGAAGAGCTCGGCATTGGTTTTTCCCTGATTTACCAGAATGTCGACCGTTACTACCTTTCCGGGACATTCCAGGAGGGAGTCCTGCTGCTTCCAACCGCAGGAGCAGGGGTCCTGTTTGTAAAGAGAACACTGGATCGCGCAAAAGAAGAATCTTTCATGGAGGAAATACGCGGGTTCCGAAAAAACAGGGAAGTGTTTGACTATATCCGTGATATGCGCCTGGCCACGGATCGAATTGGCCTTGAAATGGACGTCATTCCCGCAAGCATCTATCTCAGTATTGCCTCACACTTCCCAGAGGCGCAGCTTGTGGATATATCCGTTGAAATACGCAGGCTCCGCGCGATCAAATCCGGACTCGAGATCGGGATCCTCGAAGAAGGGGGAAAAAGACTGGACGGTGCTTTACAAGCATTTTTAAACAGGCTTCGCCCTGCAATGTCAGAGTACGAGATTTTTATGGAGCTGGTTGGAATTTTTCAGAAGCATGAAGCTTTTCTGCTCCCGCGCACCAGGATGTTCAACATGGAAGTGCTCCCGTGCACCGTGCTGAGCGGAGAAAATGCATCGAAGCACTCGGCCATGGATTCTCCCTCAGGCGGGGGAGAGGGAATCACACCGTCCTTTCCAGCTGGGCCTTCCCATAAAAAGATACGGCCGAATGAGCCGATTCTCATCGATGTTGCATTCAGCTACGGTGGGTACATAGTGGATTGTACGCGGATATTCAGCTTTGGCCGGCTGGACGGCACTCTCGAAATGGCCCATGGAGTTTCAGCAGAGTGCCATTCGATTTTTACTGAGTGTGTACGATCAGGGATGCCTATACCGGATTCCTTTAAAAAAATTCATGATTTCGTGAGAAAAAAGGGGATGTCGGATGTATTCATGGGGAATGCGAACTTCATCGGGCACGGAGTTGGACTCGAGCTCGATGAATATCCTATAATCTTCGACAGATACGAGGACACGCTGCGTGAAGGAATGGTCATCGCATTTGAGCCGAAATTTGTGTTCGATCGGGGAACCGTTGGATACGAAAACACCTACTATGTGAAAGCAGGGGAGGCTGTTTCTCTCAGTTGTTTTCCTGAGTCCATTATCAGTCTGTGATTGCGGCCACCGAAAATACAGTTGTCCGTGCTCAGTTTTATCATTAGATTATCTTCGTAAAAAATTGTAATAAGGAACCGATATGAAAAAGGCTTCGCTGATTATCCTGTGTATATTCTTTTTATTCCTCGGAATATTTATCGATCGGTATGCACTGCATGCACAAAAAGCGGCAGCAGAAGTTAGAGAGGTTCAGCTGGTACAGGCGGATACGAGGACATCGAATAACCCGGATCAGTGGGTCGCGAGAATAAACGGAGACACCCTCACGCTCGATGAATTTCGACGCGAGTTCGGAGTGCATGTGTTTTCACTCCCCATAGATGAGGAACAGAAGAATAAATACGAGAATGATGCCAGCAGCAAGCAGAAGTTTCTCAACAATCTCATAAACGAATATCTGATCTACAACAAGGCGGTCAGTGAAGGTTACGACAAAAGAAGGGATGTACGCGATCTCGTCAAGGCGGTCAGCAGAAGAGCAATCATCCAGGTATACCTCAATGAGAAGATAGAACCGAAGCTTATGGACATTCCGGATGAACAGATCGAGGAGATTTACAACCAGAACAAGAAACTTTTCGCCGGTGTTGACATCGATGTCGCGCGGCAGCAGATAAAGATGCAGATGCTCCAGAGACAGTACAACGACCGCCTCAACGACATCGTCGATAAGCTGAAGGGAGAAGCGAAGGTCATACAAAACGAAAATATAGAGCTCTAGACGTACGAAATCCGCAGTGAGCCATGAGCGTTAATATCAAAGAGAAACTCGCAGAAGAGTTATCTGCCGCCCTGAGCATTCCTGAACACAGGTTTCTTTCCCTTATTGAAACCCCTCCGGACTCCACCTTTGGTGATTTTGCCGTTCCCTGTTTTTCCTTTGCAAAGGAGATGAAAAAACCGCCCGCACGGATCGCGGAGGAGTTCGGCATGCTGCTCGATGCAGGGGGGGTGCATGGGAAAAGAATACGGCAAACACAGCCGTGTGGTCCGTATTTGAACATTTTCATTGACAGAGGGTCGGTTGTCAGGGACATCGTAAAAGACATTCTCATCGCTGACTTCCCTTCAATTCGGCGGCTGGGAGCGGGAAAAACGGTCGTTATCGATTACTCGAGTCCAAACATCGCAAAGCCCTTTGGCATCGGACACCTGAGGTCCACGGTGATCGGGAACGCGCTCAGAAAGATATTTTCCTATCTCGGGTACAAAGTCGTGGGGATCAACCATCTGGGAGACTGGGGAACCCAGTTTGGCAAGCTCATTACCGCTTTTCTGAAGTGGGGAGACGAAACGGCGTTGAAATCCGATCCGATACACTACCTCTTCAGTCTCTACGTGAGGTTTCACGCAGAAGCGGAAAAAGATCCTGCACTCGAGGATGAGGCCCGGGCCTGGTTTCAGAGGCTTGAAAAAAAAGACAGGGAGGCGGTTTTTCTCTGGACACGGTTTCGAGATCTGAGCCTCACTGATTTCACGCGGATTTACGACAGGCTCGGAGTGAGCTTTGATTTTCATACAGGGGAAAGTTTTTATGATGACATGATCAACGAGACTATTGAATGGGTGAAGGCGTGCGGAATCACCGATGAGAGCGAAGGAGCGCTCATCGTTCCTCTTGGAAATGACATGCCCCCTGCACTTCTGAAAAAGCGCGACGACACTACGCTCTATCTTACTCGTGATATCTCGGCAGCGCTGTACCGGTATGAAAAATTTCGGTTTGATCTTGCCCTTTACGTGGTGGGGAGTCCGCAAACGCTGCATTTCAAACAAGTGTTTAGGGTTCTCGATCTTATGAAATGCGCATGCGCAGGGAACTGTCGTCATGTGCCATTCGGGCAGATCCGATTCGAGGACGGCGCAATGAGTACCCGCAGGGGCAACGTTGTATTTCTTGAAGATGTCCTGGATAAAGCGGTGGATCTCGCACGCAGGATCATCGAGGAGAAGAATCCCGAGCTCGGGAACAAACACGAAGTCGCAGAGGCAGTGGGTGTGGGTGCGGTCATCTTCAACGACTTGAAGAACAGCAGAATAAAGGACGTCACATTCAACTGGGATGACGTTTTGAATTTCAACGGCGAAACAGGGCCCTATGTCCAGTACACCTACGCACGTGCGTGTAGCCTTCTAAGAAAGTTTTCGCAGGCTTACTTCAGCCCGGAGTTTGAAGAAGGACTCCATTTCGGTGAGGAAGGGTATGAAGTGTGTGTGATGCTGAACCGGTTCGAGGATACGGTGGTGCGCGCCTCAAAGGAGTTTGAGCCTTCATTGATTTCCCGTCTTTTGCTTGATATCTCTTCTCAGTTCAACAACTTCTATAACACCCACAGGGTCATAACAGACGACCGCGACCTTTCGTTGTCGAGAGCACTCGTCGCGCGAGGGGTAAAAAAGGTTCTCAATCAGGGGATGGAGCTCATCGGTGTTGTGCCGGTAGAGGAAATGTAAAAAATAACCACATATGGTATAATATACCGAAACCATGAAATTCATCGCGGATTTTCACATCCACTCGCATTTTTCCATTGCGACAAGCAAAATCCTTGTTCCGGAATATATAGATTACTGGGCGCGCGTCAAGGGATTGACCGTTGTTGGCACAGGTGATTTTACCCATCCGGGGTGGACCGCTGAACTGAGGGAGAAGCTCGAGCCGGCAGAGCCGGGGCTGTACCGGCTGAAGAGAGAATATGTTCGTGAAGAGGCGGCTCATTTTGGCGGATCCGGCTTCAGTCCCCGCTTTATTCTCACCGCGGAAATCAGCAACATCTACAAGAGAGACGGAAAAGTCAGGAAGGTGCACAACCTGATCTTTGCGCCTGATTTTCAGACCGTGGAGGGAATCCAGAGCCGTTTGTCGAGGGTGGGAAATATTCGATCCGACGGGAGGCCGATTCTCGGGCTCGACTCAAGAGACCTGCTCGAGCTTGTTCTCGAAGAGTCTGAAAAGGTTTTTTTCGTCCCTGCTCATATATGGACACCGTGGTTCTCCGTGCTGGGCGCAATGTCGGGATTTGACACGGTAGAAGACTGTTACGGTGATCTCGCAGAATTCATTTATGCTGTTGAGACTGGGCTCTCTTCGGACCCTCCGATGAACTGGCTGTGCAGTTTTCTCGATACGTATACCCTGATTTCAAACTCCGACGCGCACTCCCCGCAGAAACTCGGAAGAGAAGCGAACATCTTTGACACGGAACCGAGCTACGACAGGATCATGGATGCGATGAAACAGGGCGACAGGGATCGATTCCTGGGAACAATCGAATTTTTCCCTCAGGAGGGAAAATATCATTTCGACGGTCACCGAAAGTGCGGAGTTGTGTGGAACCCCCTTGAGACACTCCGGCACAATGGAATATGTCCGGTGTGTGGGAAAAAGGTGACGGTGGGGGTTCTGAACAGAGTCGTTCAGCGTGCCGACAGGGAAGACTGGCACACTTCGGGCAACAGGAAACCGTTTTTTTCCCTCATACCGCTCAAGGAACTGCTTTCCGAGATTTTCGATGCAGGTCCCTCCTCGAAAAAAGTCGGGGATGCATACCACTCTCTTTTGCGGACTGCCGGCTCAGAGTTCAGTGTGCTTCTCCACATGCCGATCGCCGGCATCGAGCATGAAATGGGGGATGTCATCGCAGAAGCAGTGAGGAGAATGCGGAAGGGCGAGGTGCATATCACTGAAGGGTACGACGGTGAGTACGGGAAGATAAGGGTGTTCGACGATAAGGAGAGAAAAACACTTTCCGGTCAGGGTGTGTTTTTCGCAGACTTTGGCGGCAGTATTCCGCTGCAAAAGTCTGCTCCTTCAGAAGTGAATTTCAGTATTCAGCAGTACATGTCCCTGAAGCGGAATACGGCACATGGAGCGGCTGCAAATACGAAAAGCCCCGGCACCGGACTGCAGAGCAGCGGAGAAAAATCCTCTGCCGATTATCCGTGCCGTTCCATTCTCGAAGGATTGAATGAGGAGCAGAAAAAGGCTATTACCCATGCCGGAGGCCCCTGTCTCGTTCTCGCAGGCCCTGGGACGGGGAAAACAACAACCCTGACCGCACGGATCGCCTACCTCGTCCTGTGTAAGGCCGTACCTCCGGAGAGGGTACTCGCGGTTACGTTTACGAACAGGGCATCCGAGGAGATGCGGGAGCGGTTGCATTTACGTATGAATGGCCGAGTCGACATGTCCCGCATCCGCGTAATGACGTTTCACGCCTTTGGGTACGGGTTTTTGCGAGAGTTTTCTGGAAGGTTCGGGAGAAACAAAAGATTCAGCATGATCAATGAAGATGATAGAATTTGGCTTATCGGGCGTATCTTGAAAAGAGGCGATCCGAAAGGGATCGGAGAGGAAATATCCCGTATCAAGAGAGATGTTCGCGAGGATTTTGAAATCGTTGATGGTGAATTAAAAGAGGCGTTCAGGGTGTATGAAAACAGCCTCAAGGATCAGAACCTTTTCGATTTCGATGACCTCGTCTCCCTTCCGATAAAGGAATTCTCCAGGTCTCCTGATATCCTCGACCGGCAGAGGGAACAAAACGCATGGATATGTGTGGATGAGTATCAGGACATAAATAGAGCCCAGTACACGCTTATCAGGCTGCTCGCCCCCTCCGAACACTCAAATATCTTTGCAGTGGGTGATCCCAATCAGGCGATATATGGTTTCAGGGGCGCGAATATCGGATTCATTCGTTGTTTTGAACGCGACTACACTGGGGCGTGCGTGTACCGTCTTGTGAAGAGCTACCGCTGCAGTGACACGATTCTCAAGAGTTCGGGCCAGATCGTGCAGGCGCGGGACAGAGCGGTGCAGGGTCCTGTCGAGGGAGTAAGAATTCGCATCTCGGAACACGCAACCGATAGGAGTGAGGCTGAGTACGTGGCGAGAACGATAGAGAATCTGATGGGGGGTGTGCGGTTTTTTTCTATTGACAGCGATGTGTCTGAAGGAGAAACAGAGGCGGAGATCGAAAGCTTTTCAGACTTCGCCGTTCTCTGCAGGGTGGGCAGGCAGATGCCGGCTGTCCAAAAGGCGCTTGATGATCACGGAATTCCCTATCAGTCTGTGAGAGATGAGTCAATTTTCACGAAGGAACCTGTAAAATCGATCGTTGAGCTGTTGAAGCTGGCTCACGGCAATAGGCCTACTCCGCTCTTCGACAGGTATTCGAGACCGCGGGGATTTTCCTTTGAGGAGGTACTGCCGTTTTATGAAAAGATGCGAAACTGCACAACGGTCAAAAGAGGGATTGAGGATTTCACACAGCGGTTTTTTTCAAAGGAAAGCGAAGAACATCCCCTTTCCATACGGCGTCTCCTCGAATACGCAGAGAGGTTTGAAGGTTCTTTTGAAAAGTTTCTTCAATTCGCCTCGATCGGGTGGGGCCAGGACGCGTACGAACCAGCTGCCGAGAAAGTGGCTCTCATGACGCTTCACGCTGCCAAGGGGTTGGAATTTCAGTGTGTATGTATTGTCGGATGTGAAGAAGGACTCCTCCCCTACTCTTTGTTTCACGATCAAAAAAGTGACCCGGAGGAGGAAAGAAGATTGCTCTATGTAGGAATGACCCGGGCAAGAAAATACCTGTATTTAACACATTCGCGGAAGCGCTTCCTTTTCGGAAAAGAATACAAGCTCGAAAGAAGCCATTTTCTCGACGATATCGAGGAGAGATTCGTCAAGCTGTCCAGGAGCGTGTACACACGCCCAAAGGATAATGCACAAAACCAGCTCGAGCTTTTTTGAAGTGTTCCGCTGACAATGAAGAAAGGGGGAGCGATGTCCGTACAGGCCAAAGAAAACAACGACACAACAGTGCTTTCAAGACGAAAAAAGGTGAAAGGGCCGGGTCTTCTCGTGCATAGGGGAGTGCTTGTTGTCCTATCGAAAAATTTTTTCGGAAGATCCTATGTCATAAAGACCACTCGGACCCTCATCGGACGGGCAGGCTCGTGTGATATTTCAATAAAGGACCCCTTGATAAGCAAGAAGCACTGTGTTTTATCAACCGAAGATGGCCAGAGATTTTTTATTGAAGACCTCGGTTCCACAAATGCCACGTATCTCAACAAAAAGACCGTAAAGAGAAAGACCCAGATTTCCTACGGAGACAGGTTGATCATCGGCAACACCGTGCTCAGGTTCTTTCTCGAAGAAAAGGTGCATGAGAAACAATGAGAAAAGAAGAGAAAAATAGCCGCGTTCTTCCGCTTTTCACACGCTACCCCAGGCTCGGAGAGCGTGTGCAGCACCTTTCCTTTGGAGAGTTTCCCACGCCTGTGGAAAGAATCGATGGCCTGTGCACGGCACTTGGAGTGCGGAATCTCTATATAAAGAGAGACGATCTGAGCGCGGAGCTCTACGGTGGAAACAAGATTCGAAAGCTCGAGTTTATCCTGGCGCAGGCTCGCAAAAGGGGCGTAAGAGAAGTGATGACTTACGGAGCAGCGGGATCGAATCATGCTCTTGCCACCGCGGTGTGGGCTCATGAACTGGGGATGAGATGCATATCAATGCTGACTCCACAGAATAACGCCCGCTACGTACGGGAAAATCTCCTGTTGAGTCATCAGTTCGGCGCCCGATTGCGTTTTTTTCGAGGGAAATGGTCACTTCGGTTCGGGTCGCTTTTCCAGTGTGCGCGCTCTTTTTTTCAGTACGGTTCGCTTCCCCAGTGTGTGCCGAGAGGTGGAAGCTCACCCCTGGGCACGTTGGGATTCGTAAACGCTGCATTTGAGCTGAAGGAGCAGATCGATGCTGGAGAAATGCCGGAGCCGGAACTCATCTATGTCACACTTGGAAGTATGGGCACGGCTGTTGGACTTATTCTCGGATTGAAGGCAGCAGGACTCCGTACCCGTGTTGTTCCAGTACGGGTGGTTCCGGACTTCATTGCAAACAAAAAAAAGGCGGTGAAGCTGTTTCGCCGCACAAACTCTCTGCTCGCTTCACTCGATCCTTCCTTTCCCATCCTTCCCCTGCAAAGCCACGAGCTGGGGATACGGCATGAGTTTTTCGGCAACGGATATGCTCATTTTACCGAAGAGGGAATGGAAGCGATGAAGCTCGTAGAGCGCATTGCCGGAATTAGGCTCGAAGGAACCTACACTGCAAAGACTTTTGCAGCACTGATTTCAGACGCGAAAAGTAACTGTATCGGTGACAGGATTGTCGTATTCTGGAACAGTTGTGATGCGCATGACCATTCTGATCGTCTCGGGGAAGCGGACTACAGAATGCTGCACAGAGCTTTTCACCGTTATTTCGAAAATGATGTGCAGGTTCTCGACAGCTGAAAGCTGTTTTCGGCACCGCTCCAAGGGAAAGGATGCACATTGGATATGAAAATACCTGAGCCGTCGTCGGGCGGGCTCATCCTCTC
>CAZOWM010000003.1:0-17522 GCA_964583615.1 uncultured Spirochaetota bacterium | reverse complement strand
CATCCTCTCCTCTCTCGCAGGCAGAATTCAGCCGAGTCCGTTCGGCCCGGATGCAGTCAGCCTGAATTACGGGCTTCATTTCACTGGAGGGGAGCCTTTTCTCAATTACGAGCTTTTGTGCAGGGCTGTTGAGATCGCCGAACAACTGCGCATCCCCTCTACTTTTCTGGAGACGAACTGTTTCTGGTGCAGGGACGACGAAATTACCCGTGAAAGGCTCAGTGCGCTCAAAAAGAGAGGGTTGAGGGGAATACTCGTTTCTGTGAACCCTTTTTACCTGGAGTATGTGCCCTTTGAGCGGACGCAAAGGGCGGTAAGAATCGGGTATGAACTTTTTGGAAACAACCTTTCCGTTTACCAGATGGAATACTACAAGAAATTCATAAAATACGGAATCCAGGGGAAGGTGAGCTTTGACGAGTACCTGCAGATTGAAGGGAAATCCCAGCTTCTGCGCGATGCGGAATTCTTTATGCTCGGCAGGGCGGCGTATGCGCTGGGTGACCGTCTCGAAGGTCTCGGGAGATACCCGGCTGAGAATTTTTTCAGCACGCCCTGCAGACCGCCGTTTTTACGAAACTGGCACAATCACTTCGACAATTACGGAAACTATGTGCTGGGGTATTGCGGAGGAATCACGTTCGGCGATGTCAGAGAACTCGATTCTTTGCTTCGGAGGGGAATCAACGAAGATGAATATCCCGTACGGAAGTATCTCGCACAGAACGGAGATTTCAAAGAACTTCAACCGACCGAGTTCTATTCCCATCTCGAATAGGGGGGGCAGAAAAGAACGATGAACCGATGCTCCTGGTGCGGGGTCGACCCGCTGTACATCAAATATCACGATGAGGAGTGGGGTGTCCCGATACACGATGACAGAAAACAGTTTGAATTTCTCGTTCTCGAGTCCGCACAGGCAGGGTTGAGCTGGCTGACGGTTCTGAGAAAAAGAGACCACTACAGGAAGGCGTACGACGACTTCGATCCGGAGAAGATCGCGCGGTACGGAGAAAAAAAGTTGGCGGAACTTCTTGCAAACAAGGGTCTCATACGCAACAGGAGAAAGATTGAATCCTCGATCAACAATGCGAAGAGGTTTATTGACATACAGAGGGAATTCGGGAGCTTCGACCAATACCTATGGAGATTCGTCGATTACCGGCCGGTGGTAGGAAGGTGGGAAAAAATTGAGGAAATCCCCGCCAGAACGGCGCTTTCCGACGAGATTAGCGCGGATCTGAGAAAGAGAGGATTCAATTTCGTGGGATCAATCATCATATACGCACATCTGCAGGCTGTCGGTGTGGTAAACGATCACATTCTGGACTGCTTTCGTTTCGAGCAAATCGCGCAGATGTACTGAAGAAGACTGCGAGCATCCAGATGGAAAATGCGAGAGAGCGGAGAACATGAACACCTATACCATAGTCCGCCCCGAGCACCTCAACCATCACGGTTACCTGTTCGGGGGACAGCTCCTGAAATGGGTTGACGAATACGCATGGCTGACTGCGGCGCGTGATTTCCCAGGCTGCTATCTCGTGACGAGAGCCATGGACAAAATCGATTTCAAAACCCGGGTGATGAATGGCTCGATCCTGCGGTTTCACATCCTCCCGTGGAAAAAGGGAAACACGTCCATCACGTATCGAGTCGAGGTGTTTGCGGATGAACCGGGCGCATCTGTGGAAAAAAAAGTTTTCTCAACCCACGTTACCTTTGTCAGTGTGAACGAGAGAGGTGAGAAATCCGCACTCCCAAAAAAATCAAGGCTCAGATCCGGGCTCAAAGGAGCGGATCGATGAATGTGAATGCTCACTCATCGAGGTTGTTGAGCATCTCTGTGAATGCTTCTTCATTTGCCCTCAGTGATACAATCTCCGATTCCAGTTGCTCATACAGCGAGGAGATCGTGTTCTGATAATCGTGATTCTGTTTTGAGAGTGTCTGAATAATCTCACCGTCTCCTGATTTAGAAGCGCTGATGATCTTCTCATTGTTTTTGCTCAGTAATACCTCGAGTTCCTCAATCTGTGCTTCCAGCTTTTTGATGTGCCGTTCAATCGGTTGCACCGTTTTTGACCGTTCTGAGATGATTTCGGCTCTCTTCCTTCGGAGCGCTGATCTGTTTGTCCGTTTTTCTCCCTGTAATTTTCCCCTTTCGTACGCGTATTCCTCGCTTTTCCAGCCCTTTGTTTGAAGAAATTCCTCGTAGGTGCCGTTGAAGAGGAATATTTCCCCCCCGTCGAACACGATCAGCCTGTGTACCAGCGTGTGCAGGAAGAGCTCATTGTGGGTAACAACAACTACAGCACCTGTGAATGAATGAATGGCCGCCATCAGCGAGTCACAGGATTCCATATCGAGGTGGTTCGTCGGCTCGTCGAGAAGAAGGAGATTGGACGGATGCAGTAGAATTTTTGCGAGCAGAACGCGGCTCTGTTCACCTCCTGACAAAACAGCTATTTTTTTCTGGGCAAGATCGCCTCCGAACATCATCGCTCCGCACACGTTCATTATATTCTTTCTGTTTCTCGAAGGATCTGTGTCGAGAAGTTCCTGTTCCATCGTTTTGTGATGGTTCAACCGTTCGATCTCCGCAGGTCCGAAATATCCCAGGCTGAGTGCGGGATGTGAATTGAAGGCACCTGAGAGCGGTGGGAGTTTTCCTGCGAGCAGACGAAGCAGAGTGGATTTTCCTTTCCCGTTTTGTCCGATGACTCCGATTCTGTCGTTTTTCATGATTGTAATACTGAATCCATCAATGAGATAGGGAGCGGTTCCTGTATAGGAGAAATTGAGGCTCTGGACTTTCAGGAGACACTTTCCGGGCATGGGCGCTTCAGAAAATGAAAAGTCGAGGTTCTGGATTTTTTCGAGTTTCTCCGGGTGTTTCCGCTTTTCAAGGGATTTGATGCGTGATTGTACGAGGCCCGCAAGGCGCGCTTTTGCCCTGAATCGGTTGATGAAAATCTCGGTCTGTTTATTCTTTTTTTCCATATTCAGGCGTGTCTTTTCGTGAATTTCCTCCTCCTTGAGGATCTGGCTGTACAGCTTCTCTGTGTCTCCGGGAATTTTCCTGATTTTTTTCCTGTGTATGATCATGGTATGGGTGACAACGCTGTCCATAAACCCTCTGTCATGGGTGATCAGGATGAGTTCTGACGGCCACGAATGGAGGAAATCGGACAACCATCGGATCGCAACTATATCAAGATAGTTATTGGGCTCATCGAGCAGAAGAAGGTGTGGCTGTGCGATGAGCACCTTTGCAAGGTTGAGGCGTACCTGGTATCCACCGGAAAGAAGCCGCGGGTCGGCTTGAAGGTCTTCCTCCGTGAATCCGAGCCCGAAAAGTACCTTCTCGACCCTCCAGGTTTCCGTCTTCGCTTTTGGGCCGAGCCCGAGACTTCCTTCTTTTCTGATTGTAGGTTGAGAAAATTCAATGAGCTGTGTCACATAGCCGATCCGGTAGTCATCCGGCATCGTAATTTCGCCCTCATCGGGAGTGAGAATGCCGCTGAGTAGATTGAGGAGCGTGGTTTTTCCGTACCCATTTCTTCCCACGAGGCCTATCCGCTCCTTCCTGTTGATGCTGAACTTCACACCGTCGAATACGAGCTGATCTCCGAACGACAATTTCAGATCACTCACTTTTACCAATCCGAATCTCCTTTCCCATACAAACAAATTGCTGTGGTGCTTGAAAAAAATCCTCATAATGAATAACACATTACATAATAACTCCCTTACTCAAAGAAAAGGGTAACACATGCTCTTTGACAATAAGATATTCGTGTGTGAAAAAAAATCAATGAGTGAGGTGACACGGAGCGATTGGCTCGTATTGCAGTATATGCCTGATGAAAAGCTGATGGGCATGTGCATATGGAGACTGATGAAACCGCCGACCTGATTGACAGGCGAGAAAAGAGCGCGTGCGCAAACAAGGAGGAGGAGCTGAATGAGGTATACGCACGGATTGAAGCTGTTCGAACAGGGAACTGCTACTTTTAAAAAAAAATTCCGGGAATTCTCAAAAAATGCGCGCACAAGAAGTACAGAAATGTTTTTGGCTTCTGAATTGAGAAGGTGAAGGGAATCGAGTCATGGAGTCCCGAGTCCTACAACGTGATCCGAAATCAGATCGAGGAGCTCGAGCAGTTCGCAGAAAAGCGGTTTACCCTTTAGAAGGGGCGTGCGGTATTCCAGGTTTCCTGCTGTATATTGAAACAACGGAAAATCTCAAATATGGAGAGGAGAATTTTTATTCGTGGGATGGAGATTTTTCGGGTTTTTGGGGGAGAACCGGAGAGGGTGGTCTGATTTTCTTCGGAGCTACCATTCTGTCCAGGGTGGTACCTGGAGTGGTACCTATCTCTGTGCCATCTATCCTGTCTCTTCTAAATGCAGTCATGCGAATTTTTTTTTGAAATCGTGCTAAAGTTTTAAGGAAACTTGTCCGATAGTGAAATCGAGAAACTTTTCATCTATCGCTGCAAGGAGGGAAAGGGAGTAAACCCTTTTCAAATCACTAAAAACAAGGACGTTTTTAGTATCCCGCACGCAAGGAGGTGATGCCGTTCTTCCACTTCTCTTCAATTATCGTAATCTTTTTCGCTGAGTTTAGATAAAAGCATTGATTACGGTATTTTTTTCTTTCCGGCACGGAGGCCGGAAAAACATTTCAAGGAGGAAAAAATGATTATTAACCACAACATCAGTGCTGTTTTTGCCAATCGAATCCTCAAATTCAACAACTGGAACATCAATAAGGATATCGAGAAACTTTCCTCTGGTATGCGCATTAACCGTGCCGGTGATGATGCATCAGGTCTTGCGGTTTCTGAAAAAATGCGGTCACAGATACGGGGGATGAGAAGAGCAGCCAGAAATGCTGAAGATGGGATCTCCTTTATTCAAACGACAGAAGGATATTTGCAGGAGATTCAGGATATTTTACAAAGAATTCGAGAGCTCGCTGTTCAGTCTTCCAACGGCATATATACAGATGAAGACCGTATGCAGATCCAGGTTGAGGTTTCCCAACTTGTTGACGAAATCGACAGGGTCTCTTCACACGCGCAGTTCAACGGAATGAACATGCTCACAGGCAGATTCGCCAGACCGCTTGGAGAGAACACCCCCACCGCTTCGATGTGGTTTCACATCGGCGCCAACATGGACCAGAGAGAGCAGGTGTTCATCCAGACAATGACTGCTCGAGGACTCGGCGTGCGGGTAATTTCTACCGGTTCAACAATTACGATTTCGACACCTGAAAAATCAAACAGAACCATCGGTGTGGTCGACCAGGCCCTACTGGAAGTATCAAAACAGAGGGCGGACCTCGGTGCATATCAAGCACGGCTTGAGTATGCGACCAAAGGACTGATGACCGGGTATGAAAATCTGCAGGCATCTGAATCACGAATCCGTGACACAGATATCGCAGAACAGATGGTAAGTTTTACAAAGAACCAGATTCTGGTACAAACTGGAACAGCGATGCTCGCCCAGGCAAATCTGAAGCCAACGAGCGTGCTTCAGCTCTTCCAGTAATAAAATGAGCTGTATCGATCTTTGACAGAAACGCACTACACTACCCATTCTCGATGATCATCACAAGGCCTATCCTTGATTTCTATACATCACCAGCAACTTATCTTAGGCCCCATAGGGCCGGGGGCCTCGTACAGGGGCCTATTTTAGGTTGCTGGTCTTGAAGAGGTATTCCGTTTCATCCTACTCGAGGGGAGAAACGGTGAAGGGGAAACCGTGAGCGCGCGCGGTTGTATTTCCCTGTCCGACTCAAGAGGCATCTAAAGGAGAGAACCTTTTAAAAAAACCTCATGCATGGATGCATGGGAACTATCAAGGAGGGTAGATGTATGATCATCAACCACAACATGAGTGCCATCTACGCCAACAGGATTTTGAAATTCAAAGCCCTGGAGGTGGACAAGGACATTGCAAAGCTCTCGTCGGGAGAACGGATCACGCGGGCGGGTGATGATGCGTCGGGTCTCGCTGTTTCTGAAAAGTTGAGGTCGCAGATTCGGGGACTGAAGCAAGCTGCACGGAACATCGAAAATGCGATCTCCTTTATTCAGACAACGGAGGGGTATCTACAGGAGGCACAGGATATCCTCCACCGTATGAGAGAGCTTGCCGTGCAGTCAGCGAACGGCATCTACACAGCCGAAGATAGGATGCAGATCCAGGTTGAGGTCTCACAGCTTGTTGATGAGGTCAACCGGGTCGCCTCCCACGCGCAGTTTAACGGCTACAACATGCTCACCGGTGCATTTGCCAACCCGGCTGAAGGCGGGACTCCTGTGGCGTCCATGTGGTTTCACATCGGGGCCAACATGGACCAGAGGGAGCGAGCGTACATCGGCACGATGACGTCGGAGGCTCTCAAGCTCAAGGTAGATGGGAAGGCGGTGAGTATCTCGACACCGGGTGGAGCAAATTCAGTAATCGGTGTCGTCGATCAGGCACTCACACGTGTGTCCCGTCAAAGGGCTGATCTGGGAGCTTATCAGAACCGATTTGAAATGGCGGTCAAGGGTGTTCTGGTGGGGGCCGAAAACATGCAGGCAGCTGAATCACTGATCCGGGACACGGACATGGCCGAGCAGATGGTCGAGTTCGTGAAGGATTCGATCCTTGTTCAATCCGGAACCGCAATGCTCGCACAGGCCAATCTCAAACCGCAGTCCGTGCTGCAGCTTCTCATCTGAGGGCTCGTGGTGAAGGGGAGTGTAAAAACAGCCTAATCCAAACGCACAAACTTAGATCATGCTTGAATACTTTATCCCTGGAGAACTGGCAGTATGCAGAAAGCATGGGAAGATTTCTGTGGTCGGTTTTCACTTTTCTTCCTTTGCCGTACTGCGCACGGCTGAGAATGGATGTTTCAGCCCCGGGGCTCCATGGAGGGAGGAGATAGAGTATGATCATTAACCATAATATATCAGCTGTCTTTGCGAGCCGGGTTCTTTCAAAGACCAACAGAGAGCTCTCGAAGTCTATTGAAAAGCTCTCTTCAGGTTTGCGGATCAATAGGGCAGGTGATGATGCTTCGGGTTTGGCTGTATCGGAAACGCTGAGGTCCCAGATACGGGGATTAAAACAGGCGCAGAGAAATGCCCTTGACAGTATCTCGTTCATCCAGACAGCAGAGGGTTCTCTGCAGGAAGACCATGCGATCCTCCATCGGTTGAGGGAGCTTTCGGTTCAGTCTGCGAATGCCATTTATTCAGAACAGGATCGGAGCCTCATTCAGGTCGAGGTCTCTCAGCTCGTTCAGGAAATAAACCGCATAGCCGGGACTACGGAGTTCAACAGGTTCAAGATTTTGGACGGTTCCAATCCTACTTTTACGTTTCAGGTGGGACCCAATCCAGATCAGAACATCACTGTTGTAATGAAGACCATGACAGCGGAGGCTATCGGGATTTCCGGAATTACAATGTCAACGGTTCAGTCCGCCAACGACGCTCTCAGGAGCGTCGATACCGCCGTCGACATCGTTTCGAAGCAGAGAGCCACGTTCGGAGCAATCCAGAACAGACTTGAACACGTTGTCTCCAATCTTGCAGTGGCAGAGGAGAATCTTCAGGCTGCTGAATCACGCATCAGGGATACTGATATGGCGGAGGAGATTGTCAATTTCATGCGCTTGAAAATCCTCCAGGACTCAGGCGTTGCGATGCTTACACAGGCAAACTTGCAACCACAGTCAGTTATGCGGTTGCTGGATTAGGCGTGTTGACCGATCACGTACCTGCGGCACTATGCCGCAGGTATTTTTAATTAACACATCTTCGTTCAGGAGGTATATACAAATGGAGATCGAATACATCAGAGGACACCCCGCCTCCAGTGCAAAGCTGGGAAAGCCCGGGGGGCTCGGGACAAAACAAGCGGAAGTACGTGCCGTTACGGGAAATTCCCAAAAGGAAGAGGTGAAAGATTTGCAATCAGGGAGAGAGTACCTCGATGACGCCATCGTCCGGTTGAGAGAAGCAGGCGATTATTTCAACAGAAGGCTCGACTTTCAGGTTGATGACAGGACACATCGAATTGTAGTAAAGGTGATTGATACAAGAACCGATAAAGTGATAAAAGAGATTCCTCCGGAACAACTCGTGGAGCTGGCTGCAAAAATCCAGGAAATGGTGGGCCTTCTCGTTGACGAGGAGAGATAGCGTTTTATCCTCTGGAAGGAAGCTCGTAGCTCCGAGGAAAGGGAATGGGTGAATTCAATCTTCCCGGAATTTCTTCTTCAAGCAATATCGATGTAAAAGGAATCATCGATAAACTCGTCAAGGTTGAGAGCAGGAAGCTTGAAAGGTACGAGAATGGAAAGGAACAGCTGGACAAAGAAAAGAGCAGCTGGGTTACACTGAACACAAAACTCGACAATCTTCAAAAAACCTCGGAGGAACTCTATGGGTTCCGCTCGCCTTTCGAGGAAAAGATTGCAATTTCCTCCAATGAAAATATTTTACGTGCCAAGGTATCGAGAATAGCACAGCCTTCGACATCAGTGGTGAAGGTTCAGCAGATTGCAAAAAATGAACGCATCATCTCTGACCCTGTCGAGAGCACACGAGTATTGAGCGAGGTTTTTTTGCGAATGAGTGTCGGAGATAACGAGCTGTCGGTGCGGTTTGACGGTGGTCCGCTTGACCGCCTGGCCGAAGAAATCAACAGGCAAGCGGGTGACCACGTTCGTGCAAAAGTGACAAAGGATACGGATCAAACCTCGGTTCTCATCCTCGAGGTGAATAAAACAGGAGAGAAAAACAGAATCAGTCTGAACGATGAAGCCACAACCGAATTTTTCGAGGAGATCGGGCTTTTTGAGGAAAAAGAGGGGCTTCATGTGGATACAGCTCTGAGATCGGAAAGGGTATTTCCTCTTGAAGGTTCCTCGCGGTACACCGTAAGGGAGAATGAACTCATACTGGAACCCGAGAATAGCGTAGAGTTACTGTTCGACCAGAGTATTTCGGCACGGCCTGATATCGAGTTGAGCGTAAAAGCCAGGGTGGTCGATCTGCAGGCCGAACCTGCGGAAAAAGAGCCGCAGGTGTGGCCGGGATTGAACAGTATCGGTACAGTGACAGTACGTGATGTTGAAATCGTCGGCGGAAAACCGGTGGAGAAAATTACAGTACCTGAAGTGGTTGAAGAAAAACCGGAAATAATCAACAACAGAGTGATCGGAATCGGATCTGAAATGGGTCCAAAAAAGAACATGGAACTGGATGCTCTCAACAGCACGTACCGGGAATATCGTTTTCGTCTCACAGACTTCGTGCCAGAAGGGAGCAAGGTCGACAGAATCTACTTCACCAACGAGAATACAGGACGGAGGGTTGAATTTGCCGATGTTGTCATTGAGGATCTCTCAGATCGGGGAGGGGTCTCTCCGAAACATCTGGTCCAGGAGGGACAGGATTCTGTTGTATTTATCGACGGTGTCAGAGTTCAAAGGGACACAAACACCGTAGACGATGCGCTGAAAGGAGTGGAGCTGAATTTGCTTGATGAGGGAGATGAGGAGATCAATTTGACCGTTGATCGTGATTACGAGTTGATCACCGGAAGAATCGTGGATATGGTGGGAAAATACAACGAGCTCCTCGAATATATCAACGAACAGACAAAAGTGGTATCCAGCGGGCGGCTCACTGATAAAGCGGAGGCAGGGATTCTCTCGGGGGATATCACGGTGATGGGGTTGAAGAGCAGGCTTCAAAAAATCATGATGAATCCCTATCCGACGAGCAGGGGCCGTGAGCTCTCCCTGCTTGCACAAATCGGAATTTCCATGGGTTCTCTGGGCTCAAACTGGGAAGATATAAAGGGCGGTTACCTGCGCGTCGATGAGGATGCGTTTGTTGAAGCATTCCGGAAATATCCTGAGTCGATAAAACAACTCTTCGGGCATGACACAAACAATGATGTGGTGGTCGACAATGGAGTGGCCTATGTATTGGACACGACAGTAAAGGCATATACGAATCCACGGGAAGGCATCATCTCGAACAGAATAACTGTAGCGGAAAGCGGAATAAAGGAGCAGCAAAACAGAATAGACGACTACAGACAGCACCTCGAAGATTACCGGCAAAAGCTTGAGAGTGATTTTACGCTCATGCAGCAGGCGCTCTACGAACTTGAGCAGAATCAGAAAAACATAGAGAATTTTTCAAATCAGTACGGGAAATAAAACGTAAGCAGGGACATTTGGTATGGAAATACTCATAAACGAAAGAAAGCTGGATTTTACACTCGAGAAAGAAGAAAACGTTGGAGAAGTTATCCGGGGTCTGGAGAAATACGTACAGAAGAACGGCAATATCATCGTATCTGTATTTGTGGATGATGCAGAAGTGCGACTTGATTGTGATTCCGAGCCCTTCACATCGGACGTGAACGAAGTGAAAAAAATAGAGATAAAAACCTCTTCATTTCTCGAATGTGCACTCAATACCCTTCTGACGATGGGTGAATACATCACGACCATCCTGAATGAGTATCTCGGGGCGGATCTCATAAAAAAATATGACTCCATCATGGAGGGGATGAAACTCATACGAGAAGGGCTCATCGATGTGTTGCAAAGCCTCGACGTAAATGCAATATCGGTGTTGCGCGGGGATGCGTCTCTTGCTGATACACTTCTCACATTGAGTTCTTTCGTTGAGGAGTATGATCGAAAATATGTCGATGCGGAGGGTGCTGCCCGGCTGGAGTCTTTGCTGAAAAACATTCTCGCTTTCATTCCAAAGGTCTTTGGGTGGGCAATGGTAAAAAATTTTCACAATGTATCCTTTGATGAACCAAAGGTTTTTGTGTATCTTCACCCGGTAATCGAGGATTTGCACAGGCTCTGTACCACCTCTTCGGGCAAGTTTGAGAAGATCGGCACACATCTCCAGCTCGGCGAAGACAAAAAGGCACTCAGCGACCTTTTTTACATTACAGAGCTTTTAGAAGAGATTGTCGCTGTGTTCACCTTTGTGAAAAAAACCGCTCCTGCGGGCACTGAGAATGTTCTGAAAGAAGGCGGCGGTGCGGAAAAGGTTTTTCACGAACTGAGTGCGCATCTCAGGGAGGTTGAAACGGCATTCAGGGACGGTGATATGATCAGTGTGGGGGATATTCTCGAGTATGAAGCACGCCCGCTTTTTGACACACTTGCAGAAGTCGTTGAAAAAATACATAAAATCGTTGCAAGACGCTAATTTTTATATTGACACTGAAATGATAATGGTTTAATTTGGAGGTGTAATCATTCATACCTTCATCTGCTTTTTAATACCTCTTTAAAAGGCCTCTGGGAGCTGTTCAACAAAGCGGAAGTTCTCATAAATAGGCTTTGTATACATGTGAGAACTTTTACATAACAAAAGGGTATGCCCAATACCTTTGTAAAAAGGAAGAGAGGACAGAGCATTTTCTAAGAAGATCGAAACGACGTGTTACCCGCAAATACAGCTCAAACTACAAAACAGTATATGAATACACGAATGCACGGAGACTGAAATATAACTGCATTCTGAGAAAATAAATAGAGAATATATTGAAGAGAATAAAGGAGAAAGGGCGCACTTATGGAAACAAACGATCAAACCAGTGAACCGGCTGGAGGGTTTTTCGATGAATCGGAGCCCGAAGGACCTGGAGCCCCAGAGAAACATAACGACAGACCGGCGCAAACCGAAGTGGAGACTGAAACGGAAATGAATGATGGGCGAGGAGTACTCGAAGGTGCGAAGGGCAAAGTGACCGTTGTAAAGAAAGCACGTAAAAGAAATAAAGAAGAGGCGAAAAAGATCAATTTTGCAAAACTCAACATCAACGAACTCGCGAACATGACCATTTCAGAGCTGTCTGCACTTGCAAGGGATTTCAATATAGAAGGCACGGGGCGCATGAAAAAGCAGGATTTGATCTTTTCGATCCTTCAGGCGCAAACGGAAAAACATGGTCTTATATTTGCGTCAGGAGTGCTTGAGATTTTACAGGACGGGTATGGTTTTTTGCGTTCACCGAGTTACAACTACCTGCCGGGACCCGATGATATCTATGTTTCTCCTTCACAGATTCGTCTATTTGGGTTGAAAACAGGAGACACTGTTTCGGGTCAGGTCCGTCCTCCAAAAGAAAACGAGCGATTCTTTGCTCTTCTCCGCGTCGCAGCGGTAAACCTCGAAGACCCTGAAATTGCACAGCGAAGGATTCTTTTTGACAACCTCACGCCCCTTTATCCCGATGAAAGAATCAACCTGGAGACCGCGCCCGACAATATTTCCATGCGTATCGTAAATCTCTTCACCCCCATCGGCAAAGGCCAACGGGGGCTCATTGTTGCGCCACCGAGAACGGGAAAGACAATTTTGATTCAGCAGATTGCCAATTCCATGACAACAAATCATCCGGATATTGTGCTCATCGTGTTACTCATCGACGAAAGGCCCGAAGAAGTGACCGATATGGAGAGGAATGTCGACGGCGAAGTGGTCAGCTCAACTTTTGACGAACCTGCCACCAGACACGTGCAGGTTGCAGAAATGGTTATCGAAAAGGCAAAGAGACTCGTGGAACATAAACGGGATGTCGTTATTCTCCTTGACAGTATTACACGCCTGGCAAGGGCGTACAACCAGGTCGTGCCAACCTCAGGGAAGATTCTTTCCGGTGGTGTGGATTCCAATGCCCTTCACAAGCCGAAACGGTTCTTCGGAGCTGCGCGAAACATCGAGGAGGGGGGCAGTCTGACTATACTTGCAACAGCACTCATCGACACGGGAAGCAGGATGGATGAAGTAATCTTCGAGGAGTTCAAAGGAACGGGAAATATGGAGATACACCTCGATCGGCGGCTCGTGGAAAGACGTATTTTCCCTTCCATTGATGTGTGGAAATCCGGTACTCGTAAAGAGGAGCTTTTACTCTCCGATGTGGAACAGCAAAAGCTCTGGGTTCTGCGAAAGGTGATGCATCCGATGGACGAGATAGAGATTATGGAGCTGCTTCTTGAGAAGATGAAAGCAACAAAAAACAATGCCGCGTTCCTTCGTTCGATGAACAACAATGCGTAGATTTTAACCAACCACTCACTCGTGGTTTTAAGAAAAAAGAATTGAAAAAATCGATATGCACTGTTATATTGTAGAAAGTTTATGCGACGGAGTAAAGTATGAAAAAGGGAATACATCCTGACTACAAACCTGTGGTCATCACCTGCGCGTGCGGGAACAAAATTGAAACGAGATCCACAGTTGATATATCCCATGTAGAAATATGCTCGGCATGCCATCCATTCTTTACGGGAAAACAGAAACTCATCGATACCGCAGGAAGGATAGAGCGGTTCAGGAAGAAGTACAACATCAAGGAATGATGAACGCGGGAGTGTCTGCTTTTTCACTTCTTTATACACACACATTTGCGGGTTATTCCATCAAAGATAAGGCAAAAGAGGTTTTATAATGCAGGAAAAGCTCCGTGAAAAGCCACACATCGGCGGTCAGGCAGTTATCGAAGGCGTGATGATCAGAAACCGGTACACGTACTCAATCGCAGTGAGAAAACCGGACGGCACCATTGAAGTGGTGAAGAAATCCATACATAGTCCCGCGCAGAAACATAAGATCTTTCGCGCTCCTTTTGTGAGGGGTGTCACCGCGCTCGTGGAGAATCTCGTGCTTGGGATAAAATCACTCCTCTATTCGGCAGAGGTTGCACTTCCTGAAGAGGAGCACAAAAAGAAGAAAAAAAAAGAGGGTACCTCCGCGATTTTGCTGGTTTTCGGGCTTGTACCAGCGCTCGTGCTCGGAGTAGGGCTTTTTATGGTGATTCCGAATCTTTCCACCCATTTTCTCGGTATCATTGAAACTGAATCCCCCTTTGTGTTCAATATCATAGCAGGGGGCATAAGACTTGCGGTGTTTTTGTTGTACATACTGGTTATCTCTTACATGAAGGATATCAAACGGACATTTCAATATCACGGGGCAGAGCACAAATCCATCTTCTGTTTTGAGTCAGAACGCCCCCTCGTACCTGAAGAAGCACAGCAGTTTAAGACGCTTCACCCCCGGTGCGGTACTTCCTTTCTCTTCTTTGTACTTTTCATCGCCATCATAATATTTCCCATCTTCACCATTGCGATACAGGCTGTATACCCAGATTTTGCCTCTCTGCCATTGGCATACAGGAAACTGATCACTCTCTTTCTTCATCTCTTCATTGCCCTTCCTCTCATCGCATCTCTTTCCTATGAGATGTTGAAGCTTTCAGACAGGTTTAGAGAGAATTTCATCATGAAGCTGCTCATTCTGCCTGGACTTCTTCTGCAGAGAATCACGACACGGGAACCTGACGGAGAACAGATAGAAGTGGCACTCGCTGCAGTGAAAGCTGTGTTATGAAAAAGTATATACACGCAGCACTATTGTAGTACAAATTATTATACATATTTAAATCTTCTCGTTTTCCACGAGCGAACTTATTTTCATATTTGTAGATATAAAATTGATAATTACCCTTATATGTGATATAATTTTCTATTATACAATAAATTATCAATAGTTTTTTGAAGATGGGAAACCGAAGAGAAAAAACCTATAAATTTTTTCTGTTTTATGTTGCTCTTTTTCCCCTCTTGCCAGTCTTTCTTAGGTAGTGGAAACAAAATTAGTATGAAATATTATACTTTTTTTTCGCAAATGCACTTTCCTCTATGGTGTTGATTTTTTAATTCTTTATATTCAAGAAATTAAAATAATACACATCATCAGTCAAGTTGGCATTCTAATTGCTTTTAATAATTGGAGAGAGAATGTTGAATACAGACAAGGAAGGAAAACAGGAGGTCAGCAATTTGAATGCCTACTTGATGCAGCTGAGAAGAGACAAACTTCTTACAGCAGACGAAGAAAAGGGTCTTTCCAAGAAGATTCAGCAGGGCGACAAAAATGCGCGTGAAAAACTCATAAATGCAAATCTGCGGCTCGTGGTAAAAATTGCAAAGGGCTATCTCTCAAATGATATGGATCTCCTCGATCTAATACAGGAAGGAAACCTTGGGCTCATCAAAGCTGCAGACAAGTTCGATTTCAGAAAAGACGTACGCTTCAGCACTTATGCGTCCTTCTGGATTAAGCAGAGTATCGCACGGGCGCTCTCGAACAAGAGCAGGATGATCCGCCTCCCTCACAGGAAAGAAGAAAAATTGCGGAAACTTACTCAGGCACAGAACAGGCTTTCAAAGGACTACGGGAGAAATCCCGACGCTGTTGAGCTCGCAATCGAAACGAAGATCGATGAGGAAGAGATACACAAAATCCTCAACCTCCCGGATAAGGTGCTCTCCATAGAATCAACCAGTGAAGAGACTCAGTATTCACTGAAGAGTACGGTTGAAGATCCGAAATACAATCCCGACTACATCGTGATGCGAAATTACCTTCGGGATAAGACCGAGGAGATGCTGAAAATTCTCACGGATAAAGAAAAAAGGGTACTCCTCTACCGGTATTCTTTTTTTCAGGGGGATAAATACACACTGAAGGACATCGGAAGTAAGCTTTCGATTTCTCCGGAGACTGTTCGGCAGATTGAAATGAGGGCACTCAATAAGATTCGTGAGCACTTCAATCACTTACGGGAGTTCATCCGGGAGTAAACTCTAGTAGCCTCTGGACATTGCGCGGTTTTGATCTTTTCGATAGAGGTCCTGATAGTAGTAGCCCCTGTTCTTTAATGATTCCTTCATGGATTGGGGAAATGGAATGTAGCGCCAGAATATGGACCTCACATCTTTGTGAAGCTTCTGCATTCCCTGCGATTCGAACCTAATCCAGAGTATATAATCCTGAATAAACGCTTCCTTAAGGTCCCCTTTCAGTTTGTTTTGCTGCGCATAGTCGTAGTAATGCCCCGTCAATCCCTCCTCCATCCAGTAGTGAAGCGCCTTTTCTTTTGCAACCTGCCACCGGAGATCTCCGAGCGCGCACAGAATGGTCCCTTTCAGATCCTTTGGAAAGAGCGGGAGGGCAATTCTTCCCCTACTGGTTGCTTTGTTCATTCGTTCGAAGGGTTCCCAGCAGATCCCATAAGAACCGAATGAAGGAACAATGATGAAATAGGGAACGATCCTATGTTCTTCCTGTTTGTACTTTCTGATAAAAACTCCCGGATCTATGGACTCTATTTCCGCAATAGCTGCTTTGAGGTTTTCCTTTGTGCAGATATCCAGATCACTCATCGGCATGTAAGATTTAATCAAGAACGGAAAATGGTTCCCCTGTCTTCCCACCGTCATTTTGGTCATCTGTCGTATGCAGTTAAACTCTTCTATGACTGTTTTTGTATCGATGAATGTGGAAAGATTCCTGCTGGAGTGTTCTATGGAGCCGATGTCTTCGTTTAGAGAGCGCAGAGTCCTGGAGGTTGATTCGAGGTCTTTATTGGACCTTATCAGGCCCCGAAGCAGGTCCTGAATCTTCGGAATGAGCCTTTTCTGTTCCTCACTGTACGGTGCAATCAGTGTGCCTCTGTTTCCGGGAAGCGTTTCGTGTTTGATAAGCATGGATATGCTTCCATGCAGGCTTTTTTCAAGAAGAAGGTGCTGTTCCATCTTCTGCCTGTAGTTTGCGAGTTCCGCTTCTCTTGAACCTTTTTTCCTTTCGAGACGTGCCTTTACGGCAGTCGGTGTGTTTTTCCCGGTTTTTTTTGTTTCGTCAACAGCACTTTGTTTGATTTTTCCGTTTGCCACAAGGATGAGCCACTCATCGATAAAATAGATGTCTTCAGAAGGGATACTGGATTCATTGATGTTCAGGAGCATCTGTTTTTGTGTCTCATCAATGAAACTGCTGTTCAATAAACCGTAGCGGTAGAGTGCAAGTTTCTCATCTGATAAGTCCTCGAAAAAATTGTCGATGAGCACAGTAAGCATGTTCCAGTATGCGGGGATGAGCCTTTCTCTATACATGGATTTTTCATCTTTTTCCACAGCTTTAAGGAATTTCGAAAGGAGCTCGTGTACACGCTGCCCATATTCTCCGGTTTCACTTATGATCTTTGAATAGGGATTTTTCACTGTCAGCGCGTGACTGAGATTGATCCTGCGTATATCGGTTTTCGGAATACGCTTGCCTGGCCCCGCTTTTTGGGTAATAACGGGTTCTCTTTTTTTTTCTTTTGTCTGAACCCCGAGGAGTTCCGCAATTTCAGGATCTAATTCTTCGTTGTCACTCACGTATTCACTCCGTTTTGTGTACTCTATTAAAAGTTTAACATAGGTTTTGAAAAAAATAAACCCCAATTCTTTGAATTATAAGGAAGCATATCGTTCCTGAGGCGGAAAAATGAAAAAGACCTCCAACCGTATTTCACGGCGAGGTCTTCTTTTTGGAGGTGAGGGGATTCGAACCCCTGACCCCTTGAATGCCATTCAAGTGCTCTCCCAACTGAGCTACACCCCC
>CAZOWM010000002.1:97422-119106 GCA_964583615.1 uncultured Spirochaetota bacterium | reverse complement strand
AGGAAATGAGTTTAAGATACTCGAGCTAAGCTGTTAGAAAGTTCGAGCCATGCACACCCCCCTCTTATACCAGCTTCGAAAATTCTGTTGCACAAACAGGATAGAAATCCCAAAGTTTCTTGCCGCTTAACTTTAGTAAATTCCATTCAACTATATGGGTTGTTGATAACTGCCTCCTTCGGGGGCCTTTTTTATCCTCCATGGCGAGCCCTATCGTAGTGGATCATAGAAGCGAAACAAATCAGTCAGGATGATCCTTTGCATTAAACATTAAAATTCCATATCTCATCAAGTGAAGCAAAAGGAGATGGCTCCTGGTCATCGTAGGGGGCTTCCAGAAGCTGGCACATCCACTCATTCCATCGCTGATAATCAGGGTCCGTGTCCATGTAGCGGTTAAATCTCCCAAGGTCATCAACCAAACCATAGAGGAAAAGATGATAGCCACGGATAAAAACACTCATTTCACGCACTCCGGCATTTTTAAAACCACGATTCAGCTCAGGCCAGAATTCATTATGCGCTTTAATGTATTCATCTTTTTTTCCCGGGCGAACCCTATAGGTGAGTACGAGTTTTTCCATAACCGCTACTCCTTTGAATTGGTGATTTCAATCACTTAATCTTTATGTTTTGTGCAAATCTGCATATAATAGGTAAAACGTGTCTCCAGGACCCCGGCGGGATGTCCTCGCTTATCTGTATCATAAATGGTGTTTCTTTTCCCACCTCTTCAAAAACCTTTTTCATAAAACTCTCGATTTCGTTTTCACTTTTTTCGCATAAAGAAGCGGGGAAATTCGGTATGATTACTTTATTCGGCCAGGCAGATTTCGCCTGAAATAGAGAAAGATCTCCCGCCATTTCAGCAAAGGAAAGAGATTCAATAACATCAATCGGCGCACGGGCAATCAGATCCTTGAGAGCCCTTGTTCGCCCATCCATGTGGACGATGTAGCATTTTCCTGACTCTCTGCACTGTTTTCCATGCTTCTCGTAAAAAGGAAGGCAGTATTTTTCAAAGAAATTGGGGGGAGTCATGTCGGAAGTAATATTATCAGGTTGCCACACCAAATCCGCCTCTGATTCAAGAACCATTTTAAACTGCTTATTGAGTTTCTCATCAATAGCCTCCATCAATGTTTCTACCGGTTTTGGATTGGTAAGAAGGTCTGTCAGAAACTGCTCGGGGCCTGCCAGCTCAATAAGAAGCTTTTGATAAGGCGATCTATCCACTCTTCCAAGTAATACTCCGTCATCACCCAAATCTTCTATTATTTCCCGGAGGTGGCCTTCATTTTTTCTGAACACAGTATTTTCTACTATGTACTGCATTGTTTTATAATCTTCTGTCTCTTTTATGTAATACTGATTGACCCAGTCACTTCCATAAGTAGGGTCTTTACTGAGGCACTGAGAGAGAGTACCGACAGGAGTCTCAAAAATGCGGTACTCCATCATTTTGCCGTTTTCCCATACATGCTTGATGTCTAAATTCACATTTTTGACCTCAGAGACATAACCTTCATGCATATGCCACGGTGGAGAAAGAAGGGAAACCACCGGATGAAAATCGATTATTCCCAATCCCATATTGCGAACCATACGCTCCACGCTGCCAAGGCGATGATACCGTTTATAAATCCCAATGGGTATTTGATCGGGGACTTTATTCTGATAAACTCTTCTCATTCTTTCACGTATAGTCATACGAAAACTCCTGACTCTTAACTCTGCAATGAAGATTTCCTGAGAAAATCTTCAACTTCCTTCAAATTTGGAATAGATTCCACTACCCCCAGACGCCTTGTAGAAAGTGCTGCGGCATGGTTTGCAAACACCACGGACTCTTCTATATTTTTCCCCTGTGATAGAGCAGCCATAAACCCGCCGCTAAAAATATCGCCTGCTCCTGTAGTATCGAGGGCTTTAATGTTAGGGGATGGAAAATGCCGGGAAATTTCAGGAGTAACCAGCACCGCCCCTTTGTCACCCAGGGTAATAATAGCTGTACCAGCACCATGCTCTATAAACCAAACGCCGGCCTTTTTTGCATCCTCTACACCCGTAACTTCGATATCCGTTAAAAAAGTCGCTTCTACCTCGTTTGGTTTAATATAATCGATATACGGGTACAAATCCGTTGAAAGCCTGGCTGCTGGAGCAGGGTCAAGGAGTGTGCTAATACCCATGGAGTGTACTTTCCGTATCCCATAATCAACCATTTCCAAGTCACTCTCAAGCTGAAAACCGACAATAGTTGATCCCTTGATGTAATCCTGTACGGTATCTATATCTTTTTTCACCAATCTGAGGTTGGCACCAAGAAAGTTCGAAATGGAATTCCTTCCGTCTTCATCAATAAGTATAGCCCCGATACCGGTCGGGACTTCATTATCTATTTTAACCATGTCCGTATTGACCCCATACTGCCTGTACATCTCCAAAGCATCCTGGCCGTATTTATCGCTGCCTAAACACGCAATAAATTGGCATGTACAGCCAAGCATGGAAACAGTCAAGGCTTGGTTGGATCCCTTTCCCCCCCGGGACTCGATAAACTCTTCCGCGCGCACGGTTTCCCCGACCGCGGGAAGGGTTTCACTTTTAAAAAATAATGCAGCAGCATAACTTCCTATTACGGTAACTTTTCCTTTTCCCATCAAGACTACTCCAATTGACACCGGAATGTAAATCACAGGACCAGGCCTGTCAAAACAGGAACATAAGTTATCAGAAATATACCAAATAATTGGGTACTATATCTAAAAAAGCTTCAACAACAAGTGAGCAACACTGGCAACGCTGCAGTTTTTGTACTCGTTATATCGATGCAGATAAAAATTCTGTACTCAGAATAAAAGTACTGTAATGACAAGGGGGGCATTATTCTTGTAGACATACTATTCGTAATGGAACATTCTGTCAATAATAAAGAGAATGTAAAGTTTTTTGTGTGCTTCTGAAAAGAATGAAGCAAACACTCCACGAACTGCCCCTTTAAGGTGACACAGAAAAGAGCCTTATTCCTAAGCAATCAAATGTGCATGTATGTTTTCAATTGTATTATATTAAAAAAAATATTTTGATACTCGGATAACCTATGAAGGTGAAGAATATCTTTTGGTTCCTGTTTCGGATATTCTTACCAAATATGTAGAAGTAGACTATACAAATAGTGGGCAGGCATGATTGATCAACAGGCTCTATTAAGATTAAAGAATTGGTTTGCTGAGTATGCCAGGACATTCCAAGTAGGGGATTTTGATTATCAGCAGAACATCAATTTGAAAGAAGAACACAGCCTGCGGGTATGTTCAGAAATAATCGATGTTGGGAAAAGTCTTGGCCTGAGCGAGGCCGATCTTTTACGTGCAGAAGTAATGGCACTTTTTCACGACGTCGGGCGATTTGAACAGTATGCGAAGTATGGGACCTTTCTTGATCTCGCGTCAGAAAACCATGCGGCGCTCGGCGTCAGAGTACTTAAAAGACTGAATGTCCTGGATGGGGTCGATCCGTCAACGCGAGACCTGATACTGAGGGTAATTTTGTATCATAATCGTGCAGAATTGCCGGAAGACGAAACAGAAGAATGCCTCTTTTTTGCCAAGTTGCTTCGTGATGCTGATAAACTGGACATTTGGAGGATTCTTACTGACCATTACAGAAACACGAATGGGCCGCGGAATAGCAGCGTCGAGCTTGATCTGCCGGATGTTCCTGAGTTGTCAGATGAAGTATGTAAGGCTCTGTTGGCAGGAGAAATTGCACGGGCCGCGTCTATAAAGACGCTCAACGATTTCAAACTGCTTCAGATGGGGTGGGTTTATGATGTGAACTTCTCGCGAACATTTCAGCTCGTCAAGGAAAGAGGCTACATAGAAATGATCCTCGATGTACTCCCCCAGACTGATGTAGTGCTGAATATCTATTCCAGGATTAAAAGTACTTTGGAGACAAACTGTTGTTAAGCAGTATCGAGAAAAGTTTAAGGGTTATGCAAGAATTTTATGGGATTGTTACCTACGTACAGGATAAACTATGAAAGCGTGGGTTCTACAAAAACAGGCAAAGATTGAAGAAAAACCACTGGAGCTTTTAGAAGTTCCTCCACTTCGCCCGAGGGACAATGAAATAAAAATCAAAGTCCTTGTCTGTGGTATATGCAGAACAGATCTGCACATTGCAGAAGGAGATCTGCCGCACACAAAGCTTCCCCTGATTTTAGGACACGAAATTGTGGGAGTTGTGAGTGAGAGAGGAGAAAAGGCAAAAAAATACAGGATAGGCGACAGAGTTGGAGTGTCCTGGCTGCACAGCACATGCCGGAAATGTAAGTATTGCCTCTCAGGGAGAGAGAATTACTGTCCGGATTTCAGAGCTACAGGATGGGACACGGACGGTGGATTTGCAGAATACACGACCATAGGAGAGGACTTTGCCCATTCCCTGAATGATGTGAACATGATGCCGGAAGATATTGCACCACTCATGTGCCCCGGTATCGCAGGCTATTTTGCGTTTAAATTGACAGAATCAAAGAGGGGGGACAAACTTGGACTGTACGGTTTTGGCCCTACTGCATACTATGTGTTAAAAGTCGCGACTTTTCTCGGTATTGATGTTTTTGTCAGTACACGATCGACGCACCACATTGAAGAGGCAAAGAAAAACGGGGCTTTGTGGGCAGCAGATGCATCGAAGAAAGGGATTCCATACACGCTTGATTCAGCAATTGTATTTCCACCGGCAGGTTCTTTAATCGAGCCTTCGCTCTCCGGGATAAAAATAGGAGGGACCCTTGTGCTTGCGCCGGTGAGCATGTCAGCGATTGAGATAAATCATTACTCAAAAAACGTATGGGGAAGAAATATAAAAACTCTCTATAATGTAAAGATATCTGAAGCGAGAGAATTTTTGGATATTGCAAGTAAGATAGATCTCAAAATGGGCAGTCAACTTTTCTCGTTTGAAGAATTGCCGGATGCCATGATTCTTGTAAAAAATGGTAGGATAAAAGAGCCCAATGCCGTAGTAAAAATCGCTGATGAATGAGGGGTGCATTCGGCTGTAAAAGGGTGAAGAATTGGTGGAAGTCCAGGTGATCGAGCCGGGAAAACCTGTGCGTTTACTGCGTACAGGTATTATTATCGGAATCCAAATCGTATATTTCATACTTCTGTGTGTGAGTACTCTGTGAGTTGAGTATACAGTGCAATTAGAGGAACTAAATCGAGAAATAAAAAAATGCGCCAAATGCAGGCTCTCCGAGACGAGAAATCATACTCTCTGCGGAGCGGGCAACGTGAACGCAAAACTTTTTTTTATTGCTCAGGCACCGGGTCAAAATGAGGATAGAGAAGGGAAGATGTTTATTGGTCCATCAGGGAAGGTGTTGGACGAACTGTTTGAAACGGTCGGCATGGATAAAAAGAAGCTCTATATGACCAATCTCGTCAAATGTATGCTCCCGAACTATCGAAAGCCGAAGCAGGATGAAATCGAGATGTGCAGTCAATATTTGGATAGGGAAATAGAACTGATAGATCCTGAAGTACTGGTTCCGCTGGGTTACTATGCCACGAAATACATCTTTGAGAAATACACACTTTCAATGGGTGTCCGCTCGGAGTTCAACGAAGTGTGCGGAAAGTTGTATTTCACAAGTGAGAAAAAAATTCTACCTTTACAGCATCCTGCTATTCTTATCCATAGACCTTCTTTACGAGAAGAAGTGATAAAAAATTATCGTAAATTGATGGTAGTTCTCACAGAATGCAAATGGTATCCAGTATGTCCAATGAAAAGATTCTATGAGAAGGGGAAACTCTCTCAGGAATGGATTGAGCGTTACTGTAGAGGTGATTGGGAAAGTTGTGTCCGTTACCAGATGGAAGAAAGGGTAGAATTCCACCCTGACTGGATGTTGCCGGATGGAACTCTCCATGAAGAACTGTAGCAGGTGTTGGACGCTACGTTCTTATCCTTCAACACCAGCGTTATTTTATGATGTTTTGCATTACAGTGACGAGAGGGATGTATTCATGGAAGTATCAATCAATTTTCGTACAAGCTTCTATTGGAGGAGTGTATGATAAAAAAAGCTTTCGTTCCGTGCATTCTGATTATTGGTATCCTGAGTATCCTGCCCTCCCTCGCATGGTCGAGCGGTGCAAAAGAAGAGTCTGCTGAACGCGGCAAGTATGTTGCCGAGCAGGGGAAAATAATCCCTCCTGAAGAGATACACATAGACTCCTATATCGCGGAGATTGATTATCAATATCCCTATCCCAAAACCGAGGTTGGAGTAACTCTGCACGCCGGTCACAGGCAGGTGTCCATTCACGGGCAGGAGGAAGTAATTCAGATCGGTATTCAGGGAAGGAAGGAGAAGTTTGAGGATATTCCGCCGATGAATCTCGCATTTGTATTTGATAAGAGCGGATCCATGTGCGGAAAGGACAAGATGGAGTGGGTCCGGGAAGCCTTTGGCATCTTTATTTATCGGCTGCGTGAAGAAGATACGGTTTCCATTGTCGCATTTGCAGAGACAGCTGATGTGCTGCTACCCGCAACAAGGCTTAAGGAGATCGGCAGTCGAAAGATTCTCGTCGAAAGGGTTCGGGCGGTTAAGCCCGAAGGCGAATCAGATCTCAAAGCAGGCATCCTGGCAGGGCATGAACAGATAAAATCACGCTCCCACGAAGGTTCGATCAATCGTATCATATTCATATCAGACGGATTGGGAGAGTATAATGACATACTGGAAATGGCAGATCGATTCAACGAAGAGGGAATCAATATCTCAACCGTCGGGGTTGGCATGGACTTTAATCTCAAGTTGATGTCGCAGCTTGCCAATCGAAGCGGCGGCAGCTCACGCTTCATGTCGAACAGGGAAAAGATCAATGAGATCTTCAATACCGATCTTGACCGCATGGTTGTTCCCGTTGCTTATGACCTCAAAATGGAAATGGAGTTTTTGCAGGAGGTGAATATTCAAAACACATGGGGATATGACCATGTTATTGAAGCTGGAAAAATACAGTACTCCCTTCCAACCCTCCATACCCGTGACTATGAGACCATACTCATGCAGGTGAAAATACCTTCCGGACAGAATGAAGGCACACACGATTTTGCACGTTTTACCCTCACCTATCGCGATAGATCGGGGAGAAAGCTCACCAGTGGTCCCCATGTCATGAGAATGAAATATTCGGATACGGGGGGATCCTATACCGGTTTTTCAAATCCAATGGTTCTCAAAGCGGGAACCATGCTTCATATCGCTCAGGCGTTGAAAGTTATAGGAACGCTTTACTATTCAAGCCAGGAGGATTCTCGAAATATATATGGACTCGGAAGACTCATCTGGCAAAACCGCGATGTACAGCAGACAACTCATTATGACGATGTGGTGCACCTGGAAATAGAGGAGACACAAAAATCAATTCGCGCGAGAAAACAGCGATGCCTTGATATTTGCATTGCACTGAAAAAAGAGATCCATAACACCCATCTGCGTCTGGAAAAGACTATCTTCAAAGACGAGCTTGCCATTTTCGATATGTATATAAAGAAACTTTCGCAAGAACTCGGTTTACCGAGCGAGATTGTGACAAGGTTACTGGAGGAAACTGAAATTTTACCCACCGTTACGGAGGCGTCGATAGAAAAACAGGTTTCAGATCTGGTTGATGAGCTCATACTGGAACTTCAAACCAAGAAGTCGGGATCGGTTGTTTTTTACGGGTTCACGCAGAGGGATGGCGGCGCATCCTCTTTGAAACGTCTGATAGAGAGGAAGGTGAATGGGGAGCTAAAAAAAATATCCGCTCTCTCCATAGTCCCTGAAGGAGAGCTGGATTCATACCTTCGGGAATGGGACCTCGACCGCACCGATTTAATGGACACCGATGCTGCTCTGAAAGCAGCGACTGAGCTTTTGGCCGATTATCTGGTTGGGGGTATGATAATCGAAACACCCTCTTCTGTTATTCTTTTTGCCCGGGTAATAAACGGCATAAATGAGACAGTCGATTCTGTTGCACAGATCATTTTACCCCTGGACGATGAAGTTCGGCGGCTATTATCGCAGTGATCATGGAATCTCAGTCGTAGTAAGAAATTGTTCTAAACTGGATCAGCGTGGGGATACTGTACGCTTCGCGCAGGTTGTTTGTCGTAAAAGTCCTTTTCTCAACCCAATTACCCCATTCATCGTAATTATATTCGTATGTTGTCTTATTGTTCAGTGAATTGTCGGGATTATATGCGGCACTCTCGGTGAGATGGCCATGCCCATTGTATGTATGACTCGTTCTCGATTGCTGTGTGCCCGAAAGGTCATAGCGAATCGTGTCTACGAGTCTGCTCTCTGAGTCATACTCGTTTGTGACAAGATACCCGGTGAAAACCACACCTTCACTATTGTAGAAGGTTTCTCTCGTCCGTTCATTCATGGAGTCATAGGCGTATGACCACTTTGTTGAAAAACTCTCTTCCTTGTGCTGGTATACTTCCTCTATGATATTCCCGTGTATATCGTACGAATATGAAAAAATGTACTCCAGGTCTCCATTTTGGGAATAACGGCGCACGAACTGCCGTATCAACCTGTTTCGGTCGTCATAGAAATATGTTCGTATCGAATGCAGATTATCCTTATATTGAATATTGCCATGGCGAACCTCAGTAAGATTTCCCCGCTCATCGTATGTGGAGTGCCAGGTATCCTTCGGAATGTATGACTTATCGAAGTACTGTCCCTTTACAAGATTGCCGGCTGCATCGTAGTCGTATTCCCACTTCCGGAAATCTTCACCCCGTGGATCGTACTGTTTTTCAGTAACTCTCCCGGCCATATCAAATGAGGTGATTTCTTTTCGACTCAAGCTCCCATCACTGTAGTATGATCTGTATTCAATGGTGATTCCGTTTTTTTCTTTGGTTTTATTCCAGCTCTCCAGAATCCGATCGTATCTTGTGTCATGCCGTATCTCTTCGATCATTTTCCCCGACCCGTCGAAGTATTGGATTTTTTCCCAGTTGCTGCCGATATACTTGATCTCCTTTATCATTTCAGAGTCATCGTAGATATAGTCAACTGTCTGTGTCCAATTTCCCCCGCTATACATTATTTCACTCGTCTTTTTTTCTTGCCTGTTGAACATGATCTCTTGTACAAGAGATATTCCTGACTGTCTCCATTTTCCGTAGATCTCTTTAAAACCTGTTTGCGTTTCAATGACCTTTTTTACTGGTCCCGATAAATCATGTTGTTTTACATCGAGAGGAACCGATTCTGCGTACAGCGATGATGCACACAGGATAAAAGCGGGAACGCAGGCCAAAAGGACATGCCACCTCTTTCCACCTGACATCGCACACCCTCCATCAGTATTTCGAAAGGTTTAAATCCTTCCTGATACAAAGCTTCAGATTTGCACTATTGTAACTCGCTTTGTGCTGGTTATATACTTTCACAATGTGCGAAAAGTTCAAGGAATTTATAAAATATTGTTTTCAAGAGAAACTGAAAGAGTTTTTACGCTGAGATTTTTTATTTCTGATTGACTATAGGCCCCTTGCGCTGGTCGTGGTTATTCCCTACAATGTAAAATGTTAGGCACTGAACGGGGTTTTCTGCTGCGACATCATGGAGACTGAGTTCCGCTCAGTTTAAACCTCAAAGACAACTCCTTCATTGTGGCAACCGTCAACTCTCTTCTTGTTGTATGGGGGAAGTGGGGGTCAACAGATTATTCAGCGTTGATCTTATCTACCAGATACTGAAACACTTTTATTAAATCATTGATCCCTGTTGTAAAAGCACCTACCTTATTGAGCACCTCTTGTATCTTATATACTTCGAGTTTTGATATACTGATTCTCTCATTCTGATTAATGACATTGTACTTCAATTTGTCTATTTCATATATTTCATCTTTTCCTATTTTTGATTTATATATTTCTAAACAATCAAGGATCAATTTTCTTTCATCTTCGGTTATTTTCATAATCGATCTTCGATTTTTATTTATCTCTATTATCTCCATAGACGATTTCCCATAATAAATATAATAACCCAAATTAAGCGATAAGGAAAAAGCTCTTGACAAAAAACCCCTAAGTGTTTGAATAGTAGTTAATTACAACATACCAACAAACACATAGGAGGAATTTAAAGTGATACAAAAAGAATTATAACAGATAGCAGAAAAAAATCAAGCACATTTTACAAACCCACCTGTAGTACTCAAGGAAAGTAAACAAGCGCCTTTATTGAGTGATACTGGTGTAGTTATTGCGAGAAACCTGATCAAGAAATTAGGTATAAACGACCCAATTTCCCAATAAGTTTTTTAACATCTGGGAGAAATGGGAATCGGAAACTTCTGATGTCAGCGGTCTACGGTTAAATTGAGGAACGCTGTGGGAAGTTACGGGGCAGGGAGAAGATGCTGCGAAATTACATCGTGTAGCTCATCGAGACGAACAATCTTGAGCTCGAGGAGGACATGAGGGTATACAGAAAGGTTCCCGCGCTTCCCTTTGAGAAGTAGCTGCAGCTGGATAAGGCAGAAGATCCGCGGCCGAAGGTTCTGCGGCAGGATCAGCATAAAGATGGACGTCCATAGGGAGACATTCGTAGAATACGGTTGCAGGGATGCACATCTTCGCCCAAATCCAGCGCAGACCAGACGTCGTTTCAGGGTTTCGAAGGCACGTGTCTCATACATACGAGAAGGGCTCAGGCCCGCACCGTGCCGATACAATCACCTTCCTCACCCCAGAAATTACACATGTATTCCCATTTCGTGCAGAAAACTGTGCGGTAGATGCGGTAGAGGAGATTACCAGGAGCGCCGCCCGCCGCCTCTGCTAGGTCTTCTTCCTCCGCCCCGATGATCGTCAGAGCGAGGGCGCGCCTCGTTCACGGTGAGAGGTTGCCCCATCAGCTCAGTGCCGTTTAGACCGCTGATCGCGGACTCAGCATCACTTTTGGAGGGCATCTCCACGAATCCAAAGCCCCTTGACACACCGGTAAACTTATCCATGATTATTTTCACCGATGCGACCTGCCCGTAATCCTCGAACGCCTTTCGCAAGTCCTCTTCAGTGACCTCACTCGACAAATGACCAACATAGATATTCACTCTTTCCTCCTTTTTTCAATTAACTACATGCCTGTAATATAGCTTTCTCAATCATATTGGTACAGGAGAAGCGTCAAGAGCCGCAAAAGATTTTTCCCCCGCCTTTTCGGTATATGTCTCCTGCGGGAAACTGTGAGAGACGAGATGTGGGAACCTGCGAAGATCCTGTCTGCATGCCTTCCTGCGGCCGATGGACAATCCAGCGAAGTACAGCGGGTGGTCGAGATAAAAGGGCGCTTTTTTCAGAATGGTAGACATCCTGGTGAACTCCCTGAATACCCACATCCTGCCTTCCTGAAGCTGGGAGGGTGTCATGTGCATCGGGGTAAACACGACCGTTTTGTGATCATAGTACTGCCAGTCCTCAGTGAGCAGCCTCCCCTGCTGTTTCAAACGGTCATACAACCTGGTGCCGGGATACGGAGTAAGGGTGTTGAGGGAGACCGAATATATCTTGTTTTTGTTGAGGAAACGGAGGGTATCCTCAAATATGCTTACCGTGTCGTCATCGAACCCGAAGATCATGGATGCGTGGAAACCGATTCCATTATCTTTCACTTTCTGTATCGCTTCTTCGATTTTGTCGATGTCCTTTATGGACTTTCTCATCTTCTCCAGCTGTTTACGGGATACGCTCTCCAGGCCGAAAAACAGCCCTACGCATCCGCTCTCCGCTGCGAGCCTCAACATGCTTTCGTCTTTGATGAAGGAGATTGAAGCCTGCCCGACCCAGCTGATCCCGAGCGGCTTGATCGCTCCGAAGAGCTCGCGCGCGTATTTCGGGTTGCCGATGATATTATCGTCGAGGAACATGTAAAGCTTCCCGCCGGAATCGGTGATGTCCCTCACCACGTTTTCGACAGGTACGTGCCGGACCTTGTGTCCGAACACGTTATTCACGCAGCAGAACTCACAGTCGAAGGGGCACCCGCGGGTGGTCATCAGAGGAATGATCCTGAAAGGCCTCCTCTTTACCCCGTTTGTCATTTTGGGCACATAACGGTCAAGCGGAGGATAGGGCTTGTGGTACCGGGGTTTCAGTTTTCCAAATTCTGCGTCTTCGAGAACCTGGCTCCACACACCCTCTGCCTCTCCGATAACAACGGAGTCTGCAAACCGCAACGCCTCATCCGGCAATATGGACGGATGAATCCCGCCCATGACCACTTTCTTTCCCCGCATCCTGAACTGTTGGGCGATCAGGTAAGCTCTGGGTGCGTTGGACGTCATGCAGCTGATTCCCACAAGGTCGCAGGAGGTATCGAAGTTAACCGGCTCCAGCTCCTCTTCAACGATGTGCACCTCGTGCTTCTCGGGAGTCAGACCGGCGATGAGGGGCAGCGCCAGCTGCGGGATCCTGGAGAATTTTCCCGTCTTGATTTCCTGCTCTGTGGATGGTGATATGAGAAGTATATTCATGGTTTTACCGCCTTCTTATAAATTTGGAAAAAAACGTCTACACGTTTTTTCGAGAATCTCGCGCTTCTCTATCTCGCATTCCCGAATCGAAAACACAATGTGCACATTTTCCGCTGGGGCAACGGACAGACAACACTCACCTTTCCAATATAAGGCTGATTTAACCGGGGTTATTCAGTCAAGACGGTAAAGGCGAGTGTTGAGAGAATAGCCTGAAAGCTACAGTCAAGTGCGCCCCAGAAAGGAAGGACTCACACACGGTTAAATATGACCTTTAACAATAGTGTAATGCCGAAATTCCGAGTACGCAATAAAAATATCATATTTTTTCCATGATGCACGACTAGGATCCAATGCTTCCTACACGGGCATACCGTGGCCTGTTTTCCTTTTTTGAGGATTTCCAACCGCGGCTCCGCGCGTCCTGCGTGCGGTGCGGCAGGCCGGGCTTGCGGTTTCCACCAGATTGTTTTCCTGCAGGCGAGTCGCCTCTCGCTTGTTTGTCTATGGCCATTGTGCCCTGTTTTTGTTTTCCTGTTGACGGTCTGCCCACCGACACCTTGTCTGAGTGCTGTTTCCATGCGGAGGATTTGCCCGCCGCTGCGGCTCCCGGAGAGTGAAACGGTTGTTCCTTCAACACAGGCAGTTGCTTCTTTAAGACCTTTTCGATCTGCCGGAGGTATTTCACTTCCGAGGCATCACAGAAGGAAAGGGCGGTTCCCTGTTTTCCGGCCCGCGCAGTCCGGCCGATGCGGTGAATGTACAGCTCCGGCTCTATGGGAAGCTCGTAGTTGATGACGTGATCGATATCGTCGACATCGATGCCCCGGGCCGCAATGTCGGTGGCAACAAGAACCCGGATATGCCCCGCGTGGAAGCTTTGCAGAGCCTTCTGGCGGGCTCCCTGGGTTTTGTCGCTGTGAAGCACGTCGGTTTTTACGCGCTTCTGGGAAAGCTGTCTGGAAAGATTGTTCGCTCTGTACTTTGTGCGGGTAAAGACCAAAACCCGGGAAATTTCCTGGTCAGCCAGAAGCCGCATCAGCAGTGCGTTTTTTTTATCTCTATTCACAAACAGCACCTTTTGCTTGATCTGTGGATCTTCACGTGTGCTTGAAGCGATTTCCACGTACCTGGGTTGCTGGAGAAAATCCGCGGCCAGATCCATAATCGCCGGCGGCAGAGTCGCCGAAAAGAGCAACGTCTGGCGCCGTGCAGGAATCGCGGCGGCGATTTTCTTGATGTCGAGAATGAACCCCATGTCAAGCATCCTGTCCGCCTCATCCAGGACCACGATTTCTGTCCTCCCCAGCAGGATCTTTCGATCTTCCATCAAGTCCAGGAGCCTGCCTGGTGTTGCAACAAGTATGTCCACCCCCCTGGAGAGGATATTGACCTGTGTTTTTCTACTCACGCCACCGTACACGGCCGCGACCCGTAGGCCGAGGTACCTTCCGAACGACGAAAAGCAGCCGGCAACCTGATCCGCCAGCTCTCGTGTCGGGGCCAGAACAAGGGCGCGTGTGGACCCTCTGACCGGGCTTGTTCTGGTCTTCAGCAAAATCTGCAGCATGGGGAGTGCATAAGCGGCTGTTTTCCCGCTGCCGGTCTGCGCGCACCCCATCACGTCATGGCCTCCCAGAACAAGTGGGATGGCCTCCAGCTGGACAGGGGTGGGGTCGCTAATGTTCTCAGCACTCAGTGCGCGCTGAATGGGCTCGATTATACCGAGCACGTTGAAATTTTCTCTGTTCATATTATTCCTTTTTGAAACGAGTAATGTGCGTTGAAGCTGCAGCTTGGGAAGTGCCTGGAATCTCAGTTCATCCAGGCATCAGGAAGGTCGATAGAATCTTTGTAAGAGTGTTCTGTGACTTTTAAACTGCTTCCGTGAAGCAAAACATCCAGCCATCTGTTGCAGTTGCTTCATCCCGGCGCTTCTTGAAAACATCGCCAGAATGAAAAACTGGATACCTTTTCTTGGTTCAACTGTGCGAATATACTCCCGGGTTTATTATCGGTCAACACATTTCGGTTCACATTTTTTGGCTCTCATCCAACCAATCAGACCACCCAAGCTCTTCAATGTGAAAAATAGAAGACGTGTTATTCACCAGAGCAGTTCCGGCTGCAGGGGTTTTAAGGGTGTAATCCCAATGGAAAATCTTGGAAGCGATCCTGAATATTGACTCTCTGCTGTAAACGTGGACTGTCGTGGTCCTTTTCCACCTGTGCAGGGAGAGCGTTTGCCAGTTTATAAACAATGAGAAAAGAAAGTAAGTACGGTTATTACTGATCCTTACGCGGTGAACAAAGTACTTGAAGGCTTGTAACCAATCCACGCTCATCTCTCCCCTAGATTTTTTTTTAAAAAAGTGTTGACACATTAAGGGAGTATTTGATAGAATATGAGACCGGTATCAGATACCGCTCTCATATTTACATTTATTAACACATAAGCACCATGGCGAAAAACACAATAAATATAGATACAATTGCAGCGGCCTCAGGTTATTCGCGAGCAACAGTATCTCGGGTGATTAGAAAATACGGATATGTAAGCAAGGAGGCCAGAAAGAAGATTTGTAGTGTGATTGAGGAGTATGATTACCGACCGAGCAGCTTAGCTCGCAGCATGGTGAGCGGAAAAACACATACAATCGGCCTGCTTTTAACCGACATCAGAAATCACTTCTACAGTGTGTTGGCGAAGTCAATTGAGAATCAAGCGAGCAGTATGGGGTACGCACTCATCATATGTAACTCCGATGAATCTTTAGATAAGGAGAAAGAATATTTTGAATTGTTAATGGAGAAGCAGGTCGATGGTTTGATTATTTCCCCAACTATTGATATGCATATGGGCTTCAGCAATATCTTTGAGAAAATAAAAAAAAGAAAGATTCCGTGCGTCTGTGTCGATAGAGCGCTTCCGCCGGCATTTGGTATTCCCTCTGTGCTTGTAGATAATTATCAGGGTGGTTACGATGCCGGAAAACACCTCGTGAATATGGGACATAAGAGTCTCGTTGTGGTGACCTCTAAAATTCCACTTCCAAATGTTCGTGATCGTGAAAAGGGTTTTTTTCAAGCCAGCAAGGATGCAGGCATTGAAAGACAAACAGGCGACCGGATTGAGTTGGAGTCTCGGGAACGGGAGATTGATATTGAGTCGCAGCTCAATCTATTTGAAGGGATCAATCGATTTAGTGCGGTATTTTGCACGGCAAATACGCTGAGTTTTTATGCATTGAGAATATTGAAATACAAGGGGATTGAAATACCCAAACAGGTTTCATTTATTGGTTTTGACGATTTATATGATGCTGAGCTTATTTCACCACAACCTACTGTCATAGTACAGCCGGTTTCTGATATCGGAACAAAGGCAGCACTGATAATTTTGGATAAATTGATCAAAAAAAAATCACTCCCTAAGAAGGACATTGTTTTTCCGGTGAGTATGATCATAAGGAATTCGACGAAATAGTCACGTGTACAATGTTCGTATTGTGAAAAGGATTTCTACATCAAAGAGAAAGGAGAAAAGATAAATGGAGAAGAAAACATTAAGAGTCGAGGCGTTTAAGAATGTCTCTGAGCAAAGTTTCAAACCCTACGGGCAAATTTTCGGATTGGAGAAGGGCGAACCATCCGAGGATATAACATTTGTACGATGCTGGTCCTATAACGTCGATCTTGGAGAAGATAATGAAAAGATTGATCTTTGTTACTGCAAGATCAAAAGAGTGTCGGAAGAAATAATGGCAGAGGTTGAAAAAACAAAAGGGATACCGGGTTGGCTCAAAGGTTTTAAGGGCGGCACAACGGTTACAAAAATGGAACGTCACCCTCTCACTACAGAGACATTTTTCTTCATGGAAGGCGACGTGATTTTTATAATGGCACCACCGGATAATTCAAAAAGTATGCCGGATCTCTCGCAGACTCGAGCATTCCTTTTTGACAGTACCCTGGGCATTTCGCTATGGAAAGGTACATGGCATTGGCCACCCATACCTCTGTATGACAGCGCGCGTATTGGCCTTGTGCGAAAGGGTGCGCTTGTCGACTTTGATAGAGTCGACATTGGGATAGAATACACACTCGAAATATGAATGAAAATGCAATCTACAGGATTCTTATCCCGTTGTTTTTTGAGAATTACTGATAAAACAACATTTTATCAAAAGATAGATTGAATATAAATACTATAAGGAGGGTTCTATGAACCGAACAACTGTCACATTTTTTCTGATCTTTTTGTTGCTGGCTGTTCCGTGTATTGTTTTTCCTGCCGAAAGCAAAGAAGGTGCAGGAACACCTGCAAAAGAGGACATCAAGTTAGGGCTCATTACGTATCCCTACAAGATTCAGTGGATGGAGGCGTATGACGCTGGTTTTACGTGGTATTGCGAGGACAACGGAATTGACCACATCATTCAGAAACCCGAAGAGCTGACGACCGAAGCGCAGATCAGCGCATGCAGAGCATTGTTGCTTCAAGGTGTTGATGGTATCATTGTCACACCAATCAGTGACGCAGCTGGTAACGAGATCGTCAGATTAGCAAAAGAAAAGAACGTTCCGGTTATGACGACAAATGTCGATGTGGACAACCCCGACATAATTATGTCGGTGAGCTTCAGCAGTTTGGAGGCAGGTTCGATTTGTGGTGAGAACGTTGTCAAGTACCTTGAAGAAAAATACGGTGAGCCGAAGGGGAACGTCCTACTATTGTGGACAATGCCAGGAAATATCCAAAACAGAAAACGACACGACGGGTTTCATCAAGTGGTGAAAAAATATCCGAACATAAAGGTCTTTGATCAACTTACAGAAAAGGCAGTTCCTGATGAGGGGAAGACAGCAACATTGTCTGCAATACGAGGCGGCCGCAAATTTGATGCCATATATGGAATCAACAGCGGGCTTGGACAGGGTGCTATACTCGCGGTGAAGGAACTTGGGTATGGACCGGATGATGTGTATATCGTGCACCTGGATGCGAATGCTGCACTCCTTGATTTCATGGAGGAAGGGTATTCAGATCTTGGAGTCGATCAACCGACTCAGTTCTACAACGCAATTGCAGTCAAGTACATGGTGGATTATCTCCAACATGGGGAATCAGCACTTCCCGAAGTTGGGACGGTTACTGAGGATGACCTGAACCTTACAGGAAAATTGCACAGCGGCGTTAATCCATGGGAAAACAGTAACCAATGGGCGCCGGCACGGGTTATCATGTCACATGATTTAGACTCGGAACACTATGAGTATAATCATCTCTGCTTCGTGCCGCATCCAAATCTCGTGACTCCAGAAAATTGTGATGATCCGACCTTGTGGGCGAGACTCATGTTTAAATAATGGTATGCCTGTACGAAACCATTTGGAACGAGTATCAGATACGGTTTAAACGAAAAAAGAATAACACGGTGAAACGATTTTTCGCCGTGTTATTCAAAAAAATCCATTGTAAAATTTATAGTGGAGAGTTCCATGACCTCACCATTGTTGAAAATGGAGAAAATTCACAAATGGTTTGAAAGAGTCCATGCGCTCAAGGGTGTGGATCTAGAAGCCAATCAGGGTGAGGTTGTTGCGTTGATAGGAGACAACGGAGCAGGAAAATCTACATTGATGCATATTCTGGTGGGTTTCATTAAACCGAGTGAGGGAAATGTCTATATAGATGGCAAACGGGTAGACATTCATTCGCCATCAGAAGCGCGTGAGCTTGGGATTGAAATGGTGTATCAGGATACTGCGACAATCAGCGAAATGAGCGTTATGGAGAATATTTTTCTCGATAGGGAGCTCACCAAGTCATTCGGGCCTATAAATATACTTGATAAAAGGAAAATGCGTGAAGAAACAGTTGAATTAACGAAAAACCTGGGTCTCAACATCGGCACGCCTGATCAACAGGCCAAATTCTGTTCAGGTGGGGAACGGCAGGGCATCGCAATATCGAGAGCAATGTACTTCAATGCGAAGATTGTCATATTAGATGAGCCCACTGCTGCGCTTTCACTCAAGGGTACAGAAAGGGTCATTCAATTTATTCGCGAACTGAAAAAAAGAGGTATCGTTGTTGTGCTTGTGATGCATGATGTCAATCTCGTATATGATATCGCTGACCGATTTATTGTTCTCTCTCTTGGGCAGAAAATAGTAGATATCGAGAAAGAAAAAACTACACTCGAAGAACTTCGTAAAGTGCTTATCAGTTCATAAGAAATATCAGAATCATTCCGTTCAGGTGGAAATTGAATTTTATTATCTATACGGAGTATTGAAGTGAATAATAAAACGATTCGATTGTTTTTGGAGAGAATAGGGTTATTCGCATTAAGGAATCTGGTCTGGTTTTTATTTATTACCTTCTTTTTTGTCTTTTCAGTCATTGTGCCTGCGTTTTTTACTTTGGAAGGGATCCATTTTGTTCTCTATGTTTCCTCCTGCGCGGTCTTTCTTGTGTTTGGACAGGCCATACTTCTGATCAGCGGGAATCTGGACCTGTCAATCGCTCAGATTGCCGGTCTCTCGACTATTCTGACGAGTACTCTGTACTATAGATGGTTCCCAGGGCAAATCCCCGGGTTTCTGAGTGTGATTATCGTGTGTCTTATTGGCGGTCTGCTTGGTGCATTCAATGGATTTTTAGTTGGGAAGTTAAAGCTCACCTCATTTCTCGTGACACTGGCAACATACTTCATTTTTCGGTGGCAGCGTTATTATTTTATTGAGAGAACCATAATGGCAAAGGAATTGCCCGGAATATTCTTGTTTTCCGGGCAGTATGAGATTCTTGGGATAAAAATGAGCATTTTTATAATGATTGTTTTCATATTTTTACTCTTTTTTCTGCTCAATCATATTCGTTTTGGGAAAAAAATATATGCCGTGGGAGGCGGACCGTCAGCAGCCACTCGGTTGGGAATCAACGTCGGGAATACGATCATCATTGCGTTTACTCTGTCGGGAGTTTTGGCGGGTATAAGTGGAATGCTCTATGCGGGGTATACAAATGCTGTTTCACCCGATATTGTTGATGGGTATGTATTCCTTTCATTTGCTGGAGCAATCATCGGTGGGGTTTCCATGTCAGGAGGGCGCGGAACTATAGGCGGGGCAACTGGTGGTACCTTGTTGATCATCATGATTGATGTCGGGCTCATGCTTCTTGATATGAATCCATATATACGGTTGACCCTTCGCGGGATATTTATTCTTATTGCAATACTTATCGATAAGTCACGTGTGTCTCTCATAAATAAGATCCTTCTCCCGAAATAGTGTTTGTATGGTTTTTCTGCACGGGATCAAGAAAATCTCTTATGGAAAATAGTTGTATTTACAAAGAAATATTATAAAGAAAGGAGAAACATATGGAAAAACAACTGGAATTGAACGAAGAACGCATTCGACTGTTTGAGCGGTTTAAACAGGTCCTTCCCGAAGTCGGTTCTGCAGTGCTCGACATGCTCGCTACGGTCTATAATGACGGCGCTCTTGATGCAAAAACAAAATATCTTATAGCCCTCGCTGTCGCACTACGGGCCAGCTGCACAAGTTGTATTCTCGCACAAACCACGAGGGCACTGGAGGCAGGTGCAACAAAAGAAGAGATACTTGAAACGATTTCCGTGGTGGTGGCAATGTGCGGCACAACAGGCACAGCGGAATCACTTCGCGTCATCAAACTTCTCGATGAAATGGGAAAGCTCGATTAAGTTTATCGCAAATGCTTCAGTAATTCGGCTTTATATGCAATATTTTACACCGTATAGGGAAAAAGAATCGACTTGTGAATAATCATTCCATGAGGTCTCAGGATATCGATACTACAGAAGATGCGGTTAATTATCCGACATTTTGTGAGACAAGGAGAAACGAAGTATTTTACACCCAAGTTGTTCTGTGAGAGGGTCTGCTTTTCCGCTGCGAATGAGTCGAAAAATCGAGATCGGTGTCGGGTTGTCCAAAGGAGCTGTCTATATTGACGAAGAATAACCCGCGATGGAGACGACAAGAACCCACTTACAGTAAAAGGGAAGATGATCGTGCTTTATTTTTAACCCGACGGTTAAAAGGCCTTTTTGCTGAAGTGGTTTTAGCCCTTGCTCAACCCCTTCGACGACCTTATCAGTCAGTTCGGAAAGTATGCCTTCAGGAGGCCGCACAATTTCTTTTCAGGCCCCCACAGGCGCAGCTTTCAAAATCGAAAGTTTACTATGAAAAAGACAGTGTGCACAGGTTATACCTTCCCGGTGATGAAAGCATGGGCTTTTCAGATTTCGAGATTTCAGATTCCGAGATCGATGTATTTCTTTTCCTTCGGCGGCACGTTCAGGTCTGTGACCTCAAGCCACAGGTCTTTCGCGTTCATCGGTACGTCGTGTGACATCGTGAAGGTTCGCTTGACATCCGGATACAGATCAGCCATCGTACAGGTTTCTTCGATGGGACCGAAGTACGCATATGCCTCGGCGCAGATGGAATAGGTGCGGTCTCTGTCGTCTACCAGCCGAAGGTCGAAGATGTACTTCGGGTCTTCGATGCGGTTCACCACCTCGAAACGGATGGTGACGAACTTGCCCCTTGTCTCCAGGGTCGCCTCCGTATACTCCTGATGATGGACCGGGAAGAATCGGGATCCTCCCCCAAACGGTAATTCAAAGAGAATCCCAGGCCGAAAAGAAAGCCATCGAATGTCTTTAGAGAGCTCAGGGAAAGCAAATATTTCACGCTCGGACGAATATCAATGCTCAGGGCATAAGAAGGATTCAGGGATATTTTGCCGCTTGCGGTGAAAAGAAGGATTGTAGAGCCCACCTTGCCTGTGTCGGACACCTTGGGAAACACAGCTTCGCTCATACCAGCTGTGAATTCTGCACCAAGCTCGAAATTCCTTACGAATAAAAATATAATAATTGCTTTACTTAGATTTTTTTGAGTTTTAAAGTATCCATGAGGGCAGGATCTTTTCTGCAGACGTGCTTGATGGTGTTCTGGGCGGTCATGGACGAGCCCCTGCCCTGAAGATGTCGAGCTTCAGCGAAAAACGATTTTCACGGAATAAATATTGACAAAA
>CAZOWM010000002.1:0-97322 GCA_964583615.1 uncultured Spirochaetota bacterium | reverse complement strand
CGTATCTCTCCGAGATCAAGGGTATGCTCGACGAGTACGGCATGGACCGTGTCTTTGCATGGGGGCATCCGGACGGGCTCGAGGGCGGGAAAAACGAGAAGATGTTCGATGAGATGGTAGAGAGCATTGAGTATGCGGACGCCATCGGCGCAAAGGTTATGCGTGTCGTTGGAAGCAGCCTGCAGTTCAGGTTCGAGGAACACGGGTCCCAGATAGAGCGGCTCTCCAGGATGTTCTCCGAGGCGGTAAAGACCGCTGAAAAATACGGGATAAAACTCGCTGATGAGAACCATCTCGATTTCAACTCAGACGAGATGCTGACGCTCATTAAAAACGTCGGCTCCCCATATTTCGGCATCAATTTCGATTCGGGCAATTTTGTCAGAGTTCTCGACGATCCCGTAGAGGCGATGGGCAAGCTCGTCAATTATGTGTATGCGACGCATATCAAGGATCTGAAGATACAGCGCGGTGTTCCCGTCAATGAGTGGTACTTTTTCTCGTGCACACCTGTCGGCGACGGCGGTATCGTTGACAACATGAAGCTTGCTCAGAAGCTCGAGAACAACGGATACGAAGGCTTCCTGGCTGTTGAGATAGATTTTCTCCATCCCAATTACAACAACGATGAGGACGCGGCGGTCGCCAAGAGCGTTGAGGAGCTGAAGAGAATCGCACGGGCGGTCGAACACTAATGGAATACGACCCTCCCACACCGGCACGCGTGCCGTAATAGGAGCAGTCTTTTTCTGGATATTCGGATAAAAAGGGTAACAGGAGCCTTGTCAAGGCTCTTTACACTCATATTTTATGGAGGAGGTTCAGAATGAGGAAATTAGTATTCTTTTTACTCCTGCTTCTACTGCTTGTTCCCGCAGGGCTGTTCGCGGGAAGAGGGGAGGGAAAGGGAGAAGCGGAGAAAGCCGGATTCAATATCGCTGTTTCAAACGGCCTGATCACCCACAGCTGGCGGACCCAGATGGTAAAGAACCTGCAGCAGGCCGTGGCGTGGTATCAGGGCAAGGGATACATCGACAATTTTTACCTCCAGCACGCCGGATTCGACGTGGACCTGCAGATACAGCATGTCAGGAACTTCATGAACATGGGCGTTGATGCGATCATCATAGATCCGCTGTCCGCAACCGCTCTCAATCCTGTACTCGAGGAAGCTCAGGACGAGGGGATACTCGTGATGTGCAGCGATGAGCCTTCGACCTCGACCAAGATAATGCAGTTCATGCCGACACACGACATCTGGATGGAGAGGCTCTCCCGCTATGTGTTCGAGCGTATGGGCGGCAAGGGAAACGTCGTCTATCTCAGCGGTATTGACGGTGCACCGGCGAGTGACGACAGGGACAGTGGTTTCGAGCGGGCCCTTGCGGATTATCCCGACATCAAGCTCCTGACCAAGGCGTACGGCTCCTGGGATCCCTCTCTTGCCCAGCAGGCCATGGCCGACGTCATCGCCGCGTATCCGAATATCGACGGGGTTGTCGCGCAGGACGGAGAATGCCTGTCCGTGATAAGGGCATTCGAAGCAGCCGGACGCGAGCCTCCGATAGTAAACGGCTCCGGTTTCAAGCCCTTCTTCGAATACTGGACAGAGCATCTCGACGAGGGCTTCACGAGCTATGCCATTGCAAACGGTCCCGGTTTTTCGATGACCGGAGCGCTCGGCGTTGTGGTGGGGCTCCTTCAGGGCAAAGAGCTGAAGCCGGACGTTATCGACGGAAAAGTCATATACGTGGATCACCGGTATGAGATCACGGACGACAACGTCGAGGAAGCGCTTGCCGAGCACATCAGGCTGAGAGGGGTCGAGGATTATATCGATGAGGTCTGGACATACGAGCAGGTGATGAGCACATTTTTCAAATAATAAAGCATATGCGGGGCTTGCCGGCTTGAAAGGACAGCCCCGCTTTATGCCTTTTTTTGCTGCCGGATCAGTCAATACTTTCCTTTCCGGAGTAGCCCGGTATGGAATTTTTTGAGGGAAGAAACCTACAGAAGCGGTTTGAGGGAGTCATTGCGCTTCACGACGCGAGCATGCGATTCGAGGGTGCGAAGATCTGCGGCCTCGTCGGGGCGAACGGATCGGGCAAGACGACGTTCGCCCGAATATGCTGCGGTCTTGTAAAAAAGGACAGCGGTACGATCCTCATCAACGGAGAAGAAGTGAGCATCTCCTCACCTTTTGAGGCAAACGAGTACGGCATTGTTCTTGCTCATCAGAACCTCAGCCTTATTCCTGATCTCACGGTGTGGGAGAACATCAAACTCGGCCATGAAAAGGCGAAGAACAGGTTTTTTCTCGACAACGAGGCTGCCAGACGTGATGCGGAAGCCATACTGAATGATCTGGTGCCGGGGGAGATCGCTCTGGAAACTGTCGTCGCAGAGCTCGGTCCGGCGCATAAGCAGATGGTGGAGATTGCAAAGGCGCTCTCGCAGAAACCGAAGCTACTCATCCTCGACGAGCCCACCGCTGCTCTGGAATACTACCATGTAGAGCAGCTTTTCAAGAGGATCCTGCAGCTGAAAACACAGGACGTCTCGATCATATTCATCTCGCACCGGCTCTGGGAGATCACGCGCCTCTGCGACATCGTTTTCGTCTTTCGAAACGGCATTTCCGTCGGAACGGTCGATTTCGGGAAGGAGGAGCGTGACGCATCTCTCATCGTTCCCATGATAACGGGGGAGGAAAAGCATCGTACCTTTGATTCAGTAAGAAAACCGAAGAAGCCTCTCGAAGGGGCTGACGTTTCACTCGAGCTGAGCAATGTCTCGGACGGCATCAAGATGAAGGACATAAGCCTTCGGGCGCGGCGCGGGGAGGTGCTCGGTATCGGCGGGCTGAACGGCCAGGGGCAGGAGGAGCTCATCATGGCAGTTGCCGGTGCGGTGCACATCGCCTCGGGCAGCATGAGTGTGGACGCCGAAACCGTCAAGTTTAAACACCCGAAAGACGCCATGAAGAGAGGTATATACCTCGTGCCCGGCGACAGAATTGTTCACGGCCTCTTTCCCACGCATACGGTATTGAAGAATCTCATCTTCCCGAGGCTTCCGCTCCGCAAAGAAGGTTTCCGTCTCAATTTCAAGCGTTTGAACAGCCTTTCCGATGATATCATCGGGAGGGTTGATCTCGTCCCGCCCGACAGGAGCATGTCCGTTATCAAACTGAGCGGTGGAAATCAGCAGAAGGTCGTATTCGGAAGATGGTTGCAGTTCATGCCCACGATACTGCTCTTGAACGATCCGGCGAAAGGGATCGACATACAGGCAAAAAATGCACTCTTCGCGCTCACCCACGAGCTGGCCGGCCAGGGAACTACTGTGATACTCTACTCGAGCAGCAATGAGGAGTTCATCACGAACTGTGACAGGGTTTTAATCATGTTCGAGGGGCGTATTGTGGATGAGTTCGGGTATGATGATATCACCGAGGATAACCTCGTGAAGTCATCGCTTCGCGTAGGAGAGACAGGTGTATGATAAGAGAAACAATTTTCGCTTCGGCGCCTCTTTGGCTTCGCTCACAAAATGGCCATCTTTCCCGGCTCTTTTGATTTTGATTCTGCTGGTCATCGTAAATGCGTCCATACAGCCCAATTTCTTTACCATGCGGTCGTTCCGTTCCAATTTCATGACGTTTACCCCGCTTGTACTCGTTGCGATCGCGCAGGGTATCATCATCCTCTCCGGAAGCCTCGATCTTTCACTTGGCAGTGCGATTTCTCTTTTCAACTGTTTTACGGCATACTACATGACCGACGAGAACGCGGTCTTCATAATTCTGTTGGGGTTCGTGCTCACCGTTATCGCGACCGGCTTTGTCAACGGGATATGCACAGGAAGATTGCGAATGCCGGCGCTCATCACGACTTTTGCTACGTCGGCGATCTATCTCGGTATCGCCATGATTATTCTTCCGGTGGCGGGAGGGTACGTACCGCGTTCATTTTATAATTTCTACAAGGGAACTGCACTGGGGGCTCTACCTAACTCGCTCAGCATTTTGTTCGCGGGCATTCTGATCTGGTGGGTTTTCAGCAGGACTAGAGCTTACCGGTACATTTACGCCGTGGGAAGCAACGAGGAAGGGGCATTTGCATCAGGGATCAGCACATGGAAGATCAGGCTCACCGCTCACATCTTCGCAAGCCTCTTCATATTCATTGCCGGAATGTGTGTTCTCATGATGACGGCAACGGGAGAATACCGCACTGGACAGAGCTACACGCTGAACTCAGTCGCCGCTGTTGTCATCGGCGGCATTGCTCTTACAGGCGGCAGGGGCAGTATCGTGGGCGCCATGTTCGGCGCACTGATACTCGGAATACTCAACAACATCATCTTCTTTTCAGGTACGTCATCATATCTCCAGATATTCTTCAAGGGGGCGATTATCGTGCTGGCACTCTGCATAGGTGCCGTGCCCATTCTTTTAAGAAGCAAGAAGAGGATAATCGGAGTGTAGGATATGTCCACAGTACAGAATATGACGCGTACCCGGATGAAGAGGTTCTTCGACAACAAGATTATCATGGCCTTTATTCTTGTGGCTGTGCTCTTCATCATGGGACAGATCATTGTTCCCGGGTTTTCCAAGTTCAACCACATCATGTCTGTGCTGCAGGCTTCTTTTTTCCTTGGGCTTGTCGGGCTCGGGCAGACTATTGTCGTCATATCGGGAAAGGAGGGTCTCGATATGTCGGTGGGCGCCAACGTCACGCTCGGAGTCGTGCTCGGCGCCGCCATCATCAACGGAGAAAATGCGCGGCTTCTTCCCGCAGTTCTTGCCGCCCTTGGGGCCGGGTTCACACTGGGGCTTGTAAACGGACTCGGCGTTTCCCTTCTTAATATTGCTCCCCTTATAATGACTCTGGCATGGGGAATCGTTATTGAAGGACTTCTGCTCTTTGTTATCAAGGGGCACATGTTCGGAACCGGATGTCCTGCGCTCGAGTTGCTCGGACACGGTTCCATAGAGCTCGGGTCGCTGAAGATCCCGTCCGTCGTTGTGATCTGGATAGTGGTGATCGTTCTCATGTGGTTTATACTGAACAAGACAAAGCCGGGACACGTGCTTTATGCAATCGGTGAGAACGACAAAGCTGCCCACCTGCTCGGGGTACGGGTGAATTTCGTCAGAACAATCGTCTACGGGCTGTCCGGTACGCTCTCATGTCTCTCGGGTTTACTTCTCCTCGGTTTCGTGGGAAGCGCCCACCTCAATTTGGGGGCTCGGTACGTGCTCCCCTCCGTGGTTGCGGTCATCATCGGCGGCATACGTTTCGGTGGAGGTGAGGGAAACTATCTTGGGGCCGTTGCGGGCTCGATCTTTCTCACCACCTTGCAGAGCATACTCGTGACACTTGAGCTGTCGGAAGGTGGAAGACAGCTGATCACCGGTATTGTACTGATCATACTCCTTCTCGCATATACGAGGCGGCAAAGACGCTGACCGTAAATACAGAAAAACGAGCAGAGGATCTGCCTCATGAAATATTGAAACCGGAGGGGAAGTATGGCAGCACGAGGGTTTCATGTTCTTCATAACGAAGAGTTGAACGAGCCGCATGTCGGGATTGGTGTGCTCGGATACGGCTTTATGGGCAAGGTGCACTCAAATGCATATATCAAGATACCCTATACCTACGCCAAGCCTCCCGCCTATCCCCGGCTCATCGCCATGTGCGGGAGAAACGAAGAGGGCGTTCGGGATGCTGCGCGGCGCTTCGGTTACCGGGGGTATTACACCGACTGGAAAGAATTGGCGTCTGACCCCCAGATAGATATTTTCGACAACTGTGCACCGGATGACATGCACGCAGCGCCTTCGATCGCAGCCGCCCGGGCAGGCAAGCACGTTCTGTGCGAAAAGCCCCTCGCCATGACCGCAGCGGATGCACAGAAGATGCTCCATGCGGTGGAAGAGTGCGGAGTGAAGCACATGCTCTGCCACAATTACAGGTTCATGCCCGCAGTCCGGCTCGCAAAGGAGATGATAGAGAACGGTGAGATCGGAGCGGTGTATCAGTTCCGGGGCCGCTATCTGCAGGAGGTCGGGAGTGATCCAGAAGAGGCGGCGGAAAATGTCTGGTACGCTTCGGGTACGAAGTCGGGCGTTCTTTTAGGGATCGGGTGCCACATCATCGATCTCGCGCGCTTCCTCGCAGGCGAGATTTCATCGGTGCAGGGCATGGTAAAGACATTCAACACACGCCGGAAGACTTCAGGAGGAAAAATTGAAGAGGTGAACGCAGACGAGGTAAACTGCGCAATCGTCGAATTCGAGAGCGGTGCGGTGGGGACGTTCGAATCCGCCGGGATCAGCACCGGAAGAAAAAACCAGTGCACCTGGGAGGTCAACGGATCCAAGGGGAGCATGTATTTCGATCTCGAGGACCTCAACAATCTCTACGTGTATCGTAACGGCTCGCCTGTGCGCGGATTTACAGCCGTGTCGGTGACCGAGCCTTCACAGCCCCTGCAGTCTCTCATACTTCCTCCGGGCCACATCGCGGGCTGGGAGTACGGCCACATTCATGCGATTGACCATTTTATCGAGTGTGTGGTGAAAGAAAGGCCCGTTGCGCCCTACGGCGCGGACTTTAATGACGGATACCGGGTGCAGCTCATCATGGAGTCCATAGTTCAGTCCTCCGGGTCAGGGCGGAAAGTGAAGGTATCTTTCAGTTGAAAGTTGGCAGAAGGGCGTGAAAACGAGCCTGTCACGCCCTGACCAAAATATATATATGAGCCGATTTTCTATTTGCCCACAACCTTGAGCGCGTACTCCGCTGCCGCAGCCGCGTCCTTCCCGTAGTAGTCGCATCCTGTCTCTTCCGAAACAACTGCCGTCACGGGCGCGCCGCCGAGCATGATCTTCACCTTGTCCCTGAAACCGGACTCGGAGATGACTTTTACGATGTTCTTGGTGGACGAAAAACAGGAAGTGAGAAAGACGCTCAAACCCACTAAATCGGGTTTGTTTGTGCGAATCGCCTCCACGAACTTCTCGGCAGGCACATCGACGCCGAGATCCACCACTTTGAAGCCATTTCCCTGCAAGGTGATGGTCACCACGTCCTTCCCGAGGTCGTGTATATCGCCCTTCACGGTTCCGATAACTACCGTTCCTGCATCCTCAACGCTCTCCGAACCCTTCATGTGAGGGGTGAGCGTGTTCATGACGTTTCGCATTATTTCGCCGACATACATGAGATCCGCGACGAAGTACTCCCCGGTGCTGTACCGATCACCGACGATCTTCATACCGGCCTGGCATTCCCGTAAAACCTCACTGGCGGAAGAGCCGTCTGCGAGCTTTTCTTCGACAATTTTGTATGTTTTTTCCTCTTCGAGATTTGCAAGTGCTTCCTTCAATTCCATAGATTCCTCCTACATGGCGGTCACAAGAAACCAGATAAACATATATGCGAGCATATCGAACTCTTCCCAGAGACGCTTCACGATCTCCTCGTCCCCCAGAATTTTCTCGTATTCCTTCTTTTTTTCCTCCCAGGGAAAGATAACGGGAGGAGCTTTTTTCATATCAGCCATTGTATGCTCCTTTTCATATTTTTCAGTTTTTATATACGCCGTATTCGGCGCACGCATCAGCCATGGCTTTGAAGTTTTCTTTCTTCGTGTCCTGCTGCATGATGGCTTCGGCATCGAGGAGGAACCCTCCGTCTTTCCCGACGGTCTCAATAACCTCCTTCACGCGTTTTCTGACATCCTCGGGTGTGCCGAAGGCGAGTATGTCGTTGGGCACGCCGCCCGAGATCGCAAACTTCTCTCCCAGTATCCTGTGCACCTCGAATATATCGTCTTTGTCGCAGTGATAGATTATACTTTCCTCCGGCAGCTCGCGGAAGTACTTGAGGTTTTTGCCCCACTTTCCCTCCGCGTAGTATATCGTCTGGTAGCCAGCCTTCCATATCTCCTCGGTCACCTCGCGCAGCGTGGGCCAGTAGTACTTTTTAAACACCTCTTCTGAAAAAAAGCCCGTTGCACCACGGTGCATCCAGTGGGAGATCGGGACCTTCTTTTCCGGGTCCGCGCCCAGAAGGGCATTATTGAGCATGTGAGGAGCAACCGCCTCCGTCGCCTTCAAAACCTTGTCGGGCTGTCGGTGTAAGTCATAGGAGATCCCCCGAAAACCTCGGTACTTGTCCGCTAATACGTCGAACGGAGCTTTCAGCGCACCGCTGAGGCAGGACACTGTGCCCGTCTCCTCCTTCATGCGCTGTACATGGGCTCCTATTTTCATGCCGTAGTACATGAAGCTGATGCCCCCTTTCAGCCAGGCGAGGCTGTTCTTCCATGTGTTTTTCGAGTCAGGGGGTTCGAAATAATGGGATATTCGCGGTGCCCAGACGTTCATCGTGAACTCCACCGGATCCTCGATAAAGCGGTCGTAGTCGTCCGCCCGCATCCACGCCTCATCGTCATTTCTCGGTTCCCGGTACTGGAAAGACTCGAATACCTCGAGATCGATACCGGGGACTCCATAGTATTTGGTTCCGTAGGATTCCGTGAGCCCAGTCCAGACGTAGACCATGTTTGATACCGTGGCATCGATATCGAACTCTTTGCACATTCTAACGATGGCGTCCATACCCTGGTCGACATCATGGGTAACCTGCTGGGCGTTGAGCCCGTAAAACGCTCCAACCGCTTCCGCCGCGAACGGTCTGAAAGGCACTTTGTCGGGTTTCTCCCTGTGGTTCGCCTTCAAGTATCGGTCCATGCGTTTGTTGTAGAGCTTTTCCATGTCTTCAGCCATGCACTCCTCCTCTCTATAAGGTTGATACGTTAAGCCGTCTCATATCAGCCGCCGACTGACGGAATGAGCGGTACGCCAAATCGTTGCCGTTTCATGAAAGCTCCCGCCTCCCGTGCAGCAGCCACCGAGCCATTGACAGCTTTTGGTAGATTCTAAAACTCCTCACAGGCGTAGAACGATCAACCGGTCAGTACCCGTATGCCGTCCTTCTTCGATGCATGGTAGATACACCGGTGTGTTTTTGCGTTGAAGAAGTGGAGCTTTGAGCAGTTGATCCCCAGTTTGATCGTCTGGCCCGTACTTCCCGCGAAATCCGGTTCAGTAATAACCTTGATCACATTCTCTCCGAGTGCCACGTCCACAATCGTCTCGTTCCCGAGCGGTTCGGTAACGTATATCTCTGCAGGCACGGTTCCGCCGCCGTCTTCATAATGAATGGAGACGTCTTCAGGCCTGAGGCCGAGTATAACGGCTCCATTTTCACCGGCCTTTTTGAGCGCATCGACGCAGTCCTTACCCTTCGTTTCGAAACTGAAGCTTCTGTGCTTAATCCTGACAGCCCTCTGGTCCTTGATGATCTCGCACTTGAGGAAGTTCATCGGAGGACTCCCGAGCATGGTCGCTACAAACATGTTGTTGGGTTCCTGATATATCGTTTCGGGATTGCCCACCTGCTGGAGCTCACCATGATTCAGTACAGCGATGCGGTCTCCCATGGAAAGCGCTTCGACCTGGTCGTGCGTGACGTAGACGAATGTTTCTTTCAGATTCGTCTGGAGTTCTTTAAGGCTCACCCTCATTTCGAGCCTGAGAAGGGCGTCCAGGTTCGAGAGCGGTTCGTCCATGAGATACGCCTTCGGCTGCCGGACGATCGCCCTGCCGATTGCGACACGCTGCCTCTCTCCTCCGGAGAGCTGCGACGGAATCTTCTCCAGGAGCCAGTCTATATGGAGATCCACTGCGACCTTTTCGACCTGCTGCCGTATTTTGTCCTCCTCGATTTTCTGCTGGCGAAGCGGAAACGCGATATTGTCGAACACCGTCTTGTCGGGATAGAGCGCGAGATTCTGAAATATCATGGAAATATCTCGTCTGCTTGGATGAATCCCGATAACAGGGATGCCGTCGATCAATATGCGTCCTTCATCAGGAGTCTCGAGCCCAACAATTAGACGAAGCAGCGTGGTCTTCCCCGCGCCGGGGGGACCAAGGACGCAGAAGAACTCTCCGTCGTGTATCTCGAGATCGAGTTTTCTTATCGCTTCCGTATTCTTGAACCGCTTGGTTACCCCTTCAATGCCTATAGACGCCATACATCCTCCTCATCACCGCGCGCTATGAAAAGCGGAGCGAGAGCTCCTCCGTCTCCTTATCGAACAGATAAATGGCCTTTTCTTCAAAATCGAGAACCGTTATTTCACCCAGCTTGGGCTTGTACCCGCTACCCATTACGGATTTGATGATGGCATGTGGGTTTCCATCGGGATGCATATACACAACGGTCTTTGAGCCGAGCGGCTCGTAGCTCACGATTTTGGCCTTAAGATTGTGCCCCGAACCGTTCTTTCTGTGGCGCACCTTCAGGTGCTCCGGACGAACCCCGACAACGACCCGCTCCTGTTTCAGTTTTGCTTCCACTTCCTTTGCGTATTTCGGTGAAACGGGCATAATGCCGCCCGAGAAATCGGAGAGGACGAATTCCTTTTTCCTGTAGATGCCCTCGAAGAAGTTGATCGTTGGTGAGCCGATAAAGTTTGCGACAAAGAGGTTTTTCGGCCGGTTGTATATATTGTATGGGGTGTCGTATTGCTGAAGAACGGCGAAGTTCATAACCGCTATTCTGTCCGCGAGACTCATCGCCTCGACTTGATCGTGGGTTACGTAAATCGCCGTCTGTCCGGCCTCCTGCTGTATCTTCTTCAGCTCGGCCCGCATGGTTGCCCGCAGGGCTGCATCAAGGTTGGAGAGCGGCTCGTCGAGCAGAAATATTTTCGGTTTCGTGATCATGCTCCGCGCGAGCGCCACCCGCTGCATGTCGTTTATGGACAGTGCGGACGCGCTCATTCTCAGAAGGTGCCGTATCTGCAGGAGACGGGTGACTTCATTTACCCTCCTGGTTATCTCCTCATGCGGCAGCTTCTGTATTTTCAGGCCGAAGGCGATGTTGTCGTACACGTTCAAGAACGTAAATACCGCGTAGTTCTGGAACATGAAGCCGACCCCGCGCTTACCGGGAGGGGTGCTGATTACGGATTGGCCGTCGAAGTATATATTGCCTTCATCCGGCTTCAACAGCCCGGAGATCATGTTCATCGTTGTCGTCTTCCCGCAGCCGGAGGGACCGAGCAGTGCGATAAACTCCCTGTCCTTTATCTCGAGCGAGAGTCTGTCCACCGCCGTCTGTTTTCCGAATCGCTTCACGAGACGCTCGAGTGAGATATGTGCCATGTCGCTCTCCTCGCTACTTTTTTATTGCTCCGAAGGTTAGACCGCGCACCAGGTATTTCTGGATCATTATTCCGAAGATGATCGGCGGTACAGCCGCAATCATGGCCAGCGCAGCCTTCGGTCCGTAGAGGGCCCCCACCATCGCAGACTGGAGCTTGCTTATATGCACCGGTATCGTGGTCCACCGTCTGTCCGTGAGGATAAGGGCGATGAGAAAATCGCTCCAGTTCAGAATAAATACAAACAGCGCGGTCGACGCGATGCCGCTTTTTGCAAGGGGAATGACCACCTTGAAGAAGGCGCCGATATTGGAGCATCCGTCTACGATCGCCGCCTCGTCCAGCTCTTTCGGGATGTCGTCGAAGAAGGTCTTCATGAGCCATACGGAGAAGGGCAAAGTCACCACTCCGTATATGATAACGAGCCCGTACCAGGTGTCGATCATACGCAGGAAAGCCCACATGATCATGATAGGGATGAGTATGGCGATGGGAGGAAACATCCTGAGCTGAAGAAGCATGAACGGAAGGTTCCCCCCCGCCTTGTAGCGCGAGATGCCGTACGCGGCGAATACACCGACGACCATCGCGATGCCCGTTCCGATGATGCTCACCGTCAGGCTGTTGACGATCGGCCGTATCGCAGTACCCGCTATGGGGCTCATCTCCAGCTTGCGCGAAAAGATGGCCCTGAAATTGTTTATCGTCGGATGATGGGGATACCAGTATATCTTACCAGCTGCAGCCGTCCACTCGGGGAAGGGCTTGAAAGCCATGCTGAATACCCAGTAGATCGGAAAGAAGAAGAGGATTGTCACCGCAACGATGAGAAAGAACTTAAGCGCTCTCACATACAGTTTCTGTTCCATGTATCTGTCCTTTATGGTTCAGGCGCGTCCAGCAGCCCCCTGAGGAAAAATGCACCGCATATCAAACCTTCCAACTCCGGGCTTCAGGCCGCCTGCTTTTCCTCCTGTTCCTTGATCGGTTTCAAGGCCTGCAGCGATATGAGGGTGATGATAATGAGAATAATGATACCTCCCGCCGCCACCCATGACCACTGGAGGTGTTTGAACCCGTGTTTGTACATGTATACCGAAATGGACTCAGTCGCAGTGCCCGGCCCGCCTGTGGTCATGAGCCAGATGGAATCAAAGATCTTTACCGCCTCCATCCCGCGGAATATGAGCGAGATGACGATCACCGGCTTCATGAGGGGGAAGAGCACCATCTTGAAACGTTGCCACTTCGTCGCGCCGAGGATGAGCGCGGCGTTTATCTGGTCCTCAGGGAGCGCGAGGAGCCCGGACAGGAGTATGAGAAACATGAAGGGCGACCACTGCCATATATCCGCGATCATGATGGCGATGATCGCACTGGCCTTTCCCTGAAGCCAGAGAATGGAAACCTCCTTCATTGCCAGTGCCGAAAGCACGGCATTCACGGGCCCTTGGGCCTGAAAAAGCATGTAAAAGACGAAACCTGCCACCGCCGGAACAATCATCATCGGCATCAGTATGATGCTGTAAAAGACCTTCTTCCCGGTGAAATTTTCCCTGAACAGAAAGGCCAGTCCGAGCCCGATAAAAAATTCGACTGGAACAACCACGATAACGATCACGAATGTCCTGAGAATTGCGATGAGAAACTCAACGTCCCTGAGAATATTCCAGTAGTTGGCGAGCCATCCCCAATATTTGTACGCTTCATACCAGCGCGTGCCGCCTCCGGTCAGAGGCGACCACTCCGACAAGCTGAGATAGATCGAGGAAAGAAGCGGGAAGATGACGATGAACAGCAGAAAAACCAGCGCGGGAAGGATCATGAAAAACCCGAACCTCGCCGTGTCTATCTTTCCCCTGTCTTCGAGTTTTATCTGTTTTTTGAGCACAAGGGTGCCTCCCATTTTCGTTTCAGTTTCCTGTGGGGTTTCATTCCGCAGGGCCCCGAGCTCCGTCCTTTCCCGTAGGGTGTGACGCTGTATGGATACGCTGCGGTACACTGTAGGATGACAGGCCCCGAGGGGCCTGTCATCCGCTTGTCCGTTATGCCATAATCGTCGGCTTGTCAACCACCGTCGGCCATGCAGCACGCGTCGCCTTGATAGCAGTAATCTGCTTGTCCCTTCCGCGCTTGTCCGTAATACGGTTCCACTCAGCCGCGCAGTCTCTTATCGCCTGGGCCGGCGTCTTCTGGCCTGCGAGCGCCTGCTGCAGTGAAGTATCGAGAGCAGTGCGGTACTCGATCACACCCGGTATGATGAGGGGTGGTGAGGAACGCTTGATCGACTCAACGTAAGTGTTGATGTGCCAGTCCTTGTATGAGCTGATGACATACGGGTCCTTGAAGTGGGGAATCTTCCACGGGTCGTAGTACCCTGCGGGATTCGCAGTGAGCCAGGTACTCACCTTGCCTGAAGAAATCCACTGGAGTAACAGATACGCTGCCTCCGTGTACTTTCCGTTAGCAGCAACTCCGTGCCCGATACTCGGCCACCAGACGGTCCTTCTCACCAGAACTCCGTCGTGCACGCGGCCCGGAGCAACGCCCGATCTGAGTTTCTGGTACACCTTGCTTTCGACACCGAGCCAGTCAGGGGCCTTGGGGGTGTCGAGGAACTTGGGCATGTTCGGGTAGGCGCAGGTTACTGCCGCACCACCTGAGGACATGTTGGCGTACTGCTCAGGCCATCCCCATGAGATGGCGTCCTTGTGATGCCATTCAAGAGAATTCACGTGTTGTTCTGTCGCCTTGATCCCAGCATCCATTGTGATAAGCGGATTCATGTCGTCATCCCAGTAGTACTGATTGGGATTATCATAGGAAGTGTAGCGCTGGAACCAATTGGAAAATCCCCAGTACTGGTTTCTGAGGTCCGTGCAGCCTAAAAGTCCCTTCTCGGGTCTGTTGAAGAACCGGGAGATCTGGTCGAGCTGCTCCCAGGTCTCTGGCCACTGGAGATCCCAGCCGTACTTGTCCTTGAATGCCCGCTGCTCCTTTGGGTCCTCGAAAAGATCTTTTCTATATACCCAGAGCTGGTAGTCTCCATCCATTAACACGGTGTAATCACTGCCAAGGTATTTTTGTGTAGCTGTTGTGGTAACATCACCGCCCACGTTTCCCCACTCTGGATCGTTCCAGTCCGGTTTATACTTGTCTACAAACTCGTCCAGATTGGCAATGGCGCCCGCAGCCGCAAGATCTGCGTTCTCATCTACCCAGTAGGAATAGATATCGTATGTCCGTGCACCGGTCTGGTAGTCCTGGATGAGCTTTGTGGTCTGTTCTGACTCCACCACATCAACAACATCAATCTCGATACCGGTCTCTTCTGCAAACACCTGCTTTGCCTGAGGGGCGCCCTCCGGGAAAGGGCTTTCATAGTGCCCGACACAACCTGGCGGAACCATGATAACGAGCTTATCGGGGGCTTTGCCATCTGCTTTGAGCTTGCGAAGGCCTTCAACAGCCCTTCCCGCGGCCTCGTCTCCGCTGTATTGATAGCGCTCAGCGCCGTCGAACCCTGTGGGCCCTCCGATCATACCAGGGGCAAGTCCGGCCTTGGGAGTATATTCAAGCTTCTTCTCAGAGCTTGCGAAGATCGAGTATGGACTGTACCGGTCGCCCGTCATGTACTTCGACAAAACGGAAGCTGCCGCAATACCCGCCCCGGCTCCTATCGATTTTTTCAGAAAGGACCTCCGGGACATTTTGTTCTCTTCTTTTTTTGACATAGATGCTATCCTCCTTTTTTTAAGAAATTAGTCGAACTTTGGGTTTTTAGATATATATTTGAAAAGCATTTATTTTAGTGAAAAACAATGAATATACCGACATCTCTTATCCGAAGTTCTCAAAATGAGCGTGCGATGTATGCATGAATATTACATTTTCAGACCGATGTATGAAATTCAACATTCATCCAAATTATATCAGAAGCCGAACACGCTGCATCCGTTATCGAAATCTTGTTTTGAATAATTTAAGACAGTATTTTCCTTTAAACATCATACACTGCTCTAAAGCTATGTCAAGAAAAACCGAATTACTCTCAATCTTGATCGAATAACTACAGCACGAAGGGGCCTTATTACACCTGTATGAGCAGCCTGTTGACCATGGAAAAGGGTTTGAGAGTTTAATATAGAGAGCCTGAGGATGCCTTTATTTGTTAATAAATCATTAGAATACGACCGATCGGGCAAAAGGTATGGGAGTATGAGGTGGCGGATATTATAGACTTCCCATTCTTTTTCTTCCGTCCAGTCTGGACATCCGATACAGCGGTCAGTACGTCATCGATATACGATATGATCCGAATGCGTGACGGAGACCGTAACCTGATAAAAAGATATTGATACATTTCGTCGCATGTACATCACATGCTGTCTTTGCTAAAGGCGGTTTGCAGTAAAACAATTACTCTTTTTCAGCTTCAAGGACTTCGACAGTCCATTTCGCCGCGTTTCCAACCACGCTCGTGCATCCCCAGTCGTGGCCGCCCAATTCTTCAAACTTTGGGACATCGTCCGGATCGTTGAAGTAAAAGGAGCGGCCGTACAGCTTTCTGTGAATCTGACTGCAGGTGATGCTTCCGTATTCATCTATGAACTTGTCGTGTACCTTCTTGATGAGCCCGTTGAGACGACCAAGAACTTCGAGTGCCTTGGGATCATCGGGGTCTTTTCCAAGCGCATCGAGCTCTCGACCGTATCGCATGCTTATGAAATATATGCTTGCGCAGTACGCACCGCAGGAAGCGTCGCATTCACAGCCGCCCCCGCCGTGAAATCCCGCCATGCCCCTGAATATGTTCTTGTCCATCTCGTCATATACTTCCATGAGAGACCGTATTGCGGCCTGCGAGCAGTCGCCCCATGTGCCCTCATACGTGTAGCCCAGATCATAGGCCCTTTTCTGCATTTCCTCTGATTTACTTGCCATTTCGGCCCTCCAGCATTTTTTTGTTTATTTCATTACTGATATGAAAAATTATATTCTCAGCCTGATGAGCACTCTCCGAAGCCGCGTTTTTCGGCAAAACGTGGAACAATGAAGCTTATTCATTCAAGCATCTTTCAAAAATATGCGATGACAAGCTCCAATTATACTATGTGTGAAATCTATCACAAGAAAAATCGTAATCATATCAAATATCGAAAAATTGATTTTGCTGTTACAAGAAATGCAATTGCAGTTAAAAAATTGCTCAGTACAAAAATATAAATTATTGTTCGCTCAATGCACCCGCTCCACATTCCAGCTTTTTCTAACCCCTTTGAAACTTCTTCATCATTCACCTGTTTTCGAAAGGGCTCTATTATTTGCCCTATCTCTTTTATTTATGAATAATTGAATCAAAATACTTTACGCATGCTTCAATTGCAAAGTGGCCGGCGAGTTGAAGCCTCTGTTGAACTGCTGATTGTGTGACTCCGATTCTTTTTGCTAATGCAGTTTGGGTTTTTCCGAATATCCAATGTGAAATAGCTTCTGCTTGTTCTGACGTCCATCTCGATGTAATTGCGTCTATGAAAGCGGATAACACCTCTAACGTTTGGTTTTGTTCTTCACTCGAAGACGTAATGATAAGTCTCCTGTAGTTTGGGATTTCATCCAGCGATCTTTCGGATAATCGAAATGCCTCATCGTCGCTCTCCATGATTTTTTCCTGGTTCAAATATTCAATACTGCCGATACCAATTGAAATTCTCGTATTGATTGCTATTCCTGCTGTAGATCTTCGTATTAGTTGAGCTCTGATAAAAATCGCGATCGATAAAGCATATTCAGCGTCAGAGACGACTATTTGGAACGAGTCGCCTCGAAAGATATCAGAAATGAAAGTATCAATATCTTTCGGTAATTTTGATTTTAGTGTGTTGAATATTTCATCCAGTGTGCGCAGTGCATCTTTTCTTTTCTCTTTGAATGTGCTCGATTTCACCAAATCACCGGTTATTACAGCGTATGGAGTCAATTATAAGTCCCCAGTCTAATATGGAACAATTACAAGCCTCAGAGCTTATAATTGTCAAGAATGAATTGTGATCAAAATATTTCCTTAAAGAGCACGTATACAGAAAATATTTCAGTATTGCACGTGGGGAACAATCCGGATAAGGTTTTTATCAAGTATTCAATAATTCTCTGTTAACATAAAATAATCATAAAATAATCATTGACAAAACAGGATGTATTAGGCTAATATCTGCATGTTTCTGCACATATCCTTACAAAAACAGCGATGAAATGTGCAGAAATATCTGATGAATATAAAGTGCACTGAAATACATAGAGGAGATTGGGCGTGAAAATAGGCGAATTGTACGAGATCCCTCTGGGGATCAGGGTGCGGAACGTGGAAGAGCTTCGGCCTGGGGGAGGCGAGTTCACCGTGTTGGTGAGGGCATCGGGGGTATGCACCACAGATGTGAAGATGGTGAAGCGGGGTCACCCGCTTCTCGATCTCTACAAGCTTCCTTTTATCGGGGGGCATGAGTTTTCGGGTGTAGTTCATGAGCGTGGGGAGGGGGTTGAGTGGGTTCGGCCTGGTGAGAGGGTTGTTGTGTCGTGGATCAACCCCTGCCTTGAATGCTACTACTGCAAGCTGGGTCTTTTTCAGTTTTGTTTGATGGCAAAGGACACACTCATACAGCCTGCGGGGTTTTCTGAAATGGTGAAGATTCCATCGTATCATCAGCGCACGCGGGTGTATCCGTTTTCAGAGGGGACGAGTTTCGAGGCTGCTGCGTGCACGGAGCCTGTTGCGTGCGCGCTGAACGGGATACAGAATGCAGGTGGAGCGCCTGGGGACACGGTGGTTGTGCTTGGAGTGGGATTCATGGGATTGTTGCTCGTGCAGCTTGCCAAGCTCCGGGGTGCGGTGCGGGTGATTGTGGTTGATGCGGTGGAAGCCCGGCTTGAGCTTGCGGCTTCCCTTGGCGCCACTGATGTGGTGAATTTTGAGAAAACGGACTCTATTCAGAGAGTATTTGAGCTTACAGGCGGGTTTGGTGCTGATGTGGTGATTGAGGCGACCGGAACGATACAGGCGTACAGGCAGGCGGTGCAGATGGGGCGCAAGGGCAGCACGGTGCTCTACTTTGGGGGCCTTCCGGCTGGCCTCACTCTCGACATAGATCCGAACATCATACACTACAGGCAGGTGACACTGAAGGGGAGTTATTCGTACACTACGGAGACGTTTAAAAACGCTTTGAAGCTGATCGAGAGCGGGCGCATCGAGGTTGAAAGGCTCATCACGCACAGGTTTTCACTCGACAGGCTCAGAGACGCGGTGGTAAAGGCGGGTGAAAAGGACTCTCTCAAGGTGATGATTACTTTTTGACGAGCGGTGAAAAAAAAATACGGTATCCTGAATAAAATAAAATGATGTATGTGCATGTGTTCTTGTTTCTGTGCTCCTATTTTCATAGGAACTAACGGTTCGTTGAACAATGCGGCTCTTCCTTTCATTTTATTCTCCAGACGTATAGGTATTGGTCAATGACGGTGTATGAAGCCCTGATAGCGGAGATGAATACACTTCATATTACTCAATCCATTTCTGCTCCGCAGAGAGTTCTCCACAATTCACGGCAAGACAAGCCATGACAAGCCACGAAATTACTCGCAAAGTAATTTTTCAGGATATGAAATTGAAGAGGAAAGGTTTCGAACTTTCCTGGGACCATGCCGAATGATGCACAGTATGCCACTTACTTTTTCCGTACTCACCTGCTTCTATTTAAGTTAATATAGGTTAAGAAGATACAGGAATAAATGCAACAAACATTTTATGTATAAGCGTGTATCCTGATGAAATTATCCTATGGCCGATGCTCCCTGACAATAGTGTGAGAACCGCGGTGTTTTGCCAAATCCCGGTCGTTTGGTACATTATTATTCCAGATGACTTCTGGTTGTTTACCGATCAATAAGAGGCACTCAGTTCGAGTATAACGATAATATTTATGAAGAAAGCAGAGAACAGTCACTGTACAAGCATTTTTTCCGCGTTTTCGAGATGGTTTCGTATTTTTCATGGATGAGCTTCCGGTCCAACTCGAAGCCCTCCTCAAGCAGTGCGTCACGCTCCGCCGGGGTGAAATACTCCATCACTGGTCTGAAGAAGTGCCGGTCTTCCTTTTCGATGTGTTGAGGGTAGAAATAAACGAGCGCCTTGGGGTGCGCGGCAACATCGGAAAGGCTCTCAGCATTTCCCTGCTGGGAGTGTGTGTACGCCTCGAGAAGAGCTTTTATGGTCTTTCTTGCCCACACGTGCTCTTCGATGAGCTCCTCCATTGTCTTTCTGTGCTGGGCGGTCAGTGTTTTTTTCTTGAGCTCTCGGAAGAGTATGTCCTCCTCCTTGCCGTGATGGCAGCGGTCAGCATAGGTCCGGGTGAAATCAACCGTGGTTTCGATGAAACCCGGAACAATGTATGAATGTTCCTCGATGGCCGTCAGATTTTTCTTCATCACAGCGATCATTTTTTCTATGAGCCTGTGCTCGATCATCAGCGGGCCGATAGGCATCATCTTTCTCATAGGTGTTTCCTCCTGTACTTTTTCTATAAATTTGTATGATATTTGTGCGATCAATCGTCACATATGCGTGAACAGAATATGAGCAGCGGAAGAATTACCCATGAAAAAATATCCGAATCGAGAAACTGCATGTTTATTACCCCTCTTCGTCTATGATAGAGCTCAGGAATGTGTACACCAGCTTTGCTGCCAGAAAATCGCAGGGCCTGTTTTTCTTACCGATGAGCTCAACGACGTCGAACCCCACGATTGTCAGGTGCTCAGAAACAGTTTTCAAAAGCCCGGTCACATCGTACCAGTCCAGCCCCCCCGGCTCGGGAGTGCCCGTGGAAGGCATGATCCCTGTATCGAACACGTCAACATCGATAGTCACATACACATGCGGTGTGAGCGCTTTGTGTACGGCCTGTATCCACTTTTTTTGCCCGTGGATCTCATGTGCGTAAAATACAGTGATGTTCTCGACTGCATCCATCTCTGTTTTGTCACTGCTCCGTATTCCGACACTCACGATGTGCGGGGTGAGCTCCCGTACCCGCGCCATGGTACATGCGTGGCTGAAGCGGTCGCCTTCATAGTGCTCCCGCATGTCTGTGTGTGCGTCCAGATGGAGCACTGAGAGATCGTCAAAGCGCTCAGTGTGTGCCTTTACGCTCCCGATGGACACGCTGTGATTCCCTCCGAGCACAACAACGAATTTCTCATCCGAAAGGAGACGTGAAACTGCTTCATGTACCTTTTCGATGACTTTGTCGGACCGCACTGCCCGTATGGGGCGTGCGGTGTGAATCCCTTTCCTGAACACCTCGCGCCCTGTTTCGATGTCGAAGAGCTCGAGATAACGGGACGCGTTGATCACTGCTCCGGGCCCTCTCCGCGCTCCGCGCTTCCACGTGCTCGTTTTGTCAAAGGGGACGGGAAGGAGAACGATTCCGGCATTTTCGTACGCAGAGAATGCACGGGAAAGCCCGCAGAAATTGTGTGGAATTCTTTGTTTCATGTCTCTGTACGCTTATGCAACAATGAGCACTGCCGCGGCGATTACGGTGGTCCAGTGGCCGCTTTTATCCCCTTCTGCGGACTGACAGATATGCCTGGTTTTGATGATGTGGCCGCTTGCCCTGTATACCTGTTTTCTCTCATCCCACGCAAGCTCCGGGTCGAATTCGATGCCGAGGGTGGTTGCGAGCATCGTTGCAGCAAGGTCTTCGGCATAATCACCTGAGATCCGCGCAGTCTCTCCGAAGGAGTGATGCTCCGAGATATATCCGTAATTGTTCTGATCTTTGGGTACAGCCACGCCGATCGCCGATGATATGAGCCTGCTCGGCTCGTTTGTGTCGTTTCTTGCCATGATGCAGAAGGTAATCTGACCGGGTTGGATGAGCTTCAGCCCCTCCGTTTTTGATACAATAAAACAGTTCGGGGGAAGAATGCTCGAGACGTACACAAGGTTGCATTTTTCGATTCCGGCGTTTCTCAGCGCCACTTCAAAGGATGAGAGCTTGTCCTTGTGCACACCGACCCCTTTTGTAAGAAACATTTTTTTCGGTATCATAGTCTCTCACTCTCCATTGTTGAGAAAATCGTTGTAACGCTTCGGATTTCTCTTTTTCCAGGACTGCCTGTGATAGGCGTAGCTCGCGATGAGCGGCGCCGCGACGGTCGCCTCACAGAAGAGCATCTGTTCGTTTCCGCTGTCTACCTTCCCCCACGAGTGAGCTTCCCTGAGTGTTGAGCCGGAGAGCCCTCCGTCTCTCTCGTCTGCAACGGTGATCTGCATCGCATATTTGTGCATGGGCACGTCTTTTCCCAGAATGTCGGCTGCCACGGTGACGTCCTGCGCAAAATTTTTGGGTACACCACCGCCGATCATGAAAAGACCCGTATCCCCGGATGCGATTTTTATCTTTGTGAGCTCCAAAAAGTCCTTCACCGAGTCGATCGTCACCTTCGGTTTTTTCCCTTTGTGCCACTGGTAGGCGACAAGGCCGAAGCCCGCGCTCGAATCGGAGAAGGCGGGAACAAAGATCGGAATCCCGTGCTCGAAGGATTTTCGAACCACCGACTCCTCTCCTTTCCCGTTTTCGTGAAGAAAGCGGCCCATATGCTCGATGAACTCACGAGACGAGTGAGGCTTCGGGGTGAGTCGTTCTGCTATCTCTTTTACGGTCATGTCGCAGATTCTCAGCTCATCTTCACTGATGTAGGTGTCGTAGATCCTGTCGATTCCCGCCTTCATGAGCGTGCCGTCGTCTGCGTGCGGCGAGCCCCTGTAGTGACGGAATCCAAGGGCTTCGAAAAAGTCCTGGTCAACGATGATTGCTCCGGTTGAGACGATGACATCAACCATGCAGTGTGAGGCGAGGTCGTGGATCATTTTTCCCAACCCAGCGCTGAAAAGCGATCCGGCAAGGCAGAGTATGATCGTGCACGCGGGGTCTTCGAGCATTTCGTCGTATAGGTGTGCGCAGCGTGCGAGGTTTTTTGCCTGAAACGCCATGTTCGCATACTGGTCGATGATGGGGCCTGCATCAAAGCGCGTGATGTCGATGTGACCTATTTTCTCGCCCAGAATGTCGCTTTTTTCCATTGAAAGCCTCCGTAGAAGTGCTTTTGGGTTGCCCACACAGCTCAAAGATTTTTTTCAGAGATAAAAATACCACTTCTTTTTGGAAAAATACACTGTTCTGTAAAAAAAGTCTCTCTCCAGTTAGCATGCGTGAAGGTTATAGGAAATTCGCGGATTCCATGAATATACGATATTCTTCTTCATTCCGCCACCTGGGTATGGTACAATAGAGTGGGGAAAAAATGGGTGGACCGATCGAAAAGATTCGAGTCCACAGCCTCAGCGGGGGAGCCAAAAGGAGAGACAGGTGAAACTGTGGGAGCCTGTAGAAATAAAACGGGAAAAAGAGTATCACTGGCGTATCGGAAACGTGCGAATCTGGTGTACGCGGACCGACGGGGAATGGATGCTTGCCTGGGAGCACGGCGAGGATGAGGAGGCTGAATCAGAAGTCGCAACCACACTGCACCCCAAGCCCGAGCACCTCACATGGGAGCGGTATGTGTGCGACAAAAAAACAGACAACCTTCAGCTCGTCCCAGTGCTTCAGGACCGCGCAGTAGTGGTGAGCTCAGACATCACGTTGAAGATCCTTCCGGACAGCAAAGCGCTTTTTTTCGTGGGGATTCCCGTGTGGGCGCGCGTTCACATCGGTACCCAAAAGGATGCTGCGCTTGCAGAGATCCCGACACAGATTCTTTCCAACACCTGGTTTGGAGACCCCACCACAGGTGAGCTCTGCTACAGCCTGCAGTCGCGGGCCGGAATGGATATCAAGCACATCCCGCTTTCACCCCACAAGGCAGTGTGCCCTGTGCTTTTGGTGAACAGTTCCACCGGGAAGCTGGACTTTCAGAAGCTGAACATTCATGTCGAGCACCTCAGGGTGTATGCCGGGACAAATCGGTTGTGGACAAATGAGGTGAGCATCAGGTTTTATGGTGAGGACCAGCCGGGTCAGGTGGAGTTTTCCAATAAGGCCCCCTCGTTCGAAAAACCTTTGACCCTCCTGACAGAAGAACGTATTCCCACGTCGCAGAGCATTCTGAAGAAAAGCTTCGGCATACTCAGACACTTTACAAATTTCTGAAAGGGGTGATCGTCCATGCTCGAGATATTCTCGGCCGGTTTTGAAAAGGTATTGAGCCCTGATTCTCTGATGATTGCGCTCCGGGTGGCGATCGTGCTTGCGGCGGGTTTTATCCTTTTGAAAATCATGAATTTTTCCGTGGGGAGGGTTACAAAAAAGCGTTTTTCACAGCAGACTGCGATGCTCGTCAAAAAAGGGATTTTCTACATCGGTGCGTTTATCATTCTTGTGAGCGTGCTGCGGCAGCTCGGGTTCAAGCTCACTGCACTGCTCGGTGCTGCGGGAATTGCGGGCATAGCCATCGGTTTTGCCGCGCAGACGAGCGTTTCAAACATCATCAGCGGGCTGTTTCTCATCTCCGAGAAACCCTTTGCAGTGGGCGATGTCATAAAAGTCGGGGGGACAATGGGGATCATTCTCTCGATCGATCTCCTTTCGGTGAAGATACGCACCTTCGATAACCTGTATGTGCGCATCCCGAACGAGCAGCTGATCAAGACAGAGGTCACGAATATCACGAGGTTTCCGATCAGGCGCATGAACATCGATGTGAGCGTTTCGTACAAGGACGACCTGGCAAAGGTAAAGGACCTGCTTTTAGACATTGCGAAAAAAAACCCGTATTGTCTGGACAACCCGGAGCCGTTTTTCATCATAAAGGAGTTTGGGAATCACGGGATCGAGCTCCTCCTCGGAGCCTGGTTTTCCAAGACCGACTACGTGCAGCTGAAGAACTCGCTCATGGAGGAAATCAAAAACAGGTTCGATGAACAAGGAATCGAAATACCGTTCCCCCACATAAGCGTGTACGCGGGGTCAAGGACAGAGCCCTTTCCCATACAGGCGGTTAAAACCCCCGATTAGGCCCGGGTTCTGCCGGGGTTCACACAACGGATGAAAGGAGAAGACATGATGAGGCGAAAGGCGAAGATTGCCGGGCAACCGCCCGGAACCATGGTGTTCACAGGAGAGAAAAAAGTCGAAAACGCACGGGTCACCATGATCGAATACGACGAGAGCTTTTCTGAAGAAAAAGAGGTTCAGAACGTAGAGGAGTGCGTTCCCGCAAAGAAGAAATCCTCCGTGTACTGGATCAACATGGACGGGCTTCACGACACCCGGCTCATTGAGACCCTGGGGGAAAGCTTCGGCCTGCACCCCCTCGTGCTCGAGGACATCGTGAACATCGATCAACGGCCAAAGATTGACGAGTTCGAAGAATATCTGTTCATCGTGTTGAAGATGATTATGTATCAGAACGACAGGGGGAAGATCGACACCGAGCAGGTGAGCCTCGTCGTGGGGAAAAACTTCGTGATCTCTTTTCAGGAGAGGGAAGGTGATGTCTTCGGTCAAATAAGAGAGCGCATACACATGGCAAAGGGGCGGATACGAAAAATGGGGGCGGACTACCTCGCCTACGCGCTCGTTGATGCAATCATCGATCATTACTTCGAGGTCCTCGAAAAGACCGGAGAGCAGCTCGAAGCGCTCGAGGAAGAGCTTCTTTCAGATCCGCGGCCGGAGACGTCGGCCAAGATCCACGGGACCAAGCGTGACCTCATCTATCTTCGAAAATCGGTGTGGCCTCTGCGTGAGATCATCGGAAATCTCGAGCGGGGAGAGTCGGGTATCATGAAATCAACCACGCGTGTGTTCCTCAGGGATGTATACGACCACACGATCCAGGTTATCGACACACTCGAGACCTACAGGGACATGATCTCCGGACTGCTCGAAACGTATCTTTCGAGCATCAGCAACAAGATGAACGAGGTGATGAAGGTGCTGACGCTCATTGCCACTATCTTTATCCCGCTCACCTTTATCGCAGGCATCTACGGGATGAATTTTCAGCGCATGCCTGAGCTCGGGTGGCGCTGGGGGTATTTCACCGTGCTCATCGTGATGGGGTGTATAGGCGTGGCAATGTTGATCATTTTTAAAAAAAGGCGGTGGTTGTAGCCGCGTGTCCGCTGCGCGACGAACATCGATCAGGGAGTGCACTATTATTTCAATTTGAGATGGGGAAAAGGAGAATCACAATGCATGCTCAACTTTCGGAACAGATCCGCGCACATATTCTCCGTTCGCAGAAAAGCGAAATTACGGAGTACCACATCTACTCGAGACTTTCAGAATCCATCAAAAAGAAAAAAAACAGCGAAGTACTCCGCCGTATCGCAGAAGACGAACACCGGCACTATGAATTCTGGCGCACGCACACGGGAAAAGAGGTGAAACCGAACCGCTGGAAGATATTCTTTTTTTTCTGGGTGGCAAGGATCTTCGGCCTCACCTTCGGGATCAAGCTCATGGAGCGGGGAGAAGAGCAGGCACAGATAAACTATGCGGAAATCACCGCCTCTATACCCGAGGCGCAGAAGATCGTGGATGACGAAAACAACCACGAAAAGGAGCTGATCAGTCTCATCGATGAGGAGCGTTTGAACTACGTCGGCTCAATCGTGCTGGGCCTCAACGATGCGCTGGTGGAGCTGACCGGTGCTCTTGCAGGACTCTCCCTCGCGCTCAGGGACACCAGGCTTATCGCACTCGCAGGGCTCATCACCGGAATCGCCGCTTCCCTTTCCATGGCCACTTCGGAGTACCTCTCCACAAAGTCCGAGGGAAAAGCAGATCTGGCGCTAAAGTCGTCCTTTTACACCGGCATCGCCTATATCGTGACCGTTATGCTGCTCATTCTTCCCTATCTCTTTTTCAGCAGGTACATGGTGAGCCTGGGCGTGACCCTCTGCATCGCGGTGTGTATCATATTCTTTTTCAACTACTACATATCAGTGGCAAAGGACTACTCATTCAAAAAGAGATTCGTTGAGATGGCGTCTCTCAGTCTGGGTGTGGCGGTTATCAGTTTCTTCATCGGCTTTCTGATACGCCTGTTCCTCGGTGTGGAAGTGTAGTGCGAGCTCGTGTATTCGGGAAAAAATGCTCACAGCTCGAAACCGAGGCCGGGCGCGTTTGATGCATAGAGCGTCCCTTTCTTGAGGATCACTGCATTTCTTGTGGAATCGTTTTTCAGGCCGAGAAACCCGTCGAGATCCGCGTAGAGCACATTCGGGCGTGCGAGGGCAAAATGAAGCCCTGCTGCGATACCGAGCGCAGCCTCGTCCATGCACCCGACCATTACCTCGAGCCCGGCAGAGCGTGAGACTGCATTGATCATCAGCGCCTCGTGTATGCCGCCCACCTTCATCAGCTTGATGTTTACCATGTCGATGAGATCGCCGCGCGCGAGGCGGAACGCATCCCGTAAACTGTGAACGCTTTCGTCCGCCATCACAGGGATGGGAACGCTTCGGGAGATTTTTCCAAGCAGGTGCGCGTTACCGGCAGGCGTCGGCTGCTCGATGAGCTCAATGCGAAATGGGGCGGTCTTTTTCACAAACCGCACCGCTTCATCAACCGTGTAGCCCTGATTTGCATCGAACCTGAGTTCGATTTTCCCCCCCACCGCCTCTCTCACACCGGCCACCTTTTGGACGTCCTCATCAAGATTGAGCCCTCCCTTGAGCTTGATGGCGGAAAACCCCTGAGAGACGTACTCCTTTGCCCGTGCTACAGTATCAGTGACAGGGATGATGCCGATGGTGATGCTCGTTTTGATGCGGGTGCGAAATCCGCCGAGAAGCTTCCACAGCGGCATCCCGCAGACCTTTCCCAGGATGTCGTAAAGCGCCATGTCGATGCACGCGAGCGCTGAAGGATGGCCTTTCAGAAATCGCTTCAGCCGTTCGAGGTGAAGGGAGTAGCGAAGAGGGTCTTTTCCTTTCAAATATGGTGCCGCGATGTTTTGTACTACGGATAAAACGGAATCAGCGCTCTCTTTGGTGACATGCCGGTCAGGTGCCGCGCACCCGCAGCCAGTAATGCCTGCGTTCGTCTCCATGCGCATGAACACGTTTGTTGCGGATTCCACACGCTCGTAGGCGATCTGGTAGGGCTCCTCGAGTGCCATATGCTCTGCCCATGTATCGATAGCAGTGATCTTCATGGTCAGTACCGTTTTTCGTAGATCTCGTCGAGTGTCATGTTCATGAGCTCTGCAACGAAACGAACCAGTTGCTCGGTCATGATCTGCCAGATCCGCTCTCCTTTTTCCCTGCTCGCTTTTGTCGGGTCACCCAGCACGCCGCTGGTGGAAATCAGTTCCGTCCGTGTGAACCACTCCACACTCCTGCTCGAGCTGAAATCTAGGTATCTGCTGGAAAAATTCGGAACAAACTTTTTTGCCTTTTCCACGTCCACGAGATGAGGGCGTGTTGCAAGCGCGGTGCTCGTTTCGATTTCACCTGCATGTGCGTCGTTCCGCGTTTCGATTATTCTGCTGATGTCGATATCGCTCGTTTCTCCGGTATCGACGCAGGTGAAAATGCGGGCGTCTCTGTTGATCATCTGCGCTGCGTTTTTCAGAGAAGGTGTGTTTCCGCCGTGGCCGTTGATGATGATGAGTTTTTTTATTCCGTGCTGTGCAGCGCTCATCCCCACCTCATAGACGAGCCGGGTGAGGGTTTCGTTCGTGATACTGAGGGTTCCGCTGAAATCCATGTGGTGGTACGAGACGCCGTAGGGAATCAACGGCAGAACGACCGGCTTGGGATCTGAAAAAGAGGAGGCAACAGAGCGCGCGAGGTAATCCGCGTCGAATGCGTCTGTGTCGAGCGGCAGGTGCGGGCCGTGCTGCTCCGTGGAGCCCACGGGAAGGAGCGCGAGATCGATCTGTTTAAAATGTTTTTTTGCCTCAGGCCATGTGAGCTCTCCGAGGATATGCTGCTTTTTTCGAACGTGTTCGGTCATTCAAGCTCCTCCTCATGTATCTGAAATCGGGTCAAATGAGACCCACGAACCGCCTTTTTTTTTCAATGCCCCTGATGCGTGTTTCATCTGCAGCTCAATGACTTTTTCTCTGATCTCTTTTGGAACCGCGTTTATAGGTGAGTTTTCGCTGTCGAAACGGAGATGCTCGATTTCAGGATGGGGGCTCAAGGTTTCCTGCGCCTCGATCCGGTTCATCTCCGAGAGTAGGTACCGCGTGTGTTCGCTTACTGCAGATTCCTGGTGGAGATGCGTGTGTGCAAGGCCTTGGAGGCAGTTTCTAACCTGCTTTTCTGTGTAACCGAATTGTGTGGGGTCGTCACCGAGCGCGATGAGCATTGAAACGATTCTGTGACACTTTTCACACTTTCCGCATGGAACTGCGCGCCCCTTTTCGATGTGTGTCATGTGGCAGGAGAGCTGGTTTTTTTGAAGATGCGGGTAGCGTTGGGCAAGCATCCTGAGAACGAGGAACTCGGAGAGTGAGCGTACAATAGAGAAAAGGACCAGATTCCACCCCTTCTTTTGAAAATAGTCCGTGAGCGCGCGGTCGAAAAAGATGCTCTGATCGAAAAGCCCGTCGTAGTTTGGAATACCTTGAAAATCAGCCGTTATTGTGGTATCGTACTCGTCTCCGATGACGACGGCGCAGATGCCGCGTTTTTTCAGCAGAGGGAGCACGCCGAACAAAAACACCGCGACTGTCCACAGACGGATCGGGTAGTCATCTGCCCTCAGGGTGAAGAAATCGTGGCGCACGAAGGGTAGATGCCCGAGCATCCACGTGAACAGACGGTCGGAGTTCGTCCATACGCGTGCCGTGCGGGGAACGTGGTCTCTGAAAAAGCGGTAGCTGTTCAGTGCGGTGTACCAGTGTCTGCCCGATTCGTTGACAAACAGGGGATGTGTCTCATTCCCGATCTCATTCAAAATTCCGAAGCTGAGGAGGCTTTCCTTGCCGCCGCTGAGGAGGACTCCGTAGCGGTTTTTGCGGGTTCGCCACTGCGCGGTGTGCGCGCTTGCCTTTTGGTCGGGAAACACGAGCTCCGCCGCTGCATACCACTGTTTCTTGATCACAGGTGTCTGCGGAAACCCTTTGACAACAAAGGGGTTCGGTTCAAGCAGCTTTTTCACGTAGATTTCGCGGGCAGTGTTTTCCGCCATTTCCCGGAGGAATCGCTTGTCATGCTCGTCGTAGGGGCCGCGGAACACGATTTCATTGCAGAACAGCGCATAGTTCATCGCGGCCTGAGCGGCAATCATGTGCGCGAGATTTTTCGACCCATCGTCGTCGGGATCAAACACGTGTTCCTCGAAGCGGTAGATGAGCTCAAAGGTGTCGACCGTCCCGTTTTTTACCACCGAGTAAGGAGCTTTGAAACGGTCGTTGTATATCCGGACCGGTCCAATTTCAAGAGTGTCGAACGCGACGAGGTGTTCGAGTGTGTTGTTCGGCTCGGTAAATCTTTGTTGGAGAGCGCCGAGATACTTTCTATGCACACGGTTGCGAAACCGTGTGAGGTGGGAAAGGAGCCCCGCTGCACCGTGCACGAGCACGTCGACCGCGGGAAGCCCTGTCTCCATTGAAATCAGGCGGCTCGCGTCGAGAATCGATGCTTTGTCGAGCCCTTCGTGGTTCACGGTGATTGCGGCAATTCGAATTTCCGAAACTGATTCGATTGCCCGTATCTGCGTGCGGAGTGGGTGAAGCGCATAGCCTGGAAAGCCGTCGTATATTTTTCTTGCGGGCGCATGCTGGAGCACGACTGCATCCGGGCGGCCGGCGGAGAGGATTTCGAGCCCGCCCGGGTAGGCCGGGTTGAGCAGGCTGCCCTGCCCTTCGATGATGATGACATCGGGCTTTTTTTCCTTCCACGCCAGCCACACCGCATGCTCAATCTCGCCCGTGACGAAGTCTGAAACCAACGAATCGAGGATCAAACCGTAGCGTACTCCCTGCATCCACGCGGTCTGGCCCGTGCCCACAACCTCTACGGCAAGCCCTGCAGTTTCAAACGCATCCGCAAGCATCCATGCTGTTGTCCGCTTTCCGATTGCAGAGTCAGTGCCGAGCACTGCGATTTTCAGAGAATCCACTTCCTCGATTTTTCCGCAAAAAAAGTGAAGCTCACCTCTGGGCGGAGGTTTTCTCACGTCGCGAATTTTCACCCCGTGCTCTTGTGCGAGGTCAGCGATCTCTTTGTCGTCAGAGAGGATGTCGTGAAGCCCGCAGTCCACATTGAGGCCGAGTCGTATTGCCTTTTTCACATCATCACGTCCCCGTGCGCTCAGCCGCCCACCGTCAGGAGCGAGCCCAACGACAAAATGAGTGGCATCGGTTCCTGCGTCGTGCGCCTTCCGCACGGCTTCTTCTACACCGCGGTAGATCGGAATCCCTGCTCTTTTCCCGTCGAGCACAGCTCCCGCGTCCTTCCCGCTTTGCCGTGAGTCGATGACCGAGAGCACCCTGTAGCGCCTGGTTCTTCGGACGAGCCCGTGCGCGGTCTTTCCGTTGGTGGTGTGAAACGCCCCCTCACAGTACACGACGGCGTTCCCCTCGGGAAACTCAGTCATTATTTTCTCCCAGTGATGATCGCGACATACCGGTCGTTTGAAAGGGGGGTTGCTTTGTGTGCGCTCACGAGCGCGATGAGTCCTGCGGTGGACGCAGGAAGCACGTTCATCCCCTCCTGCCCTCTGATGATTCGCGCATAGTACGTCATGTTCCTGTCCGAAACGTACGCCGCAAATCCGTCTGAGGAGCGGATCGCGGCCAGTGCGTGGTCACCGTCAATGGAGTGCCAGTTAATGAGGGGTTCGTTAACCTTCGTTTCCTGTATTTGCTCTGATCTGAGATCTTCACACATAGGCAGGTTTTTCAGATACGCCTGTACGATGGGATTTTTTCTGAATGCAGACCCTGCGATGATTTTCGGAATGCGCGATGTCTTTCCCCGCCTGTACAGACTGAGGAACCCTCTGTGTATACCCGCGCAGGTGGTGCCGTTCGACACGGGCACCGACACTGCTGCCGGAGCGTCGCGGAGCATATCGTATATCTCATATGCGATTTCACCGTAGGCACTGAGCTGAATGGCTGTGTTTTCTCCCCCGGGATTTGCGTCGTAGATTTCTTCTTCAGAAGCCGTCTGCTGCGATACGCTTACTGCGTGCTCGTAGTCTCCCGAAACCCGGATGATCCGGGCGCCGAGCTTCTCGATTTCCGAAACGCGACTGGTATGATAGGTTTCGGGAATGTATATAAAGCAGCGCAGGCCCGCAAGATATGCTGCGAGTGCCACCGCAACGCCGTAATTGCCGCAGGTGGCCACAGTAATCGCATCGAATCCCCTCCGGAGCGCGTCCATTGCCTGGGCGAATGCAATGCGGTCCTTCTGGGTTCCGGTCGGGTTACCTCCTTCGAACTTCAAAAAAATCTGACGGAGGCCGATCTCGCGCTCTATATTGCGTGCCCTGTTCAGCGCGGTGTCCCCGACCTGAGACTCGAATATGTCCTCATAGGCCTCCAGACGCTTTTCGAGAGGATACTCAGGTGAAGCGGCGATTTTTTTCTGGCTTTCAGTGTCAGTGAGAATCTCTGTAGTGTCGGAAAGCGCCCCGTCGAGGAGAGTGTTGCCCTGACCGTTTTCTGAATCTGGAATGGGAAAAGTATGTTCTATGTCATTCATCGAAACCATACCGCTCTTTGGGATGGAGAATTCATTTGTTCATTTTTTCCTCATATGACGAAGAGTGCCGTGTTCGGGATCAACGAATTGTAGAGAAGATGACAGAAAAAGTAAAAAATATCAAGTGAAATGAAGATGAAAAAAAATGACAAACAGACGGTTTTGTTGCCTGTTCGCGGGTTTTCGAACCTTGCGCACACGTGCCTTTAAATCTTTTTCCCTTTTGAATTCCTGGAATATAAGGTACAATATACCAATAACTTGAAAATCCAAGGAGGGTACCATGGGAAAATTCATCATCGGGATCATTATCGGTATCATCGTCATCGTGTTCATGGTGCAAAACGTTGAAGTGGTTGAAGTAAGCTTTCTCGCGTGGTCCGTATCCATACAGAGGGCAGTCATGATTCTGATCGTGTTTGTCGTAGGTATCGGTCTGGGATTTGTCGTGAGAAGCATCGGGTACAGAAAGAAAAAAAAGAAGGTCCAAAGACAGGAAGAGGAGCTCATACAGGAACGCTGAAAAAAAGGCGTATTCAAAGAGTCACAGAGCGAAAACCAGAAAAAGGCGTATTAAAAAACAAGAAAACATTACGAAGCGCTGAAAGAAGGTGTATAGGTGAACAGGTGCCTTTGAATGGATCACGCACAAAGGCCACCGGACGGCGACATATTTCCAGTAATTACACCACGAGCACGATCTGTATATCGCACACATTGGTGTTCGTGGGGCCTGTCTTCAGAAGAGCGCCTGTTTTTTCGTAAAAAGTGTATGAGTCGTTGTTCTGAAGATATTCCCCGATATTCAGGTGGAGAGATGCGCTTTTTTTAAGAACCGCGACGCAGGCGAACGCGCCGGCAGCATCTGTGGGGCCGTCGTTTCCGTCAGTCGCTGCAGAGAGAAAGAATATCCCTTCCGGATCTCTTTCCCTGCTCAATGCAGAAAGAAATGAGAGCGCGCACTCCTGATTTCTTCCTCCTTTCCCGTTTCCGTGCAGGGTAACAGTCGTTTCTCCGCCTCCGAGGATGCAGGCGGGTTTTTTACACAGGAGGTCGTGAAGGTGAACGTCACGGGCGATTCCGTGATAGACCTGAGCAATTTCAGAGGCCTCTCCGGTGATCCGCGAGGAGAGCACCCGTGTGTGGTACCCGCGTGTGGACGCGTGTTTTTCACCAGCGCGGAGCGCCGTCAGGTTTGTTCCGATGAGAATGTGTTTCACCGATGAGAACAGGGGATCGCCCTTTTTCGGCGTTTCTTCTATGAGGCCCTTTTTCCCCGCATCGAGCACGCGAAGGACCTTTTCGGGGAGCGCATCCCTGATGCCGTATGTACTGACGACCCGCACAGCATCAGAAAATGTCGTGTCGTCGAATGTCGTGAGCCCGGATGCGATGGTATCGAGCCTGTCTCCTACAACATCTGAGAGAATAAAATTGAGCATTACCGCAGGTTCGATCATCCGCGCAAGCCTTCCTCCCTTTATCATCGAGATGTGCTTCCTGATGCAGTTCATTTCCTCTATTGTTGCCCCGCAAGCGAGGAGAACCTGAGTAGTGCGCCTGAAATCCTCGAGCCCGAGCGTGCAGTCTTCATCCTCGATGACGCAGCGGAGGGGAGAAATGAGAAGGGCTGACCCTCCTCCTGAGATGAGATTTATGACCAGGGAGTGTTCGTCCGCACGCCGCGCGATTCTCTCTATCTCCTGTGCGGCACTGATACCGTTTTGGTCAGGAACAGGATGCCCTGCTTCGAGCGTCACGATTTTTTTAAGAGGTTCAGTGTGCCCGTATTTCACCGAGATGACTCCTTCGGTGATTCTATCCCCGAGCGCTTCCTCAACCGCTTTCGCCATCTTTGCAGTTGCCTTTCCTGCTCCGATCACGAAGACATGCGTGTACTTGTCGAGGTCGAATTTCAGGCGATCACCACCCGTTTCCACGGTCAGGGAGTTTTTTTCAACAGAAAGGTGCCTTTTCATCAGTTCGTAGGGGTCGACGCTTTTCACCGCTGCGTAGAAAATCGATCTGAGGTCTGAAAATGGATCCGCACCCTGCATCACCGCTCCTCTCATCCGTGCATGCTGTATTATACCGTGTAATTTTTTTCTGTAAAGCCACGTTTTGTTCGTGCTCTGCCTTCAGTTGACGGAAAGAAAAAAAGGCTTTACAATGGGACAACACACAGGAACACAAGGAGGAAGGTCAAATGAGATTGAAACCGCTCCCAGAAACGGTGTACACAGACAGGGTAAAGAAGCTTCAGGTGGAGTTGAAAAAAGAGGGGCTCGATGTGCTCGTCGGGTACAGCAGTGAGTGTGAATCCGCAACGTCCCGTTTTTTTACCGGCTTTTGGCCCTTTTTCGATTTTTCCGGGGTGATCGTTCCTGCAGAAGGAAAGGCGGTCCTCGTCACAGGTGGGCCGGAGTCTTTTGAATTTGCGAATGAGTTTTCACGGGTACCTGAAATCAGGATAAACCCTCTTTTTGTAGAGACGTCTGCGCCGGACTGGGTTCCGGAGGTCACAGGCGAGAGTTTCAAGAAGATACTGCCGGAGGCGTGCGGGAAAGTACCGAAACGGATCGGTATAGCGAACTGGAATATTTTTCCCCACGTGATTTTCGAGGATATCCGCTCAGCCGCGCCGGATGCGGAGTTTGTTCCGGCTGATGACATCGTGCTGAGGGCTCAGGCGGTAAAGTCGGAAGAGGAAGTTCCTTACATCGTCGAAGCCTACCGCATCACTGAGGAGGCGATGAAGGCTGCCTTTGCAGAGGCTGCACCGGGTAAGAGAGAGTGGGAGCTCGAGGCTGGTGCCCGTTCGACAATGCTCGCGCAGGGTGCAGAGGGAATGCCCTATCCTGCATGGGTGTGCTCGGGCCCGAACACGCGTCTCAGCCTCTGCAGGTCGACGGACAGGGCGATCGGCCAAGACGAGCTCGTGCAGTTCACCTTCGGCGCGAAGTATATGGGGTTCTGCGGGAATATGTGCAGGCCGTTCTGCATTGGCGGCATACCAAAAAATGCGCGCACGCTCATGGATGTTGCACTCGAGGCGGTGCACTACGCCCTGAACGCGATAAAGCCCGGGGTGCGCGCATCCGAAGTGTTCGACGGGTACTACGAGATCCTTGCACGCTACGGGTTTGAAAACTTTACCCTTTACGGCCCTGCGCACGGCACCGGACACTCAGAGGTCGAGGGGCTGTGGCTCGCAAAAGCGGCCGATTTCGTAATAGAGAAGAACATGCTGTTCAACATCGATATTTGGCTTTCCGACGGGAGCCTCGGTCTCAGGTTCGAGGACGGGGTGCTGGTGACAGACAGAGGCATAAGAGAGCTCACGAGCTACAGGCGAGAGGTGATCGTTTTATGAGGGCAATAACCGCAGAAGCGCTCAGGGCAGAGGTTGAGAAGCGGAAGTCCGAGATCATCGAGTGGACAAAAAAACTCGTGCGCTTTCCCTCAGAAAACAGGCCGCCCAACGGAAACGAGAAAGAGGCGCAGGCGTTTGTCGAGGAGGAGTGCAGAAAACTTGGATGGGAAACAGATGTGTTCAGGCCGGACGAGATCCCCGGAATAGGTGAGCATCCTTCGTGGCTCGCCGGCAGGAACTACGAAGGCAGGGCGGATGTGGTCGCAACGTGGAAAGGGGCAGGCGGCGGGCGCTCGCTTCTTTTCAGCGGGCACATGGACGTGGCCCCCTTTGAACCGGACGGCTGGGAGGTGTGCAGGCCCTTCGTCCCGGTGATAAAAGAAGGGCGCCTCTACGGAAGAGGCTCGGCGGACCTAAAGGGAGGCCTCGCGGCTGCCTACTGGGCGCTGAGGATCCTCAGAGAGATGGGGTTTGAGCCTGAAGGGGACGTGCTCTTCGAGAGCGTGGTCGACGAGGAGTTTGCGGGAGGAAACGGGACGCTTGCCTCGCGCATCCGTGGGCACAATGCGGACTGTGCGATCCTCACGGAACCGACCCGGATGGAGGTTTGCCCCGCATGCCTCGGCGCGTTTCTCGGGAATTTCACTCTCAGCGGAAAAGCGGGAATGCCGTACATGGGGGAGGAAATCCCCAACCCGATCTTCGGAGCCTCGGCGGCGATCCGGCATTTCCAAGAGTGGCAGGATCTGTGGAGAGGACAAAACAGCCATCCTCTGTTCGAACAGAAAGGAAAGGAGCTCAACGTGCTACTCTGGCGAATCGATTCAACCAAACCAGGCGAGTTCACACAGATGGGCACACCTCTTCTCACAGAGATATCCTGGGTCGTGTGGTGTCATCCGGGAATAACGGAGGAGGATTTTTACAAACGGTTTCGGAAATTCTGGCAGGAAAAAGCGAAAGATGACAAAGATCTTTCGCCCTTTGCCCTGGAGATCCGCCCTGATTACCACTACGTGCGCCCGTGGGAAACCGACTTGAAAGATCCTGCGCTCGTGAAGGTTGTGGACTGTTTTCTGGAGTATACCGGGAACCCCCCCACGGTCGGCGGCGCTCCATTTTCCTGCGACCTCGCGCTCTACGGGGACGAGGGCCGAATGCCCTGTCTCATTCTCGGCCCGAGAGGCGGAAACCTCCACGCTCCGGACGAGTGGGTGCTGGTTGAGGACGTTTTGGCGCTCACCGGGATCTTTGCGCTGTGTGCGGCGCGGTGGTGCGCACAGGCATGAAAGAAGCTTTTGGCATGCTTTGCATGCTGATAGAATTCAATAAGATAGAATGTATGCACTTCGTACTGATAATGAGGAGGGGGGTGTGGATCGGAAAAACGCAATAGAAAAGATGAAAAAACTGTTTGGGCAGGAAAAGCGATATATAAACCATTCTTTGAAGGTGCTTTCATATGCCGAACAGATTTACGACCGGGAGAACGTGAATCAGGCCTTTGTGAAAGATGTGATAACGCTGGGAAGCATTTTTCATGACACAGGCATCCCGGTTGCCCTAAAGAAGTATGGATCGCCCGAGTTTCAGTACCAGGAAAACGAAGGAGAAATCACTGCCCGTAGAGCTCTCAATGAAATGAGCATCAGACCGGACATACGCGAAAGGGTGTGCTATATCATCGCCCATCACCACAGCTTTGACTGCATAGACGGGCTAGATTTCCGGATATTATGGGAAGCGGACATGGTGGTGAATCTCCAGGAGGGAAACTACACGCTGAACGGGGAGCCGTCTGAGAAATTTATTGAAAGGAACTTCAAGACAGATTCAGGAAAAAAACTGGCAGCTGAAATTGTGTAAACTCTCCATTATCTTTTATCATCTCTTCTTTTACGGAAGTGGCTCCTGCTGCATTCATATAGACGTGCCTGATACCGGCAGTGTTGCCGTTTTCCACTGTTTCGTTGTACTTCTTGAAGAGCAGCACTCCCCTGTCAACAACACTGCCGCCGCGGCTGCGAGCGTGAAAGGATATTTTCCGGTTTTTCTCATGTTTACACTCCCAAACAGACAATAACAGACTGGACGGAGGGGAAGCAATGTGATCCTTTGGAGAAATGCGTTTTTTTTCGTGAATGAAAACTCCGAATGAATCCACCGGACGGAAAAAAACTTGACAGATAAAAATATTGTGCTACTTTTTAGTAAAATTGTGTTACTATTTCGACTGTATGGAGACGTACGATGAGAAGAGTGTTGGTTTTTCTTGTGATCACAGTACTCGTGTGGAGCACTGCGTGCGGTGCGTTTGCACACTTTCAGTATTTGGTGCCGTCCGACAGCATGGTCATGTCAAGTGAGAGCAGGAAGCTGCATGTCGACCTGATTTTCGGACACCCGTTTGAGGGTAACTACATGGAAATGGCAAGGCCGGTTCAGTTCGGTGTGAAAGCACGGGGACGGAACATCGACCTCCTCAATACGCTTTTTATGAAAAAAATTACAGGACTCAGCGCGTGGGAGACTCAGTACACGATCAACAGACCGGGGGATTACGTGTTCTATGTGGAGCCCGCTCCCTATTTCGAACCTGCTGAAAGCAGTTTTATCGTTCATTACACGAAGACCGTTGTGCATGCGCTTGGTCTCGAGGAGGGCTGGGACGAGGAAATCGGCCTGAAAACGGAGATCGTTCCTCTCACGAGGCCCTACGGAATATGGACGGGAAACGTGTTCCAGGGGATCGTCAAGGCCTTTGGTGAGCCGGTTCCCTATGCAGAGATCGAGGTTGAATACTTCGCGGACGGCAGTATGGATGCTCCGGCGGACCCTTTTATTACACAGGTTATCAAGGCCGACAGCAATGGAGTGTTCACGTATGCGTGTCCCCGTGAAGGCTGGTGGGCGTTTGCTGCGCTCAGTGAGGACAGGGGAAAGATCATGCACAGCGACGGCAAAGAATACCCGGTGGAGATCGGTGCGGTGTTCTGGATACGGGTGCACGATATGCCTGAGCGATAAAGGAATTGATCATGCCACATTTTTTATAATGTGTACTGATTCAGCAGATCTCACAGAAGAGGGAAAACTGATGCATATTTCAGAAGGGGTGCTCTCGGCAGAGGTGCTCGTTTCCGGCGCAGCGCTCGCTGCGGGCGGAACAGCGGTGGGGCTGAAAAAACTCGATATGGACAAGATGCCGCGGGTTGCACTGATGACCGCAGCATTTTTCGTTGCTTCGCTCGTCCATGTACCAATCGGTCCCTCGAGCGTCCATCTTGTGCTGAGCGGTCTCATGGGGCTTGTCCTCGGATGGGCGAGCTTTCCCGCAATTCTCATCGGTCTGATGCTTCAAGCCCTTCTTTTTCAGTTCGGAGGGCTGACTGTACTCGGTGTGAACACGGTGAACATGGCGCTTCCCGCAGTCATTGTGTATTTTCTGTTCAACAGGCTTCTGAAAAAAGAGGGGAAAGTGCTTTCCGCCGTCGCTGCAGGGCTCTCCGGGGCCATGGCGCTCCTTCTGGCTTCCCTGTTCACCGCGTTTTCTCTCGTGTTTTCCGGAGAGGAGTTCGTCACCATCGCGAAGGTCATCGTCGTCGCGCATCTGCCGGTCATGGTGGTCGAGGCGGTGGTCAATGTGTTCATCGTCATGCTTCTGAAAAAGGTAAAACCTGAGATCCTGGAGGTTCCCTATGCGGTTGCTCAGAAGGCGTAGCTTGCAGGTTTTTATCTTTTCGGTGTACGCGTTTACACTCTGTGCCTATTCTAAAAGCTTTGCCCATAGGGTAAACGTGTTCGCATGGGTTGAAGGGGAGATCATCCACACAGAGTGCTATTTTCAGGACGGAACAGCGGTGCACGGGGGAAGGCTCGAGGTGCTCGATTCAAACGGCGAGGTCGTGCACAGCGGTGTGACGGATGATGAAGGGGTGTACAGCTTCAGGGTCCCGAAGGTCGACGACCTGACCATAGTGCTCGAGGCATCCATGGGTCACAGGGCGACCTTTGAGATTCCCGAGAAAGAACTTACCCACCTGGCCGGACTTCAGCAAAAGCCACAGGACTCCCCGCTTGCCTCGACCAGAGAAGAGAAAGGCGAAACAGGAAGAGATGACACATCCGAAGGGGAACAAAAACACGAACCTTCAGAGGCCTCTACAGAGGGTGGTTCAGCTCCCGTGGCTGCTGCGCATTATCCATCTGTCGAGGATATCCGTGAAGTGATCCGGGAAGAGGTTTCCTCGCAGCTGAAACCCCTCACGCGCCAGGTTGCACAGCTCCAAAAGGGTGAACGCATATCAACGCGGGAGATCTTCGCCGGTATCGGATACATATTCGGGCTTTTCGGCCTGGTGATGTTTTTCCAGAGCAAAAAAAAGAAGTCCTGATCCTTCTCCGGTCATCAGGGCACAGTACGGGCGCTGAGGTTTTCGGTGGATTTCATGCGCAGAATGGACGAAACACTCACGTGATTGAAGAGCGATTCTCCGAGGGAAAAAGCTTTCTCCACACACTCGATCCGCGGGTAAAGCTCTGTATGGCGTTTGCCTACGCCTTTGTCATCGCCCTCTCATCCAAGCTCATCGTATCAGGATTCGCCCTGCTCCTTGCGACCGGTCTCGTGGCCGCTGCGGGGCTGAAGCCCGGCCATGTGCTGAAAAGTCTCAGGGTTTTGTGTGTCTTCCTTGTTCTGCTCTGGATATTTCTTCCTTTTGAGATTCCCGGTAAAGCGACGTACTGTGTAGGGCCGTTTCAGGCAAGCGTCGAGGGGGTTGAGAGGGCCGTGTCCATTACTCTAAAAGCCACGGCAATCGTGCTGCTCATCGTGTCGCTTCTTGCCACTTCATCTGTGTTTTCCCTCGTTCACGCGATGAGCCACTTCAGGGTACCAAAAAAGCTTCTCTATCTCTCTTTTCTCTCCTATCGCTACATTCATGTAATAAACGCGGAATATCAGCGGCTGCGGAATGCGATGCGGATCCGCGGTTTCAGGCCGAAAACGAACTTTCATTCCTACAAGAGCTTCGGGTATCTTATCGGAATGCTGCTCATACGGAGCTACGAGCGTTCGGAACGTATATACAAGGCAATGTTGTGCAGGGGGTTTCATGGCGGGTTCTATCTGCTCGACCATTTTGAGATGCGCTGCAGAGACGTGGTTTTTCTCGTTATCATGTCCCTGGTTCTTGTTGGAATGGGAGGATTCGAATGGATGACGGTGTTCCTGTGATCGATCTTCAGAACATCGGTTTTTCCTATACTGAGGGCCGTCAGGTACTCGGGAGCCTTTACTTTTCTCTTTACAGGGGAGAACGGGTCGCGCTCCTCGGTGCAAACGGGAGCGGGAAATCAACGCTTTTCCACATCATCATGGGGCTGCTCAAACCGGACAGGGGAATCGTGCGGATTTTCGGAAATGAGAGAAAAAGTGGGAGTGACTTCCATGAGGTAAGGAAACGAATCGGTCTGTTATTTCAGGATTCCGACGACCAGCTCTTCAGCCCGACCGTTGCAGAGGATATCGCGTTCGGTCCGTTCAATCTCGGAAAGAGCAGGGAAGAGGTGCAAGGCATCGTTTCCAGGACACTCGACATCCTGGGGCTCGAGGGATTTGAACAGCGTGTGACCTTCAAGCTCTCCGGCGGAGAAAAGCGGCTTGTTGCTCTGGGCACCGTACTGGCGATGGAACCGGAGGTTCTCCTGCTTGATGAACCGGTACTTGGGCTCGATGAGGAGCACAGGGAGAGGTTCATCGACATCCTGAGAAGAATGCGCACGTTTGTCGCAGTTTCCCATGACCGTGAGTTTGTCGAACGGGTGACCGATGTGCGCTGCAGAATCGAAAACGGGCGCGTCTTCAGCGCGGTTGACAAAACCTGAGCTTCCCGGTATATTTCTGTCTGATTTTCACAACTATTCCGGGCGGGCATGGGTGCCCGTTTTTTGGTGGATTATTCCAATTTCACAGTGTGCAGGAGCTTTTCATATGTGGTCACGGCGGAAGATCTCTGTATTGGTGTTCGCTGCTGTATGCATGCTCGCATTCGCGGGATGCACGGGAACGCGCCCTCTTGTGCAGAAGGGTGGAAAAGAAAAGGCGGAGCACGCGCCTGCTTCAGAAGAAGAGGGCGGCTACGCGAAGCTTTTCGAGTTGGACGAAACAGATGTCGATTCGCTTCTCACACCGGTGGTACGGCTGAGCGTATTTCGCATGAACGTGGACCTTTACGAGCAGTTTTTCTGGAATGACCGCACCCCTTTCCCCCTCTCCCTCTACTCCATCTTTCACGAAACGCCTGACGGGTACGCCGTTGGAACGGGGACCATCATTGCGGAGAAAAATGCGGAAGGGGACATCCAATACGTGCTGGAGAGGGCGCTTCTGAAAAAGAATGCCGACGGCTCGATGTGGTGGCAGGTACATCAGACAACCATGCACCATACCGTGCTGTATGAGGTCCTCGTGTCAGGCGAAGGGGTGCCGCTGAGAATTCGAAGCACGCATCCTGATACCGATGAACGCGTGGAGGCGATCTTTGATCTCGGCAGGGAGCTTTTTTCTGAACGGGAAGAGGGGAATGAAGATCAGTTTCTCGGGCGCCTCGAGCAGATCAGGAAAGCGGATTTCACTCAGGAGCGAAGCTTTCTTTTCCGCAAACCGGAAATTATCGGAAAAGAACGGGTCAGTGTCGAGGGAGGAACATATTCCTGTGTGCATCTTCGGGACGTCCTGGCTGAGGACGATCTCGTCATCGACTACTGGATCGGAAAAAAAGTGCCAGGCCGCGTGGTAAAGATCCTTTACCGCACCTCAGATGGATTCTCCCAGGGAGAAGTAGAGCTCGTGCAGGTCAGCTCCCGTTACGAACCCAAGTTCGGTACGCTCTGATGAACACACTGAATGTTTTCACTTTGCATTGAGGTTGCAGTCGTAGATGCTTGAAACCACGGGCCGTCGCTGAGAATCCCCGGTGATATATCGATATCTCTGATACTCTCCACAGGAAAGTGGTCGAGAATCAGCTTTACGGTAAGCGCGTTGTAGAGGTTTATCCAGTATACCATCTGTTCTCTGCTGTTGACGCCGTCAGTTTCGCCGGTCACGAGGTAGGCGTCAAGAAAGTCAGACCGGAAGGAATGGTCTACCGTTTCACTGCTGGCTTCATCCCCACTGTTCCAGTACGACCAGAGCACCGCCCTTGGTGCTGCAGTACTCTGCCAAAACGGTGCAAGCAAAAGCAGCAGCGCGAAAAAGCTTATCGTGAAGTATCTGTATTTCATCGTATCTTTCTTTTTGCAGGGGTCAAAAAAGTTTTTTCATATACGCATGCACAATGATCGCTGCGGTCGAGCCGAGTGCAGTGGTGATGATCGCGATAGTGCTCAAAATGACGAAGTCCAGCTGTCTGAAAAAGATGACCGCAACACCGAGGAGAACCGTTCCTGCAAAGAGCGCCTTGATCCTCCTGGGGTCGACCTTTTTTGTCGCGGCTGCTCCCACGAATGTCCCGATGATCGTGGGCACGATTAAAAAGACGATTGTGCGCCAGTCTACCCGCCCTGCGAGTATGTACACTGCAGAGCCCTGCATTCCAGCAATGAGCACGGTGAAAAGGCTCGTTCCGATGGAGAGGTGAACAGGGAGCTTGACCGCGTAGATGAGAAGGGGGAGCAGAACAAACCCACCGCCGACTCCCATGGCGCTGCTTAAAAATCCGAGAGCAATACCCACAATGACGACAAGCGGAACCGACACGGGAATGGTCTCCCCCTCAAAACGTATAAAGAGCACAGGTTTGAGAACAGGAAAACGCTCTCCAGTGCATGTTTTGCTCTCTTTGCCGCGTTTTTCGATAAGCATGTACACGCCGATCACAGAGAGCAGCACCATATAGAGCACACGAACCCATGTGTCCACGTTCCCCTGCGTTTCGAGAAAGAAGATCAGTTTCTTACCGAGCAGGATTCCTCCAAAGGCGGTTGTGCCGATGATGAGGCCCACGATGTAGTTCACGTTCTGAAGCTTTCTGTGCCGAAGCGTTCCGAACAGAGAAACGACGATGATATACACGAGGCTCGAGCCGATTGCGTAGGGCATGGGGAGCCCCAGGATGTTGAGCATCGGAGTGACGAGCCATCCGCCGCCAACGCCGAAAAAAGAGCTCAACGTGCCCACGCAGAAACCGATAACCACGAGATAAGCGGGGTGGATGTGAAAGGGCGAAGCCGGAAACCACATGGCGGAATTCCTTTTTCCCTACAGGCCGAGCTGGTCTGAGATCTTTTTCATGGCGCCGAGCACGAAATCGATATGCTCTTCGAGGGGAACGCCGATTTCTTCCGCCCCGCGGCTGATGTCCTCGCGGCTCACCGAAGCGGCGAATGTTTTGTCCTTGAGCTTTTTTTTCACTGACGTGACCGAAACATCGACGATCTTTTTTGACGGCCGCACGAGCGAAACCGCAACGAGGAACCCCGTGAGCTCGTCAACTGCGAAAAGCGTCTTTGCCATTATAGTCTCGCGTTTCACCCCTGTGTAGTCGGCGTGCCCCAGAATCGCGGTTATCCACTCCTCCGGTATCCCCCGCTCGCGGAGAATTTCAGCTCCCCTGTAGGGGTGGTTTTCCGCGTCAGGGTATTTCTCATAGTCGAAGTCATGGAGCAATCCCACCGCTCCCCAGATGTTTTCTTCTTCGCCGAACTTTTTGGCGTACTCCCTCATTGCGGCCTCGACAGCGAGCGCGTGCTTTATGAGGTTGTCCTTTTTTGTGTACTCTGTGAGCAGGCTGTATGCGTCCTCCCGTTTCATGTTTTCCCCCTGTGAGTGGTCTCTCTGTGTGATGATTTTTTGTTCCCTATATGTTCGAAAATGACCGATGCAGTCGCATTGTCCGCAAGATGCGACAAACTCACGACCATGTGGTCTGCACCGATGCGTTTTGCGGTTTCCAGAGCAGTGCCGTACAGCCGGATGAACGGTTTTCCGGACGGCTCGTGGAGTATCTCTATGTCTCTGAAGCGAACTCCCTGTCGCGCGCCTGTCCCGAGCGCCTTCATGGCTGCTTCCTTTGCAGCCCAGAGCGCTGCAAGGTACTGGGAGGTGCCCTTCCTGCGCCGGTTCAGAAGCGTGGTTTCATTGTCAGTGTAGATTCGCCTGAGAAATTTTTCCCCGAAACGCAAAACCGCCGATTCGATCCGCGAAATGCTTATGATATCGACACCGTGTCCGACGATCATCTCTTTTGTCCGTGTTCTCCCGGTTTTGGTTCCAGGTGTGTATTACCGTTCTTTTCGCAGATCGGAGAGTATCTGCAGTATTGCTTCTCTGAAGCGCGGGGGTGCGAGAAGCTCACCCCAGCCTTTCTGTGCCTGGTAGAGCCCGTCGTAGGCAGTGTCGTAGTGGGACCGCAGGATAAAGGGAATGCGATGCTCCTTCAGCACGGCCTCCACAAGCCCGGCCTCGATATCGTTTTCTACTGTGGCAATCCTCTCAAAATCGCTCATTTTCTACCAGAGGTGATGCACGACGGATTTAAAGTAACGGGTGTAGATGCCTTCGACTTTTCGCATCTGCTCATCGCTCAGGGGATCGAGTTCCGCAGCGCGGACATTCGGTTCCACCTGGCTCACAGTGCTCGCGCCGGGAATGACGACGCTCACCTCGTCGAACATGAGAATCCATCGCAGCGCGGTCCGTGCGAGGGGCGTTCCGTCTCCGAACAGCTTTCTGAGCTCTTCGACTGCAGCAAGCCCGGTTGCATAATCCACGCCTGAAAAGGTCTCACCTTTGTCGAAGAACTTTCCCTCCCTGTTGAAGAATCGGTGGTCTCCCTTCCCGAACTTCGTGTCCCTGCCGAACTTGCCGGTAAGGAGCCCGCTTGCAAGAGGGACACGCACGATCACGCCCACGTTTTTCTTTTTCGCTTCCTTGAAGAAGAGCTCTGCAGGCCGCTGGCGAAACATGTTGAAGATGATCTGGACAGTTGCGCAGTTCGGGTACTCGATCGCCTTCAGCGCCTCCTCGACTTTTTCAACACTGACCCCATAGTGAAGGATCTTCCCCTCCTGTTTCAGCGCGTCCAGAGTTTCGAACACCTCCGGCCTGTAGTACACCTCGGTAGGCGGACAGTGCAGCTGTATGAGATCGAGCACCTCGAGGCCCATGTTCTGTAGACTCTGTTCAACGAAAGAACGGATGTTTTTGTCGTTGTATCCTTCAGGCACGTGGGGGTCAAGGCGCCGGCCGCACTTCGTTGCCACGTAGATACGTTCGCTCCTCGTTTTCAAAAACTTCCCGATTGAGTGTTCGCTTCTTCTGTCGCCGTATACGTCGGCTGTATCGAAAAAGTTCACTCCCAGGTCGGCTGCCCTGTTGAGCGTGTCCATTGCATTTTTTTCCTCGTAGGGTTCGCCCCAGCGGCCGCCGAGCTGCCAGGTGCCGATTGAGATTTCTGTTACCTCGAATCCCGTTTTTCCAAGCTTTCTCTTTTTCATTTTTTTCTCCCTGCGTTCTGCTTTCTCAAATATAGTGAATGGGCGAGGGAAAGTTTAGGTGAAAATTCTTTGACACTTCATGTTGTCCACAAATCCGTGAAATAGTATTATTATTGGGAAAAATGGCGAGAAAAAATATCGCAGGGCTGAGAAAACGCATAGATTCTGTTGACCGTAAGATCACCGGCCTTCTTTTGAGGAGGGCCCGGATGGTCGAGGCGATCGGCGCCCTCAAGCGAAAAAAAAACCTGCCTGTTGTTGATCGAAGCAGAGAAAAACGTATTGAAGAGCGAATCGAGGCCCTTCGGACGGACGGGCGCACGAAAGAGGCGATAAGAAAGGTCTACAGGGCAATTTTTCAGGGATCCTACGATATCGAGAAAGGGAACCGGACCGGAAATGGTAAGGGATGTTGAGGGAAGAAAACGGATCTCAGGGGTCGTCACCGTACCAGGTGACAAGTCCATATCCCACAGAGCGGTCATGCTCGCAAGCATAGCAAGCGGAACGAGCACGCTCGCCGGGCTCTCCCAAGCGCAGGACGTTCGCTCCACCATCGATGCGATCCGTACACTCGAAGTGCCGGTATATAACAAAAACGGAAAAGTCCTGATCGAGGGAAGGGGATTACACGGTTTCGAAAAACAAAGACGAAGTGCGCCTCTTCGAATCGACTGCGGCAACTCGGGAACCACTGCCCGTCTTCTCATGGGACTGCTGAGCGGCGCGGGAGTCCCGGCCCGATTGACCGGTGACCAGTCTCTCAGCAGGCGTCCGATGGACAGAGTGGTGCGCCCCCTTCGGGAGATCGGTGCACGGATCAGCGCGGACAACGGGCACCTTCCGGTTGAAATCGGGCTAAGCAGACTCGTTCCCTTTGAATACAAGGTGCCGGTTGCGAGCGCACAGGTGAAGAGCGCGTTCATACTTGCAGCACTTTTTATTCAGGGACGCTCGGTGATCACCGAGTTCAGCGACACGCGGGACCACACGGAGCGCATGCTCATTCTGATGAACGGGGACCTCAAGAAGCGAAGCTTTGTGCACGAAAAGCAGATCATTGTGTCCGGGAGAAGAGAGCTCACGCCGCTTGACATCACCATACCGGGCGATCTATCATCCGCAGTGTTTTTCATTGCCCTTGCCCTCACACTCCCGGGGTCGGAGATCGTTGTGGAAAAGGTGCTTCTCAACCACACCAGAGCACACGTGCTCGACGTGTTCGGGAGAATGGGCGGGAACATTGAGGTCAAGGTTGACGATGAGTTGCCCGAGCCCATGGGGTCGGTGCGCGTAAAAAGCTCCCGATTGAAGGGAACCACAATCGGTGGAGTCGAGATACCGCTCATCATCGACGAAATCCCCACAATTGCTGCAGCTGCATGTTTCGCCAGGGGAGAAACGGTCGTCAGGGGCGCATCAGAGCTCCGTGTGAAGGAGAGTGACCGGATCAGGAGCATTGTGGATATGGTCAGGGCTTTCGGCGGAGACATCAGTGAGCGTGAGGACGGCTTTCTGATCACAGGGAGCAAAAAGCTTTCGGCAGCACGGGTCCCGTGCTCCTGCGACCACCGTATCGCGATGGCGGCATCGGTCATTGCGGCCAACATCAGGGGCCGTTCGCAGATAGAGGATGCGGAATGCGTGAACGTGTCCTATCCCAGTTACTTTGACGTTTTTGAACAACACTGTTCCCTGTAGGACAGAAAAAAAATCTCACCTGTTCGGTGAGATTGGCGTGCATGTGGTGCGGTTTCCCGCTACTGGCCTCCTCCGGGAGCCTGAATGGTCGGTGCAGTTCCTCCGAGCTCTGTACCGAGCACGATCTCTCCGTTTGAGACGATCTTTCTAAAGATCTCTTTGTCCTTTTCCTGGAACGGATCGAGGGAATAGTAAGGAAGTTTGTAGTCGACCGCATGGGGTTTGTACCATTCCACCTTGGTGATGCTGCTTTCCTTTTTCCAGATGATGAGGAAATTCTGGCTGTACGTGTTGTTCTGCGGGGTGTAGATTCTTACCTTGTTGAGGAGTTCCGCTGGAAGAAAGAGGTACTGAGGTTCATTTTGGTTATCGATATAGGTGATTTTATACCCTTCGTAGGATTCCTGAAACCCAAAAACCTGATAGATATTGATGCTGGAATCACTCGTGGGGAGGTCGCCGAGACGAACAACCCTCTGCCCGTAAGTGATGCCCGCGACGATTACAAGCACAAGTGCGGTGATAAATATCAGTACCCTTTTCATACACGCTCCTTCGCATCCGTGTCGGTTTTCTACTCTTAGTATAGTACTATCATCGGCAAAATTCATCTCCTTTTCTGAAATTTTTCCGTCGACTGGATCTTTGAAGTTTTACTTTTTTTATATATATGATATATTTAAGCACTCAGGAGAGACTTCATGGACATATTTCAAAAAGCGTACAACTACTCTCTTGTCGAAGAGTACAGAGCCAAAGGACTTTACCCCTACTTCAGAGCCATTGAAACGGGGAACGACACGGAAGTCTACATAGACGGGAAAAAGATGATCATGCTCGGTTCCAACTCCTATCTGGGACTCACCTTCGATCAGCGGATGATCGAAGGTGCGATACAGGAGTTGCACCGGCATGGAACCGGCTGTGCAGGCTCCCGGTTTTTAAACGGCACGCTCGATCTCCACGAGGAGCTCGAGGAAAAGATCGCCCGTTTCATGCACAGGGAGAGCGCACTGCTTTTCTCAACCGGTATGCTCACAAATCAGGGGGTTTTGTCCACCATTATCGGGAAAGAAGATATCGTCTACGTCGACAGGGCGGACCATGCGAGTATCATCGACGGAGTTCGTCTTTCCTTCGGGAAGGTGGTGAAGTTCAAGCACAACGACATGGATGATCTGAAGAGGGTGCTGGAACTGTCCGACCGGAATGCGGGGAAGCTCATCGTTGTTGACGGCGTGTTCAGCATGGAAGGGGATATCGCAAACCTGCCCGGGATCGTGGACCTTGCGCGCCGCTACGGGGCACGGGTAATGGTGGACGAAGCGCACGCAATCGGCGTGCTCGGCAAAAACGGACGTGGAGCAGCGGAACATTTCGGCGTCGAGGACGAAGTCGATATTCAGATGGCCACCTTCAGCAAGTCCTTCGCAACAATCGGAGGATTTGCGGTTTCCGGCCATCAGGTGATCAATTACCTCAAGCACCACTCACGGGCGCTTATATTTACCGCAAGCCTCCCGCCTGCCGTCCTCGGAGCAGTGAACGTGGCAATCGACATCGTCACGAATGAGCCCGAGCGGAGAACTCGTCTCCTGCGGATCGCAGATCGGATGAGGACCGCATTCAGAGAGATGGGGTACAACGTGGGACCTTCACAGACACCGATCATTCCCCTCATCATCGGAGAGATGGATCAGTGCCTGACGGTGTGGCGTGAAGTCACGGAAAAGGGCCTGTTCGTAAACCCTGTGATTCCCCCCGCTGTTCCTGCGGGAAGCTCGCTCATACGGACGAGCTACACTGCTACCCATACGGACGAGCAGCTCGACTATGCGCTCGAGGTGTTTAAAGAGGTGGGAAAAAAGCTTGAAATCATATGAAGGGGAAGCGCTGAAGGGCGCTTCACCCCTTTATAGGATTTCTCTTTTCAGGTGCGGGGAAAAACGTCGGATATCGTAGTTGGGAGTACTGCGTATCAATTCCTCGATTTCTTTCTGTGAGTAGACCCTTCCCCTGTTGATGCCGGGACAGAATGCGGCTGTTTTCTCCCACTCCCGTTTTGAAACGAGGTGCCGTTTCCAGAAGGGGTAGGTCCTGCACTGGTGAGGGCGTGCCGGATAGATCGTGCAGAGCGTGTCCCAGAACACACAGTCATATTGATTCTTCTCAACAAGAGAGAGCCTCTGTTCGTGGAACATGAAGACGAGCCGTGTGTACCGTTTCACGAATTCTTTCGTGCTGATTCCGAGATAGTGCGCCATTCCGAGGATGTCGGGTTCTGATAGGTAGACGTATCCCGGATACCCGGTACAGCATTTCCCGCACCGTGTGCACTCGAACTGAATGCCTTCTTGGAAAAGGGGATGTGAGGGCATTTTTCTCATACACGTAGATAATAGACTTTTGGCGGCGGAGAGTAAACAAAAGAGCGGCGCGGTGATTGCTATGAAAGCGGTACGGGTGAGGAGCGCTGAAGACCGGACACTCTGTACTGAACTGATGAAAAAACACGGCTCGTGTAATCTCTATCTTTTCGAAGGGATTTCTGTTCCGAACAGCCGCTCAGAAAGTGTGCGGCTGATTGCGGGCTCTGAGACTGTGGGGATCGTTCACACGAAAAACGGCTCGTACGTGCATGTGTTTTTGCGAAACGGGCTTTCGTCAGGCGCGTGCAGCCGAATCAGCCGGTACGTTTTCAGGAGGTTTTCGCACGCATCTGTGCTCTTCGGCGACAGGGCAAGTATCGAAAAGCTCTCTGCTGTCCCCGGGGTGTCGTTCGAACGCATGCGCGATTTTTTGTTCATGGAAGTCCGAAAAGACCGTTTCACTCCGGTTCCGTGTGAAAAAGCAGTGGAGCCGACAGTAGAGAAGGCGGATCAGCTTGCGTCTCTGCAGATCGGCTATGAGATCGAAGAGCTTGGGGTGGGGAGCGCAGAGATCAGTAAAAAGAAAACCGCGGCGGTTGTGAGGCGGCGGATAGAAAGAGGGGAAGTCACTGCCGTGTATGAAGGCCGTAAGCCGGTCGCCTTTGCAAGCGTCAACGTGCGGTTCGAGCGCACATGCCAGATCGGGTCTGTGTACGTCGTGCCTGAGTACAGAGGAAAAGGATACGGGAAGGCGATCGTATCGGCTCACCTCTCACGCCTCTTTGATCGCTACGGAAAGGTCGTACTCTTCGTGAAAAAAACAAATACCCGTGCTATACATGTGTACACCGCACTCGGTTTTCTCGCGCGGGGAGAACTTGTGCAGGTGAGCGTATCAAGGAGATGACTTTGCTGTACAGTTTGCTTCGCGGTCAGGAATGATCATTCCTTAATATTTCTGAATTAAATGCAACAGGGATATTTCCCCGTTGTTTTTTCACACCGGGAAAGGGGAGAGAGAAAATAAGAAGCTCGTGAACGGTTTTTGTGTATCAATAGATCATCGGCAGAAACTGTATTATTGTGTCGGCTACGGGATAGTCGCCCGTGCCCCTGTCCGCTGAGGTGAACGGGCTGCTCGTCACTGTTGTTCTGTTGCCGTTGAAGGCGTCGATGGTGCGGTCAACTCCTCCCACGTCGTCTCGTATTCCCATGCACGCGGAGGCATTCCCCGACCCGTTTACAGATGTCCCGTAGATGAACTCTATGGAATAGTCTGCCTCGTAGAGCTTTAGTTGAAAGTTGAATATATCGTTTCCCGTATTATACCGCGCGTTTTCCCACTCTATGGTGAGCACCCTGTTTCCCACCAGGCCGCTTCTTTCAAAGTACACGCCGCTTCCCGCGTCTCCTACGTTTAAGTCGTCCCACCAGGGCGCAATCGCGTTTTCGAAGCCGATTGCGTATTCGCCGTCGGTCGGGTCCAGCTTGTCCGCGAAGAGAATACCGTTCACATACACATTTATGGTGTTGGGGTAGGGGGAAAAGATCATGTACCCGTTTGTGTACACCACGACGCGCGTGTGGCGCATCCCCATGTAGTAGAATGGAAACCCGATATCCACGAACTGGTAGCCCTCGTCCTCGGGCGGGTACAGATCGAGCGGGTCGGTGTCCACGAAGCTCAGGGGAGTGCCTGTTCCGGTTCCTGAAGGACCGATGCTGGTGAACGGTTCTGCTGCAACGGCCGACGACCAGCCGTAGTCGAGCATGGTGATAAGAGGCTTGTTCACCACGCTGACGCTTCCCGCAGGGATCATGTCCCAGAAGGGGTCTGCGCTTGCAGTGCTGCCCAGGTCGATGGTGTAAAACTGTTCTGTGTCCGGCACCATGTCGTCCACACCTGCGATCGTAATTCTCTGCGCCACGTTCCAGTCCGAGGGGGTGAAGGTGAGGGTGAGCGGATCCGCAGGAATGAGCGTGCCCTCGCTCGGAAGGCTGCTCGAAATGGTGATGTCAACGTCAGCTGTGGGTGCGGAGTTCAAAATCACTTTGAACTCCGAAGTGCCGCCGTTTTCCGTGGTCACGAGATCTGTGGTGATGAATTCGTTTGACGGGCCGAGTATGAGCACTTCGGGTGGTATTTCATCGTCGAGGTTGTGCACGTACACGGAGTCGATAAGCATAGTGTCGTAATCCGTGTCCGCGCTCGATGCGGGTCCGAGCTTGATCTCGATGGTTTTTGGGTTCACGCTGTCAACAAGCCAGTCATCCACACCAGTCACGGTGATGGTCTGCGATGTGCTCCAGTTTGTGGTCAGGAAAGTGATGCTCGCCGGACTCACGTCGACCTCGTTCGTGTCCGTGCTCGTGATGTCGATGACAACGGAGTCAGTTGGCTGAGAGTTAAGCATTATCTTGAAGGTGTCTGTGAGCGGAGTCACCGGGTCCTCCGCGGTGAAGAGGCCGTCTCCGATGTCGACCGTGATTCCGGGCGCGTCGTCGTCTACGCAGGTGAATGACACGTCGTCCGGGTCGAGCCCGTTGTAATACGGATCAGCGGTTAAAATGTCAGAGTCGAGCACAATGCTGAAGCCCTGGTTTCCGTCCACGAGAAAGTCGTCGACGCCCGCCACGGTGACAGTCTGGGGCATGTTCCAGTCTGTATCGGTAAACGTAAGTGTAGTGCCTGAAAGAATGTCGCCCTCGGTCGTGTCGCCAGAGTGAACGTTTATGGTCACGTCGTCTGTGGGCTCCGAGTTCAGCACCACCTCGAAAGAGCAGGAACCTCCTGTAACAGCGTCGCTCTCAGAGACGAGAAGCGAGGAGCCTGCGCTCACCGTGATGCCCGGCGTCTCGTCGTCCACGCACTCGAAATCAAGGATGTTCGGCGACGGTGAAAGGCCGTTGTAGTCACCGTCGAGTGAAGAGGCGTTGACGAGATTCACCTGAAAGGTCACATTTCCATCATAAAGATCGTCGTCCTGTCCTGTGACCGTGACCGTCTTCGGCGTCCAGTCTATGGGAGTGAATATCACGTCGCCTGTGGGCGGGTCTGTGACCTGCCCCTCTGTCGTGTCGCTTGATGACACGTGGATCGTCACGTCGTCTGTGGGGGCGGAGCTCAAAACGATCTGGAAACTGCTCTCGCCCCCGTTTTCTGACACGAGGGTCGAGGAGCCTGCCACAACGGTGATGGTCTTTGTGACGGTTGAGTCGTCGTCAATGTTCAAAAAGTCCACGTCAGGAATCACAATCCCGTCGTATGCAGGATCAAGGAGAGATGTTGCAGAGAAATTAATTCTAAAGTTCTGGTTTCCGTCAACCGCGGCATCGTCCTGTCCGGTGACCGTGACAGACTGAGCAATGAACCAGTCCGTGCTCGTAAAGGTCAAAACACCTCCTGCGGGTATGGTCACAAGCCCCTCTGCAGGCGTATCGCTCGAAATGCATATCTCAACATCGTCAAGCGGCTCAGAGTTGAGCACTACCATAAATTCTGAGTAAATTCCGCTTTCCGTGACGATCATTCTGGAGCCTGCGTTCACGGTCACGCCGGGGGTGTTGTCGTCTATATTGGTGAAAGCGATATTTTTCGTCAGGCCGTCGTAATCAGCGGCAGGCGAAGAGGATACACAGCTGACAGTAAAATTGATGTTTCCGTCAGCAATGTGGTCGTCGATCCCTGTGACGGTGACGGTCTGTGGCGCGCTCCAGTTTGCTGCGATAAACGTGAGTGAGGCGCCTGCGGTCACGTCTCCTTCAAGAGTGTTCGACGAAGAGATGGTTACCGTCACTGTATCGGAAGGCTCGGAGTTGAGCACCACGTCGAACTCGCTTGCCCCGCCTGTTTCCGTCACGAGCATCCTCGTTCCCGCGCTCACCGTCATGCCTGGAAAATCGTCGTCAACACACGTGAATTCCACGCTTTGTGTGAGCCCGTTGTAGTCCGAATCCGCCGAGGAAGTGGTAATGTCGATAAAAAATGTCTTGTTCCAATCCGCTGCGGGGTCATCCACACCGCTCACTGAAAGCGTCTGGGCAGTGTCCCAGTTTCCAGCAATGAAGCTGAGCACGGTCGGTGCCACCGTTCCCTCACCCGTGTCGGTGGAAGAAACATTGACCGTGACGGTTGAAGACGGCTCGGAGTTGAGCACGATCTCGAAAAACGTGCTGCTCCCGTTTTCCGACACAAGCATTGACGAGCCTGCGTACACGGTGATCCCGGGCGTCTCATTGTCGATATTCAAAAACGCCACGTCCGAGGGGTCCATGCCGCTGTAGTCCGTGTCCGCTGAGACTGCAGCGCCGAGCACAACACTGAAGCTCGTGTTTCCGTCGGCCTCGTAGTCGTCCACGCCGGTGACGATCACGGTCTGGGCAGTGTCCCAGTTTCCAGCAATGAAGCTCAGTATTCCTGCTGCAGGAGAGGTGATCGTTCCCTCCGTCGAATCGGGTAAGGTGACGGGGATGTCCACCTGCGCCGAAGGCGCTGAATCGAGCACCACTTCAAACCAGCACTCCGCACCGCTTTCTGACACTATGAGCTGGGACCCTGCAATGACGGAAATTCCCTTGGGCGCGTCGTTGTCAAGGTTGTGCACCGACACAGGCGCAAGGACCATACCGTCCCAGTTCGCGTCCGCGCTCGTGGTGCTTCCGAGGTTGATGTTCACGGTTTTCATCCCGTCATTTTCGAGGTCGTCGACCCCTGTGACGGTGACCGTGACCGGTATGTCCCAGTTTGCGGTCGAGAAGGTGATGCTCGCTGGGCTCACGGTGACCTCAGAAATGTCAGTGCTCGAAATCGTCCCGATGGACACGTCTGCAGTTGGCTGGGAGTTCAGCACGACCTGAAAGGTGTCTGAAAGCGGCGCTGTCGGGTGCTCCGCGGTGATAAGGCCGTCTCCAGTGAGAACGATCACTGCCGGTGAGGATGAAACCTCGTCGTCGAGGTTGCTCACCACCACGTCGCCCGGATCTAAACCTTCGTAGTCGCCGCCTGACGCTATGCCGAGGTCTATGACTGCGGTCTGCATTCCGTCGGTGATCGCGTCGTCCACACCAGTGACGGTGACGGCCTTGGGAATATCCCAGTCTGCAGTGGTGAAGGTGAGGCTCGACGGCGACACCGTCGCCTCGCCCGGATCAAGGCTCTGTATTGTGCCGATGGTGACTGTTGCGCTGGGCTCGGTGTCCAGAACAACGGTAAATGTATCGGAAAGGGATAGATCTTCCTTTGTGATGAGCCCGTCTCCTATGTCAACAGTGATTCCGGGAGTGTCAACTCCGGTTCCCTGTGAGCCTGAGCCGTTATGTGCGTCGTAGAGATCTTCCCGGACCATGAAGCAGGAGCTGATGCCTACGAGGAGACCAAAGAGCAGAAATACCGTTACAGGTAAAGTGCGCATATATCCCCTTCCGTTATCTCTCTTCATAAAGTGTAAGACATGAAGAGCGCAAGTTTCAAAGGCAATTGATAAATCTAACGCATTTTTTTTATTTTTCAATTTTTCAGGAGATGAAAAACTCTGTCGATAAACCGGAGAGCCAGAAATCCGTCCTTTGCGCTCGATACAGGCTCGGTGTTTTGCCTGGCGCACAACACCGCGTCCTCGAGCATGAGCGAGAAAAACCCTGTGGGGCCGCACGGCCACTGCTTCGGGTCTTTGCACTTTATTTTCATCTGTTTCAAAGAGTTGAACCCCTCGTAGAAAAGGCTTTTTTCACTTCTGTATTCCTCGTAGAGCCCGTTTCCGATTCTGATCCTCCCTGAGGCGAGCCCGATGTCGAGCTCGAACACGTAGTGGTCACGCCCTCCTCCCGCTTCGATGATCACCGGGACGTTTCCCGAGCGGGCGAAGATGTACGCAGTTTCGTTTTGCCTTTCAAGAGTGCCGATCAGTTTCTCCGGCTCCAGACGGGGGCAGCAGAGATACCGGATGATGTCGATGAGATGTGTTCCGTCGTTCCACAGCATGGCGGAAAGGCACTGTTCGTTCTCCATGGAGATCTTTGCCGTGACCGCGCGAAGCGGCCCGAGCGTTTTTTTTGAGACAAGAGTCTCTGCCCGCACGTAGTCTGCGGAGTATCTGCGCTCGTGGTTTGTGAGGACCTTTATTTTTCCGAACTCGTGGATTTCCGCGATCCTTTTCGCATCAGCGAGCGTTGCTGCAAGCGGTTTCTCACAGATGCACACGGAAACGTCGTGCTGTAAAGCCTTTTCGACCATGTGGAGGTGGGTGTCCGGCGGTGTTGCGATGTGGAGGATGTGGGGGCGGGTTTTTTTGAGAAGCTCGTCGATGGAGGGGTATGCGGATTCGCACCCCCACCGCTTTTTGAACCGTTCTCTCTTTTGTTTGTCGATGTCGCATCCGCCGACAAGGATGCAGTCAGGGCTCAGGGAGACCGCGCCAGCGTGCGTACACGGTTTTTCTCTCAGTCGGTCGTCTTCGAGGGTGCTTCCGATTCTGCCGAGCCCGATAATTGCGTTTCGTAATGGCTGCATTGCGCCCTATCCGAATGGGGTCCTGTATTTACAGTGTCGGTATTATTCTTTTCGTGTAGAAGAGGATGAAAAGGATTTTGTCTTTTTGGAGGAGGGTGCGGTGCCTGCGGGGATGTCTGAGATATCGAGCATGGCGGGCCGAGGCTCCCCGAGAAGGACGCCCTGCGAGTAGTCGATCCCGATTGCCTTCACGATACTGAATATCTCGTCCGAGTGGACGTACTCGGCAACGGTCTGTATACCGAGCTTTTTTGAGAAATTGACGATGTTTTCCACGATGATCCTTGTCCCGTCGTCTCTGTCGAGCTTTCTGATAAGCGACCCGTCTATCTTCAGGTAATCGAGGTTGAGCTTGATGAGGTATTCGAAGTTGGAATATCCCGTGCCGAAATCATCGAGCGCAATCTTGCAGCCGAGCTGTTTCATTTCCTCGATGAATGCGGAAAGCTCCCCGTAATTTTTTATCCCCTCCGACTCGAGTATTTCAAAAGTGACCTTCTTCCTGATTGACGGCGCCTCGTTGAGCGCGATCTTTATGTACTGCAGAAAATAGGGATCGAAGAAATCCTCGATCGACAGGTTCAGGGAGAACTCCGTGTCGATATTCCTGAAGGTCTCAAAGGTCTTCTTCAGCATCGCGCGCGTGATCTTCGGGTACAGCCGTGACTTCTTTGCCACTTCGAGAAAGTTTTTGGGGAGAATGATTTTTCCCTCGCTGTCCGCGATCCTCGCCAGGCACTCGTACTTCTCGATTTTTCCGGTTGCATTGGTCACGATTGGCTGGTAGAAGGGAAAGATTCGGTCTCCCTCGATCGCATTGGAGAGAATCTTGAGCCACTTCAGGTTGTCCTTGAACCGGCTTCGAGTCTTTTGCGCATCGCTGTAGAAGAGAAACGGTTTTCGCAGCTGTTTTGCCGTTTTCAGTGCAATGTCTGCGCAGGAGAAGAGGTTTTGCTTGCCCGCGTTTTGGGAAAGCGCAATACCTGCGGTCACCCTGAGCATGATTTCATACTTCGCGTATCCGTACCTCTCCCTCTGTACATACTGGCTCAGGAGAGTCGCTGTGGTCTCCAGCATGTCTCTGGTAATGAACTCGTCGGCTGTGTCTACGAGCACTGCAAACTCATCGCCTGCGAGCCTGTACACCCCTCTTGCGTAGGCCGGAAGGATGTGTGAGATGAGCTTCCCCAGAAAGATGAGCACTGAGTCGCCGATTCTGTAGCCGAAGATCGCGTTGATCTCCTTGAAATCATCGACATTGACCAGGAAAAGCGCGGGAGACACGGAATCGTCTATGTCCTTTATGAGCTTTTTTCTGTTCGGAAGTCCGGTGAGGGCGTCGAAGAAGATCTGTTTTCTCATGAGCTCCTCGATCCTGCGGTGCCGGTCTGCGGACAGAAACGTAAAAATCGAAATGAGAACGATATTCAACAGCCCGATCAACGGGATGGGATGCGGCACGGGTCCGGAGACGGCGCCGAGCATGATGAGAAGGAGCGCTGCACCATACGCGCACGTAAAAACGACAACCCAGCTCACCCCCCGGCGTGCCCCCTGCAGATAAAACGCGATGACAGGATAGGCAAAAAGAAAGAGCATCCCGGGAGTAAAGATTTCCGAAGACGTGAGCCCGACACCTGTCAGCAAAACGATGAAGCTCAGTAAAAAAACGCTCCCCAGTTTGATATTCCTGGTGCGGCGCATCAAAAGGATGAAAACAAAAAAGAGTACGGCCGATGCGGCGGAGAAGTATACCCCCGGGAAGGCATGCCGCAGAATCTGGAAGCAGAGGACCGCACAGGAGCTGATCAATCCGGTGAGAAGGGATATGTTGATGAACTTCAGTCTGGCCATTTCACCGTAGCGCTCGAAATCGTGTTCCTTTTCCCGCGGGATGCTTCCGATGAGGCTCCCCATGATTCGTCTGGAAATGGCACTGTTTTTTTTCATAAAAGACTTCTATACATCAGCGATTCGGTACACTCCGCTTTTTTGAATGAATGTATACACTCTATTATAACCCAATTTTCGAAAAATCTTCGTTCAATGAAGAAAATTCACATGGAAGTTGCAGGGTTTTCAGTATTAAAGAATGGTTTCGCAATAAGCGGCAGCTTATACGATGCACTTATGGGCCCGGTGGTAGTTCAGCATGCGGTCGTAGAGATCGTTGGGGATGTCGGTGAATACGCCCATCCGCATCGGTCCTGTGAGTGCGTCATCGCCGTGGCAGTCACTCCCCGCTGTTTTGAGCAGGTTGAAGCGCCTGGCTGCAGCATCGAAAAAAACGGTTTCGCTTTCAGAGTGCATGGGAGAAAACACTTCAATGCCGTCAAGCCCCCAGTCTGCGTATAACCGTATATGTGATTCATCGTGAAGAAGGTACCCGAGCGCTGTCATCTGTGTGTCGTTTTTTCCGCCCGGGTGTGCAAGGACTGCAAACCCTCCTGCATTGTGGATGAGTTCAATCCCTTCTCGCACCGGCCAGGGGGAGAAATCCCCATATTGCATCCCGACTCTCCCGAGCGCATCGAGAAACGCGGTGAGCGTGGCGCGCCTGTTGTAGGAGTAGAGCTCGAAGGAGATGCGTTTTATAAAACGGAGCGAGTAGTATGTGTGTATCGAAGGCGAAACAAGATCTGTCAGACCGAAACGGATCCCTTTCGGCCTGAACAGCTCGATCAGCATCGACGTATACGCCTGATCGAGGTTTTGAACCCGAGTGATATGCTGCTGCAGCAGGCGGTTGGCGGGGTCGACATAGTAGCCGAGGATGTGAACGATTCTGCCCTCGTGTGAAAGGGTGAGCTCGATTCCCGGGATGTATGGCATTTCGCCTGCTGCCGCTTTCGCGCGCAGCACCTGTTCGGTGTTGATGAAATCGTGGTCGGTGATGGTTGCGGCGTCATACCCGCATTTATGGACGATACCGATTCGTTCTTCGATGGAGATGTTGCCGTCAGAGCAATCGGTGTGGCAGTGTGCGTCAATTCGCATACAGTCCTCTCCCCCGGGTTCTGCAAGCAGTGCTGAACAGGAATTATTGATTGATACCGAGCTCTCTCAGTTTCCTCAGGCGGTCACGCGCTTCCTTGATGTTTCGTCTTGCGAGCTTGTTGTAGGGGTCTATTTCGAGGATTTTCTCCCACTCGGTGATCGCCTCCTCGTAGTTTTTTTGCACGAAGAGGTCGATCCCTCTATAGTATATCGCAAGAATTTCAGGACTGTATGTCTTTACATCTCTGAGCTCGGCTTTTGTTCTGTTTATGTATTCCTGGACGCTGAGGTAGTCCGGGTCAAACCGCGCAACTGTTTCGAATTCCGTAAGCGCTTCATCATACTCTCCCTCTGAGTAGAGCTGAAGTCCGCGTGCGTATTTCTGCGACTTGAATGCCTCGTCCGCAAGAAGCCTTTCATTAAGAGAGGTCTCTTCCTCGAACCGTTCCTGCAGCCGTGAAATCTGGCCCTCGTACGTCGATCGCTCCTTTGCAAACTGACTTTCGAGCGTGGCCCTATCGGTTACATACTGCTGTTCCAGATCTTCAATCAGTGCCTGCTTTTCCTCTGCGAGCTGGGTCGTGAGATTAGTGATTTCCTGTCTGGACTCCTCGAGGCTTATGTCGAGTGAGCCGATCTTTTCTTCGTATTTTTCGTCGAGCTGCCTGATGATTCTGTCCTTTTCCTGGTTGTACTCAACGGTGAGCTCCTCGAGCTTATCTTCGTATGTTTCGGTGACCTTCCGTATGCCTTCGTCGATTTGCGTGCGGATGTCTTCCGCAATTTTCACTTTTTTCTCCTCCATGCTGAGGCCGAAACGGTAGCTGATTCCGAGACGCATCAAAAGGTCGAGCGGCCCCTGCCAGTCTGTGTCTTCAAAGTTCACCGCATAATCGATTCCAAATCCCCAACGCCGGATTCCGATACCCAGAGAGAGGCCCTGCGGGAGACCCTTCCCGAGGCTGTCGAGCGTGAAGTTGTGATAGCCGGCCCTGAAAGAGAGACTCTCCACAAAGGAGACTTCCGTTCCGAAGCTGAGATCGTAGAGGAACTGCTTCTGCCCCGAGTTGTAGTTGTCGTTGTAAAAACGCCCGTCGAGGGCGAATGAGAGGCGGGTGTTTTTTTGTTCTCCGGAATAAAAATTCGTTGCAAGCCCCGCCTTGTACACGCGTGTGCTCTGCTCGAATTCGTCTACCAGCTTGATTCCGGTGCTGTACACGTCCTGTACAACCGCTCCCACAGACAGCCAGGGGATTTTTTCTGGATTGTAGTATACACCCACATCGAAGCTCGCACCCGTTCCCTTGTATTCCGTAATTCTCATCTGCTCGACCTTGGCTGACGCTCCGACTCCGAACCCCCACTTAAAATTGTACCCGTATGAGATCAGGATCTGATAGTGGAGGTAGTCGGTACGAGCGCCGGTGATCGGTGAGGCGCTTTCATCATACGACTGAATTCCATTGGTGTACAGGCCGAGCGCTCCGATGCTCAGCGTTCCGAAGCTCACCGTGGGGTTCGTGTAGAAGCCTGAAAAGTAATAGGAGGAGGCGATGGTGCGGGTTCCGAAGAAGGAGATCTCCTTGTGCTGGTTGAAGGACATGGCTCCGGGGTTCCAGTAGGCGAGCGTGGGGTCGTTTTTCATCGCAACAAATGCGCCTCCCATGCCGAGCGCACGGAGACCGGCCCCGTAGGAGAATATATTGTCAACTCCGCCTGTTTCGAGCTGCGCGTACGCGCACACATACAGAAACAGAAGTAGCACTATACAGAGTAAAAAAAGAATCCTTTTCATCATAATATCAATATATCACATCCTCATACGATTTCTAAGTCTTTATGAGAGAAAGAAACCGGTTATTTTTTCGAAACCCTGCCGAAGCCTTTATTCCCCGAGGTCGTCCCATTCTCCGACCAGTTTGATTTCCCTCTCCAGTGCCACTCCTTTCTTTTTCAGCACTTCTTTTTCCACGATCTTTATGAGCTCGTAGACATCCGAGGCCTTTGCGTTTCCCCTGTTGATGATGAAATTTGCATGCCGTTCGTACACCTCTGCGTCTCCCACCCGCCTTCCCTTCAGGCCGCACTCGTCGATCAGTTGTCCGCTCGGCACGCCCACTATGTAGTCATTTTTAAAGATGCACCCAGCGTTGGGAAAGCTGTTCTGGCCCATTTGTTTCCGCTTGGCCCGTACCTGCTCGATCTTCGATCCGATTTCCCGGGGATCACCGAAGGTGAGCCCGAAGCGGACGGAAAACACGTAGACGGGGCATTTTTGGAATATCGACGACTTGTAGGAGAATGAGAGCGCATTTCCCGGTATGTCAACGTCTGATGCGGTCCCCTCGCGTACTTTGATTGCAGACACGTTTTCCACGATGTCCGCCATTTCGCTTCCGTACGCACGCGCGTTCATGAAAAGCGCACCGCCCACGGTCCCGGGAAGCCCGGCCGCAAATTCCAGTCCGGAAAACGCGTGATCGCGGCACAGGTCGACAAGATCGTCGATACGGACCCCGCACTGGGCGTTCACGAACCTGCCCTCTGTTTCGATCTTTGTGAGTCGCTTCGTGTTGATCACCATTCCCGGAAAGCCCCGGTCTTGAAAGAGCACGTTCGAGCCCCCTCCGAGAATGAAAAGGCGAATTTTTTCCGAAAGGGCCCATGAAACGGCCGTGCTGAACTCACTGCGAGTGCGCGGTTCGAAGTAGTACTGCGCGGGCCCACCGATCCTGAATGTCGTGTGCTCTGACAGCGGAACTCCGGTGTGCAGCCGCTCTATGAATGACTGTTTTTGCTCCATTCCGCCCCTTCCCCGCGTGTACCTCACTAGTATTATTTTCGTCTCAATAAAAAAAAACCGTTACAGCTGAGTTCAGAAACGGAGGTCAAAGATGGTCTGCGCGATCTCAAAATAGAGAATGAGCGAGGTGACGTCAATGATCGTTGTGATAAAAGGACCTGCGGATATGGCAGGATCGATTTTGAGCTTTTTGAGGAAGAGAGGAAGAACGCTTCCGATAATGTTTGCGGCGATCACGCTTATGAACACAGCGATCCCGACTGCTAATCCGATAAAGGGGTTGACGTCAACGAACCGGGCTCTGACAAACGAAAACAACCCCAGGATGATCCCGAGAAACGCACCCATGAAGATTTCCCTGAAGAACACGCGGAAAAAGTCATTGAGCTCGATCTCTCCTGTGGCAAGGCCGCGGATGATGAGGGTTGCGGACTGCATACCTGTGTTTCCACATGTGCCAGTGAGCATGGGAATAAAGAAGGCGAGGGAAATGAGGATTTCCAGAACACCTGAGTAGTGCTTGAGCACGACCGATGAGAGATAGGACATCACTAAAAGCACGACCAGCCAGAGAGCGCGTTTTCTTCCCAGCACGAAGAACTTCGTGTTGAAGTAGGGGTATTCAGGGGCTTCGATTCCCACCATCTTGTGGAAATCCTCTTCCGCCTCTTCCCGGATGACGTCCATGACGTCGTCAACGGTCACGATTCCCACGAGTTTTTTGTCATTGTCGACCACAGGGAGCGCGGAGAGGTCGTAATGTGAGAGCACCTTTGCAACTTCTTCCTGATCGTCTGTTGTGTTGACGTACACGATGTTGGTTGTCATGATCTCAGGGATCTTCGTTTCCGGTTCTGCGAGCAAGAGGTCTTTCAGGCTTACAATTCCGATGAGAAATCCGTTTTCGTCGATCACATATGAATAGTAGACCGTTTCCTTGTTGAGGCCGATCTTCCGGATCTTTTGAATCGCATCGTCGGCACTGCTGTTTTTTTCCAGCTGGATGAACTCAGGTGTCATGAGCCTGCCTGCGGAATCCTCAGGATACCCGAGAAGCCTGTTGACGGCTCCCCTCTCGGAAGGCGAAAGCAGCTGCGTGAGCCGCTTCACCATCTTTTCCGGCAGCTCCTCGAAAAGCTCCGCCCTGTCGTCCGGATCCATTTCCTCGACGATTTCCTTGATCTTGTCCATTCCGAAGTGAGAGAGCAGCTCTTCCTGGTCCTCGTACTCGAGATAGGAGAACACATCCGCGGCAGTCTCCTTTTTCAGGAGCCTGAACACGATGATCTTTTCATCGATTTCGAGATGTTCGATAATGTCCGGGATGTCCTGGGCAAGAAACGCCGAGAACATGACCTTGAGATCATAGAACTTCTTTTGATTGATGAGCTCTTTGATTACTTCTGTGTCCGGCATCGTCTTTTTTCGATTGTGAGGTTGCAGAAATCGGGCTGCTCTCCTATAGTACTATAATTGGATTGTTTTTTCAAAGAGAATATTGTGAGGGTGCTCTGAATGAATACACGCGATATCCACGACGTCATTCGTATCCTCAGGGAGGAGTGTGACAGGTGGCAGGTACCCATCGTCACGGAGGTTTCCAGAACACATGATCCATTCCGTGTCCTCGTGGGAACGATGATCTCTCTCCGCACAAAAGACGACGTCACACGCAGGGCCGCAGGGCGACTGTTCGATCGGGCCGGCACACCTGAGGAGATGATCATGCTGAGCAGGTCTGAAATCGAAGAAGCAATTTATCCGGCCGGGTTCTACCGCACAAAGGCGAAAAACATACTCGACACATGCTCGATCATTCTCTCCAGGCACGGAGGAAGGGTCCCCGATGAGATCGATGAGCTTCTCGCATTCCCCGGCGTGGGAAGGAAGACCGCAAACCTCGTGGTAACTCTCGGATACGGCAAGCCCGGCATCTGTGTGGACACACATGTGCACAGAATTTCCAACAGGCTCGGGTACGTAAGCACAAAAAATCCGGATGAGACGGAGTGTGCGCTGCGAAAAAAACTCCCGGTGCAGTACTGGATCGAGTACAACGACCTGCTCGTTACCTACGGGCAGAACCTCTGCGTTCCGGTTTCTCCGTTCTGCTCCCGGTGCAGGCTGTTTCCGTACTGTGACCGCGTCGGCGTGTTTCGGAGCAGGTAGAGGACAGGTGCGGGCCTTCACTGAGCAGACGTTCGCCTTCAGCGCTCACGGCTCCGGTCCCACACCACGGAGCCGTTTTTCACCACCGTGTCCACGATGTTCACTCCTGTGCGGTAGGGGATGTGCACATAGGAGGGAAGGGTGAGGATGATGAGGTCGGCCTTTTTCCCCGGATCGATGCTTCCGATTCTGTCGGCGCGACCGAGGGCTGCAGCGGCGTTGATCGTGAGAGCGGTGACGGTTTCCTCAACGCTCATGTGCATGCCGAACACCGCGAGCGCGAACACGAACGGGATCGACTCGCTGTAAAAGGTGCCGGGGTTGAGGTCAGTGGCGAGAGCCACCGCAAGCCCCGATTCGATCATGTGCCGTGCACGCGCAAACCGCTCTCCGAGGCAGAACGCAGTCCCCGGTAAAAGCCCCGCAATCACTCCCGCCTCAGCCATGGCGTTGATCCCCCTGTCCGAGGCGTGCAGGAGATGGTCAGCCGACACAGCGCCGAGCTCTGCGGAAAGCTCAGCTCCGCCGAGGCAGGCAATCTCATCGGCGTGGAGCTTCAGCTTCAGGCCGAGCTCTTTTGCCCTCTGGAGGAGTTTTCTCGCCTGCTCCACAGAAAACACTCCGGTATCGCAGAACACGTCGCAGAACTCGGCAAGCTCCTTTTCACACACAGCGGGGAGTACAATGTCCTCGATGAAATCGACATATCCATCCTGGTTTCCCGCATACTCAGGCGGGGTTGCGTGGGCGCCGAGAAAGGTGGGAACCACGTCAACCGGATGTGTCGCGTCAAGTCTTCGCGCAACCTCGAGCTGTTTTATTTCGGTGTCCAAATCGAGCCCGTACCCGCTCTTTATCTCAACTGTTGTGACCCCATGCGCGAGCATTGAATCGAGCCGCAGAAACGCCTCCTCATAGAGGGCTTCCGCGGGCGCTGCACGAGTGGCGCGGACCGTGCTGATGATTCCCCCGCCGCGCTCGAGGATTTCCAAAAAACTCTTTCCCACAAGCCTCCAGGAAAATTCCTCCACCCTGTCACCGCTGAAGATCGTGTGCGTGTGGGAGTCGACGAATCCGGGCAAAACCGCTTTTCCATCAGCGTCGATAACCTCTCCAGTAAACCCGCACAGCTGTTTTTCGATTTCTCCGGTGCGGCCCACTGCGGTAATTCCCCCCCCCTCAATGACCACGCACCCGTCTTCAATGGGGGAGAGCATGGCCATCTCTTTTCCGCGCTTCGCCTGTGTGCCGCTGCAGGTCACCACCTGCGCTGCGTGCCTGATGACGAGGTTTTTGTTCATCTTGCTTCCCTCTTATTGATTGGTTTATCACCCGGCCCGCACGAAAGGCTCCTTCTTAGGAGCATCACGAAAAATATTGAGTCTAGCTTTTTTTTGCCGCCTCTCCGATTATTGCGGTTACCGAGTCTGTGAGCTCGTAAAGAGAAAGCTCTCCGATACGGATCCACCGGGCGTCTATTGCATCCGAGGATGAGCAAAGCTCGCCGCTCCTGTACACCGCCTTGAAGTCGAAAACGAGGTAGTGATACTTCACTTTTCCGTTTATCGCTGGTTCGATGTACTCGAACTCCCTGATGAGATCGATGACATCGATATCAATCCCGCACTCCTCCTTCACCTCACGCACAACGGCATCCACAAGCGTTTCGGACCGATGCACGGCCCCTCCCGGAAGTGACCAGGTGCCTGCAAGAGGCTGGTTTCCCCGCTTTACAAGGAGCACGGAGTCGTCTTTGAACACCACTGCCCCCACACCGAGAACAGGCTGTTTCGGAAATCGTCTTTTACCCACTGAACCGTCCCCTTATCTATGGCCGGGCACAGAAAAAACGCACAGATTTCAAGCTTACCCCCATGACTCCGTGAAAGCAAGAGAAAACGGATGCTGTTTTTAATGGACCGATGTATGATTATTTTTTACATTATGGTCTATCACGAAAAACGGGACGGAGTGATGAATTATCAGGATGAAAGGCTGTTCATCGGCGGGGTTGGGGTTCACGCGCTCGTTGAGGAGTTCGGAAGCCCTCTGTATGTATATGAAGAGGACACCATCAGGGAGCGGGTGCGCGAGCTGGAGCGGGCAATCACCTACCGCCCAAAAGAGATAAAATACGCCTGCAAGGCAAATACCAACGTAGAGATCATGCGTATTCTGTGCAAAGAGGGTGCGGGTATCGACGCGGTTTCACCGGGAGAAATACGGGCCGCGCTCAATGCGGGATTCGACCCTTCGCGCATCCTCTTCACCGCAAACAACGTCCCGTGGGAAGAGATCGAGTATGCGGTGGAACGGGGGGTAATGGTGAATATCGATTCCCTCTCCTATCTGAGACGGTTCAGCGATGCTCACCCCAAGGGGGAGGTGTGTGTTCGGATAAACCCCAGCGTCGGAGCTGGGCACCACAACCACGTGATCACGGGAGGGCCGGAGAGCAAGTTCGGAATTCCCCACTCTCGGGTCGACGAGATAATGGACACAGCCCGGGAGAGGGGGCTCAGAATCAGGGGAATCCACCAGCACATCGGGTCGGGCATTCTCTCCGCCGACACGTTTATAAAGGCTGTGAAGGTGCTGGTGGACATCGCATCCGGGTTTCAGGACCTTTCATTCGTTGATTTCGGCGGAGGAATCGGTGTTCCCTACAGGGAACAGGAAAAGCGGATCGACATCGTAAAGCTTGGTACGCTGATCGCAGAGGAGTTTTCCGCATTCTGTGATTCCTATGGGAAAAAACTCACGCTGCTTATCGAACCCGGCCGGTACATCGTTGCGGAAAGCGGATACCTGCTCGCGAGCGTCACTGCAGTGAAAGACGGTGAAAAACACAGATTCGTCGGTGTGAACACGGGGTTCAACCACCTCCTCAGGCCCGCGATGTACGGAAGCTATCACCATATTCTTCACGGCGGAAAAAACAGCGGCGCGCAGGTTCCCCAGGTCATCGCGGGGTACCTCTGCGAATCCGGTGATACCTTTACCAGGGATGAAAACGGGATCGTGGACAGAGAGCTCCCGGTGTTAGAAGAGGGAGACATCGTGTGCATCTGCAACGCCGGCGCATACGGGTACTCGATGGCGTCGCAGTACAACTCGCGCCCCAGGCCCGCAGAGGTCATCGTGAAGGATGGAAATGCGCGCTGCGTCAGACGGCGGGAGACCCTTGACGATATCTTCGAATCATCGGAGGCGGAGCGCCGATGAGGAAAAAAACGAGGGTGGGAATCCTCTTTGGGGGTCGTTCAGCGGAGCATGAAGTCTCGCTTCGGTCCGCGAAAAATATCGTGGCTGCGGTCGACAGAAAAAAATACGAGCCCGTGCTCATCGGGATCGACAAGGCGGGCCGCTGGAACCACATAAGGGACGAAAATTTCCTTCAGACCTTTGTAACCGACGAGGCCGGTTCTCTCCCGGATTTTTCAGACTCCCTGCTCGTGTCCCCCTGCGCTCAAAAGGACAAGTTTTTGTACACCAGCGGCGGAAAACCCGTCGCACCGGTGGACGTGATGTTTCCGGTGCTTCATGGCACGTTCGGGGAGGACGGAACGATTCAGGGCCTTTTGAAACTTTCCGGAATTCCGTTTGTGGGAGCGGACGTGCTCGGAACAGCCGTGGGCATGGACAAGGATGTCATGAAACGCGTGCTCAGAGACGCGGGAATCCCCATCCCCGGGTTCCTTGTCTACACCTGGAACAGGAAGGATTCGATCGATTTCGATACGGTGAGAACCGCCTTGGGTATTCCCCTTTTCGTGAAACCCGCCAACCTGGGCTCGTCCGTGGGCATAACCAAGGTCGGGGAACAGAAAGACTTTGCGGAGGCCTGTGCACAGGCTTTCGCGTACGACACGAAGATCATCATCGAGGAGGCTATCGAGGGAAGGGAAATCGAGTGCTCTGTGCTGGGGAACGAACTGCCGGAGGCGTCTCTTCCAGGAGAAGTGAAGCCGCGCCACGAGTTCTACTCATACGATGCGAAGTATGTCGACAGTGAGGGCGCAGAGCTCATAATCCCCGCAGCTTTGCCGCACAACGTGATCGAGAGGGTCAGGGAGCTTGCCGTTCAAACATTTAGGGCCCTCTGCTGCGAGGGGCTCGCGCGGGTGGATTTTTTCATCCGAAGGGAGAGCGAGGTTCTCGTAAATGAAATCAACACCCTTCCCGGATTTACCGCGATCAGCATGTACCCCAAACTCTGGGCCGCAAGCGGTGTATCCCAGACTGAGCTCATCGACCGACTCATCACTCTCGCCCTGCAGCGTGCGGAGCGGGAAAAGAGGCTGAACAGATCGTATTCATGAAGCACCGCACCCGCATTGTCACCCAAAAAGTCTGGAGGTTTCGCGCGTGAAAGACCTCGAACAGTACTTGAAAATGATAAAACCCGCTGACCAGGGGATCACAGAAAAGGTGCAGAAACGGCTCGACTCCCAGACAAAGCCTGTGGGAAGCCTCGGGAGGCTCGAGTCTTTGATTCTGCAGTGCGCCGCGGTTCAGGGAACTGAAGATCCTTCCTGCAGGAAAAAGGTCATATTCACGCTCGCCGCGGACCACGGCGTGGTGAACGAGGGCGTCTCCGCGTACCCGCAGAGCGTAACCGCGCAGATGGTAGCGAATTTCCTCGGCGGCGGAGCGGGCGTCAATGTTCTTGCGCGGCACACCGGATGCGACGTGATCGTGGTCGACATGGGGGTCGCGGGGGAGATCGGCCTTGAGGGCTGCGTGAGCCGCAAGATCGGGTACGGGACGCAAAACTTTACAAAAGGACCGGCAATGACGAGGGAGCAGGCAGTGCGCTCGATCGTCACCGGGATCGAGCTCGCGCTCGAAACCGATTTCGACATTCTCGGTACCGGTGAGATGGGGATCGGAAACACCACGCCCTCATCGGCGATTGCGTGCGTGATCACCGGACGGGAGGTGTACGAACTGACCGGGAGGGGAACCGGAATCGACGATCACGGGCTGAGCGTAAAGATGGACGCGATTCGCACGGGAATAGAGTTGAACAGGCCCGATCCCGACGACCCGATCGACGTGCTCGCAAAGGTCGGTGGATTCGAGATCGGAGGAATCGCAGGGCTCATCATCGGCGCTGCCCTGAAAAGGCGCCTTGCAGTGGTCGACGGGTTCATATCCACTGCAGGGGCGCTTATCGCGCAGAAACTACACCCCGGGCTCGCTGACTACTTCGTCATTTCCCACCTTTCCGCTGAAAAAGGACACGGCATATTCACCGAATACATGGGGAAAAAACCGATTCTCGATCTCGGCATGCGGCTCGGCGAGGGCACGGGCGCAGCGCTCGCCATCAGCTTGATAGAAGCGGCAGTGCGCCTCTACTACGAGATGGCCACGTTCGAACAGGCAGGAGTGGAGGGCAAGAAAGCCCCCGATGCATAGAAAAGGTTTTGCGCCATGAACACAATGAAAAAACGAGTGCGCCAGCTTATTTTTGCCTACGGCTTTTTAACCGCCTTACCGGGTTTGGGAAGGGTGCGCATTCTTCCTGAAGAGACAGGAGGGTCCACGCTTTTCTATCCGCTCGTCGGAGTGACAATCGGTGCATTTTTCTACCCACTCGCACAGCTTCGCGCGCTTTCGCCGTTCGCAATTTCGGTGCTGATGTGCGTGTTCGTGCTGATATTCACGCGCGCGCTCCACGCGGACGGTCTCGTAGATACATTCGACGGGTTTTTCTCCAGGGCAAACAGGCCGGATCAGGTACTGGAGGTGATGAAGGACTCACGGCTCGGCGCCATGGGATATGTTTTCTCTCTCTGCCTCTATCTGGTGAAGATCGCGTTTTTTTATGAAATCCTGCGAAACGCCGCAGGATCGTTTCCCTGCTTCCTCGTAGCAGCCCCTGCGCTGAGCAGGGGAGGCGTAGCGGTTGCGGGGGCCTTATTTCCTCCAGCAGGGACAAAAGAGGGGCTTGGGCAGGCGTTTGTGAAGTCGATCGGTCCCGGTCACGCGGCCGGGTCGTTTGCGCTTATGACAGCCATTGCCTGCGCGCTCACCCGTCCGCCGCTCTACGGTGCGCTACTTTCGGTCTGCAGCGCGGGGCTTTGGGCTGCATGGGGGCTCGTTTCCAAAAAAAAGATCGGCGGAATGAGCGGTGACACGATCGGCGCGGGAATCGAGCTCACAGAGGTGTGCTGCATGATCCTGATGCGTGCCCTGTTTCAATGAACGAAAACGCGCAGCGGAAAAAGTACCCAGGCCGCCGGAGAGAAAGAAGGCACGGATGGTGATCAACGTTCTCATTGCATTTTTTCTGGATATGCTGATCGGGGATCCGGTCTTTTCCCTGCATCCCGTCAGGCTCATCGGCTCAATGCTTACGGAGTACGAGAAGCTGTTCTACAGGATGAAACACAAGGTCCTCGGCGGAGCGCTTCTTGTGGCATTCGCGCTCGCCGCGGTATTTTCCGTCATGCTTGGGCTGAACTACGCAAAGAAATGGGCTTATTTGCCATTTTCCATAAACATCGTCTCTGTTTTGCTCCTCTTTTTTCTTTTCTGCAACAGGGACATGGCAAAGGAAGCGAAATCGGTGTACGAGCGTCTCAGCGCGGGAGACCTTGAGGGCGCGCGGGAGGCGGTGTCGAGAATCGTCGGGCGAGACACCGCGGCACTGGACACCGGGGGCGTGATCAGGGCGACTGTCGAGAGTGTGGCGGAGAACGTGGTTGACGGGTTTACCGCGCCCCTCTTCTATTTCATGCTCGGAGGATTGCCCGCGGCATACGCCTACAAAACGCTCAACACGATCGACTCTCGTTTCGGGTACAGAAACGAACGGTACGAAAAATTCGGCAAGGCAGGCGCGCGGCTCGACGACATCCTCAACTTCGTTCCTGCGCGGATCAACGCGGTCTTTCTGTACTGCGCGTCTGGGTTCAGGAAGGAGGTGTTCCGATGCATGCGGAAGGACGGGCAAAAAAACCCGAGTCCGAACAGCGGGCTTGCAGAGGCGGGGTTTTCTGGTATGCTCGGGATCGCACTGGGCGGGCCCTCCACTTACGGGGGCGTGCTGAAGAAAAAACCGCGGATCGGAATTGACAGGCTCGAGGAAAACATGCGTGAGGCACCAGCGCTCATACTGAAGGCGCTTTTTTTCTACTGGAGGGTTGTTTTCACAACCCTCATCGGGTTTCTCACAGCGGCATATTTCCTGGGTCTTCCTCTGATGTTTTAGAAACTGAAAGTGTGGCCGCGGTCTGTACTGGTGAGTATATTGTTGAGAAAGAAAATTGGTCCGCACACGGACGAACAGGTATGCGGACATCAGCCGGTGAGGTACCGGCAAATGCCGCGGAAATCACGAGGAGGATTGCATGCAGATACAGAAGAGGAGGCTCGGCCGAACGGGCCTTGAAGTGAGCTGCGTGGGGATCGGATGCCTGCCGCTCACCGGGCTTAATGAGCGGGAGGCGTCTGCCGTGCTGAATGAGTCGCTCGACCTGGGTGTCGATTTTATCGACACTGCGAGGGGATACAGAGAAAGCGAGGCCCTCATCGGAGCAGCAGTTTCGAACAGGCGTGAAGAGTACTGTCTTGCAACCAAAACACGGGCGAGGAGTGAAGAGTCGATCATGGAAGAGCTGGACATGAGCCTGAACAATCTCCGCACAGACTCGATCGATCTCTATCAGATTCACTATGTGAACAGTATCGACGAGCTGAACATGGTGCTCCAAAAGGGAGGGCCGCTTGATGTGTTCAAAAAGCTCCGCAGCCGGGGAATCATCCGGTTTATCGGCATCTCGGGACACAACGTACCGGTAATGCTCGAGGCAGCCAAAACCGGGGAGTTCGACACTGTGCAGGCGGCATTCAGCTACATAGAAAAGGGGCCGGGTATCTTCGGCCTCATCGACTACTGCAGAGACCACGACGTCGGGTTCATCGACCAGAAACCGCTCGCTGGCGGGGCACTCACATGTGCCCCCACGGCACTCAAGTGGATCCTCCAGTACCCCGTGTCCATAGTGATTCCGGGAATGGTGACAGTGGAGCAGGTACGCGAGAATATCCGGATTTCCGGAGGGGATCTTTCGCTCTCGGATGAAGAAACACGGGAGCTCGAGCGGATCACCTCCGAGCTCGACAAAGATTTTTGCAGACGCTGCTACTACTGCCATCCCGCCTGTCCCGAGAACATTCGAATCGGAGTTATTCTTGAGTTTTACGGGAAGGCACGGTATCCTGAAAACCTCGAGCTTGCCCACAGGTGGTACGGAGGGATGAAAAAAACCGCAGCAGACTGCACGGAGTGCGGGAATTGTCTTTCGGAATGCCCCTATGAGCTTCCGATTATCGACATGCTCAAGGAGGCGCACGCGCTTCTTGCTTAGAGGAGCCTGAACCGCACGATCTCATGTACATTGGAGCTGAAGATGGAGTACGATGAAAAAAAACTTCTTGAAAAGGCGAATAAACCGCTGGAGGTCGCATCTGCGCTGCACAGGCATTACAGGGGAAAGATATCCATGGCTCCACGCTGCAGGATAAAGGACCTGCACGATTTTGATGTGTGGTACACGCCCGGAGTCGCAGCAGTGTGCAGGGACATCGAAAAAGAACCAGGGCTCGCCTACGAGCTGACGAGCAAGTGGAATACCGTTGCGGTGATATCCGATGGAACCCGTGTTCTCGGGCTCGGCGACATCGGGCCCCACGCGGCGATTCCGGTAATGGAGGGGAAGTCGCTCATATACAAGTATCTCGGAGGAGTAGACGCGTTTCCCCTCTGTCTCGGCACAAAGGATCCGGAACTATTCATCGAAACGGTGAAGCTGCTGCACGCGACCCTCGGAGGAGTGAATCTCGAGGACATCGCACAGCCCAAATGCTTCTACATTCTTGATAGGCTCAGAAAGGAGTGCCCCATTCCTGTGTGGCACGATGACCAGCAGGGAACCGCTGCGGTCACACTCGCGGGTCTCGTCAACGCCCTGAAGGTGGTGAAAAAGCCGCTTGACGGGGTGAAGATCGTATTCATGGGGTCCGGCGCGGCGAATATACGGATCGCGGACGTGATTTTTCAGTCGGGAGCGGACCCGAAGAAGTGCGTCATGTACGACAGCAAGGGAGCGCTTTCTGCCGAAAGGAAAGACCTTGCCGAAAACAGCGCCTTCAGGGAAAAGTGGAACATGTGCGAGCGCACGAATGAAAATTGCTTCGGCGGGCCCATATGGGAGGCGCTCGAGGGCGCGGATGTGCTGATCGCTCTCTCAAAACCAGGGCCGGGAACCGTGCACGGGGAATGGATTTCGAAGATGGCCAAAGACTCCGTGGTGTTTGTCTGCGCGAACCCTGTTCCGGAGATCTGGCCGTGGGAGGCAAAAAAGGCGGGAGCGCGCATCGTGGCCACCGGGAGAAGCGACTTTCCCAACCAGGTGAACAACTCGCTCGGTTTTCCCGGAATATTCCGCGGAACCCTTGATGTCAAGGCCCACGCCATAACGGACGAGATGTGCATCGCAGCCGCAGTAGAGCTCGCAAAAACAGCAGAGGACAACGGACTCCACGACGACTACATCATTCCCACAATGGATGAATGGGAGGTGTTTCCCAGAGAGGCTGCTGCAGTGGGGATGAAGGCAATAGAGCAGGGAATAGCTGCGGAGACCATGACGCGCGACGAGCTCTACTCGATCTCCGAGCAGATCATCAGGGAAGCACGGGAGGAGGTAAAGATCCTCATGCGCGAGGGTGTGATAAAGGGCATAGAAAAGGAGTTCTGAGGAGGCGCCCGGTGAAAAAGGTGTGCATCATCAACGGCCCCAACCTCAACCTTCTCGGAACACGGGAGCGCGAAATCTACGGCACCACCACCATCAAGCAGATCGTCAGGATGGTCAGGCGGCATGCTGCCAAAAAGGGGGTGCGTGTACGAAGCTTTCAGTCGAACTCGGAGGGAAAACTCATCGATAAGATCCATTCGCTCGCGGCGCGGGGGTACGAGGGCCTTATTCTCAATCCCGGTGCATACACGCACTACAGCTATGCGCTGAGGGATGCGATCTCCGCAACCGGGGTGAAAGCCGTGGAAGTTCACATCACGGACATAGAGGCCCGTGAGGAGTTTCGAGCCGTTTCAGTCATCAGGGACGTGTGCATAGGCCAGATAAAGGGGCTCGGGCCTGAAGGCTATGTGCGCGCGCTCGATCTTCTGCTCTCTGAATGAGATGAGCGGGAAGAGGTGCTCTTCTTCTTTCTGTGATATTCGAGGACTTTTTCGATGCTCTCCTTGACGAGGCTTTGGGAAACGTCGGTTTCCCAGACTGCGTATCCGATCTCCTTAAGGAGAATGTAGTGAACCTTCCCCCCTCTCTTTTTTTTGTCTCTCTCCATCTGCGCCATGATCTGTCTTGAGGAGAGCCGTTTTACGGAGGGGACATCAAATCTGTCCAGAAGCCGCCTGATGGAAAAGAGCTCCTGAGCGCTGATCATACGGCAGGCCTCGGAGAGCGTAGATGCGATCTTCATGCCGAGAAGCACAGCCTCACCATGCAGAAAACGCCGGTAGCGGGTGCTCTGCTCGATCGCATGGCCGAAGGTGTGCCCGAAATTCAGTATCATCCGGAGATCACTTTCCTGTTCATCCTGAGCCACGATGTCCGCTTTGATCTTTACCGATTTTGTGATGATGTTTTCCAGGAATATGGGATCGTTGAGAAGGACCCGCTTTAGGATCTCATTGGGGAAGCGCCCGTCGTCGATGCTGTAGCGGTAGAAGAACGCATCGATGTGCTCGAAGAGTTTCCTGTTGAAGATGAGGCCGTACTTCATGATTTCTGCAAGGCCGCACAGAAATTCCCTGGGGGGAAGGGTGTAGAGCACGGAAATGTCCGTAAGCACGAGAACGGGGTGGTGGAAGCTGCCGATGAGGTTTTTCCCCTCCGAAAGATTGATCCCGACTTTTCCGCCTACCGAGGAATCGACCTGTGCAAGAAGGGACGTTGGGACATGAACGAGACGGCACCCCCGCATGTAGATCGATGCCGCGAATCCCGCAAAATCACCGATGACGCCTCCGCCGAGGCCGATGACCACGGAATCCCGAGTGAGCCCTTTTTTCACCATCGCCTGCAGAAGCTTCTGAAGGTTCCGGTGGCTCTTCAGCCGCTCTCCTGCCCTGAACACGTCATCGTGGACCTTGAACCCTTCTTTTCTGAGAGCTTTGGACACTTTCCGCAGATAATGGTCCGCTACCTTCCTGTCGGACACGATCATCACGCGCATGCCTGAAAAGTAGGTGTCGCCGAGCGCGCCCTTGACGAGGCTTGGAAGCGACTGGAGGACCTGGTTTCCGATATGCACGGTGTAGCGTTTTTTTACGGGTATGGCGGTTGTGTCCATCCTGCGGCGACCTTTTGTGCGATATATTCCACGACCTCTTCGGGATCCCTGTTTCTGCTGTTCCGGAGGGTGATATGCGCCTGATTATAGAACGGTTCACGGCTTTTTAACAGTTTTTTTGCCCGCGCCTGCTTGTTTCCGTGCTGTTTCATTTTCATAAACACGGGCCTCGAGGACCCTTCCCCGATTCTTCGCAGAAGTTCACGGGCACGGACTTTGAGGTATATCACAATGCCGGTTTGCTTCATGAGCGAGAGGTTTTCCGTAGAGCAGGGAGCGCCTCCCCCTGTGGACACTACGGCGCCTCTGTGTACAGCTGCAGCCTGAATGTTTTGAAGCTCCGCGGCCTCCGCTTTTCTGAAGTACTGTTCACCTCTTTCAGAAAAAATCTCCGATATCGTCGCACCCTCTCGTTTCGCGATCATGCTGTCGAGGTCAATCCACGGGACCTCGAGACGCCGGGCGAGAAGCCTTCCGATCGTGCTCTTTCCCGAGGCCATGAATCCGATGAGATAGATCGTCGTCTGTTTTTTCGGCTTCTTCGGTTCAAAGGTTTCGCGCATGGGTGTACTCCCTGAGGTGATGGAGCAGAAGGATTCGCTGCGTCATGATTTTTTCCCTGCTCTGCGGGAACCACAGGGCGGCGGAAAACAGGCCCTGCACGACGAGCATCTCGAGACCATTGATCGCATGTGCGCCTGCTTCGTGGGCCATTCGGAGAAGCCGGGTTTGTTCAGGAGTGTAGATGAGGTCGTATACGGTCTGGTATTCTCTGAGCCGGGCGCCTTCTGAAAGCGGGCACGCGCCAATATCCGGGAACATTCCCACGGGTGTAGTATTGACCACGAGGCGTGATTCGCGGAGTAGAGTTTCATCAAGGGAGGCCGGATCACCTATAAAGCGGATCGTGTGAATTCTCAGTGTTTTTTCGGCCCATTCGATGAGCGTGTGTGCGTGCGAAGCGGTTCTGTTCGCAACGCGCACATCTCCCACGCCGCTTCGAACGAGCGCATACAGCACAGCACGCGCTGCGCCGCCGCTTCCGATGATGAGCGCAGGGTCGTTTTTTCGCAGAAGCCCCGCTTCCCTGAGTGGCCACATGAACCCGAGGTGGTCCGTGTTGTGCCCTTCGAGCATCCCCTCCGTGTGCACGATGCAATTTACCGCCCCGATTGCGGCTGCGTCTTCGGATACCCGGTCAACCGTTTCGAAAACGGCGCGTTTGTGAGGGATCGTCACATTTGCTCCGGCGAATCCGAGCACCTTCAGGCTGTTCACCGCCTCCCAGATATGCGCGGGATGGACGTCAAACGCAAAATACCGTGCGTCGATCCCGGCATGCTCAAAGAGAAAATTCATGAACACCGGAGAGAGGGAGTGTCCAGCGGGATGGCCGAGCAGGCCAGTCAGTTTTGTGTGCGCTGTTATTTTCATCACAAGAAAATAATAACCGGAGGAGCCGGTGTCCTCAAGAATTCATTTTGCCGAGCCGTTTTCTGTCTCTGAGATACTTCATGATGTATACCGCGCAGAACAAGGCGAAGAACAGTACGGCGATGAGGACTCCTGTTTTCTTCAGCATGGTGAGAAGCGTGACGATCACGCCTGCGATCCCCACACCGCATGCAATGAAGAAAAAAGATTTTACAGGACGAAACCCCATCGCAGTCGAGAGCAACGACCCAGTCCATGCGCCGGTCACAGGGAGGGGGAGCGCAACAAAAAGCATGAGCCCCACTTCCTGGTACTTTTGTACCAGATTTCTGTTTTTTCCCGCCCTTCTGTCGAGCGCCCTGAAAAAGCCCCGAAAAACCGGCCGGTTCTCGAGGAGACGGCGAATCGGATTGAGCAAAAGGAGCACGGGAAACACGGGAATGAGATTGAAGCACACGGCCACAGGGTAGACGAGGAGAGGATTGAGTTTGAGGAGCGCAATCCCCACAGGAATGCCGCCCCGGAGCTCGAAGATTGGGACCGTTGAAATGAGGCCGGATATGAGCAGAGGCGAGACCCCTCTCTCTTCGAGGGTATGCGCGGCGCTCACCGCGCGCTCCGCACCGAAGGCGGAGGACAGCAAAACGAGCGTGAGGAACATGATGACGCTCAGCGCGATGATGGTAGCGGCGCGGTGCGGTATGTTCGTGTGGTTGTTTTCCGTTTCACTCTCCGATAAGTTGAACGCTGATCTCCCTTTTTCTCTTCCTGTTGTCGAAGTCGACGAGAATGATTTGCTGCCATGTGCCGAGCATGAGTTTTCCCTGGGAGAAGGGAACATTCATGTCCTGGCCGGTCATTGAGGCACGCACATGGGCGTATCCGTTCCCGTCGCCCCAGCGGAGATTGTGAGCGTAGTTTCCGTTTCTGGGCGCAATGTGCTCGTATGCCTGTTTGAGGTCTTTTACGAGCCCCGGTTCGTATTCCACCGTCGTGATTCCAGCGGTCGAACCGGATACAAAGACGTTTGCGACACCTGCATGCAGGCTACTTTTGGCAATGATATTTTCAATCTCACCGGTGATGTCGATGATGTCTGTTTCTCCCTCTGTGTTTTTCTGAAAAGAATAGGTCTCAACTGCCATCTGTACCCCTCCATGAAACTCTCACAAGTATATACGGCACGCCGCTGGAGAATCAACTCTGACCTGCTTTCGCCTGCGATTTTTCGATCTTTGCCCATGTGTCGCGCAGGGACACCGTGAGATTGAAAACCGGTCCTCCGTCCACAGTTTTGTCGGGATCAGCACAGAAATAGCCGTGCCGTAAAAACTGATACCGATTTCCCGGTCTCGCTTCTGCAAGGTCCCGCTCAACGATGCAGGAGGCAAGCACTTCGAGCGATTTCTGATTGAGGTTTTGCATGAAGTCTCCGCCCGCACCCTCATCGGGATTCTCTTTTGTGAAGAGATGATCGTAGAGCCGAACCTCTGCATGTGTGCCGTGCGCGGCGGACACCCAGTGCAGAGTCCCCTTCACCTTCCGCCCGTCCTTTGACCACCCTCCGCGGGTTTCGGGATCGTATGTGCAGTGAAGCTCGGCGATTTCTCCGGTGGCATTGTCTCTTTTCACTTCCACGCATTTTATGTAATAGGCATGCTTGAGTCTGACCTCGCGGCCCGGAGCGAGACGAAAGTACTTCTTCGGGGGATCTTCACGAAAATCCTCCCGCTCGATGTAGAGAACACGGGAAAATGGGAGCTTTCGCGTGCCCATACTTTCGTCTTCCGGATTATTGACCCCGTCGAGCCATTCGACTTTTTTCTCGGGGTAGTTGTCGATCACGATCCGGAGCGGCCTGAGCACCGCCATGCGGCGGGGAACCCGTTTGTTGAGGTCTTCGCGCAGGAAGTGCTCGAGCAGCGCGATGTCAACAACGCTGTTTGTTTTTGCAACGCCGATACGGTCACAGAATGTGCGGATTGCCTCAGGTGTGTAGCCGCGCCGCCTGAGCCCCGAAAGCGTGGGCATCCTCGGGTCGTCCCACCCGCTGACAGCTCCCTTTTCGACGAGCGTGAGGAGCTTTCGCTTGCTCATGACCGTATAGGAGATGTTGAGACGTGCAAACTCGATCTGCTGCGGGTGATTTTTCACCCGAAGCTCGTCGAGAAACCAGTCGTAGAGGGGGCGGTTGTTCTCAAACTCGAGCGTGCAGATAGAGTGGGTTATGCCCTCGACGGAGTCGGAAAGGCAGTGGGCGAAGTCGTACAGCGGGTAGATGCACCATTTGTTTCCCGTTCTCTGATGGGCAACTTTCCTGATCCGGTAGATCGTCTGGTCGCGCATGTTGATGTTCGAAGAAGCCATGTCGATCTTTGCACGGAGCACATGAGAGCCGTCTGCAAACTCTCCAGCGCGCATTCGCTCGAAGAGGCTGAGGTTTTCCTCCGCACTGCGGGTGCGAAAAGGGCTCTCCTTTCCCGGTTTGGTCAGGGTGCCGCGAAACTCCCGTATCTCATCAGCTGAGAGGCTGTCCACATACGCCTTCCCCTCTTTGATGAGCTGAACGGCGTACTCGTAGAGCCGGTCGAAGTAGTCGGATGCGTAGTACTCTCTGCCGTCCCAGTCGAAACCGAGCCAGTGCACGTCACGCTTTATGGATTCTACGTACACCTCCTCCTCTTTGGTCGGATTCGTATCGTCGAATCGGAGGTTGCACAGACCGCCGTCGTAATCCCGGGCGATCCCGAAGTTGAGGCAGATCGATTTTGCGTGCCCTATGTGGAGGTATCCGTTGGGTTCAGGAGGAAACCGGGTCATCACCCTCCCGCTGTACTTGCCGGTTTTCATGTCCTCGTCGATGATGCTCCGGATGAAGTCTTTCGAAGCAGCGGCGGTTTTTTGTCCCTTGAATTCGTCCCTGTTTTCACGCGAGATTCCGGGTGGTGTATTTTTTATCTCTTTTTCGTGCATTTTGCATGTCCCCGAAAGCCTGTACGAAGGATTTTAGAATTTAAAACCCGGCATGGGAAAAAGCAATTATTAAGTCGAACTTCGAGTTTTTAAATATATATTTTAGTGAAAAACACTGAATATATCGACATCTCTTATCCGAAGTTCTCAAAATTACCGTGCGATGTATGCATGAATGTCACATTTTTAGACCGATGTATGAAATTCGACATTCACCCTATTATTCCTTGAATGACATACATTCGTGCTTCACGTCGGGTTTCCAGAGTTTTCCCGCACCCTTGAACGCGCCCCTTCCCTTCATGACCCTGAACGAAGCGAGAACGAATATCAGGTACGCTGCGTAGATGAAAAAAGTCATCCAGTAGTATATGGTCCTGCCGGTGGTGTATCCGTAGACTGGAAAGTTCATGGAAAAGATGAAGGGGATCGCGAAAAAGAAAATTATCCCCACCGCATACATGTAGTCTGATGAAGCGGGTGTCTCGAACTCGGGATCGATCACGCGCAAAAGCGCGAGACCTGTGGGAAGCGTGCCGGTCATGGCCCCGAAGATCAGAATGGTGCGCTGAAACACATAGTCCGTGAACAGGCGGGACGAAAGCCAGAGCAGTGAAAGCACCGTGCATATGCCGCCCAGAAGCGCCATCACCGAGATGGGAAGCCAGTAGTGCCGGACGACAACGAGTGAGATCGCAGCGATCGAGGCAGCGACCATGAAGTCGACTGACGTTCCCGCGATGCGCGTCAGCCGTTCGTTGGAGATGCTCCCTTCGATACCAAACACAAAAAAGAGCTTTTTCACCACCCCAGCCACGAGCGAGGCGAATATAAAGGCGATTCCCCAGAGATGCTCCGCGAGGTCTATACCGATGGTGCCGGTGTATGAGAGTGCAGCGGTGATTCCCCTGAGAAGAAGGTATGTGAGAAGGTAGACCGCACACACGATGGCGAAATTGTATGTCATCTGGTCGATCGCGCCGGTGTTCGGCGCATACCCGGATCCGGGCTCGATTGATGAGGCGGTTTTTTCACCGCCGCGTACCGATACGGGATTCTCAGAAACCTCTTTTTTCTCGATCCAGCCTCGTTTTATCGCATTGTTGATCAGAAACATTCCTACGAAACAGGCCCAGATAAACCCGATGGCCGCAAACGTGAGCCCCACGCTCCCTCCGCCGAAGAAGCCGCGGCTCTCCCACCCACTACCGATTGCGAACGCCTGGCCTGGGCCGAGCGCGAACCCCAGGGTGATAAGAAGCCCGAAGCTGGGGAAGAGGTTCGGTATGACTGTTGCAATGAACAGAAAGGTAATGCCGAGCCCCACCATGCTCTGCAGAGAGTACTGTGAAAGCACGGTGATCACCATTGAAAAGATATTTTTTCCGGAGGCTTTGTACCGCCGTGTCCTGAGGGTCATGGCGATGAACGAGATATTGAGAAGATGGAACACGAGGTTTCCCAGACCCTCGCTGTCAAGACCGATGAAAGGCCCGGCGTAGCTGTAAAAGGGCAGAAGCAAAAAACCCGCAGCCAGCGCATTGGGAATGAGGTATTTTTGGAAGAAGTGCACGCGCTTCCTGAGCGCAGTCGCGGTCATGAGAGCAACTGAGATGATACCGAGGTCGATAAAAATCGACCAGTGAAAGTGCATGGCGCCCCTCCCCGGACCGTTTTTCAGCCTCAGGTGCACATCAGTGATTCATACACTATACATCTCATCTGCCCGACAGTCAAGGTGAGGAGAATGAAACAGGAGAAGCCCCAGTCTTGGAATAGAAATGCTGAATTCCCATCAGATCTGGCTCTGAAATAATCTCCCGGGTGCGAGCGATTTCTGTTTTGAAAAAGCTTTTCTCCGAGCGGAAAGACGGATCTATTCTGCTGAATTACGCTTACTGTCGGATTTCGAGAAACTGGACGAGCTGTTCCGGTGAGAGGTAATTTTTTTCCACGAGGATCTTTGATAGAGAGACACTCTTTTTTTCATCCTTTGCATTTTCCAGTGTTTTTGTGCACTCCTCCATCTGCTCATGGGAGAGGAATCCGTAGGAAACGAGTTTTTCGAGAGCGCTCGGCTTCATCTCTTCTGCAATCCCCTTGAGATTCCTCAGCTCGTTGCGGTAGTCGATGATTTCATGCTCGAGGTGCGTCACGTGTTTTGTGGTTTTCGCGAGCCGCGCGCTGAGTATCTTAATGAGGTCGATTCCGATTTTCGGTTTTTTCATCACCGTTTCATAGAGGTATTCACCGGATATGATGATGAATTCGGAATCCTCCACCGCCTCCACGGACGCGGTTCTGTTCAAATTAAGAAAGTAGGCCATTTCTCCGATGATCGTTTCCGGCGTATTTATCAGCCCCACGATCTGGTCGTCGACAATTACGGTCACCGCTCCTTTTTTCAGGATGTAGATGTCCGTTCCCCTGTCGCCCTGGTTGAATATTTTCGTTCCCGCCTTGAAGAAACTGTACTTGTAATGCTTTTTTTCCTGTTCCGTTCCCTTTTCCATTCCCCGTTTTCCCTCTTGGCTTTCCTTTTTTGCTCCCTTTTCATATTATATTATATTAGTTGGAGTGCTGCATAAGAATTTCACATTTTTCTGAGAGAAGTGCATGGAAAGCATTACTGACAGGATCTACTCGGCAATGCGTGAGGAAAAAAAGAGCCTCTCCAATGCACAGATCCTGAAGGAGTTCTTCAAGATCGATTCTCCGGATGATGAGATTGCCCAAAAGATCGTGGAGCCTATCCTCGGTACAGACGCGCGTTTTTCACAGTCAGAGGACCGCTCATGGAAGGCATTGAAAACAGTTTCCGTCGAAAGCCTTCCGATTCATGAAATCAGCTTTGTTCTTTTTACCATTGAGGACCCGAGAAAGTCCTCAAAGAGGTTTACGGCTTCCGGCAAAGACGTTTTTTCTTTTCTCGCCCCCCTGTCATCGTTTGTCAGATACAGAGGGGGGATCGTCGAGAAGAATCTCGATATCAAAACGGTCATCCGGGATGTACGGAGGAGTGTGTTCGTTCCCCACGATTTGAGGAGCCTGGGAATACTGAAAAAAGTGTACAGGTCACACTCACCGCTGCAGCCCGAGCTGCGCACGCTTTCTGTCAGGGCGCTTGTCTCCCTTCTTTTTCCTGACAAAACGCTGAAAACATGGGAGCAGATTGTGGAGCAGTTCGGAATTCGAAACATCCAGTCAGACCGCCCCTCATCGAAAACAGAGACGCTCGTGTATATCCTCGAGTACATTCTGAAAGTGGTAAAGGAAAGAGCTATTTTCACTTATGGGCAGCTTTTTCAGTTCTCACTGGGAAACAGAAAGGATGTCGATTTTTCCCGCTACGGATTCGACAGAGATTTTCTCAGGGACATCCCGGAAATGCCCGGAGTCTACCAGTTTTTCAATCGGAAGAACGAGCTGATCTATGTCGGGAAGACGAACAACCTGCGCATCCGTGTTCACTCCTATTTCTGGAACACGGGAGAAAGCGTGGAAAAGATCGAAGGAATCCTCGAGGAGCTTTTCACGATCCAGTACCGCACGCTCGGCTCCGATCTCGAGGCGATAATCGAGGAGTTCAGGCTGATCGAGATGCACAGGCCGCAGTACAACAAGCGGGTAAAAGTACCGGAAAGGAGGATATCGGTTTCCGACAGGATACTGCTGCTCCCCGGAAAGGAACAGAGTACGCTCAAACTGTACTTTATTTCGGAAAACTCCTTTCTGATGGAAAACGACTTCGACTGCGTGAAACCCGATGAAGCGCGGGTGGTGGAGATCATCAAGGAGATGCGGGGAGGGGCGCACCGCGGATTTGATCCGCTCCAGGTCATCGCGCTTTCGTACATGAAGCGGTATGAGGAGAGAATAAACATCGTGGAGATAGACCAGTACCGGTCCGTGCAGGATGTGCTTGCTGCGTTGCGGCTTCACTGTACCGAGCTTTCCGGCCTTATGCAGGAGAAACGGCGTTATGTTGTGTGATGCGGCATCTGAAAGAGGGAGGACATGACAGAAGATCAGCTGAAAGAGATCATCCTTCGGGACCCGAAGGCTGTTTTCAGTGCGGCGGAAGGGGGAGAGCTAAGCATGGTTCTCGGGCAGCTTTGGAAGTGTGCGCTCGATTCCTCCCAGCCTAAGCTTTTGCGCAAGGCAGCGAAAAAGGCTCTCTACGTGCTGCATTCAAGGGGAATAGACGTTGACGAAGCGCGGCCCGAAAGGCAGGAAAAATCAGCGGCCGTGAAACCAACGTATCAAATCGGTGAATGTGTTGTTTCGATCCCTGACTCGCAGTGGAACAGCCTTGTGGTGTTCTCCCTGCTCGAAACATCGACCTCTTCCCTGAAGGCAGCCCGTTTTACGGTCAACCCTGTGCGCGGTCTCGTGGCATACACCCTTCAGCAATCCGCGAAGAAACAGTTCAGCAGAATCGCGCAGGACACGCCGGGGCTTTTTCATGCGCCAGAGCCATATGCCCTGTACAAACTGAACACTGCGCTCAAAAACACTGACGGCAAAGAACTATCGGGAATTTCATCGCTGCCAGACGTCCTGCGCAAAGAAGACCCGCAGCCGCCGAGACATCCTATGCTCGATTTGATTCCTTCACAGCTTACACGGCTCGTAAAACCGGATGAGGAAAAGGCCCTCTTCCAGCAGAAGGAAATCGTCTCACTTTCCCTTCCCCCGGAGGACATGAGAGAGTTCAAAGAGGAGATCGAACGTGCCAAAAGGAGCACGCTCATTCTTCAGGGAAAAAGCCCGCAGGAACGGGTGAATGACGTGATCGAAAAAGTATTTACGTTTTACTTCACCCCCGAAAAGCGGGCTTTGTATAGTGAGGCCATTCTGGACCTCGCCCTCTACTTTTTCAAAACCGAACGCGAGTCCTTCGCCCGGCTCCTCGTCGATTATGCCGGGAACCTCAATACCCCTTCTTCGAACCTGCAGCGAAACCCCTTTGTCAACTTTCTCCTCTACAAAGAATTTTTCATGGAGTGAGAACAACCTGATGCGCGTCTATCCGATTCTCACCCCAGTGCGCAGATAAGGGTTGAAAGGAGCTTTTTCGAGGGTGTGTTCAATTTCACGGACGAGTATGCGGATTACGGAGAAAACCGGTCAGTGTGCGTTTCGATGAACTCTGCGACCGTCTCGGGTGCCGCGCCCGGGGAAATGAACCTCATCCGGGGAAACCCGAAATCTTCGATCCCGATCCCTGAGTAGGCGACCGTGCCGGCGTCGATGAGGGAACCGATCTGTTCTTTTGTCCGCCCGAACACGATCTTTGGAATCACTCCCACATAGGATTTGAATCCCTCGATGAGCACGTAATCAGCTTCGAACAACCGGAGAAGCGCGTGGAGCCTCTCAGCAGCCCCGAATTCCCGCTCGCGCCGGTAATGCACGGTAAAGGATTCCGTGAGCGCCCTGACCTCACTGCAGCCCGACTGAAGAAGGATTCCTGTGTCATGGGTTTCGTCGAGTACGTACTTGTCCAAACCCATGTGCTTTACCGCGCTCACCTCCCACCCGTGGCCGCGCAGGCCGGCGACCGCCTTTGCCATCAACGTTGTTTTTCCCGTATTGTGATATCCGCAGAAGATGATCGGCTTCACGGATCCTCCAAAATTCTTGTACATTGTCACATGGAATAATACATTACTATGGATGCTGCGGAAATTCCAGATTTTTACACGGATATGCACATGAGCACACTCGAGACCGGCAAGCTGAAAAGCGAGTTTCTTGAAAAGATACTCGGCAAAATCGAGATACGGGACAAAAAGGTGGTGGTGGGACCGGGGATAGGAGAGGACGCAGCTGCGATCGATATTGGGGAGAGTTATCTCATCGTGAAGAGTGATCCGATCACCTTCGTCTCAGATCGAATCGGCTGGTATGTGGTCAACATCAATGCAAACGACATTGCCGCGATGGGAGGGACTCCGCGGTGGTTTCTCGTTACCATGCTGCTGCCGGAGCACAGGGCCACGGTGCGCATGCTCGAAGACATCATGAAGGATCTGCGGCAGGCGTGCAGAGAGCTCGGCATCGAGCTGATCGGAGGGCACACGGAAGTCACACACGGGCTTCGAAGCCCCATACTCTCCGGAACGATGCTGGGTGAAGCGGCAAAGGGCGAGCTCGTCAGCAATATCAACATCTGCGAAGGGGATCTTCTGTATATAACAAAAGGGGTCGCAATAGAGGCGACATCCATCATTGCACGGGAAAAAAAGGAGGAGGTGATAGACACATTCGGGAAGGATTTTTACGTGAGGTGCCGCGAGTTTCTCTCCGTCCCGGGGATCAGTGTGGTCAAGGATGCTTTTCGTGCACGAAACGCCGCACGCGTGACCGGAATGCACGATCCCACCGAAGGAGGGGTCATTTCCGGCGCCTATGAGATGGCGCGTGCATCAGGGAAGGGGCTTGAGATCTCTCTCGATCGAATTCCCGTGTATACCGAGACCGCTGATCTCTGCAGGCATTTCCACCTGTCGCCTTTCAACTTGATCGCCTCTGGCGCTCTTCTCATATCTGTGCCGCGGGAGGAGGCGACCCGACTGGAGCGGGCGTTTGGAAGGCTGCATGAAAGTGTTCCCCCGATCAGCCGCATCGGAGAATTTACCGCGCGCGGAGACCGGTTCTGGCTCATCGAAGACGGGAAAAAAACAGCTGCCCGTCCCACAGGAATCGATGACGTCACGAAAATCTTTATTTGATTGAAAGCTCATGAGTCGCTGTTGTCAACAGTATGCGCAGCAAAACAGAGGACATCGAAAGCACTGATGTTCTTTTGAGCACTCCGGCAGGTTTCTTCGTCATCGAATACCCCGAACACGGAGAGCCCGGAGCCTGCAAGCAGTGTGTTCAGCGCTCCGTGTTTTTTCATGAGGTTCTTCATCTCGCCGACAACCGGAAAGGCGCTCGCAATGGGCCTCTCAAAGTCATTGTGCAGGAAACGGGCGATGTTTTTTTTGTCCGTGGATCGCATTTCCCGGATCAATTCACCGGTTGATGCGCGGTTTTTTCCCATTTCATCTGTGCGGAGGAGTGAGTACGCCCAGCCCGTGGAGGGTTTCTTCTGAGCGGGAACAGCAACAAGGAGATGAACTGGGAAAAAGGGCGCGTCAATCCTCTCGACCACGTTTCCTATCCCTCCAATCCTGCACAGCCCGCCGGTGATGCAGTAGCAGACGTCCATTCCTATGGCTTCGGCAAGTTCCATGCGTTCTCTGTGGGAGGTGCGGATGCCGTGGAGTTTCATGATACCCCTCATCACTGCCGCCGCATCCGAAGAGCCCCCGCCGAGCCCGGCCCGCGGGGGAATGCGTTTCGTGATTTCGATCGAGACACCACCGGGGAGCCCGAACCGCCGAAACATGAGGCGGGCAGCCTCGAAGGCGATATTTTCTCCTCCGTCCACTACCGGCTCGTTTACAAGGACTGTGTGATCCTTGAGCCGGGTGATGTGCACGGTATCGTGCAGCGAGATCGATATGTTGAGAAAATCCACCTTGAAGTAGCCTCGATCACTTCTTTCAGGGATGATGTTGAGTGCCAGGTTTAACTTCGCGTGTGCGGCGCACTCGATCCGTTCAGCGTGCTTTGGCATAATTTTTGTCTTTTATTTGTCATTATTTATTGATTCACAGGGCTTTCATAGTATATTATGAAGAGCAGAAAGCATTAAAAGGATTTCTTCATGAATATAGCAATAATTTGTGCCGGCGGAAACGGTGAACGGATGAAAACCAAAGAGAACAAGATTTTTCTGAGGCTGAACGGGCGGCCGATCATATACTACACCCTCAGGACGTTTGCCGATTACAGGGAAATCGACTCGATCATCGTAACCACGGGAGAAGAGAACATCGACCGGCTTCGTGAGCTGATCGCACAAAGCGACATCGAAAAAGTCGTCTCCATCGAATATTCCTTTGAAACCCGCCAGGAATCAACATATCACATCATAGAAAAGCTGAAAGCGCTCAATATCCCGCGCGACTCATACCTCATGATACACAATGCAGTGAATCCCTTTGTGACGCACGCCGAGCTGGACAGGTGTCTCCAGGGGGCCCATGAGTTCGGAGCGAGCCTCCTCGCATTTCCCGCATCCGATACGGTGAAGATCGTCAACAGCGACAACCTTATCGACTGTACCCCCATGCGGGAATCGGTTTGGATCGCACAGACCCCGCAGGTTATCCGCTTCGATCTTGCGCTGGACGCGTTTGAGCACGCCCAGAGCACGGGATTCTTCGCGACCGACGACTCGACCCTGGTGGAGAGCGTACAGGGGAAAGTTCAGTGCATAGAGTGTTCAAGAGAAAATTTCAAAATTACCTACCCGCATGACCTCGAGCTTGCTCGCCAAATCTACACGAGGAGAATGAGGGAGAAAAATTTTTGGTACGAGTAGGATTCGGGAGCGACAGCCATCGATTCGATGAGAGCGGCGCCAAACCACTCGTGCTCGGAGGAGTTCAGCTGAGCAGCGAGGGAGGTCTCGAGGCGAACTCCGACGGAGATGTAATCCTCCATGCGCTGTTCAATGCCCTCAGCCAGGCATGCGGGGGAGAATCCATCGGATATTATGTGGATCCACTGTTTGCCAAGGGGATAAGGGATAGCAGAAAATATCTTCCCATCGCCCTCGATATGGTGAAAGCTTTAGGGTATCGCGTCAGCAACATCGGTATAATGATCGAGGCAAAAAGGCCTTTCATTCCCCCGGAAATCAACAAAAAAATCAAACGATCGATCGCAACGCTCACCTTTCTCGATGAAAAAAATATCGGGATCACCTACACATCGGGGGAGGGGCTCACTGCATTCGGGCGGGGAGAAGGAATACTGGTTCAGGCCGTTGTAAGCCTCGTGCCTGAATAGCAGGACATGAAATGTCCCTTTTAAAGCGCGTTCGCATCGGAAACTTCTCCACTGAGAACAACGTTTTTCTCGCCCCCCTCGCAGGAATCGGCGACACAACCTATCGTATTCTCGGCCGCAGATTCGGAGCAGGCCTGACCTTTACAGAGATGGTCAGCGCGCACGGTATTGCGAACAGCAGCACGAAGACGATCGACCTCCTGAAGGTGACGAAAAGGGAGCGGCCTGCGGGGATTCAGGTGTTCGGTGCGAATGAGGAAATCATGAGTACTGCAGTATCCATCTGCAGCTCATACCCCGCGGATCTCATTGACATTAACGGCGGCTGCTCGGTGAAAAAGGTGCTCAAGACGGGAGCCGGGGCCGGATTGCTTGGAGACCCTGACCGCTTTTACAGGCTCGTAAAGGTGTGTGTGGACGCGTCTGTGTATCCGGTAAGCGTGAAAATTCGTCTCGGCTTTACTGAGGACACCATAAATGTGCTCGAAAACGCACGTGCGGCACAGGAAGCGGGAGCGTGTCTGCTTTCCGTGCACGCGAGAACCGCACACGACAAATACAGGGGGCACGCACGCTGGGAGTACATCGGAAGGGTAAAGGATGCGCTCCAGATACCGGTGTGCGGCAACGGGGACATCCGTTCACCGGCGGACGCGGTGCGGATGATCGCGGAAACCGGGTGCGATGCGGTTATGATCGGGCGGGCGGCAATCGGAAACCTGTGGATCATCAGGGAAAGCGTCAGGGCGCTCGAGTGCTACCCGGATTTTCCGGAAATGGCGGTTCCCACGGTGGAGGAACGGGTGGCGTGCGCGCTCGAGCATCTGCACATGATCATCGCTGCGAAGGGAGAGCTGCGCGGAGTGAGGGAGGCGAAGCGGCATATCCACCGGTACCTCAGGGGTATTCCATCGATTTCGGGGAAAAAGGGCAGCTTTTTCGGTGCTTCCTCGAAACAGGAAATGGAGGACACGATCTCATCGCTTCTGCGCTGAGACTTCCATGCGCAGCCGTTTCAGGCTCTTTGCGCATACGCGCTTGAGGCGGTGCGTCGTGTGTTCATATCAGATACTTCCAAAAGGTGTACCCAGGACGAGGGGTCACAGCCTGAGCCTGGTTTCATTTTCCCTGAGCCACTTTCGTTTTTTCTGCACTTCCGGGATATAGCGTGCGACCAGTTCCCAGAACTGCTTCGAGTGGTTCATTGTGACGAGGTGTGCGAGCTCGTGCACGACCACATAGTCGATGATTTCCGGAGGCGCCATCACGATTCTGTAGGTAAAATTCAGGGTCTTTTTTGATGTGCAGCTTCCCCAGATAGAGCGGTTTTTCTTGATGAGCACTTTCAGAGGGCGCACATTCATTTTTAAAGAAAAAAAGCCCACCCTCTCTTCCACGATTTTTTGCGCCTCGCTCCTGAGAAAAGCAATGATGCTCTCCCTCAGATTGTCCGCGCTTTCCGGGATGAAAAGGGTATTTCCCTTCACCTGTGCACGGGGAGGCGTGCCGTGGGAGCGCCCTGCCACAGGCATCAGTTTCAGCCGGGAGCCGAGGTAGAGGATCCCCTCTTCTTCTGAGATGCTTTCGCATGCGCGCTGTTGTTCTGCGCTGTGCCGCAGAATCCATTCCCCCTTTTTCATGATGAGCGACTCGATGTGTGCCCGCGAAAGGCCGTGCGGAGAATGAACGACGACCGTGCGCCTGTCGATGATCTTTATGCCGATCGTCTTTTTCCTCTTCGTGTATTTCAGGGTGTAGTAGATGTGGGTGTTCTTGTAGCGCACACGGTCCATCTTTTCGCTCTTTTGAGGATTTTTTTGCATAATATGGTAAAATAGCCAATATCTGTCCGTGAAGAGGAGATTTTTTTCATGTATGCCCAAAAAAACAAAGCCGTTGATGAGCGGTTTAGGCCATTTATTGATTTCATACGGAACAAGAGGGTATATCTCGCCCTCTCGGGTGGAGGGCTCGCGCTCGTGTGCCATATCGCAATCATTCGCATCATTGAAGAGCTCGGAATCAGTGTCGAGAGAGTGTACGGGACATCGGCCGGTTCGGTGGTTGGCGGGCTGTATGCTGCGGGAATGAGCTCCCGGCAGCTCACAAACGCAGTGAACACGCTGAAGAATCCGGACGACCTGTTCGGAAGAGGGTCGCGTCACATGCTGTTCCGGGTGCTGAAAAGCGAGCTCCGCTCGTGTATTCGCACAACAACGGCTGCCACTTCGATTTACGACGGAGCACGGATCGAAAAGTTCATCACCCGCAGGCTCACCGAGATGTTCGGAAGCGTGCCGCGTATGGGAGATCTGAAAATTCCGTTTTCCGCCGTGGCGTTCAATGTGGGGCCCGGAACGCTGTGTGATGCGGGGACAAGCTCCAAGGCGGTGTTCTCCACAGAAGAAACCCCGGATGTTTCTCTCAGTGATGCGATCGTTGCGTCCATCGCCATCCCCGGCGTGTTCCCCGCAAAAAAAGTCAACGGGTGTTATTACATAGACGGTGGTGTGGTCGAGCACCTTCCCATCGTCTGCGCATACGAGGACTGGCAGAAACAGCGGCGATTTTATGAAAAAAACCTCGCAATACTCGCAGTGAACCTCGGATACGCGGGGGATGCACTCCAGCAGATCGAACACGTCAGGCCCCACGATATGATCCTCTTTGCCGTGGGAATACTGGGGAAGGCCCTCGACCGCTCGAGCATGCTCAGGGTACACCGCCCCCGCAAGGGGTCTCACGTCGTTCTTGTGAAGCCCAGATGCTACGACATCGGGCTCACCGATTTCGAAAAGATTCCCCACGCGATGCAAAAGGCGTACACAGCAATACAAAGCCAGCTCGAGGGCGAAGAGTTCCTGGCGGAAACAAACAAGGACCTCCAAAAGGCGAGACAGATGCTTGGAATCAACGAATGAGGCACGTGAAATGAGGAGGGTGAAACAGATTGCTGGGCGCCAGCGGAGAGCCTATATTATTTATAGATGGGAGAATATGGACGGAAAGGAGCTTACAATAGTGAATGCGCGTACTTTGACTCTCAGATGGGTGGTGTCTTTGTTTTTTTTCATCTGGGTTTTCCTGTTCGCCTTTTATTCGCAGGGTGAGCACGGTTTAGCTACCCGTATATATGAGACGATTACCGTAGAAGAGGCAGCTCGACTCATTGAAGAGCACAAGGATAATCCCGAGTTTGTCATCCTCGATGTTCGAACCCCAGAGGAGTACGAGGCGGGACATCTCGAAAACGCGGTCAACATCGATTTTTACAGTGACGACTTCGAAAAAGAGCTCGACGCTCTCGACAGGGACAGGATTTACCTGGAGTACTGTAGGTCCGGTGGGCGGAGCAGAAGTACACTTGCGGTGATGAAACGCCTTAATTTTAACGAAGTGTACAACATGGATGGAGGCTTTATGACCTGGGGGAAAAAGGGGTATCCTTTTGTGAAATAATCCATACAAAAGGAGGGAACAGGCATGCCGGTCGAAACGTTGAAGAAGTATCTCGACAGCAATCACATCAAGTATGTGAGCATAAAGCACTCACTGGCGTACACTGCACAGGAAATTGCCGCTTCTGCGCATATCCAGGGGAAGGAACTTGCAAAAACCGTCATCGTTAAAATAAAGGGGAAAATGGCAATGGCGGTGCTTCCGGCAAACTACAGAATCGACATGAAGCGGCTCAAAGAAGCCGTGGGTGCGCGGGACGTTTCACTCGCCGATGAAGCAGAGTTTCAGGAACGCTTTCCGGGGTGTGCACCGGGGGCGATGCCGCCTTTCGGAAACCTTTACGACATGGAGGTTTTTGCAGACCTGCGCCTCGCAGAAGACGAAGAAATCGTCTTCAATGCAGGTTCACACACTGAGCTGATCAGGCTGTCGTTCAAGGACTACCAGCGGCTCGTCGTCCCGAAGATCGTAAAATTGACCGAGTGACCGTGCGTGCGTCCTGTGCGGTGAAAAAACCAACGGGTTTCGTCTACCGAACAAATGTATTGTAGATGACGCACACCGCTTTTTCGAAATCGTCTATTTCTATTCCGACGATGATGTTGATTTCGCTGGATCCCTGGTCGATCATGCGGACATTGATGCCGTTGTTCCCGAGCGCTAAAAAGAGTTTTGCGGCGATTCCCGGCGTGTATGCCATTCCCCTCCCCACGGTTGCGATGAGCGCCATGTTCGGGTATACCTCCACGGAGTCGGGATTGCATTCAGCCTTGATTTCCTGTATGACCTTGTCGAGTTTGTGCTTGATTTGGGCATCCGAGACGACGAGAGAGATTGTGTCGATGCTCGAAGGCATGTGCTCGAATGAGATGCCGTTTACCTCGAGGATTGAGAGAAGCCTTCTGCCATAGCCGATTTCGGCGTTCATCAGCGCTTTTTCGATTGTGAGGACGGTAAACTCCTTTTTCCCCGCAATGCCGGTGATGGTCCCCGTGTGCGTGATGGGGTCTGCGTCCTGCACGATGAGTGTTCCCGGGTCGTCCGGGCGGTTCGTGTTCTTGATTTTTACCGGGATTCCGGCCTCGCGCACGGGAAAAATGGCCTCGTCGTGCAGTACGTGGGCGCCCATGTACGCAAGCTCTCTGAGCTCCTTGTAGGTGACCGTATCGATGGGACGGGGGTGTGTGACGATATTCGGATCCGCCATGAGAAGCCCGGACACGTCGGTCCAGTTTTCATACACCTCTGCATGGACTCCCCGCGCGATGATCGCACCGGTGATATCCGACCCGCCGCGGGGAAAGGTCTTTATCTTTTCATCATGCGTGCGCCCGTAGAAACCCGGTATCACGGCCCGTTCGTGCAGGGCGAGATGTTTTTCTATTGCGGCCTGTGTGCGTTTTTCGTCAAGCCTTCCGGAGTCGTTGAAAAAAACGATCTCGTAGGGATCCACAAGGTCGTAGCCCAGGAGTTCAGAAAGGATGATGCCGGTGAGATATTCCCCTCTGCTTGCAGTGTAGTCCGCTGATGCACCCGCGGAGATCTGCCGTTTCACTTCTTCGAGATCGGGCCTGAGATCCAGGCGCAGGTCGAGTTCACGGATGATGCTGAGGTAGCGGTCTTCGATTATGGAAAACACTTCGTCAAACGGGACGTTCTGCTTCACATGGGCATGGCAGAGATAGAGAAGATCGGTGATCTTCCTGTCCCTGTTGTTGCGTTTTCCCGGAGCAGACGGCACCACATAACGGCGGTTCGTATCAGATTGAACGATTGCCCTCACCTTTCGGATCTGCTGCGCGTCCGCAAGCGAGGTTCCCCCAAACTTTGCCACTGTTATCCCCATAGAATCGAATCCTCCACAGAAAAATCGGAATGTACTACGATACTATTAAAGTACAATTTTTTACAAGCCTCGGCCTCATTACTGCGGAGTCTTTTCAGTTGATCAGTTTGCCACGATATTCATCAGTTTGTTCGGTACCACAATGACCTTGCGGATGCGTTTTCCCTCCGTGAACTTCCGCACCTTCTCGCTCTTCAGTGCGAGTTCCTTGAGCGTGTCCTCCCTGGAATCCCGCTCCACTTCAATGCGGTCCCTGAGTTTGCCGTTTACCTGAATCACGAGGATAACGGTCTCCTGTTTTGCGAGCCGCGCGTTGAACGAATGCCACTTCTCATGAAAAAGCGGTCGGTTATAACCCATCCCGTGCCAGAGCTCCTCGGCGATGTGAGGAACAAAGGGTGAGAGAAGCACGATGATCGTTTTCAGCCCGTAGAGAAAGGCGAGGGTCCGCGGCTCTTTACTTTTTATCTTATCAACATCGATGGTGTAGTAGTAATTGACCATTTCCATGATTGCCGATATCGCGGTGTTGAGGTGAAAACGGACCTCTATGTCCTCAGTGACCTTTTTGATGGTCTTGTTTATGACGAAGAGAATCTCTTTTTCGGGCCCGCCGTATTCCTCAGCTGCAAGAACCTGTTTTTCATACTGTTCAACAGCATCGCGTTTTTCTCTAAACAGCCCTGTCAGAGGGGTGATAAGGCGGTATACCCTGTTGAGAAACCGAAAGGCACCCTCGACGCCGCTTTCCGACCACTCGAGGTCTTTTTCAGGAGGTGACGCAAAGAGGATGAAGAGCCTCGTGGTATCTACGCCGTATTTTTTTACGATTTCATCGGGGTCGACGACATTCTTTTTCGACTTCGACATCTTCTCAATTCTGCCCACTGTTGCCACAGAACCGCACCTGCTGCACCGGCCCCCATCGATTTCCGAAGGCAGAAGATAACCGTGATTTTCGCAAAAATAGGTTTCCTTTGTCACCATACCCTGCGTGAGAAGGCGCTCGAAAGGCTCGTCTGAGTGAACGAGCCCGATGTCACGGAGGAACTTCGTAAAAAACCGCGCATACAGGAGGTGAAGAATCGCGTGCTCGATGCCTCCTATGTACTGGTCCACATTCATCCAGTACTGAGCGTCCCGGGCGTCGAACGGGGCGGCCGTGTGCGAGGGTGAGCAGTAGCGTTCGAAATACCAGGAGGAGTCGATGAACGTGTCCATGGTGTCTGTTTCCCTGATCGCCCGCGCACCGCAGGAGGGACAGGACGTGTGGAGAAACTGCTCGTTGGTTTTCAACGGATTTTCCTTTTCCGAAAACATCACGTCTTCCGGAAGGATGACCGGCAGATCGTGTTCCGGTACAGGCACGACCCCGCAGCGGTCACAGTAAATGACGGGAATGGGCGTCCCCCAGTAGCGCTGACGCGAGATGAGCCAGTCCTTCAGGCGGTAGTTCACCTCTCGGTTTCCATACCCCTTTTCCTCGATGTAGGAGGTGATCTTTTCCATACCCTCCCTGTTGGAGAGCCCGGTAATGGGGCCGGAGTCCACATTGAACCCGTCCTCGACGTATGCCTCGGTCATGGTCCGTGCTTCGAGTGAGTGTTCCCTGTTCTGAATCACGACCCTGATCGGAAGACCGTACTGTTTTGCGAATTCGAAGTCGCGCTGGTCGTGCGCGGGAACCGCCATGATCGCACCGCTCCCGTATTCCATGAGCACGAAATTAGCGATGTACAGCGGAACCTCCTCGCCGTTGAGGGGGTTTTTCACGTATTTTCCGCTGAACATCCCCTCCTTTACGTAGTCCTCGCTTGAACGCTTGATCTTGTCCTCACGCCCGACCTTTTCAACGAATGCTCTCAGCTCCCCGTTTCCCGCCTCCCTGATGATGCGTTCGATGATCGGATGCTCCGGCGCAATAGCCATGAAGGTGACGCCGAATATCGTATCAGGCCGTGTGGTAAAGATGGGAAAATTCTCTCCGTCGAGGGAGAAGCGTACAGAAACACCGACGCTTTTCCCGATCCAATTCTTCTGCATCAGTTTTACGCGCTCCGGCCACTCCGAGAGAACTTCCAGGCACTCGAGGAGCTCTTCCGCGTAGTCGGTGATTCTCAGAAACCACTGTGAGAGCTTCTTCTGAACAACCTCGCTCCCGCATCGCCAGCAGGCGCCGTTTTCGACCTGCTCGTTGGCGAGCACGGTATTGCAGCTCGGGCAGAAGTTTACCGCAGCCTCTTTTTTGTAGGCAAGCCCCCTTTTGAGCATTTCCAGAAAGATCCACTGGTTCCACCTGTAGTATTCAGGCTTGTAAGTGGCGACCTCACGGTTCCAGTCATAGGAGAACCCGAGTCGCCTGAGCTGGCTTTTCATCTTCGTGATGTTCTCGCCCGTCCATTTGGCGGGGTGTACCGCGCGCTCGATGGCAGCGTTTTCTGCAGGAAGACCGAATGAGTCCCATCCGATAGGGTGTAGAACATTGAAACCTTTCATACGCTTGTACCTTGCGAGCACGTCACCGATAGAGTAGTTGCGCACGTGTCCCATATGGATATTTCCCGACGGGTACGGGAACATTTCGAGACAGTAAAATTTATTCCTTTTTTCATCCCTTCGAACGCTGAAGATGCCGTTTTTCTCCCAGTGCTTCTGCCATCGCGACTCGATCTTTTCGAAGGGGTAGATGTCCTTCGCCATTTCATGACCCCGATCTGATAAATGTATGAATAGTAACCAAATGTGAAGGGGTGGTCAAACTTTTTTCACCAGGAGCGCCCGGGGAAAGGACTTGACTTTGCCGGAGTGCGTGTGTATACATACATCGGGCCGGAGTGGTGGAACTGGTAGACGCACTGGACTCAAAATCCAGCGAGGGAGACCTCATGAGGGTTCG
>CAZOWM010000001.1:0-139393 GCA_964583615.1 uncultured Spirochaetota bacterium | reverse complement strand
CCGGAAGATCTCTCCCGCCTGGCCGCTCTCCACGATTCTCCCGGTGTCGCTGATGCCGTCCCACATCAGCTCTTCGCCTAAGGCATTCATACCAAAAAAGGTTTTAAACACAAGCCCGTCTGCCGTATACACCGTTGCCTTCCACCGTGAGATCGAGGTCAGATCTTCGATACTGGGTTTGATGAACAGGATGTCGTTTTCGTTGTCACCGTCCGGAGAGAAGATCTCAGGAGTGGTATCGACATTGATGACCGGAGGGTCATTGTCGATGATCAGCTCTTTTTTAAACGAATAGGTGTTCACCCCGCTTGTGTAGATGACTTTGAGAAAATAGAAGTATTTTCCAGATGGAAGCCAGCGACCGTCGTTTTCTGTGTTCATCCCCTTCTGCGGAGCCCCATTCCATTCGATAAACTCCGGTATGTAGCGCCTTCCCCTGAATCGCTTTGCGGTCTCCCCTTTATCGGTCTGCACGATCAGATCCCACGTGTCGATTCTTCGCCTGTCGGAAAGGAGGGGATAAAAAATCACTCGATCGAGCTTCCCGTCTCCGTTTGGAGAAAAAACCTGGTGGTCGATGTCGACCGTTGCGCTTCTTTCCCTGACGTCGAGTACAATCTCCTTGACCGTATACTGTATGGTGTTTCCGGCCCTGTCCTTGCCGGAAAATGTGATGTTGTACACTCCTTCGGGCAGGACGTTCCCATTCTCGCCTGTCCCGTCCCACTCGTACACCTCGGGTATATCCGTCCCCCACTCATACGCCTTCACGGTAATCCCTTCAGGTGTGGTGATCACGCACGCCCACTCGAGCGACTCCTCTGCATCTATGTCGATCTGTATCGTGTCCTTTACCTTGTCGCCGTTCGGCGAAAATGTGGTGCCTCTGGGCACCACACCGATCTCCGGAGGCTTTGTGTCTACAATGATCGTTCCTTTGAGCCGCAGGTGCTCTCGCCCCTGTTTATCGATGGTGTAAAAGGTGTATCCGTATTCCCCGTCCCCCACCACAGTCCCGTTCGCGTCAACCATATTCCACGTGATGCTCTCCGGTATCTGCACATGCGTTCCTACAGGCACGAATCTGTTCCGCAGTACCTTTTTCACCCGTGATTTTCCGTCAAGGAATACAAGCTTCCACCCGTCGGTCTTATTCCCTGCCAGTTCCCCTGCGCTGAAGACGAACTCATCGTTCGTTCCGTCGAAGTTCGGTGAAATCCAGGCTGTTTTTCCCGACTGGAAGCTCACTGACAGGTCATCAAGCTCCTGCACACGTTTCTTCTCGTAATCGGTGAGCGGTTTTGCGAGCAGATACGCATCCTCTTTGAGCCGGGCAATCTGCCGCGCATCGACTGTTTTGGACCTGGCAGCTGCTTCAATGGCGAGGGAAAGCTCCTCGACTCTCCCGTCGTACACTTCAAGCTTGAAGCCGGACCTGACCTTCACGCCCCTCCTGATCCTGTTTACCACAGGCTTCAACTCCCGTGGATATACTTGGCCCCAGACCTCTTTCATGTTCATGCGCACCCTGACCACTCCACGGGCCACGAGCACCTCGGTGTAGCTCGCAGCAAGATCGTGTACAGCACGAACGATAAATTCGGTACCGCGGACAGTGAGGTTCATCGATGAAGTAACGACCGTGTCCTGGCTTTCATAGGTGAGTTTCAGCACCTTTGTCAAGAGCTCACCTTTCATCAGTTGAATGCGGGATTTGTTCTCTTTTTCATCGGCCGGGAGCATTACGAGCAGAAGCTCGCTTCTGTCCTTCATACGAAAAATCGTCCCCGAGCTGATCACGAGCTCGCAGTAGCTGTTTTCACTGGTCTTGATACGAACGCCTTCGGGAAGAATATCTCCAATCTGTGCCTTTATCCAGGCTCCAGCAGATGTGGTTACCCACACATCGCCCACGAGATAGACGATCTCCGCAGATTTCCCTTCAGGCAGCGAGATTTCAACCGGTTCCTTTCGCGCACAGCTCTGAGCCAAAACGAGGAGCATGAGGAAGAATAAAAAAAGCGCAGTACAGATCTTTCTGTTCATTCAAAACCCTTACCGTATACAAAATAGTATTGTAAAACAAAATTTAATAATTTCAATGATAAAAACTCATTCGAGCACACTCAACCGGGACGAATTTTTTTTGCCACTTCGTCCCCATTGATTATCGAATAACTGTATCCCTGTTCCGTGAGAAACAGCTGTCGTTTTTCCGCGTAGAGCTCCTCCAAAGTATCACGGGTGACTACACTGTAGAAATGCGCCTGCCCCGACTTTTTGGGCCTGAGGATCCGGCCGAGCCGCTGTGCCTCTTCCTGTCTCGAGCCGAAGGTCCCGGATATCTGTATCGCGACATTTGCGTCTGGAAGGTCAACGGCAAAGTTCGCAACCTTTGAAACAACCAGAGTCTTTATCTCGCCCTTTCTGAACTGCTCGTAGAGCCGGTCTCTCTGCTCTGTCTTCGTCTTTCCCGTGATTATCGGCAGTTCTGCGTTCCCCGCGATGTGATCGAGTTGCCGGATGTACTGCCCGATGACGAGCACGCTGTCCCCGGCGTGAATTTTCAGGAGCTGGCCGACGATTTCATACTTGTTTTTATTGAGCGAAGCGCGCTTGAACCGCTCTCGTTTATTCTCGAGCGCATAGGAATAACGTTCGTCTTCAGGAAGCTCGGCGCGGACCTCCACACAAACCGCCTTGGATATCCACCCCTGTTTTTCGAGCACCTTCCACGGCATGTCAAAGATTTTGGGACCGATGAGAGAGAATACATCCTTTTCCCTCCCATCCTCACGGATCAGGGTTGCAGTCAGGCCGAGCCTTCGCTTCCCCTGCACCTCACTGGCGAACCTGAACACCGGTGCGGGGAGAAGGTGAACCTCGTCGTATATGATGAGCCCCCAGTTTTCGCTGTTCAGCCGCGAGAGGTGTACAAACTCGTTTTTAGGGTTCCTGTAGGTGAGGATCTGATATGTGGCGATTGTCACGGGCCGCACCTCTTTGGACTCTCCGGAATACTCTCCGACGTCCAGCGCGTTCAGCGTGGTCTTTACCACAAGCTCCCGAATCCACTGGCGTGCTGCGGTGATATTGGTGACCAAAACCAGCGTCGTCTCCTCGATCCTCTCCATGATTCCGATTCCCACCACCGTCTTTCCCGCGCCGCAGGGCAGGACTATCGTTCCGCTTCCCCCTGTTTGTTCGAAGTTCATGAACACAGACACCGCCTCTTGTTGATACGCTCTCAACTGGAGGGGTTTTTGCGTTTCCATCTGAAGCGGAAGACCGTGTGTGTATCCGGCCCGGTCCACAACGGGATACCCGAGACCGATACACTCCATTTTCACCTGCCCTCTCGACCACTCGAGAAGAACCGCGCTTTTCCCTGATTCGATTCTGTGTATGTACTTTTTTATCTTTTTGTTCTGCGTGATTTCGAAAAAAAGGCTTGGATCATCCGATTCGAGGTAAAGGTAGTCGCCGCGTCTTACGAGCATGAGCCTGCCGTACCGTAAAAGCCACTCGCCGATCTGCGTGGACACGTGGTCAGGTATCTCGTATTTTGCGAATCGTCTCAACTCCCGAATGATCTCACCGTGGGTCATTCCGCTCGATGCAGCGTTCCAGAGAGAAACCGGAGTCAGCCTGTAGGTGTGGATGTACTCCGGGCTCTTTTCGAGGTCCGCAAATCTGAGCAGAGAATCGCGGGCTGAGGCGAAAAGGGGATTTTGGACCTCAAGCAATATCGTATTGTCTCCCTGCACTATAACTGGATTTCGAGGATCAGGATACATATGGGACGTATTATGGGGAAGGGATTTCCTTATAAGTGGAGTCAACTCAATTCTCTGGAGGTGAGCGGGCTCGAACCGCCGCCCTCTTGCATGCGAAGCAAGCGCTCTCCCAGCTGAGCTACACCCCCGACACAATATGCAATATAACAGATTGCGGGAAAGAATCAAAGGAAATTCAGGCCGGATAAAGACGAAGCGAAAAGATATTGACAAAATTTTATTCTTTTTTACAATATATGTACTTTTTAAAAAAAAAAGGACGAACGCATGATAAAGGGAAAAGATGGATCCGTTATTCCAAAGGTCGTCATCGAGCGGCTCCCGCGGTATTACCGCTATTTCGACTGGCTCGAAAACCAGATGGAAAAGATATCTTCCAGAAAGCTCGGAGAGCTCATGGGGTCATCCGCATCACAGGTACGGCTCGATCTGAGCTATTTCGGTGATTTCGGTCAGCAGGGATACGGATACAACATAAAAAAATTAAAAAATGAGCTGGGGAACATCCTTCATGTCAACATACCGATGAAATTCGTCATCGTGGGAGCGGGAAACATCGGACGGGCACTCATCAGATATAACGCATTCACCCAGGCAGGCTTCAAGCTCACAGCCATCTTCGATGTGAAGCCGATTCTCATCGGCGAAAAAATCAACGACGTGCCGATCTACGACGCGAAGGAGCTCGGACCCTTTGTGAAGGAGCACAGGATCGACATCGCAGTGGTAGCCGTTCCGAAAGAAGCAGCAAATGAGGTTGCACGGGTTCTCGTAGAGAACGGAATCAAGGGTATTCTCAATTTCGCCCCCATGGATCTGGACCTGCCGAATAATTTCCCCGTGGAAAACATCCACATCATCGACAAGATCCTCGCACTTTCTTTCTTCATATCCAGCTAGGCTTTCTTTTCTCACCGCTTCCCGTACCGGGTGAGCGGAACTGTACACGCTGAAGTTTTTTTGACTTTTCCAAAAGCGGTTTATATATTCGTTTCATCTCCCTTGGTCAGCCTTTATTGATATGGAAGAAAAAAAGAGCAGCAGACGCCAATTCTTTGTATTTCCGGGAAAGACGGGAGGATTCTCTCTCGAGCTGGAAAACGGGTGTTTTCCGGATATTGAGGATGATGAGCTGTACAGTATCGGCAAAGTGGTCAACGATTTTCTCACTTCGGTTTTCCTCGAGAACCGCGAAATGCGGGAAAACTACGTCACCATCTTCCAATCAGTGCTCAAGGACGCAGCACTCTCCCTTGAGGACAAGGATCTCGATTCCCTTCTGAAGTATTCCAACAGGGCATTCAAGAATGGAGACTATAACACGTCTTTGTTCCTCTCGAAGCTCATTCTCGCGCGGCTCAACACCATCATCGACAAGAAGATCGAAAACAACGACCGGCTGATAGCCAAGGAAATCATTCACCTTCAGATATCGGTCCTGAACTTCATCGGGTATCTCTTTTCAAAACTCAATAGCAATATAGACTACGGGATCAAACTTACCACCATCGCAGATACACTTCTCAATGAATTCGATGAAAACAGTGATGAGACGGTCTCCATGCGCTCGGCGATTCTCGACACCCTGGGCTGCCTCTACCTTCAGAAAAAAGAATTTGACCGCGCGATCGACTCTCTCACCAGAGCGCACGAATGCGACAGGAATCTTCTGTCTCACGAGCAGCTCGACGAAATCAGCTACCGCCTTACATGCAGCAATCTCGGATATGCGCTTGCCCAGAACTGCCTGCAGCAGCTCGACGACGAGAGGGACGCGCCTAACATACAGGAAATTGAAGAAAATCTTAAAAAGGCCTCGACCCTTTTCATGATGGTTCGGGTCGACAAGTCGCCCGTTGTGCCGGAAAAACGCCTGAAGGACCTCGAGCTTGCAGCAGCAATCAAACGGATGAAACAAGGACTCGCCATCTGCGACGAGGTGAAGAAAAAACTGCAGAAACGCTTCATCTAGATGGGTCCATTTAGTGTGTCCCTGCTTCTCAGAAAGCCGGGTGCCTTGACCGTGGTCACCGGAACCGGCGATTGTCTGACAATTTTTTCCGCAACACTTCCAATGAGGGCGAGATTGATCCCTGTTCTGCCGTGCGTTCCCATCACCACGAGATCAACATTGAACTTTTCGATTGCCTCGAGGATTTTTTCCGCCGGATTTCCCACATCCACTTCTGCGCTCACCTCGATGTCCTGGACCTCGTTTTTCCGGATAATCGTCTCGAACTGCTTGATCACACGTTCCTTTTTTCCCCTGATCGATTTCTCCTCAGAATAGCCAGGAATTGAAAAGTCGGTCTCGACCATGAATTCCTTTGCAAACAGAGCCTGTTCCCGTGGAATCACAAAAAAGAGAATGAGCCGTGCTCCGAACGCCTTCGCAAACTCCTTTGCGAAATTGAACGCGTATTCTGAACGATCAGAAAAATCAAACGGCGCGAGAATGGTTTTCATCTCTCCTCCTCTCTAAAGAGTCTCGATGATTCCCCTGGCAGGTGATGTCGTGTAAAAGGAACCCGTTATCAGAATGAGGTCGCGTTTTTTTGCGAGGCCGCACGCGTGCCCGATTGCTTCCCTGATGTCTTTTTTCAACACTGCCTGTAGAAAAACCCTGCACGCTTCGCCGTACACAAGGGCGGTGTCGAGCTCCTTGTGCGTGATCGGTTCCGTTATGATCACGATATCCGACACCGCGGCCAGGTGTCTGAGAATCCCCGCCACATCCTTGCCCTTCACGATCCCGGCAACAGTGATTACCCGCGTGCGCGGAAACACCTTCTTCAGGGCCAGACAGACTGCCCGCGCTGAATCCTCGTTGTGTGCCGAATCGAGAAGAAATCGCCTTTCTTTCACGATAATCTCGAAACGGGTGGGAAGAAAAAGCGAGCTCAGCGTCTCTCTCAGTGTTTCTTTGTCAGGCAAAAGGCCGAGAATCTTGAGCGCGAGAAGGGCACACACGGCGTTTTCCACCTGGTGCTCTCCCTGAAAGGAAAGCAGAAGATCACGAAACTCGAGCCCGTCGATCGTAACGGAAAAACGGGTCCACTCGGGAGTCATTTTCCTAATCCTGTAGGAGCAGAGCTCTGAGGCAAGGTAGCACAAACTGCCTGTCTCGGTGCATTTTTTTTGAAACACGTCTTTCACACCATAGCGCTGATACCCGACGACAACAGGCCTGCCGTGTTTGATGATGCCCGCTTTTTCCGCTGCGATCTGCTCGATACGAGAACCGAGCTTGTCCATGTGGTCGTAGCTGATAGAAGTGATGATCGACACCTCTGGGTCTGCGAAATTCGTCGAATCAAAGCGCCCCCCCATCCCGGTTTCAACAACCGCGTATTGCACACCCTTCTTTTCGAAGTGGAAGATCGCCATTGCGGTCAATAGTTCAAAGGTGGTCGGAACATCGTCGCCTGAAAATGTTTTGATCAGTGGAGGGAACAGATTGATAAGATCGACGAACTCTTCATCGGTGATCTGGGCTCCGCCTGATGAAATCCTTTCATTGACGCGCTGCACGTGGGGTGAGGTGAACATCCCGGTACGAAATCCCTGTGACCTCAACACCGCATCTATGAGCACGCAGACCGACCCCTTGCCTTTGGTCCCTGCAACATGAATGATCCGCATCGATTTTTCCGGATTCCCGAGCAGGTGCAGCAGCCTGAGAGTACGTTTGACGTTGTAGTTTGCGGCCCTGTAAGAATACGAGGAGTCCGTCTCGTAATTGATGAAACTGTAGAGATAATCGAGCGCTTCATCAATGGTCTTCATTGTATCGCAGGCAATATATGTGCGCGCTTCGGCCCTGTCAAGGGATTTTGGAAAGCGGGCGCGCGTGAAAAGTGGTTGCTTTCCCCATGGAAGCATAATAAGTTGTACACAGATTACAACGGTGAGAATTGCACACGAAAGGGGTGATGGTGGTGCTGAGTGATTACAGAGACGATTTTGAAAAGGTGAAAAGCATCGCGGATGAAGGGTGGGATCGCCTTTGAAGTGGGTGCACTCGTTCAAAAGCGAAAAGATCTCGAAAAGGAGCTGACGCAGCCGGATATCTGGAACGACAGGGACCGTGTGACCGCAATTACCAGGGAAATCAAGCGAATCAAGTCAGTCACTGAGCCATGGATTGACATAAAAAAACGGGCCGATGACCTCTACGAACTCTACTCTCTTGCCCTCGAAGAGGACGAAACGGAACTCGAACCCGAGCTCAGGAAAGGGATCGAAGATCTGAGCACCGAGCTCGACAGGATCGAGAAGCTGTCTCTGTTCACGGAAGAAAACGACGAATCGAACGCGTATCTCACGATTCACTCAGGCGCTGGCGGCACGGAAGCGTGTGACTGGGTGTCCATGCTCCTTCGTATGTACCTCAGGTGGATGGAAAACACAGGATTCAAATCCGACATCGTTGACATACTCCCCGGAGAAGAGGCGGGGATCAAATCCGTGACGGTGTACGTGCGCGGCATGTATGCATACGGTTATCTCAAAACAGAGATCGGAATTCACCGGCTCGTTCGAATCTCACCGTTTGATTCGAACGCCCGCAGGCACACCTCCTTTGCATCAGTCTTCTGTATCCCTGAAATCGACGACGCGATCGTGATCGAGCTCGATCCCAAGGACCTGAAAATCGACACCTACCGCTCGCAGGGTGCCGGCGGCCAGCATGTCAACACTACTGATTCCGCTGTGCGCATCACACACCTTCCGACCGGAATCGTGGCTCAGTGCCAGAACGAACGTTCCCAGCACAAAAACAAAGACATGGCCATGAAAATTCTCAAGTCAAAGCTCTACGAGCACTACAAGGAGGAGCAGGAGAAGGAAAAAGAGGAAGTGGAAAAGACGAAAAAGGACATATCGTGGGGAAACCAGATCAGATCGTACGTGTTTCATCCATACACCATGGTAAAGGACCTGCGGACCGGTGTGGAAACGGGGAACACTGCTGCGGTCATGGACGGTGATATCGACCATTTCATCGATGCGGCGCTGAAGAACACGGCAAATGTCCGGAGATAAGATGAAAAAGTACTCCTTCGTGTGCATTTTCCTCTCCATTTTTCTTGCAACGGGGGCAGGCCACTGCAGCTTCAACATATTCCAGCATCGAAAAGTCAACATCTGCCCTGTGGAAAATCAGGGAGAGGGCGAATACGGGTACCTTTCAGAAAGCATCCGAACTCAGGTATACTCCTATGCCCGTGCTATTCCCTTTCTCACCCTCACGGATGAAGAACGCGCTTTTCTCAAAAACCTCTCCCGAACCGATGAGTACAGTGAGGAGTTTTCGCACGCAGGAGAAAGAATCACCTACCGCATGATTCCGCGTGTCGAAAGAGGCGGACCCTCGCAGGAACACTGGCCGATAAACATTTGCGGCTCATTCAGAGTGATATCCGAAGAAGAGGTTGAGATCATGCTCGCGGCTCGCAATACCATAAGCGGGGAAACCATTGTTTCGCCGCCATTGACGCTCCCACTCGGCACAGCGCTCAACAATCCGAGCTCATACCTCACCCCGTTTTTCAGAAAGCTTCTCCGCTACGAAACCCACACCGCCACCTTCGAGGCCAAACCGGAGGAGTCGCTGATTTTCATCGACGGCAAACTGCGGGGCATCGGGAGGGCGGAGGGCGTCCTCCTGCCTGCAGGATTCCACAGGATCACCGTAAAAAACGAGGGGTATCTCGAATATTCCGACATCTTTTCGCTCTCAGAGGACGGGTTTTTTGTACAGGTGGTAATGAAAAAGCCTGAACCGCTCCGGCAGATCCGTATCAGTTCCACCCCCGAGGCTGGCGTGTATCTTGACGAGCGGTTTTTGGGAAACACACCGCTCGATATCGACGTGACAAGAGAATCTTTTACAATTACACTCAGGCGTGACGGGTACAGGGATGCAGTCATACACAGCATGGATATTGAAAAGCGCCGTGGCCAGAAAGACGTCTCAGATGTTATCGATGTGAAGCTCATTCCTTCAGACATCACACAGGCCCGCTACGACAGCGCTGAAAAGTATAAAAAGCAGGCAAAGCTTCTCTCTTACGCAGGATTCGCAATGCTCGGAGCAACAGTACTGTTCGGCGTCGAAAAAACCCTTTTCGAACAGAAGGCCGACCTGTATGAGGGAGTCGATCAAACCCGTTCGGACAGATCACGCGCAACCGCGCGAACCTACTCGGTGCTCACCGTTTCATCCGCCGCTGCAACCGGCATTATTTTTGGCTTTTCATTTCTCCGAATGCTAAAATATTTTCGTGTATACGAAGAACCTGCACGGACATATGAAAAATATTCTGGAATCACACTGCAGTACAGGATCGGTGAGGTTCAATTCTGAAATGAAATTCAACTTTGGCCGAAAGCTCAACACACTATTCTCCGGCAAAAAACAGCACAACGAGCTCATCGATGAGCTCGAGGAACTGCTCATCTCCGCGGATTTCGGCATAGAGTTCACAATGGAGATCGCCTCCGAGCTTCGCAAAAAGCTTTCTTCATCCGGGAACCAAGACCCCCGCGTCCTGCTTACGGATCTCATCAGGGAGCGAATGTCACGAGCGCCGCTCCACGGCTCATCAGACGGGCTCAGCGCGTACCTCATCTTCGGCGTCAACGGTTCCGGAAAAACCACCACAGCCGCAAAGCTCGCGTACAGGTTCAAACAGGAGGGAAGACGCGTGCTTATCGCTGCTGCAGACACTTACCGTGATGCGGCAATAGAGCAGTTGCTCGAGTGGAGCAGGCGGGCCGACGTTCCCGTGATCAAGCAGTTTCAGGGGTCCGATCCGGGAGCAGTGGTGTACGACGCGTGCGAAGCTGCTCTGCACAGAGGCGTGCACGATCTCATTATCGATACCGCAGGCAGGTTGCACACAAAGGAACGTTTAATGGAGGAGCTTTCGAAGATCGGCCGGGTACTGGACAAAAAACTCCCCGAAGCAGCACAGAGGAAGCTTCTCGTCATCGACGCGACAACAGGACAAAATGCACTTTCACAGGCGTCTCTGTTCAACGAATATATCGGCGTCGACGAAATCATCCTGACTAAGCTCGACTCTTCCGCCAAAGGAGGAATCGCCTGCGCAGTCTCCGGAATGCTCAACATACCGATTTCATACGCAGGGACGGGAGAAAAGATGGAAGACCTCATTGAGTTCCATATCGATGAGTACCTGGGGATGCTCTTTTCACCAACACAATGACCACGAGGAGACGAACTATGGAAAAAATCGAACTCATTCAGCAGCTGAAACAGCGATCAAATGAACAAGTGGTACTGCTGGTTTTGGACGGCCTTGGAGGGCTGCAGAAAAACGGAAAAACGGAGCTCGAAGCAGCGCACACACCCAACATGGATACACTCGCAAAAAGCTCGGAATCGGGGCTGACAACACCGATCGCTCCCGGGATCACTCCAGGCAGCGGGCCCGGCCATTTCTCCTTGTTCGGCTACGATCCCCTTACCTATGTCATCGGACGGGGAATTCTCTCCGCCCTCGGAGTCAAATTTCCCATTCAGGACGGCGATCTCGCTGCCAGGGTCAATTTCGCAACCATTGACAAAAAGGGGAATGTGACCGATCGGAGAGCCGGGCGGATTCAGGACGAAATCAACAGAAAGATGTGCAAAAAAATCAGGGAAATATCCCTCCCTGGTGTGGATTTTTTTATAGAAACAGAAAAGGACCACCGCGCAGCTTTCATACTCAGGGGGAAACACTTCTCCGAGCATATATCGGAAACGGATCCGCAGAAAACCGGTGTCCCTCCCCTCGAGGTACAACCCCTCGATGATGATCCCTCATCAAAGCAAACCGCAGCGCTCATCAACACGTTTGTCAGCGCGGTGCGCGAAAAGCTTCAATCCGAAAATCCTGCGAACATGATTCTCCTCAGGGGGTTTGCTCTGTATACCAAGATTCCGACATTTCAGCAGCTGTACGGAATGAATGCATGCGCCATCGCGGGGTATCCGATGTACAGAGGACTTGCCAGCCTCGTGGGCATGGATGTGATCGAGGTGGAAAGCGGAGTCGTCCCACAGTTCAAAAAACTCAAGGAGACGTGGGGAAAGTTCGACTTTTACTTCGTGCATATCAAATCCACAGACTCCTTCGGTGAAGACGGGAACTTCGAGAAGAAGGTTGCTGTGATCGAAGAAGTCGACAACAACCTCGGCGAAATTCTCAATTTAAAGCCCGATGTGTTCGTCATCACCGGGGACCACTCAACTCCTGCGTCATACAGGGCACACTCCTGGCACCCGGTGCCTGTACTTTTGAGTTCAAAATGGTGTAGAAAATCTGGCGTTCCGCATTTCGGCGAAACAGCGCTCCAATGCGGCTCGCTCGGGGTCATGAACACGCTCGATCTCATGACGCTCATCATGGCCCACTCCGGGCGGCTCGCGAAATACGGTGCGTAAAAAAATCTGTATAAAAATCTTGACAGTTCCGAACAGAGATATTAGATTTCAATAATAGTTAGTATAGTTATCATTTTTGTTTGGGAGTAAAAGATTGCCAGAAAAAATATATACCACATACCAGATTGGCAAGTTCTGTCAGGTGAACATACGAACCGTCATTCGCTGGATTGAAACAGGAAAACTGAAGGCTTACTCTACTCCTGGTGGACACAGACGAGTAAAGTGGAGCGATCTCGTTAACTTCCTCACAGAGAACAGAATGCCCGTACCAAAGGAGCTCGAAGAGGCGAAAAAAAAGAAAATCCTCCTGGTTGACGACGATCCTGATTTTTTGGAAGTTGCACAAAAATATCTCGAAAAAATCTCTGATACAGAAATAAGAGTAACGTCTTCCGGATTCGACACAGGCATAATGGTTGCCGATTGGGTGCCGGACCTGATACTCCTCGGTTTTATCATACCCGACCTTGACGGCTTCGAGGTCACACGGAAGCTGAAACAGAATCCCAGAATGAAGAAGATCCCGATTATTGCGGTCACATCGATGACCGACCCCAACGAGATCGAAAAGGTAAAAAGCTGCGGGGTCGATTCGATAATTACAAAACCGGTGGAACCCGAGAGTTTCATAAAGAAAGTCGACCGATTTCTGTACATTCCGTGATGTTCACTCGATCGGACAGTTGCTGAACACAGAACCACAGTAAAGGAAGAGATCGCCTGTTTCTGGTATCAGAAATGGGCTTTTTTTTGTATATTATATTCATTTGAGGGTGTACCCTTTATACTTTAGAATGGAGAGTATATGTCGAAAGTAAATTTAGAGTTGATAAAGGGAGACATCACGGAACAGGAAACAGACGCCATCGTAAATACAGCAAACACTTTGCTCATCCTCGGCTCGGGACTCGGCGGAGCGATCAAGGCAAAGGGGGGTGAGTCGATTTCCAAAGAGTGTTCCAAGATAGGGGCCATTGATCTTGGAGAAGCCGCGGTCACAGGTGCGGGGAACCTGAAAGCACGTTTCATAATTCACGCAGCACTCACCGAGTTCGACGGACTCATAAACGAGGCACATATCTCCGCCGCCCTGCTGAGCAGCCTTCGGCTTGCGAATCAACGGAGATTCCGCAGCATCGCGGTTCCAGACATGAGCATGGGAATCGTCAGGTTTCCTCCGGAGCGGTGCGGTCAGATCATGTTTTCGGTCCTCAAGCAGTTCATTGAAAGCGAAAACCGCACTCTCGAGCTTGTTACGCTTGTGGTCTGGGACATCGATACGCTCAGGCTGTACAAAAAAATTTATTCGTCAGTATTCGGTCAGGAATACAAATGAACGCACCTCTATTCGTTGCAGCTGCCATTTTTGCGTGCTTCATCATTGTTTTCATGTACTACAGGTTCATCAGGAAACCGAAAAGGCTGCAAAAAATCTACGAACAGATTCTTGCAGGTGACACGCGCAATTCCATCCGTGACCTGAAGGCGATCATCATCAAGGGAGGAGGCTCCGTTGACAGCCACTATCTCCTTGCCGAATGCTACAGGCGTGAACACAACTATCAGATGGCCGTTGTCGAATACCGCTACTGTGTAAACACGGGGAAAAAACCTGCACTCAGCACGGAGAAAGATATCCTCCAGGGTCTCGTTGAATGCTATCTTGCACTCGGGAAGGAGGACGACGCCCTGCAGGAACTCTTTGCGCTCACACAGCTTGAACCGAAAAATGCCGAATACCTTTACAGAATCGCGAAGATATTCTACGACAGGGGAAACCTCGAGCAGGCCGTCACCTACTTCGACAGAACAGTGAAAGCGGATCCTTTTCACGCCCTGAGCCTGAGTTATCTCGGTATGATCATGTTTCACGTCAACCAGGTAAAGGAATCGCTCGTGTACCTTATTAGGGCGATCAAGGTGGATCCGAGAAATTTCAGGGCGTTCTATTACCTCGGCAGGGTATACATGGAAGGAAAGGATTTTATCAAGGCGCTCACCTATTTCGACAGTGCACAGCTTTCCCCTGAATTCCGGATCCGCGTGTTCATACAGAAGGGGATCTGCTATCGGGAAATGGAGGAAACAAACAGCGCGATCGACGAGTTTAAGAAAGCAATTTCTGCAGCACGGGGAAAGGACATGAATCTCCTATTCACAGCCAAGTATGCGCTCGGCAATCTGTACGAAGAAAACGGCAAGCTCGCCGAAGCCATAGAGCAGTGGGAGGATATTCACAGGTTGAAACCTTCCTACAAGGATGTCCCTGAAAAACTCGATAAATATCAAACGCTCAGAGCTGACGACAACGTGAAGGACTTTCTGGTCTGTTCAGCGCCGATGTTCGAGAGTATCTGCGCGAATATCACTGAGCATCTCGGTTACACGGTACTCGATATCAAACACATCGGCACAAGCATCGCAACGATCGTTGCATCTCCGAAAGCAGGAATAGTGCGGAACCCGAAACAGCAGAGGGTATACATCAAGATTTATCGGGACGCGGTACAGCTCGGCGAGGACGCCATGAAGACGCTCGTTGAGGAAGCAAAGGTGCAGCGATGCGGGAGCGCGGTGTGCATCTCACCCGTAAAGTTCAGATCCGATGCAACTGAGTTTACCGTTGCACGACAGATCAGGCTCATCGAGGAAGAAGAGCTCGCAAAGATACTTGCAGAGGTGAAAGAATCACACCCCCAGGAAAGCTGGGAATGATAACCGCGTGGTTTCATCCGTCCAGCCCGAACACGGTGCGGGCGTTTTGCGTGGTCTGGCCTGCAACTTCTTTTAGATCAGTACCGCGGGTTTCTGCAATACACGCGGCAACCTCGGCCACCCGCGCCGGTTCATTCGGCTTTCCACGAAACTTCTGAGGAGAAAGATAGGGAGAATCAGTCTCGATCAGGTACCTGTCCTTTGGAACGTTTCGTGCGACCTCACGAAGCGCGTCGGATTTACTGTACGTCACGTTTCCTGCAAAGGAAATGTAATAGCCTAGATCCAAAAGCGCTTTCGCCGCATTCCAGTCCGATGAAAAGCAGTGGATAATACCTCCGCGCGCACACCTCGTTTTTTTCAGGGTTGAAATGAGGTCTGCATCTGATTCCCGTGTGTGCACGATGATGGGAAGATCGAGTTCGTTTGCGAGTCTAATCTGCTGTAAAAACAGATCCATCTGCTCCGTATTCGTTCCGTACCGGTGAAAATAATCGAGCCCGATCTCACCGATCGCTACAGCATCCATCGTCTGCGCCTGCTTTTTTACGGAGTCGAGATCATTTTTTCGCCTTTTGTCAGAAAAATACGGAGGGAGCCCTGCAGTCATGTAGATTTGAAGGCCGGATGCATTTCTCAGGTCCTCGATGAGCCTGAACCGGCTCATGAAATCCGAAATCCCGACCGATACATCCACAAGAGAGGTGACTCCGCTGTTTCGCGCATTTTCAATGACGGCAAAAATATTCATTATCTTCTCTTTTACAAGGACAAGATGGCAGTGTGTGTCAAATAACATTGTAATTTCCTTATAGATAGTAAATTATGCAAAATTCCTCTTGAAATTTTGTATAATATAGTTGACTTTATAATATAGTATGGTAACATTAGGCCAAATTTAGCTGGGGGCGGGGTAATCCGTGTCTGAATACAAAAAGCTCGAAAAACGGTTTTTTGCATATCTCCACACGCAACTGATCTTTGTAAAACGCTGGGCACTTTATAGTTACAAACGTTTTACTCAGAAGGGAAGAGAGAAATTAACGGTCATGCTCATTCCTCATTCTGAAAAAAAGATCTTCAACTTTCAAATTTCTCTCTTCACCATCTCTTTTCTCATTTTGCTGCTGGCAGGTATCATCGCAACTTTTTTCATTTCAACATCAAGGTACACGCTCGCAAAAAAGGAAATGGAGATCCTTCAAGACGCCCAGGAAGGAAACGTCGTTACCATGCAGATGCTCAAAGAAGAAATCTCCAATCTCAACAACTCGGTCAATGAATACCGGAACAACATCAAAGATATTATAAAGCTCCTCGGTGCAAGTCAATCCGAAAATATCTTCGGGCTCGGCGGTCCCGAGACAGAGATAAAAAATATCTCCGAAATCATGGGGCTGAAGAGTAAGGACGACTACCAGACGGAGCTCGAAACGATCAAGCGGATCAACACGGACATCGTGGCAAGCAAAAAGGTGCTCCAGAACTTTACGAAGTTTCTCGCTGCTCGGGAAGAGATCATTCAGAAAATCCCCAACAATTGGCCGATCATCGGAGGAGGATTTATCACTTCACGCTTTGGAATGCGCAGATCTCCTTTCACCGGCAAATGGGCGGTGCATCAGGGAGTCGACATCAGCTGGTGGCCAGGCGCACCTATCAGATCGTCTGCCGACGGCACTGTCGTGTATTCAGGAATGAAGGGGGGATACGGGAGAACGGTACAGATTCAGCACGAATATGGATTTCAAACGCTGTATGCCCACCTGTCACGGATCTCCGTATTTGAAGGGAAAAAGGTACAAAAGGGTGAAATCATCGGATTCCTCGGGAGGACAGGAAGGTCCACGGGGTTTCATCTCCACTACGAAGTCCGTATCGGAACAAAAGCCGTTGATCCAATGGTTTTTATGACAACTGAATTTTAGCATCGCACCTGTGCGCCAGTGTGCCCTTTATCCATTTCCAGCGTGTGAAGGCTGAACAGAGTGCACCAACAGTTTTACAGAGAAATTTTTATTTTTTTTTAATGTGTATTATATTATAAAAGGAGAATGCCACACATAGTTCATGGCTAAGATGGAAGACTACATACAGGAGTCTCAGGGAGACGCATTCGTCAACAGCATTATCGGTGAAGGAACTACATTAAGGGGAAACTTTGACCTCAATGGTCTCTTAAGAATAGACGGAACTTTTTACGGGAGTGTCACGACAAACGCAAAGGTTTTAGTGGGGAAAAATGGTGTTGCTGAAAGCATCATCATCGCACGCACAGTGGTCATCGGAGGAAAAGTCAAGGGAGATATTATTGCATCCGAACGGGTTACCCTGTTATCCACAGGTGAATTGAATGGCACCATCAAAACACCCAGGCTCATCATCGAGGAGGGTGTGCTTTTCGATGGAACCTGTGAGATTATAAAAGATAGAGATAAGTTACAAACTATACGAGAAGAGTACATTAAAAAGCTCAACTCACCTAAAGAAACACAGGAGAAAAAATTTCCTTGGAATTTTTCAAGGAAAATCAATACAGTGGCTCATCAAGACACCGTAAGCATCCTTGAAAAGGAATTTATAAAACCCAAAGTAAAAACAGGGTAATCCGTGTAATTCAGTTTTTCCCCCGTTTTCCCCGCCTGCTGATGAATGCAAACCGGGCTTTCTCGAAAGCGTTCCATCTACTCCTCTGAATACGCGACGCACACAGGGAGCATTAATGGAAGAGGCAATACGTGATACTCAAAGAAAAGGATACTTCATCGTTTTCGAAGGGCCGGACGGTTCGGGAAAATCAACTCAGGCCGAGCTCCTCTACAACGACCTCTCCAGGGATGGATACTCGTGTATCGTCACGGAAGAGCCGGGGGGCACACCAGAGGGGAGGAAGATACGCGAAATCCTTCTCGATCCGTCTTTCAGACTATGCCCGAAAGCAGAACTCTTTCTTTTTCTCGCGGACAGATCAGAGCACGTCGCCCGTGTGATCGAACCCGCGCTCAAAAAAGGAAGGGTGGTCATCTGTTCGCGGTATTACTATTCAACGCTCGTGTACCAGGGCATCGCACGCCGCATTTCGGACATGGATTTCTTGAAACAGATGAACCTCTTTGCCGTGAATTTTCTCGAACCGGACCTCGTCTTCTATCTCGACGTCGTTTCCGAAGAATCGCTCACCAAAGCCATGGACACGAGCTCCAGGACCTTTCACTTCAACGGCGGGGACAGAATTGAACGGGAGGGAATCACATTTCAGCGTATGGTGAGGGAAGGGTATCTCGAACTTTCCTCTCAGTACGGCGATGTGTTCGTCGTCATCGAACAAAACGACATTGCCCGTGTGCACAAGTCGGTCTATGATCTCACGAAAGGGAGGATACACAATGATAGAGTTGGAAAAAACCGGCCGAGATAAAAAAAAGATATCCGTGAAAAAGAAACCGGGAAAAAGTGTTCACCAGGCGGTCGACATAGTGCAGAGCAGGTTCTACGATGAGCTGAAGATCGCTGAAACAGAGAATGTCCATATCGTTTTTGAAAACCTTGTGGCGGAAATCAGCAAACAAGGAAAAAAATTCGCGCACAATCCAACCTATGAAGAGCTCAAAATCTACAAATCCATGGTCATGCAATTCATGAAACACGTGACGGAACACATGTTCTCGGTGGAACACCGGACAGGCGGAAGCCCCATGCGGCAAAAAATCTACACAGTTACCAAATTAATAGACAAAAAACTGGACGCTCTCACGAAGCTTGTGCTTACACAGCAGGCGCAAAACATAACACTGCTTGCTACCCTGGATGAAATCAGGGGGCTTCTCATCGACCTGTACAAATAGACGAGGGAACGATATGAATGAACAAAAAGAGATAATTATTGTAAAAATAGAATACAACTGGGACGTTTGCTACCTTGAAACTCCTGAATTCCCGGTGCAAAGAGGAGACGAGGTGATCATCGATACGCAAAATGGTCCGGAATTCGCCATCGTCTGCGGTACTACGCACACCATCCCGCAAGGGGCGGACATTGTCAAGGCCATCCGTATATGCACCGAGGAAGACCTGAAAAAACGCGAAGACAATTTTAAACGGGAGGAGGAAGCCTTCGCTATAACCCGTGAAAAAATAAAAATACACACCCTCGACATGAAGCTCGTCAGCATACACTATTTTCTCGATGACAACAAAATCATCTTCAACTTTACCGCAGACGAGCGCGTAGATTTCCGTGAACTGGTCAAGGACCTTGCATCCGTGTTTAAAAAACGAATCGAACTTCGACAGATCGGTGCCCGTGATGAGGCGAAGATCATAAAGGGAACAGGAATATGCGGGAGAAGCTTCTGCTGCACGTCGGTGAAAAACGAGCTTCAGCCCGTTACCATCAAGATGGCAAAAGACCAGAACCTCACCCTCAATTCATCGAAGATCTCAGGAGCATGCGGGCGGCTCCTCTGCTGTCTCGCATACGAACACGAAGCGTACCGTGAGGTGAAGAAACGCTATCCTTCCGAAGGAACTGTGCTTGATTACGAAGGCAAAAAAGTGACGCTCACTGAGATCAACATCCTGAAAATGGCTGCCACCCTGAGAACAGAGGACGAGATAAGCATCAACATCCCCCTCGAAAAAATTCCCCACGTTGTCGAGGGGGCTGCGTGCGGCGAAATCAAAAAAGATGAGAGTGTCCCCCTGGAGAAAAGCTCCTGATCCAGGCGGAGAAAACGTGCTTTTCAGGAAAAATTGCGCTCCGGCAGCCCACCATCTTTTCAGACAAGAGCCCTGTCAGAAAAGTACCCTTTCTCTCCAGGAATCAGGGATCTGAAAATCCTGCACACTGCGGTATGGGCGGGGTCGAACACGTTTCCGACGTCAATCCGGGCACACTGTCCCATGAGTATGGACGCGGCGACCATATCCAATCCAAAGCCGTTAATGAGCCATCGAAGCATTTCTGTTGTTGCGTGCTGAACAGCCTCAAAAAAAGGCCGTGCGTTTCCGAAAGTAAAAATCGCCTGCACATCCTCACCCCTCGGCCACCCGATGGGGTTGTCTTTGATGAGGTGGACGGTTAACTTGACGTCGAATGAACCTTCGACCCCAGTGCCGCCGAGCTCACCGTCACCCTGCAGGGCGTGCCCGTCTCCGATCGAAAGAAGCGCCCCGCGCTCGAACACGGGAAAATAGATGGTTGCGCCTTCTTTGACCCCGCAATAGTCCATATTTCCGCCGTGTTCAGCGGATGTCGCCGATGAGAGCACCTGCCCCTGCGCAGGGGCAACACCGATGCATCCGAGCATCGGTGCGAGTTGAAAATTCGTGCGTCCAACGGCCGATTCAGGCTCCAGCACCTGTAAAGTCCCGGTCTCGAGATCGATATCCCAGGTGGCGTACTTTTTTTCTGGAAGTGCGGGAACGAACACGGATTCGACCACTGTGTGTGACACCACCGTCGAAGACCAGGCGTGTCTCCGGTTGGGGGAGAGGGAGTCGATCCGCACCGCAATCGTATCTGCCGGCTCTGCATCCTCGATGTAAAAGGGCCCTGTGAGGGGATTTCCGCGACGTGCGACTTCCCTGAGGTTTCTATCAAACCCGTGCGCATCCACGATGCTCGTCTCGATGGAATCACCGGAACAAACCCTGAGCACAGGGCTGCACCCTCCGAACACATTGTGGAAGCTGTTCTGATGATGAACATGAATTTTCATTTCAGCGTTCTCCTGTTTTTATTTCCCTAAAATGCCTCAAACAGAGACACATAGACCCCTCTAGAGTCTTTTCCGAATGCATAATCGATCCTGAGGTTGATCTTTTCTTGCGCATTCATCATGATCCTGAGTCCTGCACCTGCAGAATATTTGAACTCGTCGAGCTCAAAGCTTTTTCCACGTGGAGCAACATCGCCTATTCCTAAAAACCCCACTGCACCGACTCTCCATATAAGCGGCAGCCTGTATTCGGTCTGGAACACGAGCATGTTTCGGTCACGGTACCTTCCCAGGTAATATCCGCGCATGAGACTTCGCCCTCCGAAAAGTGAGAGCATATGAAACGGGACATCACCACTCATCGCGGTATACCGCATCTGCATCGCAAGAACATGTTCCCTGAAAAGAGGAACATATCTGCGTGCGTCTACCGTGTATCTGCTGAAGTCGTTGTCGCTTCCAATAAGGTGGTGATAAAACCAACTCGAGAACAAATACCTCCCCCCGCTGTTCGGAAAAAACCTGCTGTTTGTTGTGTCGCAGGTGACCATAAACCCGACTCCCGAGTCGATTCCTCCCCTGCTGCCGGGCACATCCCCGCTCTGCAAAAGCCCTCCATCCTCCAGATCGCAGTTCGAGCTGTATTCGAACTCGTACCCGGCCCCGGCAAAGAAATGGGGAGAAACTCTCCACTGCAGGGTAGGTTTCACGGCAAAATAGCTGTGTGTATACTTTTCCTCATCCCCCTCGGACGTGTCGTTCCCGATACCGTAAAAACTTTCAGGGGATTTGCTCACACGCAGGTCAAAACTGCTGTACAGTGTATGATTTTTCCACGCATTGTCCGCTTTGATCTCATAAGTGAACTGTCGTTTTCCGGTCAGTACAAAAACGAGGTTCAGGGTTGACGGAATGCCTGAGGGGAACCCCTCCTTTGTCCAGTACGAATAGTTGAATACCACACCGCCACCGGTGGCTGTCTCTGGAGTGTAGAACACAATGGGAAAAATAAAAAACCTCCCCCTCTTTTCGCCAGCCTGTTTTTCGGCACTGTGTTCCGCAAAAAGGGTGGAGCCGGTACCAAGCACCGGAACGCAGAAAAGAAAAAAAATGAGAAAAAGAATCCCCAAAAAACGCTTCATACCAGTAAAGGGCCTCCATCCACTGTGTCTGACAGCTGTATGGGTCAGAATGTTCAAAGAAAGGGGTCCTTACCGCCAGATTTTTCGCACATACTCGGCAAATTTTTCAGGTTCAGGGGTGCTGAACAGAAACGAATATCCCTCAATTGTGGGAACATACACAACCTTCGAACTGTCCGTCACAAAAAGAAGGGCCTTTTTTTTGTTCCTCAACCTAAACCAGCCCTGCTTCAATCCCGGCATTCCGATGCCACTTTTTCGTATTTTCGGCTGGAAGTCGATATCCCTTTTCAGGTCCAACACACGCACCCCTTCGATATCGACCGACTCACTTCGAATAAAACGACTGTACAATCCTCCACGAATACGCATTCCCCTGCTGTCAACCTCACACCTGATATGCTTCATCGAAAACGCGAGAAAACTGAAAAACACCGCGAGCAGAAGCAGAAATAAAATAATTCCGAAAAACATCCACGTTGCAGAAGAAGACCCCTGCAGCATTGGAAAAACCTTCACACTCATCGATCTGTACTCCTCTCACCTGAATGATTGCTTCATTATAAACCGGAAAGGTGCGGAAGACGCGCCTCGGTTGCCCGGTTACACAGTTTTTGGCTGGTAGTCTTTAATCATTTAACATTATATTTCTCTGCGCAGTCAGGGCACACGTGCTGCGATATACCCTCAGAACTGTAAACCAGTGAGTAATATTCAATTGTGTGCCAGTAACCGTTCTCATCCCTTATCCTATTACAGAACGGGCACACATGCAGCATACTCTTTAACGCGCGTACTTGCGAAAGCGCATCCTGCAGTTCGATGATCAGCTGTTCACGGTCCTTCTCCGCATGCCTCCGTTCGGTGACATCCTGACCGATCGAAATAAGTCCGATTATCGATTTCCCCTCATATTCCAGAGGCCTATTGTACCACTCTATCTCACGCTCAGCACCGTTTTTCGTACGAATCATCCCAATGATACAATGTTCGATAACCCCTTCCCTGGTATTTTTAAAAAGCTCCTTTGTCTGAAGCTTGAACCGCTCTGGAACAAATATCTTGAAAAAGTCTTTCCCCTTCACCTCATTGATCCGGTACCCGGATATTTCCTCCATGTAGGAATTGAACCTCATTATTCGGTTTTTTTCGTCCAATACGAGAACGATGCTCTGCGCTGAATCGATCAATTTTTCAATAAATTCCTTCTCCCCCTTCAGTTCCATCTCACTCTGTTTCAGGTTCCTGTACATGAGATCAAAGGGCTGAACAATCCCCTTCTCGATGATTGCCTTATATATGAAGAAAAAGGAAAGGATTTTAAAAAAGTGCCCGATCAAATTAAACATGTCATAGACGCTGAAATAAAAGGTGAATATCAGCTCAGAGCAGATGGTGAGAATGATCGAAACGATGATATAGGAGAATATTTTCTCATCGAACGAATCCTTTTTGCTCACAAGGGTTAAAACTGCACCCGTAAGAATAAGAGAGATAACGTATTCGCTGATTTTTTTAAACGGTGTCAGCCCCTCACCCTCTATATAGCAGACAGGAAATATATTCCACGCCAAGATTGAAACCATGAGCAGGAACGTGCAGATAAAATACGCAGAAAATACCAGTTCAAATCGAAATTTATTTTTCAAAAAAACCGGTGCGATGAAAAGCGAGATGCTCTCTAAATACCTCGCAGAGACCCACATCTGCGTTGCAAGATTTGATCCGCCAGATTGAAAAATTCCCATCCCTTTGTATGCGAGGGTGTGAAGAATATCAATTCCACCGATGAACAGGTAGGCTATACCCAGCAATATGAGGTATCCGTTCTCGAGGAACTTTCGTGAATTCAATGCAATGACGAAAATTCCGAATGCAACAAGAATGCTGAATATTTCAGCGAGGCTGTGAAACAGGAGGTAGTGAAACCTACTGGCAAAGTACAGCATAACAAGCACAGCCGCACCGCCCCCAATTTGCAGTGCCAGGCTGCGGAAAACCGGTTTCTCCCTTTTTTTGTCCTCCATCCGCGCATATCCGTCCAGATATTTTCCCATGTTTCCAATCTTTTGTAAACTCTTATTGCTGATTTTAAAACCCGGAGGGTCAGATTACTATTTCGAGGATTCGTTCGAGCTCATCGTCGGAATAAAAATCAATCTTGATTACGCCTTTGCCTTTCCGATACTCTATTTTGACCTTGGTTCCAAGACGCCCTCTCAATTTTTCTTCCAACTCTTCCACATGAGGGTCACGCTCTTTCGGCAGTGTTCCACGTGGAACATTGCGTTTTCTCGTAATGTGCTCGAGCTCACGTACCGTGATCCCCTCTTGTATGATTCTTTGTGCAAGCGAAATTTTATCCGTTTCCTCATCAACCGAAAGAAGCGCTTTCGCCTGTCCCACAGAAATTGTTCCACGTGAAACATTCTCGAGCACCTGTTCCGGGAGCTCGAGGATTCGAACCATATTTGCAATATAACTTCTTGATTTCCCGATTCTGTTTGCGAGCTCCTCCTGAGTAAGCCTTTCTCTTTCCAGTATCATCCTGTATGCAAGCGCTTCTTCAACCGGGTTGAGATCCTCGCGTTGTATGTTTTCGATAAGGGCAAGTTCAAGTAACCTGTCATCTGAATACTCTTTGACGAGTGCGGGGATCACTGCAAGTTCGGCCTCCTTTGCCGCCTTCACCCTCCTCTCACCGACAATGACCTCGTACTGTGCACCGTTTTTTCGTACCACAATCGGCTGTATCATCCCGTTTTCCTTTATCGATTGTGCCAGTTCGCGTATCTTTTCATTATCAAAACTCTTACGCGGCTGAAACCTGTTTGGTACGATTTCCTCCACAGGAATGAGCCGGATGTTCTCACCGGCTTCTTCGGATTCATAGCCGCCTGAAATCAACGCATCAAGTCCCTTCCCTAACGCTTTTTTCCCCATTTTTCATAATTTCCTTTGAGAGATTGTAATAACTAATCGCACCCATACTGTTTGGATCATACACACTGATCGGTTTTCCGAAACTCGGCGCTTCTGCGAGTTTGATGTTTCTGGGTATGATCGTTTTGTACACTTTATTCTTGAAATATGAAATAACCTCCTCAACAACCTGCTTCGAAAGATTGGTTCTTGTATCGTACATAGTGAGCAGCACACCCTCGATCTGGAGTTTGGGATTGAGGCGTTGCTTTACCAGGTTAATGGTCTTCAACAGCTGGCTCAGCCCTTCGAGCGCATAATATTCGCACTGTATGGGAATCATTACCGCATCGGATGCAACGAGCCCGTTTATTGTGAGAAGTCCGAGAGACGGAGGAGAATCGATGAGCACGTAGTCATAGTCCCCCTTCACGCGGTCAACGACGCTCTTGAGCTTGAACTCTCGTTTTTCCATGTCAACCATTTCAACCTGTGCGCCTGAAAGATCAATATTAGACGGGATCACAAACAGGTTTTTCACTTCCGTTTCAACGACGATCTCACGTGCGTCTATCATCCCGAGCAGTGCTTCATACAACCCGTGCTCGTTTTCTCCTTTTTCTACACCCAGACCGGAACAGCTGTTCCCCTGGGCGTCAAGATCTATCACGAGTGTTTTTTCCCCGGCTTCGGCAATGTACGCAGACAGATTGACGACCGTGGTTGTTTTCCCAACCCCTCCTTTCTGATTCGCGACAATAATCGTTTTCCCCATAGCGACCCTTTTATTCTCCCGGTGAAGCAACGTGTGTGAGAAGAAGAGAAACACTGATGTGCGAAGTGAAGTGACGGAATAGATCGGAGAGGGTGGGATTCGAACCCACGGTTCCCAAACGGGAACAACGGTTTTCGAGACCGCCCGATTCAACCACTCTCGCACCTCTCCGTATGGCAAATACACCTGTACTGTAAAAGACAGCTTATTTGAGGTTACCAATGCAATCCCGGGGAATCCGGTTCTTCAACAGGTAAGGTGAAACATCCCTTCCACGGAATGCAAGCGAGACAGCTCGTTGAAACGTTCAACCGCATACTGGGTTTTTTCAATAACCATCTCATCACACAATGAGTCGAGATACGCCCTGGTCTCTTCTCCGACCCTCATCATTCCGTACGCGCCTATACCAATGACGATAATCTCGGGACGCACCTTCTCGGTTCTATCCAGATCATCAACCTGAAGAAGGTGTCCCTCACGCCGCCACCACCGATCGTTTATGCTCCCGTCCGGATACAGAATGAGGTCAGACGAATAACTTCTTCCGTCCACACTCATCCTCCCAAATTCATAGGAATCGATGTGCACGGCGGCTCCCGTGAAATCATCTGCGTGCCCAAGAGGATTTGAACCTCCGACCCTTGGATCCGCAATCCAATGCTCTATCCACTGAGCTATGGGCACATAAAACAGTTCGGAGAGGGTGGGATTCGAACCCACGGTGCCCGTAAGAGCACAACTCCTTAGCAGGGAGCCCGATTCGGCCGCTCTCGCACCTCTCCACTTTATTCATACATTTCCATCTTTGTAACTGTATCACAGATCGGCGCTGATGTAAACACACTTTCACAACCGGGTCTCACATATCGGAGAGAGAGGGATTCGAACCCCCGGTCCCGGAAGGGACAACGGTTTTCAAGACCGCCGCTTTCGACCACTCAGCCATCTCTCCTGGTCCAGACTAAAAGATAGATGGATCTGTTTTCGTTGTCAAATGTAATAAGCCCCTCCTAATCCTGAACAATTCGTGAAACTGCAGCAACACTGTCGGGTGCTTTGATGTTCACCAGCCGCACGCCTCCTGCAATGCGTCCCAATTTTGAAACTGATTTGGCTTTTAGTTTGATTATCATTCCTCTGTTCGTTATCACGACAAATGCATCGCCTTTCGCGATCGACATTATTCCCGAAACTCTTCCCGTCTTATTGGTTAACTTTATATAGATCTGCCCCCCTGTTCCTCTTCCGTGCGGAGAGAAGTTTTTGAAATCCACTCTCTTCCCGAACCCGTTTTCCGTTACCATAAGAAGGTCTGACATCTTATCTATCTTCGTCATGCCGCAGACATAGTCTCCCTTTTTCAGCCGTATGCCCGTTACACCGCGCGCAGCACGCCCCATGACCCGCACGCTGCTCTCCCTGAGACGAAGCGCACTGCCGCCCGCAGTTGCTATGATAATCTCTCCCTTTCCATCGGTTACGATTGCAGAAATCATGATATCGTCTTTTGCAAGAGAAATCGCCTTTATTCCCGTTTTTCTCACATTCTGAAAATCCGAGGCCGTCCCTCTTTTGATGATGCCTTTTCGCGTGAGAAACAATATGTGCTTCTCCTCTGCTTTTCCATTCAGGGAAACCGCAGCTGCAACGGCTTCATCCTCTCTAAGCCTGAGGAGGAGCTTGATGCTCTGCCCTTTTGAGTTTTTCCCCACATTGATGATCTCATGTACCTTTACTGAATGCGCGATTCCACTGTTGCTGATGAACAAAAGCATGTCGTGAGTCGAAGCAACGAACATCTGCTCAATGAAATCGTTCTCCCTCAGCGACGATGTGGTCACTCCCACACCTCCGCGCGCCTGATGCCTGAACGCAGTGATCGGCGTTCTTTTTATGAAGCCGTTGTGAGATATCGTCACCACCACATCCTCTTCGACGATCAGATCCTTCAGATCTACTTCCTCCTCCTGATCAATGATCGTGGTCTTGCGTTCATCACCGTGTTTCTTTGCAATCTCCCGTAATTCCTTGATGATCTCGTTGAGAATGTTTTTCCTGCTCTTCAGAATCTCGTGGAGTTTCGCAATGAGCAGAGTGAGCTCATCGTATTCCTTCTTTATCTTTTCCCGCTCGAGTCCAGTGAGACGGGCGAGTTTCATGTCGAGTATTGCCTCTGCCTGCGCCTTTGTAAATACATATTTCGCGACGAGACGCCCCTCCGCTTCCTTCGGTGTGCTGGATGCCCGGATGATCGAGATTATCTCATCTATAATGTCAAGGGCGCGTAAAAACCCTTCCAGGATATGCGCACGTTTTTCCGCTTTTTCAAGATCGAACTTTGTCCGCCTTCGTACGACTTCCTCTCTGTGGTCAATATAGCGTTGAATGATCCGCTTGATGTCCATGACGACTGGCCGCATCTGGTCAAGGGCCAGAAGGTTGATTCCATATGTAACCTCCAGCTGTGTCAACTTGAAAAGCTGGTTCATGATGACCTGAGGGGTTATGCCCCTTTTCAGCTCGATAACGACGCGCGTTCCGTCCTTGTCGGACTCGTCCCGGAGGTCGGAAATACCGTCGAGCTTTCTGTCCTTGGCGTGAGAGGCAATGTTCTGGAGAAGACGTGACTTGTTCACCTGATAGGGAATCTCGTTGACAATGAGGGCGTCCTTTCCATTTTTCATCCGTTCGATACTCACCCGAGCACGAATCTTTATCAGTCCGCTTCCCGTTTTGTACGCCTGTTCGATGCCGGTTCGTCCCATGATGAGCCCGCCTGTGGGAAAATCAGGCCCAGTAATAATATCAATAATTTTATTAATTTTTATATCAGGTTTCTGTATAACGGCAATGATTGCGTCGATGCTTTCCAGAATGTTGTGAGGAGGGATGTTCGTAGCCATTCCCACAGCAATCCCGCTCGACCCGTTCACAAGTAGGTTGGGGAATGCAGCCGGCAACACTGAGGGTTCCTGAAGCGTGTCATCGAAGTTGGGTATAAAATCAATGGTGTCCTTTTCTATGTCTGCGAGAAGCTGGTTCGCGAGAGGAAGCATGCGCACTTCTGTATATCTCATGGCCGCAGCGGTGTCTCCGTCAATTGAGCCGAAGTTCCCCTGCCCGTCGATGAGGGGGTACCGCATGGAAAAATTCTGCGCCATCCGTACGAGTGCATCGTAAACCGCCTGATCGCCATGTGGATGGTATTTCCCCAGAACATCTCCCACGATACGGGCAGACTTTTTGAAAGGCTTGTCCGGAGTAATTCCCAGTTCATTCATGTCGTAGAGTATTCTTCTGTGTACAGGCTTCAACCCGTCCCGAACATCAGGGAGCGCCCTGCTCACGATTACGCTCATCGCGTATGTGATGTAGGAGTTTTTCATCTCGTCTTCGATGAAGGTTTGAACTATTTTTTCATTCTGTTGCGGCACCTCAGCATACCTCTTTTTCTGTAGTATTTCGATGAGATCTCAACTATGTGCAGATAAATTACACGTCGATGTTTTTCGCATATTTCGCATGGGTTTCGATGAACTGTCTTCTCGGCTGTACAGCATCTCCCATGAGAATCGAAAAAATTTCGTCGGCTTCCACTGCATCCTCTGAGGTTATCTGGATGAGGGTTCGACTTTCAGGGTTCATCGTGGTTTCCCACAATTGATCGGGATTCATTTCCCCGAGTCCCTTGTACCTCTGGATGCTTACTCCCTGCGAACCGATCTTCTTGAGAATGTGGATTTTCTCATCCTCAGAGAAAGAGTAGATCACATCCTTTTTCTTTGTGATTTTGTACAGCGGGGAGCAGGCGATGTACACGTGGCCGCACTCAATGAGTTCTTTCATGTAACGGAAGAAAAAGGTGAGAAGAAGAGTCCTTATATGGGAGCCGTCAACATCGGCGTCTGCCATGATGATGATTTTTCCGTACCTCAACTTGGAAATGTCAAACCCGTCTCCGATTCCCGTGCCGAGTGAACTGATGATGGGCTGAAGTTTCTCGTTGCCCAGCACCTTGTCCAGTCGAGTTTTTTCCACATTGAGCATCTTTCCCCACAGCGGAAGAATTGCCTGAAACGTTCGATCTCTCCCCTGTTTCGCACTTCCCCCCGCACTATCGCCTTCGACGAGGTACAGCTCGCACCTTTCCGGGTTTTTTATGGAGCAGTCTGCGAGCTTCCCGGGAAGGGAGTCATTTTCCAGCGCGTTTTTCCTTCTGGTGAGCTCCCGGGCCTTTCGTGCAGCTTCACGGGCATGGGCAGACTGGATACACTTTTCAATGATCTTTTTTGCGATGAGCGGATTCCTGTCGAAATAATCGGAGAGGTGCTCGTAGACCATCGATTCTATGATACCCTTTACCTCACTGTTACCAAGTTTCGCCTTTGTCTGGCCTTCGAACTGAGGATTTCTGAGCTTGATGCTGATGACCGCGGTGAGACCCTCCCTCACATCATCGCCGACAAGAGACGTTTTTGTTTTTATTCTGTTGCTCCGCTTGATGAAATCATTGATCGTCCTCGTCAGACCTGATTTGAATCCGATCAGGTGTGTACCGCCCTCTACTGTGTTTATATTGTTGACAAAGGGGAAGATATTCTCGGTATATCCGTCGTTGTACTCGATTGCGATTTCCGCTTCGATGTCTTCTCTTTTTTCCTCAAAATAGATCGGATCCTTGTTCAGAGCGGTTTTTGCCTTGTTGATGTACTGCACGAAGGATACGATTCCGCCCATAAACTTGAACGTGTGGTGCTTGACACTGTCTTTGTTAAGCGAATCGGTAATCTGAATGCTGATTCCCTTGTTGAGGAACGCGAGCTCCCGAAGGCGTTTTGAGAGCACGTCGAAATTGAAGTTGCAGCTCTTGAATATTTTCTTGTCGGGCTTGAAAGTAATTCTGGTTCCGGTCTTGCTGCACTTTTCTCCAACAATGACCGCCGTTTCCGGAATACCCCTTATGTATCGCTGCGTATGCTGTCGTCCCTCCCTGCACACCAGCGCTTCGAGCCATTCCGAGAGCGCATTTACCACTGAAACTCCTACCCCGTGCAGCCCTCCTGAAATTTTGTAGGATTTATTATCGAATTTTCCCCCTGCATTCAGTTTTGTCATCACAACTTCAAGAGCTGATACGTCTTCTCCCGGGTGCATCTCAACGGGGATACCCCTCCCGTTGTCCTGGACTTCAACAATATTGTCCTTCTTGATGTTCACCGTTATACTGTTGCAGTATCCTGAGAGCGCCTCATCAATCGAATTGTCAATGACTTCGTAGACCAGGTGATGAAGACCGTCCATGCCGGTTGAACCGATATACATGCTCGGTCGTTTCCTCACATGCTCGATACCGTCGAGTACTTGTATGCTCTCGGCGCTATACTGATCCATTAAAATTACTCCGAAATATTCTATAATTCTTTATAAAACAATAATTTAATATACTAATTTTCTTTCAAAACTCCAAGATAATTCAGCGCTTTTTATGAGAAACCAGCCCACCTGACGAATCTCAGGAATCGTGATCAGAGCGTTTTGTTCCGGCAGCTGCGAGAAAAAATCGCCTGAGAATTTCCCTGAGTTCGTCTTCTTTTACGCTTTTCACCGTTTCTTCGATTCTCTTTATCGTGCCGAGGGTTACGTTTTTTTTCTGCGTGTTTTTTTTGTTCTTTCCTGCTTTATTTTTCGGGATATACCCCGATTTGAACACAATTTTTTTTACCACCGGGAACACAAGCTTCCCGTTCAACTTCTCCCTGAGCTCGTGTTCCTTTAAAGAGAGCTCGTTTGCAAGGGGAGCGGAATCAGTATTGACAAACAAAACTCCGTCATTCAGCGTCACAGCTGCAGTATGTGAATGAAGAGACGAATCAACGACAGTTTCCCACATTTCGAGGGCCTGAAATGATTGTATCCTATACGCGAGGGGCCTGTTTTTCGACCAATATTCGTTCAGAACCTCTCGTATCGAGTACGTACTCTTTTTCTTCTGCACGTTTTCTCCAACCCACACTTTTTTCTGCTGCGAACTTTATGACAGTGCCAGGTTACGAGCATGAAATCTGTCCGTTTTTCCCTATAGTAAACACCCGGTCAGAAGAAAAAATTTCAGGAAGCTTTTTTTTCTCCGTTGTGGTAATGATTTTCTGTGAGTCAGTGTCGAAAAACGAAAGAACCTTTTCCATGTTTTTCATGTCGAGTTCGAGCAGAATATCGTCGATGAGAAGAATCGGAATGACACTTTTCTTCTGTTTGAAAAACTCACTTTGTGCCAGTTTGAGAAGTATGGTGGAAAGTCTCGCCTCACCGACAGAGCCGAAGTGTCGAACCGCAAACGCGCGATCTGTAAAGAGAAAATCATCTCTGTGCGGGCCGTACAGCGCTGTACGCGCTTTGACTTCCGCGACCCGGCCTTTTTTCAGCTTTTTCGAGAAAAGTTCTCTGATTTCCTCTCTATCCCGCATGCCGGTCTCATCCACAACATTTGATTTGTATTTCAGCCTGAAAGGAAAAAACAGGTCATTTCTTTCTCCAACCGTTCGCTCAAGATAGGCATTTATAAACTCAAGAATGAGCCACCTCTGCTGTATGAGGTATGATCCCGATTCAACGAGCTGTTCATTCCATGTAAAGACGAGGTTCCAGTCTATCTCTCCGGCTTCCTTCAGGTACCTGTTTTTGTGTTTCACAACGGTGAGATAATTTCTCAACACCCGAAAATAGAGAGGATCGGAAGTCGAGAGAATCAAATCGAGGTAATTTCTTCTGGTCAGAGGGGGGCCGTTAATGAGATAGATGTCATCGAAAATAAAGAGCACACAGTATATATATCCGATAATATTAGATATTTTTCTCTCATGTGTTCCATTGACCGACAGAACCTTATTGCTCCCCGTGTACTCCAGACCAATCTCATACGTACGGTCGTCTGAGGAGAATTCTCCCCTCACTCGGTATCCATTTTGTCCCCACCGGGTAATGTGCTGGTCCTGTGCGTCTCGGAATGATTTGGAAGTGGAAAGCATGTAAACTGCCTCGATAATATTGGACTTTCCCTCTCCGTTGGGACCGAGAATGAGATTTGTTCCACTGTAAAAGTGTACGGCGAGTTCCTTATAGTTTCTGAAATCATTCAAATAAAGCGAGTTAAGATACAAAGGTGACAACCTTCACTGAACCGTTACAACACGAACATACGATGCGCACGTGTACATATTCTATGGTTCTCTCACCGGAGTATGAGTGCACGAAATGCCGGCGCCCTACTGGGAGGCTGGAACTAGAGATTTATCTTCATCGGCATAATCAGGTTGATATAATTCGTGTCGTCTTTCCCGCGTACTGTAACGACTCGTTCGGCGTTTTCAAAATCGATCCTTACCGTTTCGGAGCTTATCTCCTTCAGGCAGTCGATGAGGTAAAGATAGTTCAACGCTATATCGATTTCCTCTCCATCGTATTCAACGGCTATCTCCTCGACTGCACCGCCCATAGTAGGATTTTTCGAGGAAATCAACAGCTTATTTTTCAGAATGCTCAGCTTGATCTGATTGTAACTTTCATCAACAAGCACTGCTACTCTTCGTATTGCATTGAACAAAAGGATCTTGTCGGAGAGAAAAAATGTAACCCTCTCATCCGGGATTATCTTCTTATACTCAGGAAACTTTCCTTCTATGAGGTTCGAGGTGAGATGGATGTTGTCGTATGAGAAAAATATCTGGTTTTTACTAAATCCCATGTCCATCTTGCCGTTCTCAAAGGAGTAGCGTATAATTTCCGACAGGACGATCTTCGGAATAATAATTCCGTCATGAGGTATGTGAATCGCTTCCTGCGCAATCTCCAGCTCTTCCAGGGTTTTTGATACGAGTGAGAGCCGCTTTCCGTCCGTGGCAACCATATTGATCTTATCGTCATCTTTTTCAAGGAAGACTCCCGTAAGAGAATATTTGTTTTCGTCAGTGGAAATAGAAAAGACAACTTTTTTGATCATCTTTTTAAACTCTTCCGCATTCAGCTGCAGGTATTCGCCTTCAGGCTCCGTTTTAATATCAGGAAAATCCTCCCTCGGGAGCCCCGCAATGACAAAACGTGCCTTGATATCAGAGCTTGTACTCTGTATCGTCATTCGGTTGTGCTCATCGGTTGAAAGACTCACATCACTGTCCGGGAGCTCTCTGATGATACTATTGAGTTTCTTTCCGTTTACCGCAAGTGCCCCCTGTTCCTTCACCTCGGCATCGTCCACAATGCGAATTCCTGTTTCGAGATTCGATGAATTCAGTGAGATCGTATTTTCCTCTGCAGTAATGAGGACATTCGAAAGTACCGGGATGGTTGTTTTAGAGCTTGAGATAGTATCCGTATAGGAGAGGTATTTAAGTAATTTGTTCTTTGGGTATATGATGTTCATAGTGCTGTTCCTTTTATTAATATAAATAGTAGTAGTAGTAGTACTGTTGAAATTGTGTATGTTTCCATAATCTGCACTTTCAGCACGATTTATGGAGATTTTTCATATATTGATAAATTGACGGTTATTCACAACAGAAATCTGGGAGTGATTTTCCTGTTCAAATTTGTCGTACTCTCCCACAGGTTTTAAACATCTTTTTCCGAATGGAACAGTCACTTTTAAACACCCCGTTCACAGACATATCACATATTGTCCAGAATCAAGGATTTTCTTTGATGTCCTTTAGAATTTTGTCTACTTTCGCTTTAAACACCTCGTCAGTTTCGCACTTATCGCCGATTTTGGAAACCGCATGGATCACTGTTGAATGGTCTTTCCCTCCGAACTCGTTTCCGATTTCCGTTGTCGAGTACTCTGTGAGGTTTCGAGCGATAAACATCGCAACCTGGCGCGGGAGCGCAATGTTTTTCACTCGTTTTTTCCCTTTCATGTCGGAAAAACTGATATTAAAGGCATTTGCAACTTTTTTTTGTATGAGATCGATCGATATATCCTCCACACTTTTTACGGAAATCATGTCTTTTAACGCCTTTTTTGCAAGTTCGAGTGTAATCTCCTCATGAACGAGATCGTGGTAGGCGAAGAGCTTATAGAGTGCGGACTCGAGCTCTCTGATGTTCCACGTGAAGTTTTCCGCAATAAACCTGATCACGTTTTCCGGTACTTCATACTTTTCTTCCTGCACTTTTTGCCTGAGAATGGACTCTCTCATTTCGAAATTTGGAGGTTGAATATCGGCAGTGAGTCCCCACTCAAATCTGCTGCGCAACCGGTCCTCGAGCTTTTTCAGCTCTTTCGGAGGCCTGTCACTTGTAAAGACCATCTGTTTCTTTGCTGCATAGAGAGTATTGAAGGTATGAAAGAGTTCCTCCATCGTTCCTTCTTTTCCCTGAATGGAATGTACATCATCTATCAAAAGAAGGTCGGAGTTTCTGTATTTTATTCTGAAGCTGTTCATCGTTCCCTTCTGGATAGATGTGATGTAATCGTTTATGAAGCTTTCACCGGTAATGTAGAGAATCTTCATTTCTATGAAGTTTTTTACAATTGTGTGTCCGATCGCATGGAGAAGGTGAGTCTTTCCCAGGCCCACTCCTCCGTACACAAAGAAAGGATTCCAGTATTTACCGGGGTTTTCTGCGATTTTTTTTGCAGCAGCAGCAGCAAGATCGTTGCTGTCTCCAACCACGAATTTGTCAAAGGTGTACTTGACGTTGAACATCAAAGATCTCGCATTCACTGTATCGGGTTTCATTTTTCCTTCGTCCTTCTTGCTTTTTTCACCCTTTGATGAGATGGAGGAGTCGACCTTTATCTTGAGCTCAACGTCCTTTCCGATAAGAGTGTTCATCTTGCTGCTGATCACCTTCTGATATCTTTCCATGACGATGTCTTTTACCAGCTTTGAGGGGACTGCAATTGTTACACTTTTGTCATCGGAGCTCAGGTAGCGCATCTGGTTGAACCACGTGTTGTACTCCTGATATGAGACTTCGAGGGAGATTACATTCAGTGCTTCATTCCATATATTTTCAAACATAATGTTTTCTGCTTCCTTTCCGATGAAATCTGAGCATGTTACTCAATGAGATACAATAATTTAATAGTTTATCAACAGGTTTTACACATTGTGCTTTTTTCATTGTTGAGAACAGCAGAAAAAAAATTATACGTTTTCTTTGCTGTGTCTTAAAAAATATTCGTTCTTATGTATAATTTATTTCAAATAACGTGTTAACTCTTACAATAGTAAAAGTTACAATCCTGGTGATACATCAATAGAAAAAACCACGATTTTTCATTTTATAATTATCTTATAAATAATAAGTTACAGTGTTCGGGAAATAAGTGTTCTAACTATCCACAAGTTGTTAACAGGAGTGAAAGTGTTCGTGATTTTAACTCCCCAGCAGTTGATTATTGTAACCAATTATAAAAATATAATCAATTAAAAAATGAAAAAAATGATTTTTCTTGACACATATGTCAATGGATGGGTATTTTTATCCTGTATTTACTGGAACAGAGAAGGATCTGTTTAATGAAAAGAACCTATCAGCCGAGCAAAATAAAGAGAAACCGCATGTTCGGTTTTCGCAATAAAATGCGTACAAAGAACGGGAGGGCTATTCTCAAACGGAGAAGAAAAAAAGGCAGAAAGCGGCTGACTGTTGCAGACGAGGCATAATACGGGTTTTACCCATGTATGATAATGAAAGGGAACGAACGCAGGGAACAATTCACTGCATTGGTGCCCGGAGAGCAGCGGGAGAAAATTAATAGAAAGGAGAGGATACACAAGAAAGAGGATTTTCAGCGTTTAATTCAGCAGGGTAGAAGGTATTATTCTCATCAGTATACTTTGATAGTTGTTCACACAAATCTGAATCTCGTTCGATTTGCTCTATCGATAAGCAAAAAGGTTGGAAATGCTGCGGTCAGGAACTACGAAAAACGGCTCTGTAGAGAATTCTTTCGGCGCGAAAAACGGTGGTTTGAAAAGGGGAACGACATATTCATTGTTATCAAAAAGCGGACAGTGAACTTTCTGGGAAGTTATGAGCAGCTTTGTATATTGTTTCATCGCTTTTTTCGTAATTCTCTTTCTTGAACAATTTCATGAATGGAGAATAGCAAGAGAAATCGTGATCATTCAGGTGGTTTTCGTACCATCCCGATAGTCATAATAAGGGCATATCAAAAGGCTCTATCTCCGATTTTCCCTTCATCATGTATATACACTCCTACGTGCTCGCACTATGCGGTCAATGCAATTAGAAAATACGGGGTGCTGAAAGGCGGGTTTTTGTCTTTGAAACGGATACTGAGGTGTACTCCTTTTCACAAGGGCGGGTATGATCCTGTCCCCTAAAAAAGGGTGAAGACGGGCTCACGGCAGTGTTCTGTATCTTCGTTCCCCGCACAACTACTCCACATATGACTAGGTGGGAAAATGGATAAAAATACAATCATCGCTGTTGTTGTTATTTTTTTGATCGTGCTTGTTTTTCAGTTTTTCTTTCTCCGGCCGCGCCTTGAAGAAAGAAGCGCTGAGGTGAAAGAGGAGACGCTCGAGGAGCAGCAAAAACCAGTGGAGGAAGCTGCAGCAGAGGTCAGCGGTGCCGAAACTGAAGAAAAACCCGGCGAACCCCGTGAGATCGCTGCTGTTGATGAAACGATTGTTGAATCAGCGGTTGTGTCAATTGAGACGAATGTCTATTCCGTGGAAATATCGAATGAAGGCGCATCGATCATCAGCTTCAGATTGAAAGAATACCTCGACCGGAACGATGCACCTGTTGAGCTCGTGGAATACGACAATGATGATATTCGTCCTTTTGAAGTCCATTTTGACCGGCTGAGAAACACCCCTCTCGGAGACAGAACACTGTACACGGTGGAGAAAATATCCGACACCGCGTACACCTTCTACAGAGATTTTCAGGACGAAAACGGAAAGACCTTCCGTTTTTCCAAGACCTATGTTTTTGAGGAAAACGAATACATGTTCGACCTCAAGATCAAAATGAGCTCCCGTGAAGAAGAGGACGTGTATTTGAACAACGACAGTATTGCGTACACTCTGGCATGGGGTCCTGTACTCGGACCGATCAGCGTGATAAGGAACAGATATAACATCACCACGCAGGGGTATCACGAAAACGGGCATTTACGAAAGGTCTTGAGGGGGGCCGCAGGATGTTCGCTTCGCAGAGGAGAGTCCCGTTACTTAGAAATTTCGAGAATCATCGACTGGGTCGGAGTGACAAACAGGTACTTTTTTATCGGTGTTCTCCCGGATATGAAGAATTACATCTACTCCTTTGATCAAAGAACCCAGGGGAAGTACTTTTTCGGGGTCTCTCATCCATACTTTAAGGGTGAGGAGTTCGAGGACACCTTCAAGATCTATGCAGGGCCGAAACAGCGAAAACTTCTCAGACAGTACGGCAATAATTTTGAATCTGTCATGAGCGGCCGGGTACTGAAACCGATCGTTATTTTTCTCGAATTCATGATCAAAGCCTTTTACTCATTTACGAAGAATTACGGACTCGCAATCATCCTAATGACCGTCGTGATCAAGATCATCCTGCACCCGCTCACCCACAAGAGCTTTCAGTCAATGCGGAGGATGAGCGCTCTGCAGCCGAAGATCACGGAAATACGGGAGAGGTACAAAAGCAACCAGCAACAGATGAACAAGGAGATACAGGCGCTCTACAGGAAGGAAAAGATCAATCCCATGGGAGGGTGTTTGCCCATGCTTCTGCAGCTTCCCATCTTTTATGCGCTCTACACCCTTTTATCCGGAATGGTGGAGCTGAGAAACGAGTCATTTCTCTGGATAAAAGATCTTTCGCTTCCCGATACGGTGGCAACGATCAAAGCTTCGATTCCGCTCCTCGGGTACAAGCTTGGGAGCCAGGGATACACAGACATCAATGTTTTGCCGTTTATCATGACCGCGACAACACTTCTTCAGTCAAAACTTACATCCGGGGACCAGTCAGCCCAGCAGGGGAAGATGATGACCTATCTCTTCCCGATCGTCTTTTTCTTCATTTTCTGGAACATGCCGTCGGGTCTGGTACTGTACTGGACGATTCAGAATATACTCACGATCGGGCAGCAGTATTATATTGATTACAATATCAAGAAAAAAAAGAAACTTATTGTTGAGAATGCACCTGTAAAAAACCGCTCAAAAAAAAGAAAGTGATAGTGCACTATTGGAGGTGAAGATAAATGGTAATAAGGGAATATGAAGGAAGAACTGAAAAGGACGCGATCAAGAAGGCAACGGAGGACCTCGGCGTGGACAGCGAAAAGTTGAAAATCGAGGTCATCACTGAAAAGGCGAAATTTTTCAGTTTTGGAAATCTTGTAAAGATCAGGGTGTATCTTGAGGACATCGAAGAGGCGCTCACGCAAAAAGTCGAATCGTTTTTAAAAGGATTATTTTTAACCATAGGAGTGGATGTATCCATCGAGACCTATGAGGAAGTGGACAAGCTCTACGTTGAAATCATTTCAGACAGTGCAGGACTGATTATCGGAAAGCGTGGGAAAACACTCGAATCCTTGCAGCTTCTTACCAATATTGTGGTCAACAAGGACAAGGAAAACTGGAAGAAGGTTGTTCTCGACATCGAGAACTACAGGGACAAGCGGGAGGCCACTCTGAGGGAACTGGCGTTCAAGGTTGCGAAGAAAGTAAAGAAAACCAACAAATCGCAGATGCTCGAACCCATGAACCCTTTTGAACGGCGGATTATCCACATGGCTCTGCAGAATGATCCCGATATTCTCACCAAGAGTGAAGGAAACGGGAGACTGAAAAAGGTGAAGATATACCTGAAAAGACGAAGATGAAGCGCACTCTTATTTTCCATGCACAACCGTATCCGGTTTGAATGCAGCCTATGCGAACCAGAAGTTGTCAAGATGAACAACGGGTTCTAGTTTCGTGCCCACCATCGGTCCACCGACTGCTTCTCCGAAAATGTTCCACTTGGTTTTTGTCAGGAGATTAAAAATACGGGTTCCCTCTCTTTTGAATCGAAGCACACGGCCTTCTGAGCGGGGATCAAATACACCGGTTGCGCCGACATCCCTCCCCTATGCGATAGAAGGTGATGATTTTTCCTTTCTTTTTTCCTCAGATTGCATGTATTTTTTATGAGATTATGAACATTTCAGACAGTGATCAGTTCGATGTTATTGTGGTAGGAGCAGGCCATGCGGGTTGCGAGGCTTCTCTCGCGTGCGCCCGCATGGGGGCACGCACACTGCTACTGACGATAAACCTCGATACTACGGCTCAGATGTCGTGCAATCCGGCAATTGGCGGCCTCGCAAAGGGGCAGCTCGTTCGTGAGATTGATGCGCTGGGCGGAGAAATGGCGAAGATCATCGACAAGCACGGTATCCAGTTTCGAATGCTCAACACGAACAAGGGCCCCGCTGTTCACGCTCCCAGAGCACAGGCTGACAAAAAAGGGTACCAGTTCGAAATGAAGTGGGTGATCGAAAGAGAGCCCAACATCGAGTTCAAACAGGACATTGCTGCGGAGGTCCTCACAGAAAATGGTGAGGTAAGGGGCATAAAGACCGTACGGGGAAAGACGTTTTATGCGCGAAAGGTGATCATTACTACAGGTACATTTCTCAGGGGGCTTATCCATATCGGCAGATACACGGAAAAAGCAGGCAGAATAGGTGAGCTGTCAGCAGAGCGGCTCAGCCTGAGCCTCATCGATCTCGGGTTTCCCCTCAGGCGTCTGAAAACAGGGACTCCTGCCAGGGTCAACAGAAAGAGCATCAACTTCGATGTACTGATAAAGCAGGAGGGAGATGAACATCCCGTGCCCTTCTCCTTTTCTACAGAAAAAATCTTACAAGAAAATGTGCCCTGCTACATTACCTACACCAGTGAAAAAACCCATGAGATTATCAGGAAGAACATCAGTGTGGCCCCGCTTTTCTCGGGACAGATCAAGGGGGTCGGTCCCCGCTACTGCCCAAGCATAGAGGATAAGGTGATGCGGTTTCCCCAGAGAGATAGACACCAGATCTTCATAGAACCTGAAGGGCTGAACACAGAGGAGATGTATCTCAACGGGATCTCCTCGAGTCTCCCCGAGCGGATCCAGACTGCCTTTCTCAGAACCGTAAAGGGGCTCGAGGAAGTGGATATCATGAAACCCGGGTATGCGGTGGAGTATGATTTTATCCCGCCCACAGAGCTGTACGCGACGCTGGAAACGAAGAAAGTACGCGGTCTTTATTTTGCGGGTCAGATCAACGGAACGAGCGGGTACGAAGAGGCTGCCGCACAGGGAATCATGGCAGGGATCAATGCAGTGAGTGCCATGCGAAATCAGCCTCCCCTCATTCTCGACCGGTCTGAAGCATACATTGCCGTGCTTATCGACGATCTCATAACCAAGGGCACGGAGGAACCGTACAGGCTCTTCACTTCGAGTGCGGAGTACCGGCTCAACCTCAGGCACGATAACGCAGACCTCAGGCTCGCGGAATACGGACACCGTGTGGGGCTTTTGGGGGAACGGGAGTACGCCCGCGCGCGTGAAAGAAAGGAGATGTTCCAGGAGCTTTTGAAAAAACTCGAAGAGAAGCGAAGGGGGAATAAAACCTACTTTGCGATTCTCAGGCAGAAGGGAATCTCAATCGGCGACCTCGCACGGGAGGATGAGGAGATAGGAGGATACGAATCTTCTGTGAAAAAATCAGTTGATATTGAGGTCAAGTACAGCGGTTACATCGAGCGCCAGAACGAGAAGATACAGCAATTCAAAAAAATGGAAAACATGCGCGTTCCTGATGGAATCGACTATTTTTCGATTGAAGAGATATCCTACGAAGCGCGGGAAAAACTCGACAAGATCCGGCCGATGTCACTTGGGCAGGCGGCCAGGATCTCTGGTGTAAAACCGGCAGACATTACTAGCCTTCTCTACTATATAAAAAAGATTCATCGTACCGACAAAAAGGTCGGGTGACACGGCCCGAAGGCGGTGTGCTCGCGTTCTGAGACGGTGCAGTAAGATTGTGAAATGCGGCCCGAAGAGTGCGGTCTCGCGCTCCGGGCCTGTACCGCCTGACTGTGGTGCCACCTGTGAAGGGGAATGACTGTTGATGGGCCTCTCATTTGAGGACAGGAGGCTGCTTGAAGAAGGGCTTTTCCGGCTAGGGATCGAAGCGCTCACGGAAAAAAGAGGGGAGAAAAAACGTCGGGGTGACCCGACCCGCTGTCCCGATTCCGGGGTGGCTGAACTTCTCTCGCGTTTCATCGAAGAGCTGTTGTTGTGGAACAGCAAAACAAACCTCGTGTCCACCAACAGTCCGCGTGAGATCATCGTGCGCCATGTGTTCGACTCCCTCTCGGTTTGCCGTTTATTGAAACCAGAAATCGCGTCGATACTGGATATAGGTTCCGGTGCAGGATTCCCCTCCGTTCCTCTTGCGATTGTGTACAGGAACGTTTCGATCCACGCCGTGGAACGGCGGCATAAACGTGCGTCTTTTCTGAGAAACGCTGCGTTGATACTTGGGCTCGGCAACTTATCAGTGCTGGAAAAAGACGTTCGGGACATCAAGGGATACTACGACACGATCCTTGCACGGGGCGTGGGAGATCTTTCGTACCTGTACAAGATTGGAAGGGAGCTGTTAGGGGAAAAAGCTATGATCATCGCATTCAAAGGGAAAATGTCTGAGATCGAAAAAGAAGTTTCGCGGCTCAAGGCAAAGACGACGGACAAGGATGTGCATCTCAGCATACAGCGGGTAAAGGTTCCATATCTCGAAGAAGAGGAACGAAACTTCGTCATTATTCAGACAAAATGAACTTTCTTCACACCGCAATATTTTTAACCTTCACATATCTTTTTCTCATACAAAATCGACATTGACAATAATTTAATTATATAATACTATGTTGCTGAGATCGGTGAAAGGAAAAAGGGGCCATGAAAGTACTGAACGAAATCGCGAAAAATACATATCTCTCTCTGGAAGATCTCGAAAAGATCGAGAACTATGTTCACAGCGCGGAGTATATGACTCCCGAGAAAGTCCGTGAGGCAGTCGAATGGTTCACGGTGGATCTCGGAATCGACGAATATTACTTCAAAACAACTGCTGTGGAGGACATTGCAAAACACCTTATCGCGCTGAGCGCATCCGAACTTATCTCCCGTTATGGAGGGATCGGCGGAATACAGCTCATCAATGAAAAGCCGGAACTCGCGGTCTACATCGTTGAAGACGACACGCAGAGTACGGACGAGATTGAAAAGAGGATCGAGAAACGCTATCCGTTGTTCCGACTTGAGAGCTACCGTACGAAGAACAGGACGAACAGTCATTTCCTGCGATTTTACATTGTGTCCGAACCGATTTTTAAAAAAGAAAGCGAAAATAAAAAAAAGCTCCTTTTCGATGATGCAATCAACACCGTATTCATAGAACGTTCTGCACCGGAAACAATCGTCCGGTACAAGGAAGCGTGGGAATCGATGAAGAACAGGGAATCCCCCTACATATCGATTACCGACAAACCGGAGACCGCGGAAACGAGAGTAATGGTGGGGATACACAGCGAAACGAGCCGGCAGTTTTTCATGAACTTTTCACATCTGATCAACAACTACAACATGCACTCGAACAGGAAATACCGGGAAACCTTCATCGATGGAAAGCGGGTGTACACGTTTTACTTCGATAAAATCGATGTGGAGACCATTGATGAGTTTTCCTGTGACCTCAACGCGGTGGTCATGCTGCAGTACAATCCGATCACACAGCTGTTTCTCGACGAGATCTACACTTCACAACAGACGATGTACGCCATATCAGCAGGGGCGTTTACGCACCAGTTCCTGACGGTTCTCACTGAAGAATACCTCAGCCTCAATAAGGCGTTGAAGGATCAGCCTGAGGCCAAGGGCACGCTCGACAACATGAAGCTTCGTCTCATCAAGGACACTTTTTCCGAGGCGCGTATCGCACAGGCGGTGCTCGAGCACCAAGACATTGTACGCCTTATCTATTTCCATTTTTTGAACAAGCTGCACCCGAAAAAGGGAAAAAGAAATACTGAGGACATCGAAAAAGAAATTTTCAACAAGATCGACACAGATGTTCCCTCGATGAAAGACAAAACGATTCTGAAGTATTTTGTCACCTTCAACAGCCTCATACTCAAGACCAACTTCTTCATGCGCGATAAAACCTGTATGGCATACCGCCTCGATCCCGGTTTTCTCAACTCGATCGATTTTCAGGAAAAACCCTATGGGGTATTTTTCTTTGTGGGCAGGGAATTTATCGGATTTCACATCAGGTTCAGGGACATTGCACGGGGAGGCATACGGCTTATCAAGTCCCGTAACCTCACTGTATATGAGAACAACCTCGATACGATATTTTTCGAGAACTACAACCTCGCACTTACCCAGCAGAAGAAAAACAAGGATATTCCCGAGGGAGGGTCGAAGGGGACGATTCTGCTCGGACTCAAGAACCAGGAAGAGGAGGAACGGGCCTTCAAGAGCTATATCGACGGAATGATGGATCTCATGATGCCCAATGAGGAGGTGCTCGACCTGTGCTGCGAAAAGGAGCTCCTCTTTCTCGGCCCGGACGAGAGAACTGCTGAGCTGATGAATTGGGCTGCGCTGTACGCCAAGAGAAGAAACTATCTGTACTGGAAGGCGTTTACGACCGGAAAGTTACCAGAAATCGGTGGAATTCCTCACGATTTGTACGGCATGACGACCGCGGGTGTTCACGAGTACGTGCTCGGAGTGCTCGAAAAGCTCGGGCTCGGGGAGGAGAACATCGTAAAGATACAGACAGGAGGTCCGGACGGAGATCTGGGAAGCAACGAGGTTCTCATCTCGAAAGACAAGACAATCGGTGTGGTTGATGCAAGCGGCGTACTGTACGATCCCAACGGGATCAACCGGGAGGAGCTCAAGCGTCTCGCAGAACTTCGCTCCCCGGTGGAGCGGTTCGACAATTCCAAGCTCTCAAAGGACGGGTTCTTTGTGTCTGTCAATGACAAGGAAGTCACACTGCCGGACGGCACGATCGTTCCAAACGGCGAAGAGTTCAGAAACACATTCCATCTGCACCACCTCGCGAAGGCGGACCTCTTTGTCCCCTGTGGAGGAAGGCCGGCCGCAATCAACATCAACAACTGGCAAAACCTCATCGATGATCACGGGGTTCCCAAATTTCGGATCATCGTCGAGGGGGCAAATCTTTTCATCACGGAAGATGCGCGTCTGAGGCTCGAGGAAAAGGGAATCATCATAATAAAAGACGCGTCTGCAAACAAGGGGGGCGTGACTTCATCGAGCCTCGAAGTGTATGCATCTCTGGCGCTCAGCGATGATGAGTTCAAACAGCACCTTCAGGTGCAAAACGGCGAAATACCCGCGTTCCGAAAAAACTACATCGACGAAATCGTCGTAAGAATCAGGCAAAACGCACGATCCGAGTTCAACCTCCTCTGGGATGAGCACGAAAAAAGCGGACTGCCCTTCACAGTTTTGACGAACCTTGTGAGCGACAAGATCAATAAGATCACGGACAATGTGTACGCATCCGACCTTCACAAGGATAAAGAGGTGAGAAAGAGGATACTCACCGAATACACCCCGAAGTCTCTGCTGGATCTGGTCGGTTTGGAGAAGATCATGCAGCGTGTGCCCGAAGAGTACATTGCGGCGATAATCTCCACGAAAATTGCCACGAACTTTGTCTACTCATTCGGCCTTGACGGGAATGAGATCGATTTTTACACCTATGCACGATCTCTGACCGCCTGAGGTTTCGGTTACACAGAGAGATGATGGCGTGCAAAACAAGGAATCCGAAGAGAAGAGGGGGCGATTTCTGCGTGATTCCCGGGAAATCGAAAAGACAGCCGTAATATGCGGATCCGTGTTTCTCGTTGCCTTCGGGATGGGGATAAAAATCCTGGGCAGTGTGTTTTATATTCGTGAAATTTTCATTGCAAGCCCAAGCCAGATCGGGTTTTTCAACGCCACCTGGTCGTGCACATATATTCTCAGCTGCCTTCTTCTGCGCCCTCTGTACAACAGGGCCATCCCCACCAGGTTAATGATCATTTCCACGTTTTTCATGGGCGCAGTTCTACTGGGGATGGCTTCCATCCGAGTATTTGCACTCACATTCATTTTTCACGGATTGTACGGTATCGCCGAGGCGGTTTTCTGGCCGTCTGCCATGGGTTGGCTCTCTGCAGGAATCGAGGGTGCGCGACTCGGAAGACGCATGTCGGTGTACAACCTCTCGTGGAGCACGGGGTTGATTGTGAGTCCTCTGGTGGCAGGAGTCCTGAGTACCGTGTCTCCATCCCTTCCGCTCTCTGTGGGAAGCGGTGTTCTGTTCACAGCGAGCGTGCTGATCTGTGGAGCAGGCGCATTTATACCGCATTTGCGGTCGCATGCCAAGGTCAAAACAGGCACAAAGGATGAATCCCGCGCATCAGGCGCGAACACGAAGCTTCGATATCCGGCGTGGATCGGTCTTTTCACCACCTATGTGGTGATCGGCATCCTATTCAGCGTATTCCCGGTGTACGCTCTGGAGGAGCTGGGAGTAGGGAAGGGGCTGATCGGGCTTTTACTGCAGATTCGCGCCCTGTGCGCGACCATAGGTTTTGTTGCTCTCGGCAGAACGGATATCTGGCATTTCAGACCTGGGCAGATGCTCGCCGGTCAGTTCGTGCAGGCCTGTGCCGTGCTCCTTCTGAGTTTTTCGGGTTCTCCTCTCTGGATTGCAGTGCTCATCGCGTTCATCGGGTTTGCCATGTCCCTCAGTTACTTCAACAGCCTCTTTCACGCCGTCTCTGGGAGCGTTGACAGGGCGGCGAGAATGGCGATACATGAGGCAGTGCTCTCCGCCGGCCTGATTGCGGGCTCATCGGTCGGAGGCGTCGTGTATGAGCATAGTTCGATGACATCCGTGTACGTGATCTGTGCGGCACTTATTTTGGCGGGGATTGCTGCACAGGCGGTATCCAGCAGCGGGTGTTTCGGCGCACGTAATTGATTTGCCTCCGAAATGGCGGCATGTCCGGATGAAAAACTATTGACATAAAAAAAAGTATTTGATATTCTGCTTGATACAAAATTCTGATAACGTTTACCATAAGGAATTATTAACGATTCGCACGAAATCCATATACGGAACCGAAAACTGCAAATGAAAAATTCTTTGAATTATAAAATAGTGGCTCGAGGATTCTTGAACAATATTGTGTGGATTATTTTTCTACTCTTGATGATAACATTTTCAGCCACGATTTACGGATTCTTCAGTGTTGCCAATTATATTAACATCATCTATCACTCAGTGTTTATCGGTATTCTGGCTATAGGGCAAACCTTTGTTTTGATCAGCGGCAATTTGGATTTGTCGGTTGAATCAACTGCAGCTGGATCGGCAATTTTGAGTGTATGGCTTGTTTCAACTTCTCAATATGCTTCAGGATATCAATTATACACGTGGGTTGGTTTTCTAGCGGTTATCATTTTGGGAGTTCTTGTGGGAGCATTTAATGCATTTTTTGTAGTAAAATTGAAGATCAACTCATTTTTGGTAACACTTTCGAGTTACATCTTTGTGAGAGCTGCGGCTATATGGATAACCGGCGGGTATGGCATGCAGGGTCTTCCAAATGGTTTTCGGTTCATTGACATGACAAGACTCATAAATATTCCCTTGATGGTGTATTTAATGTTTGCAATGTTTATCTTTTTTGAATTTCTTCTAAAAAGAACTCGTTTTGGAAGGCATGTTTATATTGTGGGGGGAAATGAAAGCGCAGCTCACAGCTTTGGTATCAATGTAGATAAACTTATTTTCAAAGTTTTTATTTTGAGTGGAGTTATTGCGAGTCTTGCTGGATGGCTGATGGCTGCGAGGGCAAACGGCTCTGTTGCTGCCATGGGAAGAGGGTATTTATTTGAAGTACTCGCTGCAGTAGTTATTGGCGGCGTGAGTCTTCAGGGGGGAATAGGTTCACTTGTCGGGGCGTTTGCCGGTGCACTCATTTTGAGCTGTATACATAGTGCATTGAACCTTTCTGCTGTATCTCCATTTATCACCAATTTTATTCAAGGAATATTAATAATCGTCGCTGTTTCGCTGGATGCCTTAAAGAGGCTGTTTCGATAATCACCGGCACAATTCAAATAGGGGCTGCAATGAATAATGATAAGAATAAGAAAGTATTGTTGAAGTTGGACAATATCAGTAAACATTTTGGAAGTGTAACTGCACTGGATAAAGTTACAATTGAAATCTACGAGGACGAAATAGTAGGACTTGTCGGCGATAATGGAGCCGGGAAGTCAACTATGATAAAAATTATATCCGGAAATATCGCTCCTGATGAAGGGACGCTGTATTACTATGGGAAGGAAATTAGTTTTAAAAACCCTTCTGATGCAAGAAAATTGGGCATAGAAACAGTATACCAGGACCTGGCTATTTGTAACAATTTAGATTCTGTTTCAAATTTGTTTATTAGTCGTGAGATATATAAAAATATATTGGGCTTGGGCGTTTTAAATATAAATGAAATGAAAAGCCGTGCGAAGAAAATATTAGATAAAGTCGGAATAAACATTCCCTCTGTAAACGAGAAAGTAGAATATCTATCTGGTGGTCAGAGACAGGCTGTCGTTTTAGGAAGGTTCATTGCATGGGGAAAAAAATTAATACTTCTTGATGAGCCTACGGCAGCACTCGGTGTGAGGGAAACGAGAAAGGTGCTGGATTTGATTAAACAAATAAAAAATGAAAGAAAGGAGGCTTCAATCATATTTATAAGCCACAATTTACAGCAGATTTTTGAGATTGTTGACAGAATTATTGTGGTACGACATGGAAAAATTATTGGTATACGGGAAACGAAAAAGACAGATACAGATGAAATTGTCAGCATGATAACCGGCGCAATATTCGTCAGTAAAAACAAACGCTAAAGTCTCAGAAAACACGCGAAGAAAGGAGATCAAATACTTTTTCAGTTCAATTTCAAGAATCGCAAAAGGAGGTGATTATTATCGAACATGAAAAATAAGGGTTGTTTTTTCCAGGTGAGTAGGGGCTGCGGTTTTAAAAATTAGTGCACAGTTTTTCGAAAGGAGATACAAATGAAAAGAGTATTTACATTATTCGTCGCCTTGACGTTGTTTTGCTCGGTCGCAGCAATAGGGCTTTCGAAAGGTGGCAAAAAAGCTGCTGAGGAAGCGAAACCCTTACTTTATTATTTTGCCACTGATATGGTGAACGGCTTCAATATCGGTTCAGCGAAATATGCAGAGAAGTTTGGACTGGAACGAGGGTATGCGGTAAAAGTAATGGATGCGAAAAACAGTCCAGATGAACAGATCAACCAGGTGGGAATCGCGATAACAATGAATCCTCAGGTAATAATGATCAAAGCTGTGGAAAGCCAAACAATCGCAGAAAGCCTGCGAAAAGCAAAAGAAGCCGGGATCATTGTGATTGGGTATGACAATACGATCGAGGCAGTAAATCTGGACATGACTTCGGTTTTAGGCACGGTCAAAGTGGGAAGAATCGCTGCAGAGGAATGTGTGAAAATGTTGGAAGAAAAATATGGAAAGGCTCGAGGGAAAATACTCCAGGTCATGGGTGATTTGGGTGATATGTATTCTGTATTAATTGGTGAAGGATTCAATAATACAATGGCGAAATATCCTGATATTGAGCTTATAACAAAAGATAACCCTGGGTGGGCTGGCCAGGAAAATACAGTGGAGGATCAACTTGTTGCAAATCCGGATATTGACATCATTTTCGTACATGCGGACTCAAGAATTCCCTCGATAATCCCGGTATTGGAAAAGAAAGGGATGAAGCCCGGCGATATCAAATTAATCGGAACAGATGGCGATCCTGCAGCATTAGAAGTAATGAGAGACGGGTGGATTGAAAAGACCATAGGAGTTCCAATGGTTGAACAGTGTGCCGGAATGTTTGAATTTCTCGATGAACTCATCGCTGGAGAGGAAATTGAAGAGGGTATGTATGATATCCGTGGCGTGAGCGCTGAACTGGTACAGGAAAAATGGGGCCCAACATTGTATTTTCCAGGTACGATAATTTCTATGGAAAATGTTGATGACCCGAGTCTATGGGGCAATGTTCCGCTGGAGTAGAAACGATTCGCAGAAAAAAGGACAATGATGCCTGAATGTTCGAACAATCTGGAGTAATTATAGCTCAGCGACATTGAGAGGGCGTAAGAACCAGGATTTGCGGAGGGGAGGATTGCTGTAAGAATAAATAGTGTGAACGTGGCGGGGACGAAAAACCAAAGAACAGATAGCTTCAGTTTCACCGATACATGCGGGGATTGGGGACTATTCAGGGTCACGCAATAGGGCGTATGTATGCGCCGGAGACATGCTCCCTGCGGATCTTTACGGATTCATCAGGAGATGTCGGGGAGGTCGTATTCACCGAGCTCGAGAGGATATTTGCCGTATTCGCGCACCAGGTTCACGACGTAGTCGTAGTTTTTGCCGGATATGTTGCTGGGCACAGAGTGGTCGGATTGGAATATGTAGCCGCCCCCTTTTGCTGCGTTCAATTTCGTGAGCACAATTTCCTTCAGCTCTGTTTCATCTGCTGTTGCCCACTTTTGAACATCCATGTTCCCGCAAAAGCCGATCCGGTGTCCGTACTGGCGCCTCAGTGCGACAACATCGAGCCCGGCCTTTGCCTCGAGCGGGTTATATGAATCGACTCCGACGTCGATGAAATCTTCGAATATTCTTTGGACATTCCCGCAGCCGTGGTAAATGACCGGAAGGCCGTATTTGTGGCAGACCTCTACAAGTGCCCTGACCCCCGGCTTGAAGTGCTTTCTCCAGTACTCGGGAGAAAAAAGCATATCCCGCGTGTAGGCCACATCACCCCAAATTACCATTCCGTCAAGCATCCCGTCAGCCGTCTCTATCTGGGCCTCTGTTATTGCAACAGAAAACTCAATGATCCGTTGAATAAACTTCCCGAGCTCATCAGGATACAGCCCTATCCACAGCAAAACGTTCTTCAGCCCGATAATCCGCCACAGCGTTTCGTGCCCTTCGCACACACTGCCGTAGACGGGAAAATCGTGATGGAGAGATTTCACCGTTTCCGTCCAGGGCGGGAGATTGCGGATAAAGCCGTCACCGACTCCTGCAACCTGGTTGTCTCCACTTTTGAAATAGCGGCGTTCGTCCCACGGGTCATCGAACTGGAATGCCTGCATCTTTTCTATGGTATCGGTGTCGAACTCAAGATAGGCGGGCATCGGGTCCTGAAACTTTTTCCTGATCACCGCTTCATAGCCAGTGCGTACGATCACCTCTTCTTCGTTCTGCTTTATTATCTCAAACTGCTTTATGTGGGGATCCATGTTCGGGATCGTGACAATCCAGTCAAGATCGTAGTAGCGGTAGATATCCGTGTCTTTCGGAAGGCCGAGCTCCTTTTTCCACCGTTCCAAAAAGCTCCCCCAGAAAAAATCGGAAATTGGGACACGGTGTTTTCACGAATACCGGAGTGATCAGTCCGTGTGGAAAACCTCTTCCATCTCTGCCCACCACTCTCCCTCGCCCCTCGTGGAAAGCGGCTGCTGCATCGGTTTCATGATAGCCCACCACTCCTGTGTCTTCGGATCGGCGGCCATACGCTCCATATCCGCATTGAAATCGTCCCCGTGATACTCGAAGTAGCTGAAAAGGTAGCCATCCTTGTGATAGATGGAATAGTTACGGATGTTGCATTTTTTTATCATATCGAGTATTTCAGGCCATACCTCGCGGTGATACCGTTTGTATTCTTCGAGTTTTTCCGGTTTAACCCGTAGAACGGATCCATGCCTTTCCATAAGAACCTCCTGCACATCTACTGGAGAACTGCTCTCCGTTTTCGGTGATAGAAATCAAATATAACGAAAAAGAACAGAAAGAACCCCGTGATTACTTCTTTCCAAAATGCAGACACCGCGAGAATGACGATGATGTTTTCAATCAGGTACACGGTGAACCCGCCCAGTATCGCGCCAAAGGGCGACCCCTCCCCTCCGGCAAGGCTTATCCCTCCGATAAACGCACCTGCGAGAATGGGCAATAGATACGGCGGCCCTATCAAAACCGATCCTTCAGCTAAATATGAGCCCACAATAACGCCGGCAAACGCCTGGATCAAAGACCCGGTACCGCAGCAAATTAATCGCACTTTTTTTACGTTGATGCCTACTTTTCTTGCGACTTTGTCGTTCAATCCTGTAGAAAAAATCTGCCAGCCTATGGGCCGAAAATAGAAGAAAAACACAAACACCGCAAGAATTCCCATTAGATACACGAACACGATGGGAACCGTACCCCACTTCGTTTTGGCGATAAGGGAATATGAATCGGGCAGCCCGTACACGGGGAAGGCCCTGGTGATGATCCTTGCCAGTCCGACGAGTACGAAATTCAGCATCAGGGTAAAAATAAACACCGGAAGAATGAACCGAAACGGAGGTGAAAAATAATTCCCGAATAGACCCGTTGCTATACCTATTCCAAATCCCAATACCAGCACGATGAGTACTGAAAGCCATACCGGAAGACCGTACCACATGATGAATATTGCGGCAAAGACATTTGATATGCAGATGACTCCTCCGAAAGACAAATCAAGCCCGGCGGGAATCAGATAGAGCATCTCCCCCAGAACCATTAACGAAAAAATGGACCCCCACACGACGATTAGTCGTAAATTCGGCCCTGTGTAGAAAAACGGGTTAAAAATATATATCCCAAACGATAAAACAAGGAGTAAGATGGATCTATTCACCTCTGTGATAGAGATGCCTTTTTGTAAAAAATCAAGTGTTCGTTTCACACACTTCCCCTTTTCAATGGAGGTGTACTTTTTCTTTTGCAATCATCAGGACAATTTCTTCGATTGTGGTTTCTTCGGTCTTCTTGTCACAAATTTTTTCTCCCCTGTCGAGCACGATGAGTCTGTCCGCGATAGGGAATATATGACGGACATTGTGTGTGACAAAGATGATAGACATGGTGGTTTTTTCGTGGAGTGTTATTATCCGTTTCAACGATCGATCTATTTCCTTTAGTGACAGGTTTCTCGTCGGTTCATCCAAGAGTAAGATATTTGTCCCGAAGTGAAACGCTCTCCCGAGAGCGACGGCCTGTCTTTCTCCCCCTGAAAGAGACTCAATCAAAGAGTCAGAGTCTTTTGTGATACCGATCTCGGCCAGTATGTCTTCGCTTATAGTTCTCATTTTTCCCCTGTCGAGCACTTTCACGAATCCTGCTTTTTTGAGAATTTCCCTTCCCAAGAAGAAGTTTTTATAAACACTCAATCCTTCGACCAGATTTTCGAATTGATACACAATTTCTATGCCTTTTCTTCTGGCGTCTGCGGGGGAGGAAAAATGTGTTTCTTTTCCTTCAAGAAAAATTTTACCATCATCCGGCGGAAACAATCCGATGAGAATGTTTAACAGGGTTGATTTCCCCGCCCCGTTGTCACCAATTAATCCGATTATCTCTTTTTCATGGATGGTAAAATCAATTCCTTTCAAGGCAAACACATTGCCGTATTTTTTCGTTATTTTTTCCCCTCTTATTATTTCCCGCATTGTGATCAATCCTTGACTGAAATTTTTGAAAAAAACAGACCTTGTCTCAAAATCACACGGATCCGTCACTAAAAAAGCAAGTTACTTTTATTTCGTGAGTATTAGCTATACGGTGCGATCTCACGCAATTTCGAGACAAAGTCGAAAAATTAAAAGTAAAACCGAGGCATTTACCGGGAATTTACTCTACCGTATGATCTCCCAGGCCTCCGGATACTTTTTTTGATGCTCTGGAATTGTCATAATCCAAGCGATTTCCGGCCACTTCTCGACATCAACTTTATCATATGTCACCCAGCCAAACCCGAGCAATCGCTCCTTGTTTTTCGGATATTCCGGGTGATATTCTTTCAAGACACTGTCCCAGTTTTCCTTGCCGGCCTCGAGAAGTTTGTAGAGGATCTCCCCTGCAAGATAGCTCCCGTCCCACTGCACGAGATCGATCGTCGCGTCAATGGCACCTGTTTTCATGTATGGAACCATCTCCCCGATGAGTCCATCCGCCTGCACAACAATCTCGTCTATTTTCCCGGCGTCGGTCACAGCTTTTCCAAGCGATGGTCCGGTGTAATCATAGTAGCCGAGCATTCCCACGAGATCCGGATACAGCTCTATGGTTTGCATGGCGAGGGCCATGGCCTTTGCAGGATCGCCGTCGTCCAAAACCGGCTCAACGACAGTAAACCCTGCAGCTTCGATGGGTTCACTGAAGCCGTCGAGGCTTGCCACATCTTCTGTAGACACCATGCCCCCGGTATGATAGCTGATTTTTCCGGGCGGTCTGATTCCTTGTTGCTCCAGAAGTGCAAGTATCCCTTTACCAAGCGCAACTCCGAGCTGGTATGGGTCGTATCCCACAAACAGGAGCCTGTCGCTGTCAGGTGAATCCACACCATACCCGCACAGTACCGGTATTCCTGCATCAAGAGCGCTGTTTATCACACCGATCGGCGCTGCAGGATCATTCGGGCCTATGAAGATCCCGTCCAATCCAGCCGCAACCCAGCTTTCCATAACACGTACCTGGTCCTCAACCGTCAATTGCGGCGGGTGGTAAACAACGGGTTTAAAACCGAAATCTTTGGCAGCGGCCCGAAATCCCTCCTCGCACACGATCCACCACGGTACAGACAGCCGGGTGATGTACCCGATTTTATAAACTTCCTCCTCTTTTGTTCCCTGAGCTTCTTTTTTCCCCTCAGCGTACACGAAAGAAAAGGAAAACGTTAGTAATAAAACAGTGGTGAACAGAATGAAAACTCTCTTTTTTTTCATAATTTTCTCCTTTCATGAAATCGATTACATTCATATCATGAATCGTGCTCTTTGTCAATAAAAAAAGTATTTTTGTCATTTAAGAATTACGGACATTATGCCGGCCTTTATCCAAAGGATAGGATTTTTCTTGATAATATTTTGGAGAGTAGTATGATGAAAGAAAAAAGAATTTTCACGGAGCAAAGAAATTGGAGAGGAATGTTGTTTTAGAAACAAGAGGATTGAGCAAGCATTTTGGGGGAATCAAAGCCATTGACAGTATACATGTGAAACTCTATGAAAATGAGATAATTGCAATAGTGGGAGATAACGGGGCGGGGAAGTCAACGCTCATAAAAACAATTGCGGGTGTGTACAAAAAAGATGGCGGAGAGATCTACATAAAAGGAGAGAAAGCTTATATCGGAAATCCAAAAGATGCACGAAATTATGGAATTGAAACAGTGTATCAGGATGGAGGAATCATATCGATTTTGGATGCAACGGCAAATCTTTTTTTAGGAAGGTTGAAGTATCAGGACAATATTTTTGGACAGATGTTTAACTTCGTTGACTACAAGTATATGAAGAAAGAAACAGAGCAGTTGCTCGCCAGACTGGGGGTAACACTCAAAGATATAAATGCACGGGTGAACAATCTTTCAGGAGGCCAAAAACAGTCCATCGCGGTGGGAAGAGCGATTTACTGGGGAGGAAAGATACTGATCTTCGATGAACCAACCAACAATCTTGGAGTGAAACAGGAGAGAAAGGTTATCGAGCTCATCAAGAGAATCAGGCGAGAGTTCGGAGTTTCCGTAATCATTATCAGCCATAATATCGCTCATGTGTTTGAACTTGTTGACAGAATTATTGTCTTGAGAAACGGAAGGATAACCGGCGAACGAATCAAGGACAAGACCAACACGAATGAAATCGTATCCATGATCACCGGTGTTGCAGAACAAATCTTAAACGGCTAGTTGACGAAATTGCCCGTTTAGGGAAACAAAAAGCCCCTGAAAAATCAGGGGCTTTTTCAACTGAGAATGCTCCCTCGCCTTCGGTCTATTCTGCATACTCATCGGCATTGGAACTGTCGATGACGAACCCGTCGATCAGGAGCTTTTTCACGGTCTCTTGCCCCTTTATCTGTGCTACCAGACTCCGTACGACGACCTGAGCCATCTGTTTGTTGTCCTGCTTTACAGTGGCGGTGAGCTCACCGTCCTGAATAGACTTGATTGCAGGGGGAAGCCCGTCGAAGCCGTACACCTTTATGTGGTCAAGAAGCCCCTTCTCCTTCACCGCAGCGAGACCTGCAAGAGCGCCGGGGTCCCAGGCCCCGAATACGACCACGATGTCGGGGTGAGCGCCGAGCTCATTGATGGCGGTCTCATAGGCCAATCTGTCGTCCCAGTTGCAGGCCCTGAAGATGACCTCGAATGCGTTTGCTTCCAGGACCTGTTTCACCCCATCCCTTCGGGCGTCTCCGGTCTGGTGGCCGAGGGTTCCTCCGAGGATCAGGGCTTTTCCCTTTTTGGGGGTATGGTCCACGATATACTGCCCAAGCAGACGGGCAGAAGACAGGTTGTCGGTCTGGGCCAGGGCGCTGATGTGGGGGTGATCGATAGCAGTGTCCACCGCCACGCATACAATACCCTTTGCTGCAGCGTTGTCCAGCGACTCACCGAAGGCCCTGTTGTCTACTGCGCCGATGATGATGCCGTCGACACCCCGGTTGATGGCGTTGTCAACGGAGTCCTTCTGCATGGCTGCGTCAGCCTGGGTTGGAGACATGTCGAGGAGCTTTACCCCTTGGGCATCCGCCTCTTCCTTGACATACTGGGCCATCTGTGCCCAGAAGGGTGTGAGCCCGCCGGGAAAACCGGAGTACGCGATCACGATCTCTTCTTCTTCGGCTGCCTCTTTTTGCCCCTTGCCGCTGCTTGCAAAAGCCAGGCCGGTGATACACAGAAGCACGAGCAGGATGAGTGCGGCCCGTTTGTACATTCTTTTCATGGTTTCCTCCTTATCTATTTTATTAATTCTATTCAAAGAACAGTATTCCCACTTGCTTCCCTTCTGCGCTGCATGATGTCGAGCCATACTGCAAAGATGATAACCGCTCCGATGGAGATGCGCTGCCACGAGGAGCTTACGCCGAGGTGGCTCAATCCCGCGTTCAGGGTAGTCACAATCAACACACCGATCACCGTACGGCCGATACCACCGACGCCACCGGTCAGGCTTGTGCCGCCGATAATTACCGCGCCTATGGCATTGAGCTCCAAACCGACACCCCATGACGAATTTGTAAAATTCAGCCTTGAGGCGAGAATGATCGCCGATACCGCGGCGCACAGGCCTCCGACCGTGTAATAGACGAGATAGTACTTCTTCACCGGTACACCTGCCCGCCGTGCCATTTCGTTGCTTCCGCCGATTGCATAACAGTTGAAACCGAGCTTGGTGCGGGAGAGAATGACGTACACCAGCAGGAAAGTTGCCATCATGATGCTGATGGGGATCAGATATCCGCGGCCGATCATCTGGAAGGCTTCCGGAAACTGCGACATGTCCATGTTCGCTCCCAGGAGTTCGGCAAGCCCACGGTATGCCTTCATCATCCCCAGGGTGCCGATAAAAGCCGGGATTTCGGTCCCGACAATGATTGCCCCGTTCAATGCACCGCACGCAGCGCCGACCGCAAGACTGAGGATGACGACCAGCAGTGTTGGAACACCGAAGAGGTACATCCGTCCGGTACACACCGCGATCAGGCCGAATAGAGAGCCTATCGAAAGATCCAGTCCGCCGGAAATGAGCACGATCGTAGAACCTGTGGCGAGCGTGCCGAGAATTACCGCCTGTGTCAGGATGGTTTTAAATGTGTCCAGAGTCCTGAAGGTAGGCGACAGTATCGAAAAGATTACATAGATGGCCAGCAACCCCAGCAGTGGCTGGAACTCATGCTTTATTCGTGAAGCTATGCTGTTTTTTTTCGGCATCGTGTCCGGTTTCTCCATTCAGAGCACCGCAGCCCAAATGACGATTGTCCCGTTGTCTCATCATACTCTTCCTCAAAATTATATCAAGGAAAATCTTGACAATCCTGTACCATGTTGGGTTTAGTCCGCAAGCATGAGAGATATGAAGGATGGAAGGATTCTATCAATAAAGTTCGGACTGCAGAATTGGCCTAACTGATCGTTAATCCGCCATCCACAACTAAATTGTGTCCGGTTATAAACGAAGCTTCATCAGAAGCAAGGAATAAAACAGCATACGCGATATCTTCAGGCTTCGCGATCCTCTTAAGAGGAACAGTATTCAACAAATGGTTTTTCATTTCTTTACTCTTCAAGGCATCAGCGATCATCGGTGTTTCGGTAGGGCCTGGAGAAACAGCATTTACCCGGATATTATATTTCGCATTATCGACCGCCAACGCACGTGTGACCGCATTGATTCCTCCTTTGGATGCAGAATACGCATCAGCGCCGCAACCAACAACACTGTGCATGGAGGAGCAATTGATAACAGCACCGCCGCCATTTTTTATCATGTGTGGAATGGTGTATTTACATGTTAAAAAGACACTTTTTAAATTTATGGCAAGAACAGAATCCCAGTCCTCTTCAGGAGTATCAACAACTGACCCCATACAGTATTTTGATGAATACCCTACTCCTGCACAATTGAATAGAATATCAATCTTTCCGTAGTTCTCAGTTGTTTTTTCAATCATCGTTTTCACCTGTTTTGAGATCGATACATCTGTTTGGACGTACATTGCATCTCCGCCGGACCTCTTGATTGTTTTCACCGTTTCCTCTATGTCTTCTATACGTATTCCGCTTGCAACTACCTTTGCTCCTTGTTTCGCGAATAGAACGGCGGTTGCTTCCCCAATCCCACTTCCTGCTCCTGTAATAACCGCAACTTTTTCTTTGAGACTCATGGTAACCACTCCTTCAATTAAATTCAATACAGAAGGCAATAATTATTTTCATGTTAAGTAACCGGGTGAAAGTGATGAGAACTTGACAAATTCTGCATTCCTTGTAAAATGGTAATGAAATTAAAGAACAAAGATTTATGATGAAATCGTCCAAACATAATTAAAAAGCGGATCAAATCTCAAAGAGCAAATTAATTTTTCTATAGTATTTCGTCACCTGTAAAAACAATGAAAGCATTCAGAGTAAAACCCAACATAACATAAGAGGAGGGAGCTTTTATGGCCACAAAGAAAACATTTTATGAGCTGTGCATCGAATATCTGGAAAAGATTGAAAAGGGACAAGCGGATAATTTTAAAAAAGCGGGAAAAGCAATGGGGGATGCAATCATTGCTGATAAATTGGTGCATGCAATCGGTACCGGAGGACACACTCATCTTCCTGCATATGACCTGTTCTATCGCGCGGGCGGTCTTGCTGCGGTAAACTTTATCCCTGCTATCGGCGCTCTCTATGGAGCTGTTGGGGCAACTCATGGAATGAGGATTGAAAGGACGCCTGATTACATGAACAGGGTCATCGACTATTACAGAGTCGCAAAAGGAGATGTAGCTATTATTTTCAACAATATAGGGGTAAATGCTGCGACTATCGATGCTGCACTTGAATGTAAAAAAAGAGAGGCATACACGATCGGCGTCGCTGGTTCTGATTGGATGAAAGGGATCCCCAAAGATCACTTTACGCGGCATCCGAGTAAAAAAAATCTAATGGATATTGTTGATCTTTTTATTGATGATTACAACCCGATTGGTGATAGTGTGATCGAAATTGATGGATTTGATCGACCATTCGCTCCTATATCCGGAGTGACTGACGCCTTTATTGTCAGGAGAATGGAGATAGAAGCGGTCAAATACATGGTGAGCAAAGGATTTGAACCGCCTGTATATATGAGTGCGAATCGTGTCGGCGGTGATGAGGCGAATGAAAAACTGATCGATAAATATTATCACAGGATAAAACTTCTTTGATACGAGGGAAACATGCAAGTTGTTTGCTTAAATATAAAAAAATCACACAGAGGAGGAAGAAGATGTTGAAGAAACTATTATTTGTTTCAACAATCATCCTGGTTTTTGCACTTTCTGCCGGAATGCTGATGGCAGAGGGGAAAAAAGAAGAAGCAGCTGAGGCTGAAAAGGGGCCTGTTGAAATTACATTCTGGCATCACGAAGCTCCTGCACACAGAGTTGCCGCCTTCCAGAAGGTGATTGATCTTTTTCAAGATCAGAATCCGAATATCAAAGTTACCCAGGAAATAGTGATGTGGGGGGATGCCTGGGTAAAATCACTTTCGGCTTTAGAGGCAGGGACTCTTCCTGAGTTTCAATTTGCAATACCCGACTTGACGCTTACCATGTACAAGGCCGGGGCACTCACTCCTGTGACAGATCTGGTGAATGAAATAGACGCAAAATATAAAATCTTTCCAAACCAGAAAAACATGTATTTTCATGAAGGGGAATACTGGGGTCTTCCTATAATGACGATGATCATGTTGATGACATACAGACCCAGCTTTCTCGAGGAATATGGAGGAGTATCAGAACCGCCTGACACATGGGAAGAAACACTCAAACTTGCAAAGAAGATAACTGAAAATTCCGATGAGGAGGTGTATGGTTTTGGGATCGGAGGCGCGAAAAACTTGATGACCGATGAACAGGCATATGTATTTCTCGCAAGTGCGGGCGCCAGGTTTTTTGATGAGGATGGAAACGTCATTTTCAACAATCCCCAAACCATTAAAGCTCTGAGGATGTACAACGAGTTTATAAAATACGCACCACCCGGTGCTGAGGCGTGGTCCTGGGGAGAGATCGAGTTGAACTTTGCTGCAGACACTCTTGCGATGTCTCCATATTTTCCCGCAATACAGAAGAGATTTCATGAAGAGTTTGACAGCAGTGATTACGCTGCAGCCCATGTTCCCCGTTTCAAAGGCAGAAAGGAAAGGGGAACAATTACGTATCCAAATGAAATACACATTTACAAGCAGACATTGAAGGACAAAACAAAGCTGGAAGCATCAAAGGATTTTGTGAGATTCATGATGCAGCCGGAAGTAAACGCCATTCTGACATCCGGTCAAGAACCAGGGGGGTTTTTCCCATGTACCGAAGCGGCAGCAAAAGCACCGGAATACTGGGACCACCCTGTTGTGAAGAGATTCGAAAGTATTCATAAAATTGCGATTGAATCTCTCCAGGAGTATGCTACTCTGTACGGATTCGAATATGGGAAATGGGTAAACATCGGTATCGGAGATATTACCGGTGCTGATGTGCTTGCGGATGTTGTGAACAAGATTGTAAGCGGACAGATGTCAGTTGAGGATGCAGTGGCGTGGGGTCATAACGAAATGGAGAAGTATTCACTTCCTGCAAAGTAAATTTTACAAAAGATCACCGGCGGGTTGTATAACCCGCCAGTGAATTAATTCAGAGGGTCTCCTTGAATAAGGAACGGATAAGTTACCTGTTGATGATACCGATCCTTCTGTTGATTATTGCTATCTTCGCGTACCCCTTTATAAGAACGTTTATTCTCGGTCTTTTCAATGTCTCTTTTGGCGCATCTGAAGCTCGATATGTTGGACTGAAAAACTTCAAAGACATTATTTACAATAAGACATACTGGCAGGCTTTGACGAATAGTTTTTACTGGACCTTCGGCAACCTGTTCGTACAGCTCAGTATCCCGTTGTTCATCGCAATACTGATAAACAAAAAGATAAGGGGTATAAATTTTGCCAGGGCGATAATTATGATTCCCTGGATCGTACCGGCTGTGACCATTGCAGTGTGTATGCGGTGGATGTTACTGCCAAAGATAGGGATAATCAATGAGATGCTGGAATCTGTGAATATTCTGAAAAAACAGATTCACTTTTTAGGGCATCATTTGACTGCTATGCCAACTCTTATCCTGCTGAATTCGTGGAAGTTTTTACCTTTTGGCACCCTGATGATTTTAGCTGCATTGCAGACGATTCCAGATGCGACGTATGAAGCTGCAGCTGTGGATGGGGCCAGCGGGTTTCAAAAATTTCGGTATATTACGCTGCCACTCGTCGGTTCCATGATCTGGTTTGTCGGATTTCTTGCATTCTCCTGGAATTTCAACACGTTCGATCTCATCTGGCTTACCACTCAGGGAGGTCCAGGCTCAATAACCCAGACATTGCCGGTATTAATTTACCGTACCGCATTTAAAACATTCAGGCTGGGAGAAGCTTCAGCCATGTCGGTGACTGTTGCAATCTTATTAGTGGTAATTGGAATATTTTATTTTAAGTATCTAACACCTAAAGAATAAAAGGCCGTATATGACGAGTAGGGAGAGGGTACAGTGCGTAATTGAAAAGGATGTTCCGGATCGTGTCCCCTGTGATCTGGGAAGCAGTATCACGGGAATAACCCGGGCAGCTCTGCGTGGACTTTTACACAATCTTGATTTTGAAGAAGAGCTTCATGTGATTGTAAAACCCCTTCAGCTGGCGGAAATTCCTGAAGAGGTCCTTGCTCTACTGGGAATAGACACACGATACATACGGCCGTGTTTTCCGAAGGACGACGATTTAGAAGCGGAGTATGTGGATGAGTGGGGTGTACGAAGAAGGTTAAGTTCAAATGGGTACTACTATGATATGGTTGATCATCCACTCAAAGAGGGAACTGTACGCGAGCTTGAAAGATTTGACTGGCCGAATCCACTGAAATATGAATATTACAAGGGATTGAGAGAACAGGCAAAGAGATTGTATCACGAAACAGACTTTGCTCTTGTTGGTGACCCGTTGGTGCCCGCGCTCTTTGAGCCTGCGTGGTATTTACGGGGCATGGAAAATTTTTTAATCGATCTTTTAGACAATAAAACGTTTGCTGGACGGCTTCTCGATATACTGCTGGAATACCAGATGCAATTCTTCAGACGATTTCTTGAAGAAATCGGGGATTATATTCAGGTGATAATGTTTGGTGACGATTTCGGTACGCAATATTCGCCCCTTCTTTCACCCATGCTCTTTCGAGAGATTATTAAACCCCGTTACAAAAGATTGTTTTCAAGCATCAAGCAATATACGAGCGCAAAAATTTTTCTCCATTCCTGCGGCGCCGTAGAACCTCTGATTCCTGATTTGATGGACGCTGGAGTAGAAATTCTCCATCCTGTTCAGCCGGCAGCACGCGGAATGGAACACCAACTCCTCAAAAGCAGATACGGGGAAAAGCTGTGTTTTTGGGGAGGTGTCGATATTCAAAAGGCGTTGATAAGTTCTGTCAGCGCCATACGAAAGGAAGTGAATACGAGAATACGCGTCTTGGGCAGGGGAGGCGGCTATGTTCTGGCGCCTGCTCATAATATCCAACCCGATACCCCTCCAGAGAATATTGTAGCACTCTACAGATTTTCAAAGGAAGAGGGGGAATACAGATGAAAGGTTTAAAAAGCGATGTATGTTTCTAGAGAAATAAAAAAGCTTTTCACCATAATAACCATCGCAATTGTCCTTATTTTGATATTATGGCCGTTTTTTTACATATTTGTGTCTTCATTTAAACCGTTAAAGGAAATCATGAGCAGGGCAAAATTTTTTCCCAAGAACCCCACAATCCGCAATTATAAAACACTGATCATTGCCCGCACTCCTGTTCGAAACTTCCCACGAATTTTGTCCAATACGGTGATTGTTTCTTCACTTACGGCACTCCTGTCCATTGCAGTGTCTTCCATGAGTGCATACGGTATCTCACGCAACAGGAGGATGAAGCGCGGAATCGTGTCGAGATTAATGCTTTTTATATACGTGTTTCCCACAATCATTTTGTTGATCCCGATTTATAAGATGTTTACGCTATTGGGACTATGGAACAGCTTTATAGGATTGATTGTTGTTTATACAGCTCTTGTCGCCCCTTTTTGCACCTGGCTTCTTGTATCATTTTTCGAAACAATACCGAAGGAATTAGAGGAATCAGCACAAATCGATGGAGCAAGTGGCATTAAAACTTTTCTAAGAATAGTTTTGCCGCTCGCTTCCCCGGGTATAATAACGGTGGGCGCCTACTCTTTTATCACTGCATGGGGTGAATATATGTTTGCGCTTGTAATGATCAGCGAGAACATAAAGAAAACTGCTGCTTTAGGTTTGGCCACATTTACCGCTGAGCAATATATCGAGTGGGGTCCGTTGCTGGCTGGATCTATTTTAATAATGATACCCGTATTCATACTTTTTTTACCAGTGTCGAAATATTTCATCAAAGGATTTACCGCAGGAGCAGTAAAAGGATAATAGTATTAGTGACGGGGGAATAAGATGAGAAAGATAAAAACATTTTATATAATTTTTTGTATTGCCTGTATCGCAGGATTATATAATTTCGCATTTTCTGATGTCAAAGTGAACATAAAAGAAGGAGTGTATGTGCTTCCTGTTGCTGAATTGGCAAGCACCAAAACATATCCTCAGATTATTGAAATGGAGAATGAACTGATCAAAGTAGAGCTTTTGCCCAACAGGGGTAGGGTTATCGCAAGCTATGAGTTGAAATCAAAAGATTGGAGGTTTTTCTACACGGACTTCGAGCCCGAACCGATGGTTCTTCCAGGCGGTTTGCACAGTGTTGAGTTTGGTGGATATTATTTCTCTCTGCCATGGAATACCCGCGATCGTCAGCCCTTCGATCTCTCATTTGAAGTCAGGCAGTCTGATACGAATATATCCGAAGTGTACATGTCGGGGAAGGACATGTTCAAAAAAACCCTGACTGAATGCTGGATACGGGTACGATCTGCAAGCACTGTCATCGAATTAGAGGTGAAGGTAACGAACACTTCCAGCAAAAAACCGAGGGAGATTGACTTCAAAGATTATGCGGTTCTTTCAGTAGATCAGGCGAGTAATAAAGGGAGCAGTGTTCTCCTGCCAGTGGAATCGGTGAGTATCGAATACAGTAAAGACAACTGGCTTGGTAATGAAGGAAGCACATTGAAATGGACCGTGAATCAAAGCAATTGGAAAAATATGGAGAAATTTTACCTTGTACATACGGCAGAATATTTGACGGTTCCCTGCACAGGTGTATTTTATCCTAAAATAAGCTCAGCATTTGTAAAATTTTGGGAACCGGAGTCGTTTTTTACCAAAGGGGAAGTCTGGTCATGGGGGAAAAACTACAAAACTGAAGAAGGAGCAGATGCATATTATGTGGTTTCAAGCATCACCGATAAACTAACACTCCAGCCGAAAGAATCTATTTCGTTTACAGTATATATGACTGCATTGGAGGATGTTGGAGAAAAAGATATTCTTGATAGCCTCTATAAAAAGGCAAAATTATACCTTCAATAAATACTCGTTTTTCAAATGTCATTCAGCTTATTTTTTCCCACAAATAAATACGTAGAATAAGAATGGAGGAGAAAGTATGATAGGGGATAATAAAAACGTTTTGGCTTTTGGAGCTCACCCGGATGATGTAGAGTTCATGTGTTCCGGTACTCTCAAACTCCTGAAAGAAAAAGGGTATGATATCATTATTGCTGTCATTGCCAATGGGGACTGTGGTTCTATGATTGAGTCTCCAGAGAGTATCACAAAGATCAGGAGGGCGGAAGCAATAAATGCTGCAAAACTATTGAATGCAAAGTTTTATCCTTTAGGAGAACTCGATCTCAAGATAGAAATGAATGATAGCACAAAGAGAAAGGTCACTGAGATTATCAGAATGGTAGACCCTGTTATCGTATTTACTCATCCGCATGAGGACTATATGATAGATCACGAGGTGACAAGCAAGCTTGTAAAAATGGCCTGTTTTGCTGCTCCTGTACCAAACTACTATACGTATGCTGTTATGCCTGCTCAGAGAACGAAAAAGATTCCCTACCTCTACTATTGGTCCCCGCTGGATGGCAGGGATGTCTACGGGAATTTTGTAGACCAGTCTGTGTATGTGGATGTAACGGATGTGATAGATTTTAAAGCGAAGATGCTTGCGTGCCATAAAAGTCAAAGAGATTGGCTTATGGAACAGCATGGGATGGACAAATATATTGAGGTTATGAAAAGCACGGCAAAACTTTATGGAAAAAGAGCGGGTTTTTCTTATGCAGAAGGTTTTCAACAACATCTGGGGAATGCTTATCCTCAGGATAATATACTCATGGAAATACTAGGTGATACTGTACGACAAAAAAATTGAGCCCACTTTAGTCTCAGTCAATTTTGTTTTTGCTGCGGAGGAGAGAACGGTTTTCTCAATTCGCAGGGGCACGCGTTTGTTCTTGACGGAGAAAAAAGAATGTATAATCTTTATAGTATACTGGTAAGACCAGTATACTATATTTTCGTACTACTGGATCGAGAGCCCAATGCTGAAACCAATCCAAAAGAAACGAGTTTCTGATCTCATTGTAGAACAAATAGATAAAATGATCGTTTCAAAAGAACTTCTCCCCGGCCAACTCCTTTCATCAGAAAGAGAGTTGGTCAACGAATTACAGGTGAGCAGGGCTTCCTTGAGAGAGGCGTTGAGGATTCTGGAAAGCAAGGGAGTCATTGATATAAAAGCCGGAAGAGGTATTTTTGTCGCAGATGTGACAGACAGTTTATTCGCGCCTTTTGAAGTTTGGTTGGAATCACACAGGGAATCATTGATCGAACAATTTGAAGTACGATTGGTCATCGAACCTGATGCAGCATATTTTGCGGCCAAGAGGGCATCTCATGAATTAATCAATGAGATGAAAAAATCCCAGGAGAGTTTTATCCAATGCAAGGATGAGAACAACACGATTGGTATGATTGAGTATGATTCAGGGTTCCATAACCTCATCGCAAAGGCAACGAACAATCGTACTCTTTCGGTTTTGATGGAGACAATCACGAACTCCCTGTTGTGTGGATGGAAGGCGACGCTCCATATCCCCACGAGGGTTGAAAAAACAGTACAAGAGCATTCTGAGATATTGTATGCAATTGAGAACAGAATGGCGGAAAAAGCATCCCGAAGGATGAGGGTACATCTCGAGCACGCAATAGATGATCTCAAAAAATACGGATTAGTGCAAAAGGATATAATTAAGAAGATAAAATTATAAGGTGGAAATGGACACGACCGATTTCGGAGGAGGTTTTTCATGGCGTTCCGAAATAAAAAGAATATATCAAACTATGGCGGAGGAGTTGGGAGGGGGAGCGGTTTTGGCCGAAGAGGCGGATCAGGGAATTTTTCCCCAAATAATTCGATGTCTTTCGATCAGATGAAACCACTGCAAGAATTGCCCCAGCATATGACAAAAGAGCAGAAGATAGAAAATCTCAGGCAGCGGTCTGAGCTGCTCAAAAACCAGTTGGATTCTTTACTTGTGCACATAAATGAATTGAGTGATGAAAAATATCAAAAGACTACATCTCGGCCGTATATAAAGGCCGTTATCAATGAATACAGATGTATCGGATGCGGTAATTGTCAAAAAGTGTGTCCTCAGGGGGCAATTACTGTCATGAATAGAAAGGCTGTGGTAGATCCATCGATCTGCACGGGGTGCTGGGTGTGCGTCGTGCAGTGTCCGAGGAATGCAATTTCCTTGAGAGCGGCATCGTAGAAAATAACACCGGTAATGATGTTCAAAGATTGCTCAATGAAAAGCAAAACGTGCGGGAGTGCATCACATGACAAGCTGGAGCACCAAGATTACAGGTGGAATTTTTCCATGGGTCTTATCCACGGCATCTTTTTTACCGGCGGACAGGCTTTTGGGAACCCGGATACAATACTGCCGGTGTTTCTGAATCATTTTACCGTTTCCAAGATACTGGTGGGGCTGTCCTCCACACTCCTGGGCAGCCTTGGTGGTATAGGGAATGTTCTTCCCCAGTTTTATGTCGCGAACAAATTGGAGACAAAGGCTGAGAAGAAACCTCTGCTTCGGGCGGCGATTACTGTTCGCGCCGTGTGCTGGGGATTGCTCTCGTTGACAACTCTGCTTCTTGCAGAATCGTTTCCACATTTAACTGTGTTTTTTCTTTTCGTTTTTCTTTTGGTATTCACCGTTATGGGCGGAGTTGCCACCATACCGTTTTTTGATATATGGGGGAAGGCGCTTCCCTCCACCATGAGGGGGCGGTTCTTCGGCCATCGCCAGTTTTGGGGCGGAATACTTGCTGTGGGCTCAGGGTTTATCGCGAAAATAATCCTGGGAAACAGCAAAATCGGTTTCCCGCAAAACTTTTCTCTCCTCTTCTTTCTTGCATTTCTTTTTATGGGAATATCCTATCTCGCGCTTGGTTCTGTCAGGGAGCCTTTACAGGAGGTGCACAGAAATCCTCTCGCTTTTAAGAATTTTTTAAAAAAAGCTTTTCAGATATTAAAGAGTGATGAAAACTACAAAAAATTCCTTTACGTACAAATACTCGCAGGAGCCGGTGCTCTCGCAATGCCCTTCTATGTGCTCTATGCGAGGGATATACTGCATATTGAATTGGGAATGGTGGGTATTTTCCTCATGGTCCAGATGATCGGCAGTGTGGTATCAAATATCCTCTGGGCATACCTCTCCGATTTTTCGGGAAACAAAAGAGTTGTCCAGATAAGCACATTTTTGGGTATTTTGCCTCCTCTGATCGTACTGACAACTCCGCCTCGTCTTTCTGTGTTTTTCATTCCGCTGTTTCTCATAATCGGATTTTTCATATCCGGGAAAATCATCGGGACAAACAACTTTTTGCTGGATACGGCTCCTCCGAAAGACCGCCCTGCGTATTTAAGTTTAAACGGCACCCTTACTTTTCCTGTTATGATTTTTCCTCTAATAGGAGGGGTTATCGTTCAATTCCTGTCTTACAAGATTCTTTTTCTCATAACCTTTGCGCTGATACTTACAGGGTTTATTTTGAGCTTTGTGCTTCAGGATCCTCGAGATGAAAAGAGAGGAAAATAATAAAAACTTCGGAATACCGGCTATAGGCGGAATCAAGGGCCTGAAAACATCCGTGAAAAGCGGTGACAAAATGATCATTGATGGAATAAGCGGTCTGGTTATCATTCGTCCGTGTCCCGGTACTCTGCGGAAGTATAATAACCTTGAAAAGAGGCTGAAGAATCTTCCTGCCGGGAAGAAGTATCGCCCGATAGCAATGAGGACAAATGACGGCACGAGTGGAAGATAAGTGCGGAAAAAATGCACACAAGTGAAAAAATCCAAATGCACACCGAAGAAGTTCTAAAAGAGATAGGAATTACTGAAGGTCAATACATTCTGGATTGTTTTTGTGGTTCAGGGGTTTATACAATTGCTGCTGCAGTGCTGGCCGGCAATGAAGGTGAGGCGCGCTATTGAATTTCAAGAGAGAAGAGTGATATTTCTCATTTTTATGGGGGTAATAGTTCATGGTTGTGAATGAGAAGTTAATTGCGTTTGGACCTGTTCCATCAAGAAGGCTTGGGCACAGTGTGGGAATTAACAATATACCGCCGAAGATCTGTACCTATTCCTGCATATACTGCCAGGTTGGGAGAACCATAAATATGCAGGTTAATAGGCAGAGGTTTTATACACCGGAGGAGATAGTACGTAATGTCGAAAAAAAGGTAAAGGAAGCAAAATCAAGAAGAGAGCCGATAGATTATTTAACATTCGTGCCGGATGGAGAACCCACACTGGATATATGTCTCGGTGAGGAAATCAAACTTCTCAAAAAATTAGGAATAAAAATCGCAGTAATTACTAATGCCTCCCTCATAGGAAGAAAGGATGTCAGTGATGACCTGCAGGAGGCAGATTGGGTTTCATTAAAGATTGATGCTGTCAGCAGGGATATTTGGAGAAAGATCGATCGGCCTCATGGATCCTTGAACCTTGATGAAATAAAGGAAGGTATTTCGGGGTTTTCAAAAAGTTTTAAAGGTTTTTTGGCAACTGAGACAATGATTATTGATGGTGTCAATGATGTGCCGGAGGAAATGGAAAAGGTCGCAGATTTTATTTCCGGTATGAATCCTGAAAAAAGCTATTTATCGATTCCCACACGGCCACCTGCAGAAAAGATGGTATATGCCGCGAAAGAGCATGCACTTTCTTTGGCGTATCATCTTTTTCTTGAAAGGAATATTGACGTTGAATATCTCATCGGGTACGAGGGAAATGCCTTCGCATTTACAGGCAATGTCAAAGAGGACCTGCTCAGTATCACATCGGTTCATCCAATGAGAGAGGATGCGGTGAAGGAATATTTGATGAAAGCGCACACTGGTTGGAATGCGGTTAAAAAACTGATAAAAGGAGGAGAACTCATTGAGGTCGATCATAGAGGGAATAAATTCTACCTGAGAAAGTTTCAGCACCAGAATACACAACACTCATGATGGTAGCGGCATAAAAAGGGTATTATCCCTATAAAACGTCATGTGAGGATAAATGCAATTTTATCAACAAGAGGAGAGAAAAGATGGGGAATGAAAGGCACAGAGTTACTTTTGAGCCGGAAGGAAAAACTGTGTATGTGCTTGATAGCACTACGATATATGAAGCCACTGGAAAAGCGGGCATAATAATAAAGTCTGAGTGCGGCGGCATGGGAGTGTGTGGAAGTTGTGTGGTAAACATCATAAAGGGTGAGTATGAACAAAAGGGATCGGAACGGTTTCTCAGTGAAGAAGAAATTCAAAGAGGTACTGTTCTGGCTTGTAGAACAAATATAAAGAGCGATATGATTGTTGAGATACCGGTTTCAAGCAGACTGTATGAGCAAAAGATACTTACAACAGGGATAGAAAAGGAGCTGAAGCTGTCTCCCAATATCAGAAAATTGTTCATTAAGGTCGATACACCAACACTTGAGGACCAGAGGTCCGATCTTGATAGATTGTGGGATTCTATAAAAAACGTTTCTCAATCTCCAAAGATATGTGTTGATGTTCTCAGAAGGCTGCCGGAAAAGATGAGAAAAGAAGACTTCGGGTTTACCGTTGTGCTCAATGAAGATGAAATTGTGGGGATAGAAGCAGGCGATAAATCGAATAAAAACTATGGTGTAGCGGTGGACATAGGAACAACCACTGTTGTTGGATACCTTATTGATCTCAACACCGGCAAACAACTTGCCGTTGCCTCGAGAACCAATCCTCAAACCAGTTATGGAGATGATGTCATATCGAGAATTCAGTATGCAAATGCAAATAGAGATGGGATAGACGATCTTCATGAAAGAATAGTTGCCTGTGTAAATGACATAATTATTGATCTTTCAAAGCAGGCAAATATTGAAAAGAAGTTTATCTATGAGATAACAACGACCGGAAATACCACAATGAACCATTTCCTTCTGAAACTGAACCCGAAATATCTCGCTCAAATGCCCTATGTCGGTGTGCTGCGGTCCAATATAGACAGCAGAGCAAAATCACTGGGGATAAACATAAATACGTACGGGAAGATATACGCAATGCCAAATATCGCCGGTTTTGTGGGCGGTGATACTGTAGGCGTGATTCTTGCCTCCGACATACATAAAAGTGATGACATAAAGTTCGCCATCGATATCGGGACCAATGGTGAGCTCATCATGGGGAACAAGGAGAAACTTATTGCCTGCTCCACTGCTGCAGGTCCCGCCTTCGAAGGGGCCCGTATCACCTATGGCATGAGAGCGAGCGACGGCGCAATAGAGAAAGTGGTGATAAATGAATCTGGAATTGAAATCAGTACTATTGGGAATGCAAAAGCAATAGGTCTCTGCGGCACGGGCCTCATCGATGCGGTAGCAGAGCTTTTAAAAGTAGGGGTCATAAGCGAGAATGGAAAGCTTCGCAATCGGGAAGAGCTCCCTCTCACTACTCCTGAATTCATAAAAGAAAGAGTTATTCAGCACGAAAAACATGGGTCATCCTTTGTTCTTGTAGAAGGGAAATATTCGCGTACAGGCGATGATATACTATTGACTCAGAAAGACGTAAGAGAAACTCAGCTCGCGAAAGGGGCAATTCATGCGGGATTCGTCATATTGGAAAAGGTATTGAATATAACAGATGATGATATCAAGGAGGTGCTGTTAGCGGGTGCTTTCGGAAATTATATCAGGAGAGAACAGGCAAAATACATTGGACTGCTTCCGGATGTACCAAAAGAACGGATAAAGTTCATTGGAAATGCCGCCGGAGAAGGAGCCAAGATGGTGCTGATTGCAAAAGAGCTCAGAAATGAGGCATGTGAAATATCGAAGAATACAGAGTATATCGAACTGAGCACGAGGCAAGATTTTCAAAAGGAGTTCATGGATGCGATGTTCTTTCCGGTTAGCGCTCAGTTGAGTGAGACGGAGAGCGCATTATGAAGCTTCATTTAGAATGTATACCATGTTACCTGCGGCAGGCACTTGAAGCAATCAGGATGGTAACAGATGATAATCAATTGCAGGAAAAGATACTGCGAAAATGTTTAGTCGCTGCTTCAAAATTTGATACGAATGATATTGGAATATTCACTCACAACAGAATTCACAAGATCATAAAGAAGTTCTCGCCCGGCGGTGATCCCTATAGGGAAATAAAACAGAGGTTTAACACAATTTGTCTCAATATGAGTGATGAAATTCAAAAAATTATTGCACAGTCGAGCAATCCATTTGAAACAAGTTTGAGAATAGCTCTTGCTGGCAACATTATCGATTTTGGCCCGGGAACAGCTTTAAATGAAGATATTATAAAAAATGCAATAAAACTGGCGCTCCGTCAGAAACTCGATGGAAATGAAGTTATTACTCTGCAGAATAATATTAAACATGGGAAAAGAATATTGTATATCGGAGACAATGCAGGGGAGATAGTTTTTGATAAGATTTTCATCGAGCAGCTCCCGAAAGAAAAAATAACCTATGTCGTAAGAGGCGGCCCTTCTTTGAATGATTCAACAATGGAAGATGCAGAAACGGTCGGCATGAGTAATATTGTAAGAGTAATTACTACAGGCATTGATATGCCGGCAGCTGCACTTCCTCTTTGTTCTAAAGAATTTTTAGATGAATATGAAAGATCAGATCTTGTTATTGCCAAAGGCCAGGGAAACTATGAAGCACTTAGTGAAGAAAAGAAGAATATATTCTTTCTGTTGAAAATAAAATGTCCTGTCATTTTGAGTGATTTTCACAACAAACACGAGGTAGGCGATATAGTAGTGCATAATGCTTATACATACCCGCACTATGCGCAGGACCTGTCATCGATTCTGGAAGATTAACATTACCACGTTCCGTCATTATATTTTTTCCCCTGGTAATGGTTTAAATGCCGGGTGTTTCACCCGTCTGCAGCACCTGGGAAGAGATGACACCGCACCTGATGGTTTTCCTTGGGCGCAATAATTTTGGGGTCGATTCTCGAACAGACCTCCATTCTTCTGGGACATCGCAGGTGAAAACTGCATCCTGGAGGAACATTTACAGGTGATGGAATTTCTCCGGTAGACACAACCTTTTTCGGCTTCAACTCCTCCTCCTGTTCCGATACCACCGGTATAGAGGAGAGGAGCATTTGCGTATAGGGATGCAAGGGGTTTTTAAAAAACTCGGCCGTAGGAGCGATTTCGCAGATTTTTCCAAGGTACATGATTGCCACCCTGGAGGCCATATTCCGCATCAGGCTCAGGTCGTGGGTGATGAACATATAAGTGAGGTTGAGCTCCTTCTGCAGATCCATCAGTTTGTTTATGATCTTTGCCTGTACTGATACGTCCAGAGCGGATGTCGGTTCGTCGAGGATAATAAAGGATGGGTCTGTTGCAAGGGCGCGGGCAATGGCAATCATCTGGCGCTCTCCTCCCCCGATGGAGGGGGGGGATTTGTACATAAAATCAACCGGGAGCTCCACCATTTCCAAGAGTTTTGCGATACGCTCCGCACGGTGCTGCTTCGGTACCGTGTTATGCACCTGGAGAGGAAGCTCGAGGATCTGTCTAATCGTTCTTCGGGGATTCAGTGAAGAGCCGGGGTCCTGGAACACAATCTGTATGTCCTGTTTCAGCGCTTTCGGACGCTTCTTCGTCTCGCCCGTAATGTCCTGGCTTTTGAAGACAAGCTCACCGGAGGTCGCTGGATATATCCCCATGACCGTGTAGGCAACGGTGCTTTTCCCTGATCCCGATTCCCCTACGAGACCGAGGGTTTCCTGCTCGTTGATCGTAAAACTCACCCCGTCTGCAGCCCTTACAACTCCCCGCTTGGTGTGGAAATGTTTTTTCAGATCGTGTGCCCTGAGAATGATGTTTTCCATAAAACCTAGTCCCTGTATAAAAAACACGCAGTCTTGTGGTTATCCCCGCAGTCAAAATAGAGCGGCTTCTCTTTTTTGCAGATATCCATTACTGAAGGACACCGGGGATGAAACCTGCACCCGGAAGGGGGGTGCAAATAGTCAGGAATACGTCCCTCAATGCCTGCTGCAATACCCTCACCGGTGAGCTTGGGCACCGCCGCCATCAGCCCCTTTGTGTACGGATGCAACGGGTTTTTGAACAGCTCAGCGGTGTCCGCAGTTTCCACCATGACGCCAGCATACATGACATACACCCGCTCCGTCCATTCACGGACCAGCCCCAGTGAATGGGTAATGAGTATGGTAGAAGTGTCCTTCTCCTGAATCAGTGAGCCCAGGAGACGGAGGACCTGATCCTGGATGGTCACATCGAGCGAAGTTGTCGGTTCGTCTGCAACGAGCAGTGTCGACCGTGTCGCCAGGGCCATGGCAATGCAGATCCGCTGCCGCATCCCACCACTCAGTTGCACAGGATAATTCTCAAGTATCCGCTCTGCATCAGGAAGCTGCACTTCTTTCAGCGACTGTACCGCCTTTTGCCTGATCTCCCTTTTGGACATGCCGTCATGGAGATTTGAATACTTGATTGCCGTCATGAGCTGGTCACCGATCGTGAACACCGGATTCAATGCGGCGGTGGGGTCCTGGAAAATCATTGAGATCTCGCGGGCATGGATGTCCCGTATCTCGTTTCTGCTCATCGTGAGAATATCCCTGCCTTTAAAGAGAATCGTGCCGCCTGTGGTCTGTGCAGGAGGGACGGGAAGGATCTTGAGCACCGACTTGGCAGTGGTGGTCTTCCCGCATCCAGTCTCACCCACGAGGCCTACCTTTTCTCCTTCAGCCATGTCGAAGTGCACGCCGTTCAACACCTTGAGGTATCCACCGTATACGGTGAACCCTACCTCCAGGTTTCGAATGTCCAGCAGACGTTTTTTCATCAGGTCTTCTCCACTTCCAGCATGTCGCGGATGCCATCGCCCAGGATATTGAAACCGAAAACCACGAACATGATTGCGATGGCTGGAAACACTGCGATCCACCACTGGTCCGGCATGTATTTTCCCCCGTCTGCAACCATGGTACCCAAATCCGGTGTCGGCGGCTGAGCGCCCAAGCCCACAAAGCTCAATGCGGAGGCGAGAAGAATAACCCATCCCATGTCCAGGCTGACCTTGGTGAACACCGGGCCGTAACAGTTGGGGAGTATCTCCCTGAAGAGGATGTGCAGTATGCTTGCTCCCGTGACTTCCGCAGACTGGATATAAAACTCATTTTTCAGAGAGCTTGCGATTCCATACACCATCCTGCAGTACCAGGGCCACCACATAAGTGAGACCGCCATCATTGAGTTGAAAATATTGGGAGTTAAAATCGCGGCAACGGCAAGAGCGAGAATCAGGGGAGGGACAGCCACAAATATATCGGTGATACGCATGATGAGGGTTTCCACCCATGTGTTTTTTTTATACCCTGCGATCAGCCCTAGTGTAACTCCCACCGGTGCGGTGAGCGAGATTACGACCACTCCCATGATAAGGGAGAGCCTGAATCCGAAAAATACCCTGGTCAGGATGTCCCGTCCGAACACGTCCGTGCCGAAGAGATGGGTTTTGCTCGGCGGTTGACTTGCATTGTCAAAATCGACAAAATTACCGGCATGTTCGGGGTAGGGCGATACAAATGGGGCGAAAACGGCAAAAAACACCACAAAAAAGATTATAACAGCTCCAACAACAGACAGCGGGTTTTTGGAAAATGTGTACCATCCCTTTTTGACCCTTTCCCAGATTCTGGGGATCAGGCGTTTTTCTGCGGCTGTAGTTGCGGTATGCATTATGCACTCCTCTCGGCGCCGAGCCGTATGCGGGGGTCAAGCAGAGAAACAATGATATCCACAATGATGTTCACCACAAGGAACATCACCCCGATCACCATTATTACCGCGATTATACCGTTGAGGTCCTTGTTCAGGATAACCTGAATACCGTAACGCGACAATCCGGGCCAGTTGAATATGAGCTCCACAAGAAACGCCCAGCCAAGCTGTGAGGCGAAATCGAGGCCAAGCACCGATACGGTGGGGATAACCGAAATCCTCAATAAGTATTTTGACATGATAATCCGTTCAGGAATTGCCTGGGTCCGTTCCAGGGCGATGAAATCCCGCTGTAGGTTGTCTGCCATACTCGACCGGGTGATCCGTGCCTCCTGAGCCATGGGCCCCAGGGCAAGGGCGAAGCTCGGCATAATGAGATGTTTCAGTGCGTCCCCGAACGCCCTGAAGTTGCCGGCGATCAGGCTGTCGATGGTCATGAGCCCTGTAACCGTGGGTGGGTGCTCTATCACGGGGCTCAGGCGGCCGATAGTGGGAAGTATATTGAGGAGATACCCGAAAATCAGCAGAAAGAGAATGGCAAATACGTAAGCCGGGGTACACACTCCCAGATAGGAGAAGACACGGACCACGTTATCCGGCCATTTATTGGCGTTTCGGGCAGAGGCGATACCGAGAAGTATTCCGAAGATTGACATGATTACTCCTGTGAGAAGCATCAATTCGAGGGTTGCCGGGAAGAATTCCCTGATGTCGGTGGTTACACTCCGCTTGGTCAATATCGAGTACCCGAAATCACCCCGAACCGCTCCTTTGATCCAGTGGTAGTACTGAATATAGATCGGGTCGTTCAGATGCAGCTCTTCCCGAAATTTCTCCACCACCTCTTCCGGTGCACGGGGCCCGAGTGCCATTCGTGCAGGATCGCCGGGAACAACCCTGGCAATAATGAATACGAGGATTGACAGCCCCAATAGAACCAGTATCGAATGAAGCAGCCTCTTGAGGATATATTTTACGATTCTCATATGATTTGGGTTCATCCCCCTGAAATCGAGTTGTTGCATTGCACGGTGAAATAAAAGGAAGGGAAGATGCGCTTCCCTTCCTTAATTACGGGTCTTGCATTCTTTTCAACAGACGTTGCTATTTTCTTTCAGGGTACACTGAAATCAAATTCGCCGCGAAGTCATATCCCATGACAGGTATTTTGTCACCGGTTGTTGACGGCCAGTCGATGTACGCTGCCTGATAGGGGTGCTTCTGCGCCTGCTCGAACAGGTGGAGCGAGGGTTGCAGCTCATGGATAAGTTTCTGAATCGCTTCATATTTCCGGTACCGTTCCTGCATGTCAATGGTTGCGATGGCATCATCGATCATTGAGTCTATTTCGGGATTCAGTAACCATTCGTTTTGTTCCCAGGTAGGCGCCGAATCAGAGTGATATCGCGATGAAAGCATGGAACCCGCTTCAGGATAATGGGGTGAGACGAAAACGGTAACGATGTTCGGGCTCTGTTCCTGATTTCCCATCTCCTCCACAACGGAAAGCCATGGAACTTTTACCACGTTGGCTTTTACCCCTATGTCGGAGAAGTTGGACATGGCGAGGAGCGCTACCTTTTCCTCATCCGGCACTTCGGCAATCCAGTGAATTTCCACAGGGTATTTATCCAACTGTCCGTAGTATTTTGACTTTTTCAGCTCCGCCATTGCCTTCTCCAGATTTAGTTCAGAAGTCGGAAAACCGGACCAGTGGCCGGGAAAACCTGGAGCGACAGGACCCTGAGCTAAAATTGCGCCTGGAAAGATCTTGTCCACAACTGTTTGATAATCCAGCGCATAGGCCAGAGCGCGTCTGTAGTGGACATCATCGGTAGGCGGTTTTCGTGTGTGCATCATGAAGGAAAAGACCGTTCCATAGGACATGGTTGCAATCCTTACCCCTTCGAGAGCGTCCAGAGAGTTGAGCGCCTCGACCGACTGCCACTGATCACCGATTTCAAGCTCTTTTCGGGACATCATGGTCCTGATAGTAACAGCTTCGGTTGTTCCGATAAACTTTACGGTGTCCGGAGCGCTGGGCGCGAAATACCCCCAGTAGTCATTGAACTTTTCCATGAGCACGTACTCTTCCAGCCTCACATCTTTTACCTTGTACGGTCCGGAGCCGGCATCGTGGGTTAAAAGCCACTCTTTACCGTAATCGCCCTTGTCCCCGTATGGGCCGCCGGCCTTGATATGCGCCATGACAAGGTCCTTGTTCAGGATATAGAGCCGCACCAGTGTAATGAGAAACGGTCCATAAGGTTCTGAGAGGTTGAACCTGACAGTGTGGTTGTCGATCACATCGGTGTTCTTCATCTTCCCTTTGAACATATACCCATATCCCTCGCCGATTTCAATGATTCTCCCCATGGTGAAAGCGACATCCTCTGCATAGAGCTCCGAACCGTCGTGGAATTTTACCCCTTTTCGTAGATAAAACGTCCAGGTGAGACCGTCTGCACTGGTTTCCCAGCGTTCAGCCACATTGGGTTTCACACTGCCGTCAGGGGTTGGATACACGAGCGTATCATAGAGGTTTACAAATGTAGAGGAGCTCGAGAAGTCGGACCCGACTGCGGGATCAATGTAGGTGGGCCACGCGAAGGTTACCCGTAATTCCCTGGCCTCCTCTTCAGCTTTCATCACCTCTTTTGTTTCTGATCTCTCCTGCTCCGTTTTCTCTTCTTCTCTGCCGCTCCCTGCAAAGAGCACAAGAGCAGGCAGCAACAGAAGCACAGGTACAATAAGCAGAACCTTTTTCATATACATTGCCTCCTTTCGATTATTCAGGTGTGTGACACGTTGCAATATAATATCATATTATAGTAATTATTCAACAGGATAAAATCTTATTTCATCGCACTCAGCACCTCTTCTGAGACGAGAAAAATGGGGTGGACAATCTTTTTCAACGACTCCATGAGCCTTTTTTGGTATCCAGAATTGAAAAATGCAGATTTGAAGCTTTGCATATCCGGCCAGTAGGCTTCGGTGATGTACCGGTACCGGAGAGGGAGAGCCTGAAGGCGGCCTTCTGACGCCTGCTCCTGTGAGTGTGTTTCGGACGACGGTTCCTGCGCCCGAAAAAAAGCCCCAAATGTTTTTTCTTTCACAGAAGCAGTGCCCCCTGTACCGTGCGTGTAGATCTCACGGACTGCGTAAAAATCGCTCTTTACGACCCCGGGCATTCCCATGTTTTCTTCCTGGTGTTCCGTTGTTCTCCATTTTAAAAACGCTTGGTGGTCCGTTCCCTCAGGGAGGGTGTAAATGACAGTGAGTTTTACCATGATTTTCCTCCTTTTTCAATCTGTTTGTGCCAAACGCGGCTACCTGACGACGAGAGAGTGATCGAATCCGGTAAGCGTTCGTACCCCATCTTCTGTAACCGTGACGATGTCTTCCACCCGGACACCCAGTTTCTCGGGAACATAAACTCCCGGTTCGACACTGAAGACCATTCCTGCTTCAAGAGGAATTGTGTTTCCTGCCTGTATCCAGGGCTCCTCATGAACATCAAGTCCCAGACCGTGACCCGTTCTGTGGATGAAATATTTTCCCATACCCTTTTCCTCAATGACTGCCCGCGCTGCCCGGTCAACCTCTTCTGCGGGTACCCCAGGCCGTACCGTTTCCCGCCCTCTGGTATTGGCCGAGCGGACGAGTTCGTAGGCATCGAAGAATTCCCTGTCCGGATCACCCAGGAACACCATCCGTGTGATGTCCGATTTATATCCATTCAGGGATGCACCGATATCGATGATGATTCCCTCTCCCTTTTGAAGCACTTTGTCACCGCTCTGGTGATGGGGATATGCTGCATTCTGTCCCGCCGCCACAATGGTGAACTCCACACGGTCTGCTCCGTCCTTCCGAAAGGCTTTCTCTGCGGCCCAGGCGATTTCCGCCTCTGTTATGCCCGGCCTGCACGCATCAACTGCTGCCTGCATCGCCCTGTCAGCCTGTGCTGCCGCATCGGCAAGAGCTCTTATCTCCTGGGAAGATTTTTTTATTCGGAGTTGTGCAATAATGGGGTCCACCGATATGGTCTGCATCGGATTGCAGTGTTCCAGGGCAAAAAGGAGAAAATCGGCCCTCATGGAGCCGTCTGCAGCCAGGATACGAATGTTTCCTTTCCCGAGGATCGAGCCGGAAAGGGCAGCCTCAGGTCCCTGTGCATCCACCCAGGTGAGCACCTCGGCGTCGCTCAGTGCGGATAACATGTCAGCATTCAGCTGCGGGGCAACCATCTGTACCGCATCCGGGGTGACTAAAAGCAGACAGAGCCGCTCATCAGCATGGGGAGCTCCGCCCAGCAGGTACTTCATGTTGGTTGTCGGCCCGATCACCGCGCAGTCTGTCTGCTTTTCTGCAAGCCTCGCCTGAAATGCGTGAATCCTGCTGTTCATGGCAGTCTCTCTTTACACGCCGATAGGCCGCGTGCACTCCGGTATCTTAAATGTCATCGTGCTTCAGGAGATTTCCGATGGGAGGAGCATCCTGGAAAATCCCCCAGGAGGTGATTTCTTCATCCGGCGGCTGTTCACTTCCCCATTTGCGGCTCGGATACCAGTGAAAACGCTCAGCCGACGCGGCAAGCATCTCCGCAAGCTTGAAGGGAGCGGCAACGGCGTCGATAACCGGAACCCCGAGCTCCTGCTGCATTTTTTCGTGGAAACCGAACTCGATGGTGCAGCCGAGTATCAGAACCTCTGCATTGTCCTCTTCCACAGCCTTTGTTCCCTCCTCCAGCATGATTGCCGAGGTACGCTTCACATCGGCCTGAAAGTCGTACACCCCCAGTTCCAGAGGCCTCATGGACACCATTTTTTCGGCATATCCGTACATCCTGATGTTTTCGGCCATTTTGGGAATCCACTTTTTTCTTCCCACCAGCACGGAGAAGGTGTTCCCGAGATGGGATGCGAACACCAGAGAGGACTGGCAGGGTGCTGTCACCACCGCTTTGTTTGACACTTCCCGCGCCTCCCGCAGGCCGAGGTCGTAGAAGCAGCCGATGACGATCCCGTCGTATTGGGGAGAGAGGTGATACACGAGCCGGGTTATGTCTGCAGTAACGAGCCCCTCATATGCGTGGTACTCCAGATGCATGGGGCGGTTCTTGGGGAGAGAAATGACATCAACGTTTGTTCCCTCCCGAGCCGAGGCCTTCAATATTTTTCCGATAATCGCATCGAATCCGTCCGTCCCTATCGGGTCAATCCATAAAATTTTCATATGCGCTTCTCACTGTGTTCTTTGATTGAGTTTGTAATATTTTTTTGCTTGTGCTTCGGTAATGTACCCGTTTTTCAGGTCGTCTTTGATCAGCTCTACGTTCCGCTCCTCCGGATTGCCCCACCCGGCACCCGTGCCGGTTATCACCCGGATTACATCGTTTGTGTTCAGAGTGAGGGCGTTGACAACGGAATACTTCTTTCTGGTACCGTCGGTACGGATAATTTCCACATAATTGGGTGACCCCTGTCGCCCGCCCTTGAGCGGCCAGGGAGGATACTTTGACCTGGTGTACGCGGCGGTAAACCAGGCGTTATCGGAGCGGATGCGGTACTCGATGCAGACGCCCTTGCCGCCTCTGAACTTGCCTTCACCTCCCTCTTCGTCGTGAAAACTCATCCGGTCAACAAACAGACCGTTTCTCGCCTCGTTGACTTCTGCGGGACAGTTGTATGTCTCCCCGTGAAATCCCGAGAATATAGCAGGATTGCCGTCAGCACGGCAGGATCCACCCCAGCCGCCCAGCTCCGGTTCGATAATGCTGTACTGTCGCCCCGTATCTGGGTGTATTCCGCCAAACAGGGTTCCGCAGATCGAAGCGAACCCTCCTGCGGGCAGCCGTTCGGGCATCTTCTCAGCGAGGGTGCGCCAGATAAGGTCGTACAGACGGATATCGACTTCATAGTACAGCCCCATGGCGGCCGGCCTTCGTGGGTGAAACACACTCCCTTCCCTGGTCAACACTTTGAGTGGCCTGAAGGTCCCGCCGTTGCAGATCGTGTCGGTCGAGGTGAGCGATTTCAGCATGAGCTGTGAACCCGTCACCGTGCTGTCGCGGCTGATATTGAAGGGGCCCCTGTCCTGATCGGGGTTGTCCCGAAGGTCCACGATGAATTCGTTTTCTGTTATCTCTATTGTGACCGTGTACATCTGGCCGTTGTCCTGCTCTTCGGAGAGGGTGAACTTTTCATGGGGTAGGTTTTTCAACGCGTTCAGAGTGACACGCTCTCCATAGTTCATGTATTCCTCAAGGGCATGGAGAAAGGCCCCTTTGCCGTACTTTTTCACTATCTCGAGCACCCGGCGCTCCCCCGCCCGTATGGAAGCAATCCCTGCCCACAGGTCTCCCTTCAGGAAATCTGGCATCCGGCTGTTTGCATAGAGAATGTCAAACACGGGGGTTATGGGCTTTCCGCGGGAAAAGAGCTTAATCCCGGGAAGCTGCAGCCCTTCCTGAAAGATCTCGGCTGCATCGGTTGACATACTGCCCGGAATCATGCCCCCGATGTCATTCCAGTGGGCAATATTTGCGCTCCATGCAACGATTTCTCCCTCGGCGAAGATGGGCATCAGGACGATTACATCATTCAGGTGGGTGACTCCTCCGTTGAAAGGATCGTTGGTAGTGAATATGTCGCCCTCCTCGAAATCGCCGGGCTTGTCGAACTTTTCGATGATTCGTTTTACCGCCTTGTCGAGCATGCCCACAAAAGCGGGAATGCCCGCACCGGAACTGGCAAGCTCTCCCTCTCTGGTGCAGATGGCGGTCCCCATGTCGAGCACCTCGTATATGATAGCACTCATGGCGGTCCTGCGCATGGCCGCGAACATCTCGTCCGCTGCTGCCTGCAGAGAGCTCTGAATAATTTCCGTAGTTATGGGATCGTATTGTTCCTTCATGCGTTGCCTCCCTATGCTCCTGTTTGTATATGAATGTTGCCGTAGTCATCCACGTGGCACTGCATTCCCGGCATGACCACGATGGTATCGCCCGGGTCTTCCACGATTGCAGGTCCACTAAAACCCATCCCCGGTTCGAGGAGCCCGCCGTCGTAGATCGCTGCTTCATGCTCCCCTGCCTCGGTGTAGTCGACGTTTCTCAGCTCCTTCAGCGCGTCATCGATCTTTTTTCCAGAGGTCGGTAATTTTTTGAGCGTCAGTTTTCCAACATCGGCTGATGCGACCACGTGGAACCCAACGAGTTCTACCGGGGAGTCGAGTCGGTAGGTGTACTCCCGTTCATAGACTTCGTGAAAGTTCGAGGCAATCTTTTGTACGAGGGTTTTTTCGATATTCCCATCAGGGAGAAAAACCTCCACCGAGTGTGCCTGATTCTGGTAGCGGAATCGGCCGTAGCGCAAAAATTTCACTTTCGATGGGTCTACCGATTCCCGGGCGAACTCGTCGCGAGCCTGCTTCTCGAGAGCCCGCAGGCTTTCGTTGAGATGCTTCCATGCGTTTTTGTCATCCAGTTCGATGATACGGGTCTGGATGTAGTCTTTGCGCAGGTCGGACATCAGCATCCCCCAGGCAGAGAATACCGCCGACTGCTTTGGCACGATGACCTTCTTTATCCCCAGTTCCACAGCAAGCGCACAGCCGTGCATCCCCCCTCCGCCGCCGAATGCAATCATGGTGAAATCCCGTGGATCATGGCCGCGGTTTACCGAGACGAGCTTGAGAGCATTCACCATGTTGTTATTTGCAATCCGCACGATCCCCCGGGCAGCTTCTTTCCTGCTTGTGTTGAGTTTCTCAGCCAGCGTGTCGAGGGATTTCCCCACTGCATCCATGTCCGCGGTTATGGTCCCGCCGCAGAAATAGTTCGGGTTGATTCTGCCCAGTTCGAGATTCGCGTCGGTCGTGGTGGCGTCGCGACCTCCTTTCCCATAGGAAACAGGACCGGGCAGTGCTCCTGCGCTCTGTGGTCCAACATGCAGTTTCTGAAACTCATCCACCCAGGCGATCGACCCACCGCCGTTTCCGATTTCCACCAGGTCTACAACAGGCACCATGACCGGGTAACCCGCAGATGTCTTTGTACGTCCAATCATGTAATCGGTTTTGATTGTGATATGTCCTCCGACTATAAGCCCGCATTTCGCAGTTGTACCGCCGATGTCGAGCGCAATAACATTCGGCTCGCCGATGATCTGCCCCAGCGCTGCAGCACCCCACACGCCGCTCGCAGGGCCGGACTCGATCATGGTGATCGGAATCTCGCGGGCTTTTTTTACTGTGTCGACCCCGCAGTTGGATTGCATGATGTAGATGCTCCCCTTCATTCCCTTCTCGGTCAGGGAACGGTGCAGCCGGTCGAGATAATACCGAGCAACCGGTTGTACATATGCCGAGAGAACGGCGGTATTCGTTCTCTCGTACTCCCGCCATTCCCTGGTTATCTGATAGGATGCGACCACGGCGACCTCGGGCCAGAGTTCCCGTATTTTCTGCACCGCAGCCTCCTCGTGTTTTGGATTTGCATAGGAATTGAGCAAGCAGATTGCGATCGCTTCGACTCCGTCAGCCTTGAAATCGTCGATGATTGCAGACAACCCCGAGAAGTCAAGGGGTTTCATCTCTTCTCCCTTGTAGGTCATCCGCCCAGGAATTTCACGGCGAAGGTACCTGGGTACGAATGGTTTCGGTTTTTTATATTCAAGATTGAAGAAATCGGGACGGTTCCCCCGGGCGATTTCCAGGACATCGCGGAAGCCCTCCGTCGTTATCAGAGCGGTTTTCGCCCCTTTCCGTTCCGTAAGGGCATTAATAATTACAGTGGTACCATGGACAAAGAAGTCAACGGCAGAGGGGTTGAGTTCTGACTGCGCGATCACCTCCATCACACCCTTTTCATAATCAGGAGGTGTTGTATCGGATTTCGCCGTTCCCATCTCCTGTTCACTCTCAGGAGAGATATGCAAATAGACCAAATCGGTAAAGGTTCCCCCAACATCGGTTGCAATTCGTAAAACCTCGTCACTGCTCATATGATGCGCTCCTTACGGTAAATTGAAAACGTGGCTCGCAAAATCGGAATACCAGCATTATATAAGCTTGCAGAAAAGAGGTCAAGGATGATAATGAGAACATGAAAAAGGATTGACACTAAATTAAAGGTAAGATAAGGTATATCATATGTTTTTTATCGAACCTTTGGGGGGATAAATGGAGAATGGAAAGTCAACTGAGCAGCGCGGGTTTACGATCAGTAACCTTCTTCTTGAAGGAAGTCTGGGCGTATTTTTAGCGGTGGTGCTCTTCGTCGCATTTATTATCATTTTTTCTGACGGTTTTCTGACATCATCTAACTTTTTTGCAACCTCCAGAGCGTTTTCACTATGGATTGTGGTAGGGTTTTCCCAGCTGATGGCGCTGGTTATCGGACATTTGAACCTTTCAGCCGGTGCAATCGGCGGTTTGTACAGGATATCTCTTTCAAGCAACAGGATTTCCAGTGTGGTTAGTAGCGCTTGTGGGAATCGTGGTAGGACTCGGCTGCGGGGCGTTCAACGGTCTGATCATAATCCTCACAGGGATAAACGCATTTATTGTGACGCTCGGTACCACGAGCGTTTTTACCGGCTTAAATTACGGGCTTACTCATTCACTGCCCTTTTCAAATATTCCTGAAACTTTTACTTTTATCGGCAAAGAAAAAGTCCTCAACACAATTCCCATTCTCTTTTTCGTAATGGCGGTTATCTCTTTTCTCCTTTATCTCATGTTTCGGCACACCGTAATAGGGAGAAGAATCCTTGCCACAGGGGGAAACAAGGACGCTGCAGTTCTCTCTGGAATCAACACGAAACGCATTACGTTTTTCGTCCATATGCTTTCCGGATTGTTCGCAGGAATTGGAGGTGTCCTGTTCGTTGCACGTCTAGGTGCAGCACATCCCACAATAGGGCAAAACTGGCTGCTTATGTCCTTTGCAGTGCCGATAATAGGCGGAACAACACTCCAGGGAGGGAAGACGTCCATCATTGGTGCGGTGCTCGGTGGAATTTTGATGACCCTCATCTCGAACGGTCTTGTGTTACTCCAGGTGGACATCTTCTGGGAACAATTTTTCCTGGGGTTAATCGTCTTGCTTGCTTATGAGCAGACGTTAAAACCACCAAGGAGGAAACATGCAAATGAGAAAGTTATTTATTGCCGTATTTGTGCTGCTTTTTTGTATATCGGCAGTGGGTTTGGTATTCGCATCAAGCGGGAAAAAATCTGAAAAACAAGGGGCTTTGTCAACCGAGGACTTCAAGTTCCTCGTAACCGGTGTGCTTCATCCATACTTTGAACCGATGAGGGATGAGATGAAGGATTACCAAGAAGCTACGGGAATAACGTGCGCCTACAGAGCAACAAAGGACTTCAACCAGGAGCAGGCAAACGTCATCATCGAGGGCATGATTCCCCAGGGGTACAACGGGTATGCGATGTGGCCCGAGCATCCTGTGTCGGTGAATGTAACGATCACTGAACTGGTTGATCAGGGATTCCCCGTTGTCCTGATCGCTGGTCCGGCGGAATTGCCAACGGATGCGTCATTCTGTATCGCAACCGACGTGAAAGCATCGGCAATGAAGGCTACCGAAAATCTGATACAGGCCATGGGGGGAAAAGGCAACATCGTAAACCTGTTGGGTGCGCTTTCGGATCCGAACACTGTGTTGAGAAAGAAAGGGGTGGAAGAGGTCGTTTCCAGGTACCCGAATGTAAAGATTATCGGTGAAATTGCTGACATCGATGCATTCGAAGCTGCTACAACCAAAATCGATTCCTTTCTCGGGGCACGCTCCGATGAGGTGGATGGTATGGTTGCTACTGCATATGTCCCGACAGTGGTCGCAACGGAAGCTCTGATAGATATGGGGGACAAGAGAATCAAGTTTGTCGGAATAGACGACGATGCCAAGGTTATTCAAGCCATACGTGATGGCTACATTACGAGCACCATGACACAATCCCCTTACGGGCAGGCATATGGTGGACTCGAAGTTTTACGTCTGCTCAAGCTCGGGTATACACCGAAGGAAGGTCACTACTTCATTGACTCCGGGTCTTTCATGGTAAGCAAGGATAATGTTGATGAATACAAGGACATCATCAAAAAAAAATGCTGTGGAAATGCTCGAAACATTTGAGGAGGCTCACCTAAATCCTCCTGAATAATTGAAACATAAAGGAGGGAGGACCGTTTTTTTCTGATAAAGACTGTAATTGCATCTGCTGTTGGGGCATGTTTTTGTTCTCCCTCCTCTTCGTATTCTGATTCGTTCGCGGAAAATTTAATGGTGATTTAATGCGGAGCACTGGCTATGCTGAATGTTGTACACGTGAGTAAGTCGTTTCCCGGTGTACAGGCACTGGATAATGTATCGATCGAGTTCCAGGAGGGCGAGATTCATGCCCTGTTGGGGGAAAATGGTGCCGGCAAGAGCACTCTTATTAAAATCATATCTGGACTGTATACCCCTGACAGAGGGAGTGAGATTTACTACTGTAACGAGCCCTACTTTGTACACAATACACGTGAAGCACTGGAAAAAGGAATACACACCGTATATCAGGAATTGCAGGTAATCCCGGAAGCGAGTGTAGCCGAAAACATCATGCTCGACAAGCTTCCCACCCGGGGGAGAAGCGGTATTCTCTCATGGAAGAAGTTGAACGAAATAGCAAAGCGTCATCTCGATGAAATCGGTCTCGATGTCGACAGCCTCACTTTCGAAGGAAGAAGCTGCATATCTGTTTCGAGTAATGGATAAGCTGAAAAAAGAGGGAGTTCTGGTTATCTTTGTATCCCATGTACTTGAAGAAGTACTTCAGGTGGCTGATCGCGTGAGTGTTCTCCGGGATGGCAAATGTGTGGTGACTGACTTTACCACCAATTTGAACAGAAAGAAGATCGTCTGGCACATGATCGGACGGGATGAGGACACATCGGTATTTGGCGGACTGTCGATCGATGAACGTAAGAAGGTGCTCGAAGTAAAGGATCTCACAAGAGACAAAATGGCTTATAACATCAATTTTGATTTATTCAAGGGGGAGATCCTCGGTTTTTACGGGCTGGTTGGTTCAGGCCGGACGGAGCTCGCCCATATCCTCATTGGAAAAGAAAAGTTTGACAGCGGTTAAGTCTTCATCAATGGAAAGCACGTGCGTGTTCGTTCAATCTATGAGGCACTTTCACGATACAGAATGGGATATGTGACAGAAGACAGGAGAAGAGACGGTCTCATTATGTTGGAAAGCGTAAAAACGAATACCACCATTACAGTGTGGGACCGCCTGAAAAACAAGTTTAGCCTGGTATCGGGAAAAGGGAAATCACATGGGAGCAGATCGTCAACCTCAACATCAAGGCGACGGGAATTCATCAAAAGGTCGGCAAGCTGAGCGGTGGAAATCAGCAGAAGGTGAATGTTGCAAAATGGCTCGCAGCGAACACCGATATTTTAATCATTGATGAGCCGACGGTTGGCGTGGATGTGGGAGCGAAGGAATATTTTACAAAGCTGATCTGGCGGCTTGCTGAAAACAAAAAGTCAATTATTCTGATATCTTCTGACATGCCGGAAATCATAAAGCTTGCACACAGAATACTGGTTTTTTCAGAAAATAGAATCGTTGGAGAAGTGGACAACAGCAGTAAAGACTACAAGGCCACCAGCACACAAATCGGCGACCTAATATCTGAGTTTCGAGTTATGGCAACCGCTGAATGAGTGGATATGAGGACGACATGAATGTACAAGATATACTTGACATTTCTCAGCCAATTTATGATGACTGCCCCAGTAATCCAGCATTTCCGAAACCCAGAATCCGGGTTGTAATGGAGCACGGGAAAGAGGGGTGGCTTACCGAGCACTTTGATTATTACAACCACATCGGTACGCATATCGATGCTCCATACCACCGGTTCCCGGATGGAAGAAAATCGACGATTTACAGCCGGGGCTGTTCACAGGACCTGCAATTCCTGTTGATTTCTATAACAAGAAAAAAAAGAGCCGATTACCGGATGGGGGCTCATCAGAAGCAGCAGTGAGCGTTCCCTCAATAAATCTCCGTATCTCTCACCGAATGCCGGATGCTAGTGCGTCACAATGAAAAACACAGCGATCATTACCGGTTCTTCCGCTCATTCTGAAGACGACTGAAGCGTTCGGACGAATAGATACGCTCATCAACAATGCAGGTTACCATATCTCAAAGAACATCGAAGAAACCGCACTCGAGGAGTGGGAATATATCATCAATACCAACCTTTTCACTGTCATGGGGATAATTCTTGTGAATTTTTTACTGCAGGTATCGTATGAGAAACAGGGGATGACATGAGCTGATTCAGCGGGTTAAAGAAGAAGACCGCCCCGCTTACTGACAGGGCAGCCTTTCACTATACACGTTATTCATGCGGCAGGACTGTGTTTACGGCATCACACCATATGCGGATGCCTATGCTCGCATATATTTAAATCTCTGGTCAGTCTTTGAACCCGTAGAAATTGTCATACTCCTTTCCTGTGAACAGGACGTTGTTCTTGACCTTCAGGTACTCCTTGATACCGATAGTGCCGTCCTCCCTGCCCAGGCCGCTGTTCTTGTTGCCGCCGTACGGCGCCTCGATCTTGGACATTACATTGGTGTTCAGCCAGACGATTCCCGCGTCAAGTTTTTTGGCTCCGTAGAACAGGGTCTTGGGGTTCTCACTCCACAGGGTTGCGCCGAGTGCATACTGGTTGTCGTTTGCCATGGCAATTGCCTCGTCAAGTTCCTTGTACTTGATGACCACAAGGACAGGCCCAAAGATTTCTTCCCTGGCGCATTTCATGTTGTTGGAGACGTTCTCCAAAATCGTTGGACGGTAGTAGTTGCCCCTGTCGAAGGGCGGTTTTGTGTACTTCTCGCCTCCACATGCGCATTTTGCCCCGCTCTTGAGAGCGTCTTTCACGTAGCCGTCCACCTTCTCCTGCTGGTCCCTGTTGATGAGGGAGCCCACCTGAGTGGAAAGGTTCATTGTGTCGCCGAGCTTCAGACTGTTGACCCTTCTGACGAGCTTTTTCATGTACTCGTCGTAGATATCCTCGTGCAGAAAGAGCCTGGTCGAGGCGCAGCATACCTCTCCCTGCATCAGGCAGAATCCAACGATCAGGGAGTTGACCGAACCGTCGATGTCGCAGTCTGGCTCTGCAATGAAGGGACCTTTCCCGCCAAGCTCGAGGATGACCTTCTTGATGATGGGCGACTTGGACGAAATCTCAAGCAGGCGCCGCCCCACAGCAAGGGATCCGGTGAACGAGATCATACGAACGTCAGGATGTGACGTGAGGTATTCGCCGGTGGAGCTTCCCGGTCCGTTGATGATGTTCACCACACCCTCTGGAAAACCGGCCTCCAGAAATATCTCGCCAAGAATAGTGGGGGTGATGGGTGCGAGTGATGAGGGTTTCGCAACCACGGTGTTTCCAGTGGCGATGGCCGGGCAGATACACCGTGTGGCCAGGTGCAGGGGGAAGTTCCAGGGCGTCACGCCTGCCACGACTCCGTAGGGTTCGTAGGACACCCAGTCAAAGGCAACGTCTCCCGGAAGCGGTATGACCATGCCCGGGATTTCCCTGCACTGGTTTGCAAAGTATTCCATGGCCCTGATTGAGTAGTCTATGTCGACATTTTCCGTCTCGTGTATGGGTTTGCCGGTGTCCATTGCCTCCCACTTGGCAAGCTCCTTGAGCCGCTTTCGCATGATATCTGCGGCCTTCAGCATGAGGTCGGCTCGATCGTCCGGGTCGCGGTCAGACCACACACCGCTTTCAAAAGTTTTTTTCGCAGCCTGCACCGCCCTGTCCACGTCTTTTTCCCCTGCCATGTGCAGCTCGGCGATCGGTTCGTTTTTCGACGGGTCCAGCGATTGAAAGGTCTTCTTTTCCGAAGAACTTTCCCACCTGTTATTGATGAATAACTTGAACTCTTGCATGGTTGCCTCCATTTTATGGAAAGATTACTCCTGAACGATAATCGGGATGTCCATGAGATGAGCGAACTGCTTGAGCTCGGGCAGTATGTTTCCATACACCAGACCGTTGTGATGCGGCACACCGTGCTCGAGCAATGACTCCACAAACGCCATATTGCCGCCTTTCATGTGGATGGAGAGGTTGCTGCCCTTGAGCAGCGGCTCGGTTTCCACCACCTCACCCACACCGGCGTGAAGCATGAACTCACCCCTGATCGAGTTGAGCCTGCACACCGTGGCGGTTCCGTCCTTTAGGGCCGCGGTCTGGGACAGGCCGCCGAACACTTTCTCGATGACCGGTTTCTTGGTGGAGAGGTTGTACGGTGCATTTCCGCAGTGCCACCACAGGATCGTGTCGTTTTCGGGTATGAGGTTCACGAAATCCGCCCACCAGGGAGTTGAACCGGTGATCGCGTGCTCCAGCATGAGCGTCAGAGAGCCGTCCACGTCACACTCGCATGAGGCCATGACCCCCTCCGCATTCATGCGGCCGTTGGTCGGGCAGATTGGAGTTTGATCGATGTCCCTGAGCTCGGGCCAGCAGTCCGGTGCGTATGACTGGATGTTGTTCTCATCAACGTACTTTTTGAGTGCGACATACACTTTGGACAGGCCCCGCGCCTCTGTGAGGTCGCTTTCTTTGATATTGAAGATCCGCTTCTGCTCCTCCATGTCCCGGTCGATCTCCTCCTCGGTCACCTCCTTGATCAGCTTGCTGAAGGTGTACAGGGAGAGCTTGGTGATCTCAGTCCCAAACAGCTTTTTAACGGCAAGCTCGTCGTAATCGCTGATCTCGAATCCGTCTGGCCGCATGCCGATGACCGCGATTGTTGCCTCGCGGAGATAGGAGATTGCCCGAACAGAGCGGACGAATATCCCAAGCCTGGCTCGTGCATTCTCCTGCTCGATTGGTCCGTAAATGAAAGAAAATTTCCGGTCGAGGTTTTTAAACAGTGTGCCTGAAGCCATCACAGCTACCATGGAGCCGGTGAAAGCCTTGCGTTCAAGAGCAAGCTCGCCGATCCCCCAGAGCGCGTAGGGAACATTGAGGTTCCGGATAATCTCCGCAGTCAGCTCTCCAGTGTTGAACGTGCCGTTGAACAGGACCACTGCATCCACATCCTTGGATTTGAAAGACTTCCACACCTGAATGGCCTGATCTCGCTTTCCCACAGGCTCTGGATACTCGATGACATCGACATCCAGCTCCTTTTTTAGGTGTTCCTGCGCATTTTTGGAGTGATTGGCAGCGATGTCCTGCCCCTCCAGGAAGTCCAGGATCAGATTGACGAAACCAATTCTCAATTTTCTAAACTTTACAGGCATCGATATTTCCCCCTTGTATTGGATTGTATTCGTTTCCACAACACGTATGTTATCTTACCTTTTAATATCTGTTTGTCAATAGAAAACCTGTGAGGCCAATTACCGTCGGTAAGAGGGAATTATAAAAAATATGGCGTCTTCTTAGACGACTTTTTTTGCATTGACATGAATATGCAGAGTTCTATAATCGATGATATACTGCCGTATTAAGCATGCCATTGTGAAAAATTCGATTGACAAAAGTGATATATGATATAATATGACACTAGACCAACAATACAGAAAGGAGGTGAGCGTCCCTGAGTGAAAGAATCCGTAATATTGTGCGGAGAATTGAGGGGATGTCCTCTGAGAGGGCTCCCGATTTGAATGAAATGAAGAAAAGGAGGAAACAATCATGAAAGCAAGAAAAGTATTGTATTGTACACTCGTGCTGATTGTGCTTGTGTGCTTCACGCCTTTTGTATTTGCAACAAAGACGGAGGAAGAAGCAGCTGAAGAGGCGGCCCCGGCCCCAAAAACCGAGGCTCCCCTTCCGACACTGTTCGGGCTCAAGGACATACCGGAGATAAAAAACAAGGAGACGCTTAATACGATTGTTGAAACGGGCCAGGTGTGGGACAAGATCATGCCCTATATCGACAAGTTTACCGATGAGACCGGCATCAAGGTGAACGTTGAGCGGGTAGCCTCTCCGGTCGTGTATTCCAAGGAAAACGTCGAGCTTATGGCTGGAACAGGATACTACGACGTGGTGTACGTGGAAACGGCCTGGACGGTTGAGTGGGCCAACTACCTCTACACGCTCGAGGAGCTCGCAGAGAAGTACGACCCGTGGGGTGTGGAAGGACTCAAATCAGACATCGCTCATCACTCCCCGTCCATCCTGATCTGCGGCCAGGCGGATGAGAACCAGATGGTGCTGCCTTTCTACACCTATCATATGGGTATGTTTATCCGCCAGGATGTGTTCGACGATCCCACTGAGAAGAGGAATTTCATGGCAAAGTACGGATACGAGCTCAAGCCTGCCACATCCGACAAGGAGCTTTACGACCAGGGTGAGTTCTTCACCAGAAAGAAGGGGCAAAAGCTCAAGGGAGAGACGTTGAGCCACGATATCTTCGGTCTGGCAATGATGGCGGGCGCATATCAGATCAACGATGAGATAAGCTGCCGCCTGTGGGGCAAGGGCTCGGATTACGCGACCGTGGTGCGTGACGCGAGCGGTAACATCAAGGAGTTCGTCATTACAAAGGAAAACAAAATGAAGCTCAGGGAAACCTTCAACGAGTACAAGAATGAGCTCAAGTGGGGTTCCCCAGGTTGCCTTACCGCAAACTTTGACTTCGTAGTTGCCCAGCAGGGCGAGGGGCGTGCGATGATACAGCCGCACCAGTTTTCCAACTGCTTTGCCTGGACAGCCGGTATTATCGACGAAAATGTCGAAGGCGGAAAGCTCGGAATATACCCAACAGTGGGAGAGCAGCCCTACACCGGTGCATGGTCTGTGGGTGTTGCCAAAGCCAGCAAGAACCCCGAGGGGGCATACTGGCTGGTTCGTTATCTTGCTTCCTTCGAAGCGCAAAAGGCCGTCATGGAGAAAGGCGGCCAGCTCAGCACCAGGATGGATGTGCTCAATGATCCTATGTGGTATACTGCTGAAAACGAGTATCCCTTTGGTATTCTCTGTGACTACCTGGTTGATATATGGCCGAAGCAGGCAAACCACGTTCCTGATTATTGGTACTTCAACACCACGGCGGGAGGCAAGGTGTATGAGATGCAGATGAACGTCTTCCACAAGCCCATGGGAGGTGAGACAACAGTGGGCCAGGCGGTGTCAGAGGCCGTTTCAAAGACGCTCGAGCTGACCTCCAAGTTCGACAAGAGGGTGCCGATCAGAGAAGAGTAGCATAATTTACATGAAAAGAACGGGCGCCTTGCTGAGACGGGGTGCCCTCGATCTTCAGGATCAGGAACAGACGAGGCCGGAGGAGTGCTCCCGGGCCATTCGTTGATCAACCATGTGTACATGAGGAGAGGATACGGAAAAAATGGCACAGGAAATGACGAATCAATTCGGGGCGGGAGCACAGTCCTCCAAAACAAAACGAGAACCCTCCATATGGGAGGTACTGACAAGCGAACGTTACTTCAAATGGACACTCCTCATCCCGCTGCTGCTTCTGCTTGGGGTCTTCATGTTCTATCCCATGTTCTACTGCATCTATTACTCCTTTCATGAGTGGGGCATGCAGGGAAAGGCGATTTTCATTGGTCTGGACAACTATAGGACCATGCTGTACGACAAAGGGTTTCTGCTTGCAATGGGACGGACGTTTTACGTTCTAGTCATCTGTGTGGTGGTGGAACTGGTCATCGGCCTTGTTCTTGCCCTGCTGTGGCACCGGGACTTCAAAGGACAGAATGTGGTACGCGGTCTGTGCCTTCTTCCACTGCTGGTTGCTCCTCTAGTTCTGTCGCTTCTTTGGAATTTTATGCTGGAGTATGATTTCGGGGCAGTCAATCAGATATTGGGCGCGATCGGATTGGGAAAGGTGTACTGGTGGTCCCCGAAACTGGCGCTGTACACTATCTGTATGATCACCATCTGGCAGTGGTTCCCATTTTCCACGTTTGTTCTGCTGGCGGGCTTGCGAAGCCTTCCAAGAGACGTGTTCGAGGCGTCACGTGTGGACGGGGCCTCCCCGGTCTACACCTTTCGAAGGCTGACCCTGCCCATGCTGAGCCCGCTCATAATGATTATTGTCGTGCTGCGGGCCATGTGGCTCATCCGGTTGTTCGATCCCCTGTACGGAACCACCCGTGGAGGTGTGGGTACCGAGCTCCTGGACTGGACGGTGTACAGAACCGCATTCGTGTACTTCGACATAGGATACGGTTCAGCATTTGCCATTTTTTCACTTTTTTTGACGATTCTCATCTGTGCGTTGATGTTCAGGCAACTCATGAAGGCGCTTGGTGTAATCAAGTGAGAAGCTGCCGGCAAGGGTTTATGCCTTTTATACACAATAACGTTGCGAATATGGAAGGGTTACAATGATTAAAAAAGCCGTCTTCTGGGTTGTCACGATAATCGTGCTTATTTTCGTCATGGGCCCACTTCTGTGGATCTACCTGACCGCCTTCAAGGCTCCTGAGGACATCTTCACCACAGACCTGAAGAACCTGGTGCTGTTCGCGCCGACACTGGACAATTTTTCCCGCCTTTTCACCTCATACCCGTTCTGGCTGAACCTGGCAAACACGGCAATTATGAGCGTGGTGAGTACCGCGGTGGTCATGATTGTTTCGGTGTTTGCTGCGTACAGCTTCGCCCGCTGGAACACCGGGGGCGGGCACCTGCTGTTCGTGACCATTTCCACACGGATGTTCCCCGGTGTGGTGGCTGCCATTCCGTTCTTCTTCATGTTCAGGAAAATGGGCCTGATCGACACACATCTCGGGTTGATACTTTTGTACGTGTATTTCAATACCTCCTTTGCCACATTTCTGCTCTACGGTTTCTTCCGGGAGGTACCCCAGGAACTGGAACAGGCTGCGATGATAGACGGGTACGGGAGGATGCAGGTCTTCCGCCGGGTAGTGTTTCCGCTGATTCTGCCGGGAATTGCGGTAACGACGGTGTTCTGCCTGATCTGGTCGTGGAACGAGTTTTTCTTCGCCTTTCTGTTTACCAGGCGCGTGGCGAGAACGGTCACCGTGCTGATATCCTCGTTCTGGGGGTCTATTGAGGTGCAGTACGGTCCTATGGCGGCAGGGGCTTCGATTACCGTGCTCCCCACGCTGCTGGCTGCCTGGTTTATGCAGCGGTACATTATCAGAGGCTTGACGTTCGGTGCAGTCAAAGGCTGAGCCGGGGTGGATTATATATCGAGGCGTACTCGAATGACTACACACTGAGGGTACTGCATATGTTACCGCGAATGACAATGGGGAACTGGCTATTCTGGTCGATCATGTGCTGGATAGGATTCAACTTTGTCTGGCTCAGATTCGTTGAGAGCTATATTCCTCAATGGGTTGGGACAGTCGTTGCAACCGTTGTAGCGGTGCTGATTTTCAAATACGGTCCGCGTCCAGAGGAGGAAGAGGAGGAAGCATAGCAATGGCTGAAGTGAGACTGGAGAATGTGTCAAAGTATTACGGGCGAAAGAGAGCGGTGCAGGACCTAAACATCACGTGTGGAGAGGGGGAGTTTCTCTCCATCGTTGGTCCGACCGGTGCCGGAAAGAGCACGACTCTCAAGATGATAGCGGGCATCGAGAGCATCAGCTCGGGAACGATCTATTTCAACGAAAGGCCTGTGAACGATCTTCCTCCGCAGGAGCGAAACGTGTCCATGGCCTTTGAGAGCTATAACCTCTATCCGCATATGAGCGTGTATGACAACATCGCCTTCCCTCTCCGCGCTCCCCGGTGGCGTATGCACCTGACGCCACAGGAGGAGAGCAGACGGGTCAGGGAAATAGCGGAGTTCCTGGGTATTGACGAGCTCCTCGAACGGCTTCCTCAGCACCTGAGCGGGGGCCAGAAACAGCGCGTCTCCCTGGCAAGGGCTTTGGTGAAAAAACCAGAGGTATACCTGCTGGATGAACCCATAGCTCATCTGGACGCGCGGTTGAAATTTTCGACCCAGACTCTTCTCAAGGAGTTTGCAGTCACGTACCGGAGTACCATTATCTATGTCACCCATGATTACCGTGAGGCACTGGGGCTTTCGGACAGGATGGTGGTTTTGCGCAAAGGGCGGATCGAGCAGATGGGAGCCCCCGAGGAGGTGTACAACAGACCGGCCACTGATTTCGTGGGAAAGCTGATTGGAGAGCCGCCCATGAACATCATCGACGGCGAGATGATAACGAAAAACAGGGAGACCCTGTTCACGGCGGGGGACCTCTTCACAATCAGGATACGTGACGACAAGGTGGAATCCATGAAAAGGGTTGCCAGGCAGGAAAACGGCAGGACCGTAAGCCGACTGGGCATCAGATGCGAGCATATTCATATCAGCAGAAAGCAGATATCAGAGAACTCATTTCGGATGCCGGTGTACGCGATCGTCCACGAAGCGGAGAGCAGCGTGGTGACGTTCGAGCTGAGAGATATACTCCTCTATGTGCGCACAAGAGGTGAAGAAGGTTTCCGAGATTATCAGATAAAGGATAAGGTCTGGCTCGATTTCGACCAGGATAACATCTTTTTCTATGAGAATACGGTAGACATCTCGAAGATGTAGGAGCTTTAAAAGGATGAGCAGAATCGATTTGGACCATATATGGAAGATCTATCCTCGAGGAGATGTGGTCGCTGTACAGGATGTGTCCTTCGTCTGTAAGGAGAGGGAATTTCTTGCTATACTGGGGCCCTCAGGAGGGGGGAAAAGCTCAACATTGCGTATGCTGGCCGGGCTTGAAGACATCAGCAAGGGTACCATCTCCTTTGACGGCAAGGTGGTCAACGAACTTGGACCGGCAGAGCGAAACGTGGCACTGGCGTTTGAATCCTACGCTCTGTATCAGCGGCTGTCGGTATACGAGAACATCGCATTTCCTCTCAAGGCACGGGGCATGAAAAGGTCCGAGGTTGAAAAAAAAGTCAGGTACATGGCCGAGCTGATGGACCTTGTCCCTGTTTTGGATACCTATCCCGCAGAGCTTGCCGGCGGGCATCAGCAGAGGGTTTCGCTTGCGCGTGCTTTCATCAGAAAGCCGAATGTCACTCTCCTGGATGAGCCCATATCGCACATGGACCAGCGCGTGCGTGCCGAGCTGAGGGCACGTATCAGACGTCTTCACGACGACCTGGGACTCACTACGATATACGTGACCCATGACCAGGCAGAAGCGATCTCGCTGTGCGACCGGCTGGTGATTCTCAACGAGGCGAAATTGCAGCAGATCGGCACTGTGGAGGAGATATGGAACAGTCCTGTGAACAGGTTCGTTGCGTATTTTGTTGGAGAACCTGCGATGAACTTCGTTGATGGAATGGTGGAAAACGACAAGCGTGCAATCGTGGCCACCTCAGCAGGGAAAGCAGTGCTGCCTTTTACCGGAACCCTTGAGAAACAGTACATCAGCTCTAAGATCACCATTGGGTTCAGACCTCAGCAGGTGACCATTTCCCGTAAAAAGGTGGATCAGGGGGCTCTGGTGGGTTCGATCAAGATCATCGAGTTTCAAGGCGACACATCGATTCTGACCATAAAGCTTGCAAACGAAGGGGGCACGGAGGTAAAGGCGGTGGTGGAGGCCACCCAGCAGTACCAGCCCGATGAGTCGGTGTGGATCCAGATCAAACCGGATACGATACACCTCTTCGATGGAGACTATCCAGCATTACAAAGAAACGGTTCTCCCAAGGGATGATGCTGTTCGCGGCACACCCTCATTCGAATCATTTCCGCAGGATTTAGAACACAGGGGAGATGAAAAAGGGAATTTCGAAATAAGGTGATGTGATGGGCATTCTTGAACGTTTTCGTTTAAACGGCAAAACTGCATTTGTGACAGGGGGTGCTCGGGGTATCGGACGAAGCATTGCAGAAGGTCTCGCAGAGGCAGGTGCACGGGTGGCGATCGTGGACATCGACCGGGAGGAGGCGGAGCACGCAGCTGCTGATCTTGCCGTGCAGGGGTACGAGACTGCTGCCTTCCAGTGTGATGTGACAGTAAAAAGTCAAGTTGCAGAAATGGTGGAGAGCGTGATCGGCCGCTGGGGATCTTTGGAAATTGCGGTGAACAATGCAGGAAGAGTGATCAACGCACCCGCCGAAGAGATGACTCAGGAACAATGGAGCGCGGTAATGGACCTGAATCTGACAGGGGTGTTTTTTTGCGCCCAGGCAGCAGGCAAAGCAATGATCGCTCGCGGAACCGAAGGCTCCATCATCAACACAGCGTCTATGTCCGCCCAGATCGTCAACCACCCGCAGCCGCAGGTAGCTTACAATGCCTCGAAGGCAGGAGTGATCATGGTGACAAAGAGCATGGCGGCTGAGTGGGCACGGTACCGGGTGCGGGTAAACAGCATTAGCCCGGGGTATACGGCGACCGAGCTGGTCATAAAGCTAAAAGAACTCCATGACAAGTGGATCGAGGTTACCCCAATGAAACGCCTCGCAGAGCCTGATGAAATGAAGGGCGCCGTCGTGTATCTTGCATCGGAAGCTTCCAGCTTTGTCACCGGGCACGACCTCGTGGTGGATGGGGGTTTTACTCTCTGGTGAACTCTCAGTTCTGTTCACAGCAATGTATACGCATGCATAGGATTCGAAACTGCGTGTCTTGAACCACTGCACATTACAATACTGACAGTATATACACACGTGTTTATCAAACAGCCGGAAGGGAGGGCGGCGTATGTGAAAAGTTTCTTGAAGAGGTCGATGAGCTCCTTGATGTAGTATTCGAGAGCGGCGAGGCAATATAGCGCTGAAGGTTTACTGGCCACGGCTCTTCTCCATATGTGTTATAGCAAGGGGGAAAATATGGCTGTATTGATTACCGGAGGATACGGTCTTTTGGGATCGTGGGTTGCCCGCGATCTTGCCGAGCAGGGTCACGACGTCATTCTCCTTGATGTTGTGAAACGCGATCTGAACTATCTCGAGCCGGTGGCGAAAATGGTCAGGTTTGTTCGGGCGAGCATCATGGACCTTCCGCGGCTGACGGAACTGTTCAGGGAGCAGGAGGGGAAAATCGACGGCATCATACACACTGTCGCGGTCATGGCAACGCCGGAGTACTGGTCCAACCCGCATGCCGGTACCGATATCAATATCATGGGAACCGTAAACATGCTGGAAATGGCGCGTTTGTTCGGGGTTGTGAAGTTTCTGTATGTGAGCTCCGGTGCCGTATACGGAGTGTTCACCGGAAGGGCCCATGAGGAACGAAACCCTCCGCAACCCGGAGATCTATATGGTGCAAGCAAGGCAGGGGCGGAGATGATCGGCAGGCAGTACGAGCATCATTACAGGATCGACTTCCGCTGTGTGCGGCCCTATTTTTTCTTTGGACCCGGCAAACTGCCGTCAGAGCTTCCTCACCTGTTTACCATGCTTCTAGGGCCTCTGGAATCCCTCACTGGCCTGAAGCTTGAAAAGGGCTCTGAGCAGAGGCTCGGATTCACCTACGTCAAGGATACGGCAAAAGGAACATCCCTACTCTACACCGCGGTCGAGCCGAAACACAAGACCTACAACATTGCTTCGGAAGAGCCGGTGTCCTTTCAGCAGATGGTGGCCCTCGCACGCAAATACAGCCCAAGACCCACTGCCGTGGATATGGGCCCTGGTATTTTCTTTCCACGGGGTGAGACTCTGGATATTGCGCTCGCCAGGGAGGAACTGGGGTTTGAGCCTGAGTACAGCGTTGAGGAGGGCATGAAGGAGTACGCCGAATGGATTTCAAGGGTTCGTGGATAAAATATTGATTTCCTGAGAGGTGAATACATGAAAGCGCTGGTAAAGAACAGAGAGGAAGAGGGATTCGATCTGCAGGACGTAGAGGTTCCCGAACCCGGTGACGAAGAGGTACTGGTGAAATTGAGTTCTGTCGCCATATGCGGGTCGGACTTGAAGCTCTACATGTGGACGCCGTGGTGCAAAAATGTGGTGAGGTCACTCCCCTTCATCCCCGGTCACGAGGGTGCCGGTGAGGTGGTAAAAGCGGGAAAAGCGGTGACCGGCATAAGAGAAGGCGACTTCGTCGCAGCGGAGACGCACATCGCGTGCGGGAAATGCTGGCAGTGCAGGCACGGACGCTCCCATACCTGTCAGAATATGGAGCTTTTCGGACACACCGTGGACGGGTGCTTCGCCGAGTACTGCGTCATTCCCCAAGTGGCAGCAAGAAAGCTCCCCCGAGGGTTTCCTCTGGAAAAGGGATGCCTTCTGGAGCCCATGGGCATTCCCTTCAGGGCGGTGGAGGCGGGAGAGGTCGCTGGAGATTCCGTCACTGTTATCGGATGCGGTCCCATCGGACAGTTTGCGGTGGGAGTTGCACGCGTAATGGGTGCGGAGAAAATCATCGCGGTGGACATCAGAGAGGGGAGGCTGAAGATTGCCGAGCAGATGGGAGCCACACACCTGGTCAATCCGGACCGGGGAAACGTTGCGCGCACGGTACTGGAGCTGACTGACGGAAACGGGGCCGGTGTGATCATCGAGGCTTCGGGGAGCGGGGAAGCACTCTCGGAAGCATTTAATTACCTGCGGGTGGGCGGAAAATTCTTTTTCGTGGGACATCCAGCACACCCTGTCGAGATCGACATCTCTCCACAGATCGTGCTCAAGGAGGCACATATCGCCGGGTTTTTCGGAAGGGAGATATGGGACACCTGGAACAAGACGGAAAATCTCATCGCCTCCGGCACGCTCGATCCAGCACCACTGGTCACTCACACCTTTCCTCTGGAGGACTACGAACAGGCCTTCACGCTTGGCCTCGCGGGAGAGGGATGCAAGATTGTGCTTGTTCCCTGAGGATGACATCTGCGTACGAGTGCAGTGACCCGGGCCTGCTGCCATTGGAGTGATGCAGGAAAGCGGCGCACGCTCACGTGCACTGAGCGAAAAACACTACGCGTAAAGGAGCGTTTCAATGAAGATATACACACTGGTCGATGGTGAGGGAATAACGGGGATTGTAAACCACCCCCTTCAGGTCATGCCCGATTCCCCGGGGTTTGCGGAGATGAGAGCGCTTCTCATGTCCGACCTGAACGCAGCCATAGACGGTGCGGCTGCCGCAGGCGCCGGGGAGATCGTGGTGTACGACATGCATGTGCACGGCTTGAACGTCATACCGGAGCAACTGCACGCTCCTGCGGTGGTCATACTGGGAAAGCCCCCAAAGGTGAAACCGCCTGCGGGTATAGATGAGAGCTTCGATGCTCTTCTCATGATCGGATACCACTCCATGGCGGAAACGGCGGGCGGGCTGCTCCCTCACACCTACACGCTGGACATGAAGGAGCTTCGGCTGAATGGCGTGCTGATGGGGGAGATCGGGCTTGAGGCCGCTCTTGCAGGAAGCGTTGGGGTTCCGATGGTTATGGTGAGCGGTGACGACATGGCCATGAAGGAAACCGAAGCTCTGCTCGGTGACTTCGAAGGGGCTGTGGTAAAATATGCTGCAGGTGAGAGCGGGGCCCTCTGTCTTCCCCCCGTGGCTACGAGTACGCTCATCAGGGAGAAGGCCGTCTTGGCTCTGGGCAGGCTGAAGCACTTCAAGCCATACAGAGCGGATCCGCCCTTTCGCATTGAAATCGAGTTTTACGAGGAGTCCTCTGCGAAAAAGGCTTCAGCAGTGGAGAGGGTCTCACGAAAGGGGGAGCGGGGAATCCGGATGGAGGGGAACGATCTTCCCCTGCTCTGGGAGAGCTTCCTTTCGGCATACACGGCATGACCTCAGGTTTGACATTACTGATGCAGAACAGATCGAGGCGCAGATGACCAGGATCGAGCACGAGGTCGGCACCATCGATATTCTGGTGAATAACGCCGGAGTCAACAAGCGGGGGCCGCTGAGCGACCTTTCTGAGAGCATATGGCGCGAGGTAATAGACACAGACCTCAACGGAGCTTTTCTGGTGTCCCGCTGCGTGGTGCGGGGAATGATAAAACAGAAAGAGGGCAAGATCATCAACATCTGCTCCCTCCTGGGGATGCTGTTGCGGATCGTGGAATCGGAGAGAAATAATGAAGGCTCTGGTGTATGTTGACTGGGGGGTTGTCGAGGTCACGGATGTGCCCGATCCGAAGCTTATCCCAAATGAGGTGATCATCCGGGTGCATGCGTGCGGCATCTGCGGCTCTGAGCTCGAGGCCTTTTCGTTCAAAAATGCCAGGCGAACTCCTCCGCTCATTCTTGGGCACGAGTTTTGCGGCGTAATCGATGCCGTGGGTGAGGGAATAACCGATCTTCAGCGGGGACAGCGGGTGGTGGGGAGTTCGGTGATATCCTGCGGGCACTGCCATGCATGCCTCCGTGGGGACAGGCACCTGTGTGCCAACCGGCAGGTCCCGGGAATGAATCGTCCCGGTGCCATGGCGGAACTCGTGGCGATGCCGGCAGACCACGTGTTCCCCTGCCCGGACACGCTCGACCCGGTGACAGGTGCACTCACAGAGCCTTTAACAAACGGTATTCACATGATGAACATGACGACTTCAAAAAAGGGTATCTCGGTGGCGATCATCGGGGCGGGCACCATCGGGCTCATGGCTCTGCAGGCTGCCGTATATCTCCGGGATGCCAGAGTTATCGTTTCAGACCTCGACGAGGCCAGGCTGAAGGTTGCACGGAGCCTGGGCGCAGAAGAGGTGATCAACCCGGCTGTCAGGGACGTGGTATCGGCATGCGTGGAGTTTTCCGGAGCCGACGGTGTCGATGTGTGCGTGGACGCGGTAGGCACCAGGGAAACAAAAACCCAGTCTGTACACATGCTTCGGCCTGGGGGGAGTTGTTTCTGGATCGGGCTTTTCCACGACGAAATCAGCCTCAAAAGCTACAGCGTCACTGTCCCCGAGAAGAAGATATTCGGGACCTATGCCGGGAGGAGAGAAGAGTTCCTGCAGGCGATCGGGGCCCTGGCAGAAAAATTTGCGGTGGGAGGTCCGTGGATAAAGACGTTTTCCCTTGACAATGGGGTGGCGGCATTCCGTCACGCGCTTGATCCCGAGGAGGGATACATCAAGACGACCATAGTTCCTGGGAGAGGAGGGTGACATGAGCTGTCAGATCGATCTGAGCGGAAGGGTCGCGGTGGTCACCGGAAGCAGCAGGGGGTTGGGCAGGGCCATCGCAACGGCTCTGGCGGATGCCGGAGCTGCCGTGTGTGTGACCAGCAGGAAGCGTGAATCACTGCCGGAGGTCGTTCAGGAGATCGGGGAAATGGGGTGCGAGGTGATCGGAGTCGAGCTCGACGTACGAAAAAAAGAAAGCATCGCAGCCATGGCAGGGAAGGTAATCGAACATTTCGGGCGGGTCGACATCCTGGTAAACAACGCGGGGACCAATATACGGAAGCCTGCACTGGAGATGACATGGGATGACTGGGACACGGTGTTGGACACCAATCTCAAAAGCGTATTTTTCTGTTCGCAGGCCCTTGTGCCGCACATGATGAAACAGGGGTGGGGACGGGTGATCAACATCGGTTCTGCAACGAGCATCATGGGGTTTCCCAACATCAGCCCTTACTGTGCGAGCAGGGGAGCAATCGTACAGCTGACAAAGAGCCTCGCAGTCGAGTGGGGGCCACAGGGGATAAACGTCAATGTGCTGGGGCCGGGGTGGTTTAGGACCGAGCAGACAAGGGTACTGTGGGAGAATGAAGAGTGGATGTCCCTGATGAAGCAGAGGATACCGAACGGGCATATTGCGGAACCCGCTGAGCTCTGCGTAGCCGCGGTCTTTTTGGCATCGGATGCCGCATCGTACGTGAATGGTGCGCTCTGGATGGTTGACGGTGGATTCACTACCGGCGGAGAGCAGAGTATCATCCCCATACGTGAAAAGAAAAAAGGGTGATTGCCGCTGACAGTAAAGGTTTTGTTTGCTGAAGTTTCATTCGGGTTGAGCTTTATTACACTATTTGGTGCTTGATAGAAGAAATAAAAATTGGTAAGATAACATACGTATACTGACAGGATGCGGGGTGATCGCTATGGAGCTTGAGGGGAGGGTGGCATTGATAACCGGTGCCGCGCACGGCATAGGGGAAGAGATTGCCAAAACCTTTGCAGCGGAGGGCGCATCAGTCGCGTTGTGTGACCTGGATGAGGATGGTGTCAGGCAGACACTCGATGAGATAATGGCGAGGGGCGGCAACGGGTTTGCAATGAAGGTGAATGTCGCAGATGAGGAGGACGTGCGGGCATTGTTCGAGGCCGTGATCGCGCGGTACGGCACCCTGGACATTCTGGTAAACAACGCCGGTATATGCAGGAACGTGCCAATCGAGGACATCGATTCCGAAGAGTGGGACCGGTACGTGACGGTAAACCTGAAATCGGTGTTTTTATGCTCCAAGCAGGCCGTCCGGATCATGCGGGAGAAGCGATACGGCAGGATCATCAGCATGGGGTCCGCTGCGGGGAAGCTGGGCGGCGTGGTGGCAGGCGCCCACTACTCCGCAGCGAAAGCAGGGGTGATGTGTTTTACCAAGTCTCTTGCCCTCCAGAACGCTTCCTACGGGATCAATGCCAATGCCATAGCCCCCGGCCCTGTTGCCACACGCATGACCGAGGCGTGGGGTGAGGAGTTGAACCGGGCGTTTACCGAAAAAATACCGCTGAAGAAATATGGGACGCCGAACGACGTTGCCCAGGTAGCACTGTTTCTGGCCTCCGACAGGGCACAGTATTTAACTGGAGAAATCATCGACGTGAACGGCGGCTTGCTCATGGACTGAACGAAGCCGGGATCAAAGGGGACTTACATGCCGTACGAAACAATTGAAATAGAATGCGGATTGAAGGAATACAGGATAACAGACGAAGAACGTGCGGGAGTGAACAAAACCGCACATCTTCGGATGCTGGAACTTGTTTACCTAATACGGCGGTTTGAAAGGACTCTTCTGGAGCTGAAGAAAGAGGACCTTGTGCACGGCCCCGTGCACACAAGCATCGGGCAGGAGGCGGTTGCCGCGGGATGCGGTACCGCGCTACAGAACGGCGACATCGTGGGGGCCACTCACCGTGCCCATCATCACTTTTTAGGCAAAGTATTTTCTTTTTACTGTCCCAAAGGCTACAATCCGGCCAGTGACCGTTTCACTGATGACATGCAGCGGTGCGTCGAACGGACACTTGCCGAGATTATGGGACTGAGAAGCGGCTGGTGCGGCGGCAGAGGAGGCTCGATGCACCTGCGCCACATGGAAGCAGGGGTCATCGGAACGAATGCGATTGTGGGGGGAGGAGTTGCCCTGACAACCGGTGCCGGATGGGCTCAGCGGATTCGAAACACCCGGTTCGGAGCCCTTGTCTTTTTAGGGGATGGCGCGGTCAATCAGGGGATACTCCTTGAATCCTCCAACATGGCAAAACTGTTCAACCTGCCGGTCACCTATTTTATCGAGAACAACCTCTACGCAGTCGGTACGAGCACCCGTGAATCCTCATCAACCCCGAACCTGGCACAGCGGGCGCTGGGTTTCGGTATGGACGGGATCATGGTCGACGGCATGGACCCTGCGGCAGTCTATTTGCTGATTCGCAGGATTCGTGAAGGCCAGCAGAATGGAAAGGGGCCGGTATACGTTGAGGCGAAGACCTATCGGTTTCTCCATCATGCAGGCGACAGAAGCGGAAGTTCTTTCAAGTATCGCGACCCGGCGGAGGAGAACGCGTGGTCGAAGAGGGACCCAGCAGTACAGTATCCTGAGCAGTTGAAATCAATTGGAATGTTGAACGCGGGGGAGGATTCACTGATCAGGGAGAAAACGGAGGAATCCGTGCATCGGGCGGTGGAGGCGGTTACAGAAAAACGAAGCGGAACCCGCTTCATCCCGGATCGGATGTGGCCTGATCGGAATACCCTGTACATCGGAGTGCCTGGAGGCGGAGGTATCTACGAACAGGAGATGGAAGGGCTTCGATATGCAGAGCGGGAGGATTTCAGCCGACTGGACAGGCGAACATTCGTGAATGTGATGTCTGAGGTCGCCGCACGACGCATGGAGGCGGACGATTCCGTCATCGTGCTGGGAGAGGAAGTGGCAAACCTTGGGGGTGGTGCATACAACGCAACCCGGTTTCCTCTTCAGCGTGTTCCCCAGCGGGTGTTCAACACTCCCATATCCGAGGCGGGATTTACGGGCATGGCCTTCGGTGCATCGCTTTGCGGAATAAAACCGATCGTCGAGATCATGTTTCCGGACTTCGCCCTGGTTGCGGCGGATCAGCTGTTCAACCAGATTGCCAAGCTGAAATATCTGTATGGAGGCAATGTGGTTGTACCACTGGTTGTGCGGACCAGAATCGCTGCAGGTCTGGGATACGGAGCGCAGCACTCATCTGACTTGGTCGGTCTCTACGCCCTGTTCAGGGGGTGGCGAATCATTGCCCCTTCCACCCCCTTCGACTATGTCGGGCTCTTCAATACGGCCATGGTCTGTCCCGATCCCGTTCTTGTTATGGAGCATCACGCCCTGTACCGCGTGAAGGGAGAAGTGCCGCCCGAGGATATGGATTACTGCATCAGGTTTGGAAAGGCACTTTTCACAAAAAAGGGAATGGACCTCACGGTCATTACCTACCTGCGGGGTGTGCACATGCTCGCATCCATCGCTGACGCGCTCGAGGAACAGGGAATAAGTGTCGAGGTGATCGATCTCCGGACCCTCGACTATCACAGCATCGATTACGAAACGATCGGCGAGTCATTACGCAAAACGGGACGTGCCGTGGTAGTGGAGGAGTCTCCCAGGAGCCTGGGAATCGGAGCCAGAATCGCTGACGAGATCCAGAGCAGGTTTTTCCCCCTGCTGAAAGGCCCTGTGGAGCACATCGAATCGATCGATGTTCCGCTCCCTGTGTCGCGAACGATGGAGTCAGAGGTTCTGATCGATGAGGAAAAGGTCAGGCAGGGTATCACGGAAATCATGAAATAGGAGGATGATATGGATCTGGGTCTGAAAGGGAAAACCGCAGTCGTAACAGGCGGTGGTGGTGCCATCTGCGGCGAGATCGCGAAGGGGCTTTCAGGCGAGGGAGCGCGTGTGGCGGTGTGGGACCTCGACCTCCATGCTGCACGGAGAAAAGTGGAGTCGTTCTCAGCGGGACCGGAGGAGGCGCTAGCCGTTGAGTGTGACGTGCTGGACAGAAAAAGCGTTGAACAGGCCGCTGAGCGGACAATCGGGCATTTCGGTACGGTCGACATCCTCATCAACGGTGCGGGCGGGAGCCGCAGGGAGGCCACCACCTCGCCTGACCTTGATTTCTTCGATATCGGCACGGAGGCACTCTCCGGAGTGGTCTCCCTCAACTACTTGAGCGCGGTTATTCCCTCACAGGTCATCGGAAGACTCTTCGCGAAAAAAAAGGCCGGAGTCATACTGAACATTTCCAGTGTCGCCGGGTTTCGTCCCCTCACACGGTCAATCGGATATTCCAACGGCAAGGCCGCAACAAACTCCTTTACTCAGTGGCTTGCCGTGCATATGGCCCAAAAATACTCACCCGCGATACGGGTGGTCGCAGTGGCACCGGGGTTCATACTTACGGAGCAGAACAGGTTCCTGCTCCAGGACGGTGAGACCGGGAGGTTCACTGAGCGTGGCGAAAAGATCGTCGGCTTTGTGCCCATGGCCCGCCTGGGTAAGCCCGAGGAAGTCGTGGGGGCGGCACTGTGGGCAGTGTCGGAACACGCAGGATTCGTCACGGGAGCAGTTATAGCGGTTGACGGGGGCTTTTCCGCGTATTCAGGGGTGTGAGCCGGCGAATATTTCAAACAGAGGATGCATATGGATACGGACTATAGACAGAAGAAAAGACGGGAGCCGGGAGTAAAAGAGGTTGTCACAGACGAGCGTATATGCGAAGAGATGCTTTCCGCGTTTGACCGGTTCGGGCTCGAGAAAAAACGAATCCTGGTGCTCATACCGGACGGCACCAGAAGCGCGCCTATAGACCGGTTCTTCAGGCTCTTTCATCAGCAGTACAGCCGAAGAATTGCGTGCGTCGACTATCTCATCGCCCTGGGAACTCATCCCCGCATGAGTGAGGAGCAGAAGCTCAAGCGGGTCGGTATCGACAAAAAGCAAAAAGAGGGTGAGTACCGAAATGTCAAAATCATGAACCACCGCTGGGACGAACCGGACACATTCACGTCAATCGGCACGATCGGCAGATCAGAGGTGTCAAACCTCTCAGAGGGGCTCCTGGATGAAGAGGTCGAGATCACGGTCAACAAGCTCATCTTCGAGTACGATGTGCTTATTGTCCTTGGCCCGGTGTTTCCTCATGAAATTGCCGGCTTTTCCGGATCAAACAAATATTTTTTCCCGGGTATATGCGGCTGGAACTTTACCGACCTCACGCACTGGCTCGGCGCGCTGCGGACCAATATCAAAACGATCGGGGTTGCGGATACTCCACAGCGTCGCCTGATCGACCGGGCTGCAGAGCTGGTAAGAATGCCCACCGTGTACTTCAACATGGTTGTGGATGAAGAAGGGCTGAAGGGGCTGTTCGTCGGTGACGACGCCGCGGCCTGGAGGGAGGCAGTGCGTCTATCTGCCAGGCTCAATGTTCGGTATGTGGAAAAACCTTTTCATACCGTGCTCTCCATTCCGTCTGAAATGTACGACGACTTCTGGACTGGAGCGAAAGCTTTCTACAAGATTGAACCAATCGTGGAGGACGGGGGAACGCTCATCGTGTACGCGCCGCATATCGGCAGGCTGTCCATAACCCACGACAAAGTCATTCATCAGGTGGGATTTCATGTTATAGATTACTTTCGTGCCCGCATGCAGTTGTACACACAATTCCCGCGGGCGGTGCTTGCCTACTCCACCCTGGTCAAGGGTGCGGGCACGTATGAGAGGGGCGTGGAGAAACCCAGGGTTCGCACCGTTCTTGCAACCGGAATACCGGGTGAACTCTGCGAGAGGCTGAACATCGGCTGGAAAGAGCCTGGGGAAATAAATGTAAATGAAATGGAGAGGAGGGAGGATGAAGGGATCAAAGTTATTCATGACGCCGGTGAGGTGCTCTACAAGGTGGCCGGAAAATGAGTGAGCAAAAAAGACGCGTGGGAAAGAACATAGGCGAGGATAAGCCCCTGAGGAGGAACCTGCCCAACATCAAACCGCCGAAACTCAAGACGCAGGTGTATGATCTGATTCTCGACTTTATCGTGGACGGGAAGTACAAGGACAACGATATGTTGCCCCCTGAGCGGGTACTGTGTGAAGAGCTTGGCGTCAGCCGCACGGTGGTGCGGGAGGCAATAAAATCACTTGAGACACGGGGAATCCTGTCCGTGATTCACGGCAAGGGCATAAAGGTAAATCCGTCCGACAGCCACGACATTGCAAACGCCTTTATGTTGTACCTTCGCAGGGAGAACAAGGAGGCCTCAATGAGCGATCTCATGGAGGTGCGGTATGCGATCGAGACAGAGGTTGCTCGCCTCGCGGCGAGGCGCGCAAATGAAGAGGATCTGAGGAGACTGCGGGCGATCATAGAGGAAATGGAGACAGTACTCGACGATGTGGAAAAGTTCGTGTTCATGGATATCGATTTTCACCTGCAGCTTGCCATTATCAGCAGGAATATCCTGTTCATCACAATCGCCGAAGCTCTGGTCATACCGCTCAGGCACAGCCGTGAGGAGACGGTAAGCGCTGAGGACAACATTCTGGCGCACAGGCAGCATACTGCCATCTGCAAAAGCATAGAGGTGCACGATTACGAGCTCGCACACAGACAGATGTCTGAGCACCTGAAACACGTGGAAGAGGTTCTCAGGGAACACGGAAAGCTATAGCAGAACACAAAAAAAGCGTTTCATTCGATTACGAGGAGCCACATGAAAGGATACAGCGGTACGATTGTGCGTGTTGATCTCTCCGAGTCCCGCGTTCGCAGAGAGAAGCTCCCCGAGGAGATGATACGGGAGTATATCGGAGGAAAGGGCCTGGGTCTTTATCTCAATTCCAGGGAAAATCCGGCGGATATCGACCCGCTCTCTGCATCAAACAAAATGATCTTCGTCACCGGCCCAGGGGCCGGAACCATCCTGCCCACCACCACCAGGATAGGCCTGTTCGCCAAAGCGCCTCTCAACAATGTGTGCATCGACTCCTACCTGGGAGGCAGCTTCGGTCACTTCATGAAAAAGGCGGGGTACGACGTGCTGATCGTGGAGGGTAGAGCGCCTGCCCCTGTGTATATACGCATCCGCGACGACGCCGTGTCAATTGAGGACGCCGCCTCCCTGTGGGGAAAGGACATCTACGAAACAGAAGAAACGCTTAAAAAAGAGATGGGAAAAGCGGCCAGGGTCCTTTCGATCGGCCCGGGAGGTGAGCACCTGGTGCGGTATGCAGGGATCGGGCATGAGAAACACAGGCACTTCGGAAGAATGGGATCCGGAGCGATCATGGGCTCAAAGAACCTCAAGGCAATCGCACTTATCGGGACCGGAACAGTTGATGTGTATGATCAGCAAGGGCTGAAGCAGTATGTCAGGGAATTGAACAAGAGGATAAAAGAGCACCCGGGCACGGGCAGCGTGTACCCACTGGCAGGAACCGTGAACTTTGTCTCCAAAGCCAACAGCCTGGGGGTGTTTCCCAGCCACTACTGGGTGAAGGGGCAGGCAGCGTACGCGGACCGTATCGACTTCAACGCCATGCAGCAACACACCTTGGTCAGGCAGAACCGCTGTTACGGGTGCCCGATCGGGTGCGCACATATTAACCGTGTGTCAGATGGACCCTACGCCGGAATCGAGATCGACGGCCCGGAGTTCGAGACGATCTACTCATTCGGCGGTCTGTGCGACGTGGCCGATATCAGGGATATTATCAAGCTGAACGACGAGTGTGACCGACTGGGAATCGATACAATGCACACCGGCAACGTACTGGGACTGCTCATGCTCGCTACGGAGCGGGGCAGACTGTCAGGCGATCTCGAAATTGCCTTCGGCGATACAGAGGCAATGGTTGGCTTCATCCACGGTATTGTGGCGCGGGACGAAGACTGGCGAGTGCTCGGAGAGGGAGTAAGGCCTGCTGCCGAACACCTGGGTATCGGCGATCTTGCCATCCATGTAAAGGGTCTGGAACCCGCGGGGTATGACCCGCGGGGTGTACAGTCAATGGCAGTCACCTACGGTGTGGGAAACCGGGGTGCCACACACTTAAGCTCCAATTCGTACGCCCGCGACATATCTGGGAAGGCGAGAGATTTCGAGCTGAGCGGAGAGGACAAGTCGGTGGAACGGTTCTCCCTAGACAGGAAGGCCGAGCTGGTATTCAACATGATCAACTTCAATGCAATCGCCGATTGCTTCGTGTACTGCAGATTTTTAAACCGGGATGTGTTGACCTGGGAGGACTATACGGAATCCCTCTACCTGCTTACCGGTATGCGAAAAGACAAGGAGGAGCTGGAGCGTACAGCCAGCCGGATTGTGACCATCGGAAGGCAGTACAATGTCAGAAGCGGACTGACCCGGCAACAGGACCTGCTTCCTGAGAGATTCTACACAGAACCGCTTGATTCGGAAGGAGCACGGGGGCAGACCGTTTCCCGTGCGGACTACGAGCGGGAGCTGCAGATTTACTATGAAATGCGGGGATGGAACGACAGGGGGGTACCGCCTGCAGCCACCGGTACGGGTGAAACGACGAAATCGCACGGTTTACCGAGAACTAGGAATGCAGTGGAGAGGTCGCAGGATGGGCGGGGAACATCCTGATGCGTATACTGTCCGCTGATTTCGGCACCACCTCTGTGAAGCTGAGCATTCTGGACGAAGAGCTTGCCATACTGCAGGCGCACAAACAGGAGTACACCTACCAGGTTGACGGCAGGAGGGTGCAGATCGACCCGGATGTGGTGTTTCGGGCCTTTGTGAATGGTATTTCTGCGTTCGGCGATTCCCTCCGCACGATCGATGTGCTTTCACTCTGCGTGCTGTGCCCGTCTCTCATTGCAATGGACCGTGAGGGGAGGCCTCTGTACCCCGCCATCATTCACCTGGACAGGCGGAGCAGTGCGCAGTCACGCCAGGCGCTCAAGATAGTGGGGAAAAAGCGGTTTCTTGAGATAAACGGCAACCTCCCGTTTCCCGGCGGCATTTCGCTTACCAGTATCATGTGGATAAAACAGCACCATCCCTCACTCTATGCTGAAACCTTCTGCTTCGGCCACATGAACACCTATCTCCACCGCCTGTTTGCGGACAGATTCGTCATCGACCCCACGAACGCCAGCTTCACCGGGCTGTATGAAACCCTGTCGTGGGGCGGATGGTCTGAGGAGCTCTGCGGCGAGTTGGGGATCGAGCGTGCGAAGCTGCCCCGTATTGTTTCCTCCGATGCGGTGGTGGGTACGTTGACCGGGGGTGCAGCGGGCCTGACCGGCCTCAGAAGCGGCATACCTGTGGTCATGGGATCAAATGACACTTCACACGCAGCTCTCGGTGCGGGGGCGGTGGAAAACGGATCCATCCTGAACGTGTCCGGAAGCAACGAGATTATCACCATCACCACGGACCGGCCGATCCCGCACGAGAAGGTGTACCTCAGGACCCATGCGGTTCGGGGCAGGTGGCTCGTTCTTGCGATCACGGTGGGGGGCGGTGCCCTGGAGTGGTTCAGACGTGAGTTCTACCGGGATATTGACAAAAATAATTTTTACGAGCGATACTTGCCTGGATTCGTGACAGAAAAGTTTAGAAAGACGGATGTGCGTTTCGCGCCCTACCTGGCAGGCGACCGGCACAGTATATCACAGAAAAAAGCTGCGTTTCGCGGTATCACTCTTGAGTCAACCAGGGAGGACCTCCTTGCTGCCCTTCTCACCGGCATCTTCGAGCCCATTCATCTGGTACTGGATATCTACGGGAAACAGGTTTCCCTCCGGAGGGAAGTCGTTCTTACCGGTGGCATGGTGAACCAGGCATATCTTGAGTTCAAGCGGCGGCAGTTCAAGGGGTTCACCTTCAGAAGGGTAAACGAGTGCTCGACGTTGGGAAACGGGAAGATGGCGCTTTTGGCCCTGGGAATCTGAAAATCATTTCATGCAGATTTTGGAAGCAATATTTTATCTCTCAAAGTTGCCCTGTATTTATTTATCATTATTGCAAATATAACGAGAAATCCATACACTACCTTCCTGAAGAACGGCGAGACATTGAACATTGCCAATCCCGCCTCAACAACCCCGAGGAATAGCACACCTGCAAAAGCGTTTATCATCGAACCGCGACCTCCCTCAAGGTTGATACCGCCAATAATGGCTCCTGCAAATGCTAAAAACACATTTCCGTCAGCCAAACCGGGCGGAACAGCATGAAGAAAACCTGTATAGAACAGTGCAGACAATCCCGCAAATGCCCCGCTTATTGTATAGATAATAATATACATCCTGTTTGGATCAATCCCCAGCATTCTGGATGATGCAGCGTTTCCCCCAACGGCATAAATATGATTTCCAAATTTGGTGTATTGCAGGATAATCTGAATAATAATGAGGATGACAATCGCAATTGGTATTGCGATATAATCCACCCCACCAAGATTGATGAAATGAGCGGAAAATCCTTCATAAATTGGATAGGGATGCAGTAAAATTGTTGCACCGTCAAAAGCCATAAACGTTCCAAGTGTCGCGAGGAAAGGATTCAATGAAAGCACACCAACGAGAAATCCGTTGAATAATCCACATACACACCCCAAAACGACGGGTACCATAATATCAAGCGGGAACGGGATGAACGGGAACCACTTGGTGAGTATTAATGCTGAGAGCATGGCAATGAATCCCGCCATTTCTGCAATAGAGAGGTCTAACCTTCCGCCGATGAGGCAAACCCCAGTACCAAATACGAGAAACCCCAGAGGTATTGTTGAATAGATTATAAAAACAAGCGTTTTCCATTGCAACATCCCCACAGGTCTCATCGCGGCGAAAAGTGCGTAGAATGCGATAATGAGAATCCACGAAAGGTTCTCCAGAAGGAATAACCGCAGTCTTTTCTCTTTCGGTCCTTCTTCTTTGCCCATATACCCGCCCCGCATTCGTTATTTTATTTTTAGAAATATTAAGTTCACAGTCCGACGAGCATGTCTTCAAGAGAGGAGAGCGACACCTCATTTTTTTCTATGTTGACCATTATCTTCCCTTTTGACATGAGTGTAAATCGATCTGCAACTGTATATACATGTCCGATATTGTGAGATATCACGATAACGCCGATATTTCGCTCTTTCAAATGTTTGACAAACTCTATTACCTGCTTGGTACCTTTCAGAGACAGGGCAGTTATGGGTTCATCCAGTATAGTTAACGCGGCCTCATGGTACATTGCTCTCGTAATTGCAACCCCCTGACGTTCTCCACCGGAACAAAACCTCACTTCCTGTTCAACAGTTGAGATATCCAGCCCCAATTTCTGTGTAAGCACAGCTGTATGGGTCCTCATTTTCTGTAAATCTAAAAATCTGAATGGCCCAATACTCTTTGTGGGCTCCCTCCCTAAAAAGACGTTTTTCGCCACACTCAGGCAGTCAACAACGGCCTGGTCCTGGTACACCGCCTCGATACCGAGCTTTCTCGAATCGTCGATTGAGTTAATCTCTACTTCTTCTCCCTTCCAGTAGATTTTTCCTTCATTCATTGGGATCAAACCTACAAGAATTTTTATCAAAGTGGATTTTCCTGCTCCGTTATCCCCGATAATTCCTACAACTTCACCTGCATTTACCTCAACATCCACTCCGGCAAGAGCGTGTACTTTTCCAAAATATTTGTGGATATTTTCCATTCTCAACAAAGGGCCTGACATATCTTTTCCTCTCGATGATTGTGTCAAAACCTGCACAGGCCTTTGAAAGGCCCATGCAGGTTTCTTTTCTATTCGACTTCTTAATCCAACCATACCCGGGCGGCATTCCCCCAGATCCTGTTATCATCGACATTTTCCGGTGTGACCATCATCCCCTGTACCTTCAGCCACCTGTGACCCCATCGTTCTGAAACCTCTGCGGGGGCCCACACCTGGTCTTTCCATGGGTTAATATCATGGACACCTCCGGTGATTTTTAAATCATCCTCTGTCACAACGTCTCCGATATTCGGAAGCGCATCTTCCCCCTGTTCTATTACCACTGCAAGGTAATGGAGCGCAAGTGGACCATAGAAGAGGTTCGGCTGGACATAGCCTCGATCACAGTATCCTTCTTTCATCATATCGAGGTATGCGGGAGCACCGCCTATACTCCCAATAAACACATGTCCCGGTTCACCTCTCTTCACGAGCATTCCTTGCCTTTTTAAGGCATTCATACCTCCACGTGAATTCGTCGTGTTCTGAGACACAATCGCAACCGGCCTTCCAAACTGCTGAATGGAGTTGAAGGAGTTTGTTTCAGCGACCTCCATTTTCGAAAGGGTGAAGAACTCAACAAAGTTTATCCCCGGATATTTCGAGAACACGTCCTTATACCCTTCTCCTCTGTCTCTGTCAGTATCGTTTGCAGCATCACCCTGGAGGCTTATGACAAAGCCTTCCACTTTCCCATAAGTGTCTTTCAGGTAATCGACAACTTCGTTTGCGACCGCCTGTGCAACCGCATAGCTGTCGAAAAGTATGGTAATCGGAACTGCATCGGATTTTACATCAGTATTGTAAGTGATTGTTGGCACTCCGTTGTCTTTACAAAACTTTGCAACATCAGCAGTTGCAACCGCATCAACCGGTGACCATATAATTCCATCCACACCTTGAGATACAAAATATCTCATCTGCTTGATCTGGTCCTCGGCTTTTAAATGCGCATTCTGCGTGAGCACCTTCCAGCCATTGTCCTCGCAGTAATAGTGAATTGCTTTATCAGTGACTTTCATCCACTCATCACCCATATACAGCGAGTCATGACCGAAGAAGTACGCCTTCTCTCCTTCTGCCTCCTTCTTTTCAGCAAATACTGTTTCAGCTACCCCAAAAACGAAAATCATGGTGATCAATAGCAAAAATGTTACATACTTCCCATATCGTTTCATCACATACCTCCTTTGTGTAAAGAATGTTCCCAATTAGGATGGAATCCATCCTGACATACTATTGAGACTTTTTCTCTGATCACCTCCTTCCATGCGGAAATGATGGAGCAAAATACAGATTATTCCCATTATACAATGAAATGTAAAAATTTGTAATAAAACTCTATTCTTTTTATTCCATATATGAATCGTTTTCCCTTCTTTATATCTTTATTGGATATTTTCCGTACTGTTTTGCCGTATTGTAAAAAGCCATGATATTCTCGATGGGAACTTGAAGTTGAACATTGTGCGCAGGACCGAGAATTAATCCACCGCCAGGTGCGACGGTGCGTAACCTCAGCTTCGTCTCGTTGATTACATCTTCAACAGTGCCAAAGGGCATTGTTTCTTGATTGTCAATTGTTCCCCAGAAACTCAATTTATCTCCAAACTTTTTCTTTATTTCTCCGGGATCCATTGATTTTGGCTGAACCGGATTCAGTATGTTCACCCCGACATCAATAAAATCCTGTAATATCGGAATATTGTTGCCATCTGTGTGGAATGCAAACTTGATATTCGGGTTTATCCTTTTTAGATGTGAAAAGAGTTTGTCGTATCGGGGCTTGAAAAATTCTCTGAATAGTTCAGGCGCGATCAACATCCTGTCCTGAGCACCAAAATCATCTCCGATCCAGATGACGTCGACTCCCAATTCGACAAGGATTGTGCCCGCATCCCAGACCCAGGTGAGAAGTTTATCAAGGTACGCATGTAAAAAATCCTTTCGTAGAATCATATCCTCCATTACTTTATCCATTCCTCTGAGATACCATGATAACTCAAAGAGCGTGCAGGCGACCGCACCCATGATCCCGAAGTCCTTTCCGTATTTTTCTATCATTTTCTTTGATTCAACGTATTTTTTCTTATCCCTGAAATCGGGCATGTGTAATGAGTCGAGGTCATTGGTTTTTGCCATTGGGTGCTCAACCATTTCCGTGTACCGAGTTCCTGTTTTTGTATCGACCCATCGCCATTTTATTCCCCACTCGTCGTAGTATTCTGGTTCTTCCTTTAAATAGTAACTTGTACACGGTCCAATCCAGGTTATCAAAAAGTCATGGTCCATTATATGAGGCAGATATCCTCCATCCGGAGCGTACAGTGATAATTTGTCAGTGTCTTCCCCCAGGTATTCCAGTAATTTTTTTTCCGCCTCCGGTGTGTACCAGACATCAATGGGGACTCTGTCAGGTTCTTCATGATTGATCACCATTAAAAATCGTTCCTTATGGGTCATGTGCGCCTCCCCTCTCTTTTCCTCAGTATTTGAAATTCGTAAATGTTTCATACATTGCTTTTATATTTGCTCTGGGCGTGTCAGGCCCTATTTCTCCACATGCGATTACCCCCCCCTTTTTCGTGCCGATATGGTCAAATACATCAAGGATATGCGTTTTTACCTCCTGCGGGGTCCCGAATGACATTATGTACTGTCTAGATCGGTTCGAAAACAAACCGCTCCCGCATATTTTCCCTGAAGAATCTCATTAAGCGTCTCTCCGTAATGTGTTTGTGCGGCAGGGAGTATCCCGTGAGATATCGGCCCTCGATCTGGACAACCGAAATTAATCGCCCGCATTACCCTTTCTCTGCTCTTCATCTCCGGTCATCTTTCTGATCCCGTGCCTCGCGGTCAGGGAATTACAATAGAAAAAAGAACATATTTCATCTTAATCTGATCAAATACATTGTCAAGAACAAACACAATATACATGTGCGAGGAAGAGGATTTCCTTCCTCGCACGGATTACTTTTGCCATTAATCCGGTGCATTATTTAGTGATCATCTGTTTTTCTCCCCTTTTGGTTGCTCGTGAATGCTGGAATGCATTAGAGAGACCCCTTCTGGTGCTCGTGCGAGAACCGGATTTTCCACCGAGTGCCTGCGCTCTTCCATTGCCAGTTACCACGCAGTACCCTGAGTTATTCGAACTTTTTCCTTTTGCAAACAGCGGTACTGCAACACTCATAATAAGTGTGACCGCTACCATGAAGATAATTAATCTTTTCATGGCGGCCTCCTGAGGTGGAATAGAATTAGGCAAACCTATATAAACATAGCACCTTTCGAAAGCAAATCAGGGATTGATCGACGTATTTTAAATAATTCTAGAAGTTAACATACAGGGCGAAGACTAATGGATATTGGAAGGAGTATAAAAAGCTCTTCAAGGCGGATGCGTTTATTGTGGCGTTGAAACAATGCATTCCCCCGGAGCATACACACATTATCAGGAAAATTCAGAACATATGACCATGAGGGGCAGATGTTTTAAACTTTTTCCCGCACTGCGGGCACTGAAATATAAGAGGAAAAACTGAATCATCCGGCCCGTCAAGCGTTTCCACCATCGCTGTTTCCTGTGTTTCCCCTTTAATCAAGAACATAACTCCGTCTATATCCATTACCCGCTTGAAGAATTTTGTGAAACTCGGAATCTGAAATACGTCTATCACTTTGCTCTGAAGAAAGAGGGTCATGAACTGCTTATCATTTCCTTTATATTCTATGGTAAACCCCTCCCCCATTCCATTTCTGAGGGAATGTTCCCGGATACTCGCATTCCAATCGTCACAGGACATTCCTCAATGTAAGTATAAGACATTTTTCGGGCAGTTTCCTGATTTTTCCTGCGATCATGCAGCGGGAGACTCCTTTGTACAAATGTGGACGCACACACGCATTCATGCTATAATTTGGTAAAATGAAATTAGACGTCTCTGCCAGCGCATATTCCGATTTTTTCAGACAGTATGATATCACCACGAGGATCTCTGTGGATGATGAACCGTTGCATATGCATCAGGTACAGGCAGTCGGGCATGTCGATAATCTGGAAAAGCTGATTAAAAAATGCTCAGCCATGAATGTGGAAGAGCTGAGATCAGAATCGGAAAAATATTTTAACAACTCATTTGTGAGTGAGTCGTTTTTTTACTGCTCCGTCTCTGAGCTTCTCAGTGGAAAAAGTATGCGTGAAATAGCGGATGAGTTCATGGAGAAATGTAAGATCGCGGATAATCCTTACACCATACATCAGCTTCACGGCAGTTGGGTACAGGACCATTCGAACTCGCTTTTCATTTTTCTCGATTGGGACGGCACGCTGGAGACGTACGATAAAAAAAAGCGGAAGCACACACTCCGAGAAAACGCGCTGACATTTTTACGGCACTACAAACAGTTGAACAGAGAGCTTGGAGTAAACAAGTACAGGTATATTATTACTTCGGCCAGCCCGAACATACTCGAGAAAGTGAAGTCATATCCCGAGATTTTTCAGCTGGTTGACGTTATCTCCTCCATCACCGGAATCGCACGGATAACAAAGGAAAGAAATAAGAAACAGGTCTTCGGGAAACTGTATACCGATATTTGTAAACGGTTGGGTATACCATTCTCGCGGGCGATAGCGATTACTGATAACTGGTTCGATAGATCAGTTGAAAACACTTTCCCCATCAACACCATCGTAACTGCACCTGAAATAATGGCGGATTACTGGATCAAGGTATTTGACACGTTTGAGAGAAAGGGTGACGGCAATTTGTACATGGGTTTTACCGAGCTTCGGAGAAGCCCCTATGAGTTCAGAGATATTAAAATACCTGATACAGGCAGGATAGATTCCGTGAGGACATACAAAGTTGGAGAAGATATTTCGCTCTACAGAACAACACTACTTGGCGACTGTTTTTTTATCTATCCTGGAAAAATTACAAAAAAGATACCAGAAAATATCGAGGGGTATTTAAAGAGCATTTATCGGATACTTTTTCAGAAATTTTGATTCATTCCGGCCAGCGCTCATCTTTTCGGTGAACACTCGATATCTTCTATATCGGAGCTACCCCCGCTTTCTGTTCCAGATGTCGATAGCCTCCCCCATTGCTTTTACATTCTCTAAGGGAGTTTCTGGAGCCACAAAACATGATGGAGCGAGTATGTCTACTCCCTCCTCGATTAACTGTAGGGATATCTGAAGCACGTCCTCTTTTGTCCCGTTGAGAAGGTGTGTGATTGTGGGAACACTGCCGATGATTTTCATTTTGCCATCCAATGCGTTTTTTACGGATTGTATGGGCACAGCGGGGTAATCGAAGGAGAAAGCAGAAAACCCTGTTGAACAAAGGACACCCAAAAGGGGGCTCACGTTGCCGCAAATATGAAGGATAAGCGGCGATTGAATCGTTTGTGTAAGCTTTTGATACACTGGGCGGATCATTTCTGTAAATTGCTTTACCGTTAAGCCCATGACATTCGGGTCCAAAACGATTATGCTGTCCGCTCCTGAGGCACAAAGGGTCTGCGCATAGAGGATGGAAAGATCCGTGAGTCTTTCAAGCACGTATTGTGCTTTCGCCCTGTCTTTGATCATCGCTTTGTACATGGCGTTTATTCCTATGACGAGGCAGGCAAGGGTGAACGGTCCTTCAATAAACGGAACCACAGAAGCTTTGCTTTTATTTTCTTCACACAACAGTTTTATCGCCCGAGCAACAACCGGAAACCTCCCTTTTGTCATTATTTCATTTCCGAATTCGAGGATACTCAAATCATCACTCGAGCATTCTTTTACCTGGGGAGTAGCGGTAATTGAGTCCTTGTAGACAATTTCACGCCCCAGCGCCTCCGCTTCTACAGTCATGTCGAACGGTACGTTCATGACGCGAAAATTCAAGATTTCATCGCATGTTGCAGCCAGTTTTGCCATGAGTGTGCTGTTTTTGTGCGCTTCGGGCCAGAACACATCGGCAGCTTTCATCAAATCGACAAACGGCGGATTGATTGGAATGATTCTCGGGAAATAGCCGATTTCCCCGCCTCTCAACAGTGTATACAGTTCCTTTCTTGGTGAATAGTGCATTGTTCTATCCTCATAGAGCTCTGTGCAAGATGCTCCTGTGCGAGACGGATCAGCCGGCTTTCAGTGCGCCTGCAATTTGTTTTGCTTTTTTTACGGCTGCCGTTGCATTCTCTGCGTATCCATCTGCCCCCACTTTTTCTGCAGATTCATTCGTTAAAGAGGCACCTCCCACCATAAATTTCATATCCGGGAAAAGTATCTTTATTTCATCGATGATACTTTTCATACTCGCAAGTGTGGTGGTCATCATTGTGGAGAGCGCAACAATATCCACGTTTCCCTGTTTTATTCGATCTATGAAGTGCTGCGCGGGAACATCCTCTCCCAGATCAAAAACATTGAATCCACCTACTCCAAGCATGAACTTCACCATGTTCTTCCCTATCGAGTGGATGTCACCCTCAACAGTTCCGATGAGGACCGTGCACTTTAGTTTTTCTGATGATGCCGTTTCCTGTATGAAGGGTTTCAAGACTTCAGCACCGCGGGTAAACACATCCGCGCAGAGGAGCACCTCGGGAATCCCGTATTCCTGTCTATCGTACAATTCTCCGACTTTGTGCATACCTCTGGACAACCCGTTTTGAATTGCTTCCTGAGGGTCGATCTGGTTTTCCACTGCAGATCTGCAGAGCTCATCGATTGATTCTTCATCATATTCGACGACTGCTTTTATAAGAAGCTCGAAAATTTCTTTCTTTCTCGCATCTTTCATAGAGTAATTCCTGGCCCTTTTCAAAATTTCTGCAATACAGGAGAATAATTTTAACAGGTGTGTTTCTATTTGCAAAGAGTTTTCAGATATTATTTTTCCGGTCAGAGAGTCCCCGTGAAAATGGTGTTTTCTTGACAATTTATTATTTGATCAGTATTGTATTCCGGTTTGGTGAAAAAAAGGTGTGAAAAAAGTGAGGTGGGAAATGGGGAAAGAAGGTGTCGTCCTTGATGGGTTTTCTCTCAGCCCGGAGGATGTCGAGGCTGTTGCATGTGCGAAGGCCCACGTGTCGCTGTCTGAAAAAGCCAGGGAGAGAATACATGCATCGAGGAAATGCATTGAGAACGCAGTGCGAAAGGGGAAGCCGATTTATGGGGTAAATACGGGATTTGGCGCGCTTTCCAGAGTGATCATCAATGAATCCCAGGTCGAAGAATTGCAGCAAAATTTGATAAGGAGTCACTGCACCGGTGTCGGAGACCCGTTTACTGAGGAAGAAGTCAGAGCGATGATGGTGCTGCGCGCGAATTTTTTTGCCCTTGGAAACTCCGGTGTCAGGATGGAACTTGTCCAGCTGCTGATGGACCTCCTGAACCGGGGCGTGCACCCTGTTGTTCCGGAGAAAGGCTCTGTGGGCGCTTCCGGAGACCTTGCTCCTCTTGCGCACCTTGCATCAGTGCTCATCGGTGAGGGGAAAGCGGTCTACAGGGGGAAAGAGCTGGACGGGGGTGAGGCGCTTAAACAGGCAGGGATCAGCCCGATAAGACTCAAGGCGAAAGAGGGCCTATCGCTGATCAATGGAACACAGACAATGACCGCAGTCGGCGTGCTCTCCCTTCTCAGAGCAGAACGGCTTTCAAAGATTGCCGATATTGTAGGAGCGGCGACTCTTGATGCGCTCAGAGGCACACTCACAGCCTTTGATCCGGATATTCAGAAAGTTCGCCCCCATCCTGGACAGATGAAAGTCGCAAAAAATTTCCACAGATTAATGGAAAAGAGTGAAATCACCGTATCCCACAAGGACTGTCCGAGAATTCAGGACGCATACTCACTCAGGTGCATTCCGCAGGTGCATGGAGCAGTCCGGGACGTAATCGACTATGTGCGAAGGGTTCTCACCATAGAGATAAATTCCGCCACGGACAACCCGCTTATTTTCCCTGAAAAAGACAAAGTGGAATCCGGCGGAAATTTCCATGGCGAGCCTGTTGCCTTCGCTTGTGATTTTCTCGGGATCGCACTGTCCGAGCTCGGCAGCATCTCTGAAAGACGTATTGAAAAACTGTTAAACCCTGTTTTCAGCGAGCTTCCTCCGTTTCTTACAGATAAGGGAGGGTTGCATTCCGGCTTGATGATGATTCAGGTCTCCGCAGCCGCCCTTGCTTCTGAGAACAAGCTTTTCGCGGCACCTGCAAGCGTGGATTCAATTCCAACGTCCTCTGACAAGGAAGACCATGTAAGTATGGGTACGACCGCAGCCCGGAAAGCCCGGACAATCATTCAAAACGTCGAGAATATCCTCGCGATGGAGTTACTCGCTTCTTGCCAGGGGCTGCATTTTCTCAGCCCGCTTCGGCCCGGTATCGGTATCAAGGTCGCATACGAAGCAGTCCGCAAGAAAGTACCCCCAATCACAGAAGACCGGCGTTACCACAACGACATCAATGTAATCCGCGGTCTCATCGAGAGCGGGAGTCTTCTCGCAGAAGTTAAGGGAGCGGTTGGTGATATCTTATGATTCACCATCCCTTTGAGGTTTCATTTTCTTCTCGAGCTCTTCGATCAACATGTGTAAAACCGGATCCGCTTCTTGGACAATGTTTTGCGTTTCTTCAATAAGCCGTTTTTTCAAATGAACGTCGGATAATTCTTTTAGATTGAGAAGAACATTGTAGTGCGCGCCGTGGAGAGCGGTTTTTATCATGTGCGCGGATACCGCCATTTCGGAAAGCGTATTTGTGTTTCCGATTTTGATCATTTTCTCCAGCAGGGTGAGGAGTTTTTGTGAAAGCTTCATCATTTCATACGGCACCTGGATTGTTTCTTTCAGCGCTTGGGAGAGTGCATGGTTTTCTCTTTCCTCTTTCGGAGCGGTTTTCTTTTTTTGCGAAACAATGCTCATAAATCGTTTGAACGCTTTTGTATCTTCATCAATGAGTTTTAAAAATTGGTCCTTCATTCTGAAGCAGGAAGCGGCTATTTCTTCGGCCTCGATCCATACCGCCTGATATTTCTTTTTTTTGTATGTCAGGTTACCGATCATGGAAGCAAGCGCGGCAGCTATCGCACCGGCGAGAGCCGAAACCGAACCTCCTCCCGGGGCCTGAGATTTTGATGCGAGTTCATCGGTAAAATCCTCGAGACTCATCGCGGCAAGAAGGTCCTTCGCACGGATTCTGTACTCTATGATCTTTTTATCGGGTTGAAAAAGTTCAAGCTCGCTGAGTCCCAGTGATTGGACAGCAGCAGTGATGATATCTTTTTCCGAAAGAGCTCGAGCCTGGCCCTGTTTTTTTAAGTAATACAGCCCAGCATCAATAAGTGCCTTTTTTGGAACGAGGCCTACTATTTCAGACCCCGTGACTCTCACTCCAAGCTTTGACGCCTCTACCGATGCTGCCTCGAAGGCATGGTGGAGATTGGTGATGTGGTAATTCGTGAGGTTTATTGAAACCTGTGCCCTTTTGTACTCATCAACATACCATCCGATAGCCTTACACTGCTTCAGTGTTCCTGTAAGGTGTATACGTTTTCCCTTTTCATCGATAACCGTTTTTCCTTTTTCCCGAATCGCGTTCGCAATTTCACAGGCGAGCGCTCTGTCTTTTGCATTGATATTGATATTATAGGCGATAAGAAAGTCTCGCGCGCCGATTACCGTTGCACCTGTTTTTCTCACCCGATCATTGAATTCCGAAGGCCCGTAATCCGGTTTCCAATCCGGTTTGATAAGTTTATCGCGCAGCCCCTCATACTGGCCTGACCGGATGTGTTCAAGATTTTTTCTTTCCATCGATGCGGCGGCATGCTCATAGAGAAAAACGGGAATAGTGAGCTTTTCCCCAACGAATTTTCCCAGCTTCTTTGCAAGCTCCACACACTCATCCATGTCCACTCCCGATACCGGTATAAACGGACACACATCACACGCACCAATTCTCGGATGTGCCCCCGCATGGAACCGCATATCGATGAGTTCGGTCCCCCTTTTCACTGCATTGCAGGCTGCAGTGAGTATGTGCTCGGGCTCTCCCACAAAGCTGTATACCGTACGGTTCGTGTCATACCCGGGGTCGAAATCGAGCAGGACAACCCCCGGGGATGAGCTGATCGCTTCCGCGATCGATTCTATTGTTTTTCTATCCCTTCCTTCCGAGAAGTTGGGCACACATTCAACAATTTTCATCGGTCCTCCAATTTTTCTCTGCGGGTGAGTACGAAATCAGTTTTGGACATGAACGAATCGATCGTTATACGATAATTTCGCAGAAGATGCTCGACTCATCGACTTCTTCGATTATCGATTTAACTCCGATTTCAGAGGTGAGTGATTTGAACTCCTCTCCGTTCGCTGTCATTACCTCGAATCCGTCTTTGCAGACAATTATGCCGTTTCGAGTTTTTTGCTCATCTATTTCGCCGAGCAGGCCTTCTTTGGATTGCAGATAAAACCATTCCAAACGGTCGTCCCAGAATTTTTCCGCATAGCTCGAAAAAAATACCCTACCGCCGGGACGTGTGACCCGAACAGCCTCGCGTACAAGTGTGTTCTTTTCAACATGAAATGCGCAGATGCCGTTTTGAATGCACAGCACAATATCGAACATATCGTCAGGAAATTTGAGCTCGGCAGCATTCATCTGAAAAAGCCGGTAATTTCTTACACCGTGAAGATAGGTATGCCCGTATTCGATATTCGACGGTGAAGTATCTATTCCGATCACGAAAAGTGCCTTCTCACACAGAGGAACCATTGCCCTGCCATACCCGCAGCCGAGCTCGAGGACGATATCCCCCGGACCGATCCTGTCGAGAACGTGTTTGATTTCCATGTGCAAATACTGCTGCACACGGGGCGGCGCAACCGTGTAACAGCGTTCCAGTCTTTCGGCCGAGAGATTTTCAGAGTAGTAATTTTTCATATTCACCGCATAGTACTCCTTTTTTACTTTCATGTAATGAAAATTTCTGTAATGAAAATTTCTTGACATAAAATATTTTTTCGTATAAAAATGTGTAATATCTTTTTGCTCTATTTGTGGAGATACCCTTTCACTTCAATAAATAAGCGACATGATTGTGAATAACGTTTTATTAAGTGATGTTTTACTCTTTTTATAAATATAATGTGATAATGATTTTCATTGCCTGTAAAGAAGTTTTTCTCTATACAAATACTTTTTTAATAAGAAAAAAAAGGAGGGTGAGTGGATGAGTAAATCAATTTTCATTATCGCCGCTGTTATTTATTCGGTTATCATGCTTCTCATCGGGTACATCTTTTCCAGACGGCAGAAGTCGGTACTTACGTATTTTCTAGGCGGGCGCAACATAAAGGCGTGGGTGATTGCATTCACATTTACCGCGTCCTGGTTCGGGCCCACTGCTGCAGTTGTTGCAACAGGGAGAGCGTTTCACGGAGGGGCAAGCGCGATCTGGGTGATCGCAGGTCCGACGTGGATTGCGATTGCGCTCATCACTGCACTGTTTGCCAAGAAGATGCGGAGAGTCTCTGCGAGCAGCAATGTGTATACCCTCGCCGATGTATTCAAAATTCGGTACGGTGATTTTTCAGCATTTTTAATGTTTTTGTGCGTGCTGGGCTACCTCTGGGGGCTCACCGCTGCATGTTTTCTCGGGATGGCCAAGGCACTGAACACCCTCGTCGGTATGAACTGGTATCTGGGGCTCTGTATTGCTGCCGGAGTGGCGATTATCTATACGGTTCTCGGAGGATATGAATCCGTTCTGTTTACCGATGTGGTGCAGGCACTGCTTCTCGGTGGAGGAATGGTTGTCTTTGCGATCATATCTCTCAACCGAGCAGGTGGAATGGCGGCTGTCAGGCAAGTTGCAGCCGGAAAGGAGGGCTATTTAAACGTTTTCCACGATTTCGGGAATTATCTGCCGATAATCATTGCATTCGGCCTCGGCTGGGTCGCGTCGCAGGAAATATTCCAAAGATTCGCCTCAGCCAAGGATGAGCGGCATGCATCACGGGGCGGCTGGTGGGCACTGGTTGTCAATGTCCCGCTGTTTATCGTCCCCGTGCTCGCAGGTTTGGGAGCGGCCGTGTGGTTGCCTCAGCTGATCGAACAGGCAGGAGAAGCGATTCCGGAAGCAGAGAAGATAACATTCTGGGCAACAACGAATGTTCTCGGAGGGTTCGGAGTTTTCCTCTTTGTTGCGATTCTTGCTGCAATTATGTCCTCTGCAGATACCTTTATCAATGCAGCAGGCATGACCGTCACAAAAGATATCTACGCGCGCTACTTTCACAAAATGGGTGATCTCTCAGAAAAGAAAACGGTCAACATAAGCCGTATTGGAACACTGATTGTCTGTTTGCTTGCGCTTCTCGTTGCGCTTGCATTTACTTCCATACTGGATGCACTGTTTCTCGGTTCGGACATTCTCGTGTGCGGAATGCTTGTTCCACTCGTCGGTGCATTCTGGTGGAAACGGGCGACAAGAGTTGGTGCAAATTTGAGCACGCTTGTAGGCGCGTTGTTTGTCGTTGTCGATTTCATTCTACACAAAGCCGGTGTGAATGTTCCGTATCCTGGATATCCGAAATCTCTCTATGTAGGATTTGCCCTGAGTGTGATTCTGTTCATTGTGGGAAGCCTCCTGAGCAAACCGGAGGAAGAATCAAAGATCAAGCCGTTTTTTACTTGAGAGTATGTTTCTCATAGTTGTTGAGAAGTACAAACGCTGGAAGAGATATGAAAGAAGAGCGGAAGGGATTTTCTTTCGAGGGGATTTACCCCGACAGACCTGAGGAGAAAAAAGTACGGGTCATTGGGAAAGACAAGAGAATACCCACCGTGCATGGGGAAGCTCACAAGATACTTATAGAGTTTATGGTGAGCACAGATCGCATGCACGGTGGGATATTCGAAATAGGCCCGTACTCCCAGGGCGAGGAAACTCCTCCCCACAGAGGGGACGAATTTTACTATGTTCTTCATGGTGAGGGAATTCTCTGTGTGGAGGGAAATGAGTATTATAAGATATGTGAGGAGGAAGCTGGGTATCTGCCGTCGGGATTTACGCACTACTGGCTGAATCTCTCGGATAGAACTTTACGGGTGCTGTTCGTCATTGCACCCGAGCTGTGAATTCCTGAATGCGCTGTTTTTGAAAATACTTTTTTCAGAATGCCTTTAAAAGGCATTCACTTCCGGTGATGAATATTGAGTCCCTTCTGGTGAAGTGTGTTTCCCCGAGCATGAAATTCACTGTGCCATCTTGAGAAAGGATCGAACGTCATGGAGAATGCGACGGGTACGCTCGCGCAGTACATCGTTGGGACACAATTCGGGGATTTTCCCGGCACAACGGTTCAAACTGCAAAGTATGCGATTCTCGACAATATTGGAGCTGCAGTTGCAGCATGCGGAACGGATGTGGGAAAATGTTTTCTTTGCTGTGTATCCGGAGAGGATTCCGGGCCCTGCACTGTTGTCGGTGTGAACGGGAAAAAGCCGATCATGGAGGCCTGTTTTATCAATTCCTCGCTCGCCCAGGTTCTTGATTTCGATGACACCTATGAGATACGGTCCCTCGGTGTGTCACACCCGGGACCGGCCGTTGTATGGGCAGCACTTTCGGCCGGTGAAAAACAACGCTGTTCGGGAAAAGAGCTCATCCGTGCAGTGATTCTCGGGTATGAATCTTCCATACGGGTCGCTGAGGCAATCGAGCCGAGACAGGACGAGTTCTGGGGGTTTGGGAACACTCAGGTCATTGGAGCAGTGACAGCTGCATCCGTGCTTTTGGGGCTCAACGTCGAACAGACCGTCAACGCCCTTGGCCTGGCAGCTGCAACCTCTCCGGTTCCGAATACGAATATGATGTGGAGCTTGGAAAATAGGCCAATGTCCTGGATAAAGGATGGTGTCGGTTTTGCCTCATCGACTGGTGTGATGTGCGCGCTTCTTGCAAAAACAGGTTTCTTCGGCTCGCAAAAAGGGCTCGATAGAGAAGATGGGTACTACCTTCTGTGTGGAAGCAGAGATTACAAAGAAGAACGATTGGTGGAAGAGTTTGGGAAACCGTACAAGCTCGATCTTTTAAGTTTCAAACCCTACCCAACGTGCAGATTTATGCAATCAACCCTCGATTCCGTAGCCCTCATAATAGAGGAAAACAAACTGCACGACGAACAAATTAAAACGGTTGAGGTATATGTTACTCCATATCTTGCCCGTGTGTTTTCAGTGTACAGACCTGCGTCCATGATCGATGCCCAGTTCAGTCTCCCCTATGCGGTCGCCATGTTATTGAAGAGAAAGACTCCTTCAGCCTCATGGTTTGCACCGGACATGATCAAAAACGATGAGGTTCTTCACAGTGCACGGAAGGTGATACTCATACCCGATCGTGAAGTTGAAAAAAAGAGAGTTGGTGAAAGCATACTGAGCCCAAAGGTAAGAATAACCACACAACAAGGGAAAATCTATAAAAAGCAGGAGTATTGTGCGAAAGGGCATCCGGAAAAACCGTTCACAAGAGATGATTTTCTTAATAAATTCCGTCAAAACGCAGGCGTTCTGCTTGACAGCGACAGAATTACACACCTGATCGAGGTGATAGAAAACCTGGAAGGATGTGGTGCCATTGAGGACATCTTGACGCTGCTGCTCTTACATGGAGGAGGAAAAAAATGAAAGATGTGACGAAACGATACGTGGAACAAATTCTTGATACCGAATTCAAAGACTTCACGCAAAAGACCATTGAAGAGACAAAAAAGGCCTTTCTCGATACCATCGGGTGCATTATCGCAGGGTCACAATCACCGATCGGGAAGTCTGCCTTTCAGGCCCTCGGTGGAATGGGCGGTTCAGAGGAGGCAACTGTTTTCGGAGATGGAATGAAGCTGCCTGCACCGATTGCAGCATATATAAACGGCCAGTTTTCTGTGGGCCCTGATTTGAGCGATAACTACAAGCCGGAAAGCATAATCATCAGCCACCCAGGGGAGGCCGTTTTCCCGCCTGTGCTCGCACTTGCAGAAAAAACTGGGACGACACTGCGGGATGTATTTGTTGCAATAATTCTGGGATATGAAACTGCGGGGCGGTATGCACATGCAATAGAGCCGCGGCGTCCTGAGGTCTACAGCTTTACCACGCATTACACGCTGGCTGCAGGTATTGGATGCGGAAAGCTTCTGAGGTTCGATGAGAACGCATTGATAAATGCGCTCGGCATGGCGGGAACACTATCCCCGTTGCCGGTGACTATGCCGATGTGGGGCTTTCGAGAAGGACAGAGGCCTGCGTCATGGCATCGCGATATGCCTGGCCACTCGAGCTTCGCCGCTGTTGTTGCATGTATGTTCGCTATGACCGATTTCAAGGCAACTTCTTTTTTGCTCGACGAAGAAACTGAGTATTACAAGATTGCCGGGTCAGATATATATCACCCGGAACTCCTTTTTGAGAATTGGGGAAAGAAATGGGTTATCGACACCATTACCTATAAATCAATCCCGAGTTGTTATTTTAATCAGCCATGTATTGAGGCTGTTCGGCTGTTGATGGAGGAACAGGGTTTAAAGAAAGATGAGATCCAGAAGATCGAGCTCTATGCTCCAACGAATCTGGCGAAAAATTTTATCTATTACCCGCCGAAAACCGCTGTTGATACCGCGTCCAGCGTAAAATATTTAACAGCCATGTATATCATGACCGGAAATCCAGGGCCCGACTGGTATCACAAATACGAAGAGTACCTGCACAAAGAAGAGTACGGAAAGATAGCGGAGAAGATCGATGTGTTCGAGGATAAAAAACTGCAAAAGATCCTCGAGAAAGAAGAAAAGCTGTTAGGGAGAGCGAGGATCACAACCGCGAGCGGTGCATACGAGAAAGCGGTCGATGTGGTAAAAGGGTCCTATGAAAACCCCTTTGATGAGCGGGAGCTCGAAGATAAGTTTCTCAAGCTCACCGAGCCTGTAATCGGCAACAAAAAGGCAGATGCCTTTGTGAAAGCCACGAGAGACCTCGATTTCAATATGGATATTCGTGATGTTATATCTTTACTCCATTCCTAGGGGAGAAAAGTTTTTATGAACTCTTACCAGCGTGTCCATGCCGTGCTTGCCGGGAAGGTCCCTGATCGTGTTCCGTGTATTCCCATGATCAGGGAGTGGGCATCGAAGCAGGTGGGGCTCTCATTACACGATGTAATCGATAATCCGCAGAAATACGTGTATTCGCAGTACTTCTGCACACGAGAGCTCGGGTATGATTCAGTTTCGGATCTCAATGCGGTGAATGCAGAAGTCGAAGCAATGGGATGTGTATTGAAGGATAAGGATATATCCGTTCGGACCCCTGTGGTTGATGACTACACGGAGGATCTCGGCAAAATACACCTCGTGGACCCTGCAAAGGACGGAAGATTACCGGTCATCATTGAAGGGGTGAAGAGACTGAGGGAGTTGTGCGGCGGAGAGAAGGCGATTGTCGGGTATGTGCAGGCTCCCTTCAGGGCGGCAGCGATGGTACGGGGGGTCGAGAGCTTTCTCAAGGATTGTCTGCGGGACCGTGAAAATGTATTGAAGCTGCTTGAAATTGTTACCTGCAACCAGATTATTTATGGAACTTCGCTCGCTCATGCAGGCGCTGATATTATCGAAATATCTGATCCCATGTCCTCCGGTGATGTGGTTTTAAAAAAACAGTACAGAGAACTTGGGTTTTCATATTCTCGTCAGTTGGTAAGAGTGTTGAAAATAACAGGTGTGCTGATTATTCACCACGCGTGCGGGGACACAACTGACAGACTGGATCTGTTCAAGGAGCTTGGGGCGGACGCATTGAGCCTCGATCAGGTGGTCGACATGGGGGAAGCGCGAAAGATTGTCGGTGATGGGATCACTCTTTTCGGCAATGTGAGCCCACTCACGCTTCTCAACGGCAGCGCCTGGGAAGTAAAAAATGAAGCAGAAAGATGCATCGAGAAGGCCGGGAAAAACGGATCATATATTCTCAGCTCAGGCTGTCTGATATCAGCGGATACGCCCATCGAGAACATGAGGGCGATGGCCGATACTGCGAAAGCGCATTCTTACTGATAAAACAATTCACTATCTGAGGAGGCTCCATATGATAACGGATACAAACGATCTTGCGGGTGCAATGACCATAAAGTTGGAAGACAAACTCCCTCCGATGCCGGATTTTGTCGAAGGGATACGAAGGGCGTCGGACAGGGGATTCAGGCTATCTCAGAAGCAAACTGAGACAGCGCTCATGAATGCGCTCCGGTACGTACCAAAAGAGTTGCATGAGCAGCTTGCGCCGGAATTCCTGCAGGAGCTCATGTCAAGGGGAAGGATATACGGGTATCGGTACAGACCGCCTGGACATATCAAGGCGAAACCGGTGGAGCAGTACAGGGGAAATTGTCTGGCTGGAAAAGCGTTTCAGGTGATGATAGATAACAACCTTGATTTCGATGTCGCCCTCTATCCCTATGAGCTCGTCACATACGGGGAAACGGGGAGTGTTTGCCAGAACTGGATGCAGTACAGATTGATCAAGAAATACCTCGAGAACATGAAAGACGACCAGACCCTGGTGGTCGAATCCGGGCATCCGCTCGGACTTTTTCGCTCAGACCGCCACAGTCCGCGAGTGGTGATTACGAATGCCCTGATGGTCGGCATGTTCGACAACCAGGAGGATTGGGAGATCGCGGAACAAATGGGTGTCGCCAATTACGGCCAGATGACAGCGGGTGGATGGATGTATATCGGTCCGCAGGGTATTGTGCACGGCACATACAGCACACTGCTCGGCGCGGGTAGATTGAAGCTGGGCATGGAACAGGGGAAAAATCTGGAAGGCTGTCTGTTCGTGACTTCAGGGCTCGGTGGAATGAGCGGTGCACAGGCAAAAGCAATTGAAATTGCAGGCGGTGTCGGAGTTATTGCCGAGGTCGATAGATCAAGGATTGAAACGCGAAGAAATCAGGGCTGGTTGAGCAGAGAATCCTCCGATCTCGAGGAAGTCTTTCGTATGGCAGACGAAAGCTTGAGGAAAAAAGAGCCGTTGTCAATCGGGTATTACGGGAATGTGGTTGATCTATTCGAATACATTTCACGGAAGAAAATTCATGTTGATCTGCTCTCCGATCAGACCTCCTGTCACGCCCCCTATAGCGGGGGGTATTGCCCGCAAGGAGTGAGCTTCGAGGAGAGGACGGAGTTACTGCGAGCGGACCGAAAAAAATTCAAGCAGCTCGTTGATAAAAGCCTGCGAAAGCATTTCGAGCTCATTCAGACACTTGTAAACAGGGGTGCCTACTTCTTTGACTACGGTAACTCTTTTATGAAAGCCGTGTATGACGCGGGAGTGAAGGAAATATCGAAAAACGGGATTGATGAAAAAGACGGGTTTATTTTTCCCTCATATGTTGAGGACATCATGGGGCCTCAGTTCTTCGATTTTGGGTATGGGCCTTTCAGATGGGTCTGTTTGAGTGGAAAACACGATGACTTGGTGAAGACCGACCGCGCGGCAATGGAGTGTATTGACCCGGACAAGAGGGCCCAGGACAGGGACAACTACGTGTGGATAAGGGACGCGGAAAAGAACAGACTTGTCGTCGGTACACAGGCGCGGATCCTCTATCAGGATGCGGCGGGAAGGGTGAAAATTGCGTTAAAATTCAACGAAATGGTGCGAAACGGAGATGTCGGGCCGATTATGCTTGGAAGGGACCACCACGATGCGGGTGGAACTGATTCGCCGTTCAGAGAAACATCAAATATCAAGGACGGAAGCAACGTGATGGCGGACATGGCGACGCAGTGTTTTGCTGGAAACGCTTCCCGTGGAATGACTATGGTTTCACTCCATAACGGCGGCGGTGTCGGGATCGGGAAAGCGATAAACGGGGGGTTCGGACTTGTACTGGATGGACGCACGGAAGTGGACGAAACAATAAATTCAGCCATTCGATGGGATGTGATGGGAGGTGTCGCACGGCGTGCATGGGCGAGAAACGATAACTCCCTTGCGACCTGTATGGAATACAACAGGATGAATAAAGGCACCGATCATATTACACTGCCCTCTATTCCTCAGGAAGATATGGTCCGGTCTCTTATCGAAAAAGTGTTTCAGAAAAGACACTGAGCGCTCTCAGAAAAGATACTCTCAATGTGGCATCCGTAAATATGATGAAAAACAATGTTAAAAAATTATAAATTTGAAAACTGATTTCAATTTTTTCATTGATACACAGCGGCATATGTGATCTAATGAATATTACTTTAATCCAGGGAGGTACAGCATGAAAAAGAGCGTGATTGTGGTGCTCGTTCTTCTCCTTTCTGTCACAGCCGCTGTAGTTGCGGTCGGTTCGAAAGAGGGAGGGGAGAAAGCTGAAGAGCCGAAGGTGCTCAGGCTTATCACGTGGACAGGCTACGCACCGCCGGAATTGATCGACAAGTTCAAGGAAGAAACCGGAATCACCGTGGAAGTCACATTCAGCAACAATGAGGAGATCATGTCGAAACTCCGGGCAACCAGGGGCGGCGGTTTCGATCTCGCACAGCCGAGCCAGGACAGAATTACTGCAGTGCAAGAAGAGTTCGGGATTTATCAGCCCATTGACTGGTTACGGGTTGATGAGGATCAGATTGAGCCGAATATGCTCAAAACGGTAAAAGAGTTCACCATGGTTGATGGAGAATCCTATGGAGTGCCTGCGGTGTACGGCACTTCGGGGCTCTGTGTGAATACTGCAAAAGCACCGGATGTGAAGGACTACAAAGACCTGCACAATCCAAAGTATGCAGGCCGTATCACATACAGAATGAGAAGGCCATCCCTCTGTGCGATGGGAATCTCTTACGGATTCGATCCATTCGGGCTGTACAGCGATCTCGACGCGTACCAGGAATATCTTAATGAGCTCGAAAAAATCTTCATAGAGAACAAACCGGTGGTGAAATTTTACTATGAGAATGCCGACGCCCTGATTGCGGCGATGCAATCTGAGGAGGTGTGGGCTTCAATGGCATGGGAACAGGTTTCCTGGAAGCTTCATGAAATGAGCTCTGCCATTGATTATATCGCACCTACAAGCGGCCCCATGGCATGGATCGATACCTTCGCGATTCCGTCCAAGTCGGAAAACCTTGAAGGAGCCTATAAGTGGATCAATTTCTTCCTGATGCCTGAGAATGCTGCCGTATTTACGAACAAGGAGAAGTTCGGGACCGGTTCGAAGGATGCAGTGAAGTACTACGATCCATTTATTAAAGAAATGTTTGAGAGGTGCTTTCCACCGGAGGTCATGGCGAACATGAACTGGTACCCGACAATTCCTCCCGGGATCGAGGATATGGAGGCGAAGACGCTGGAAAGAATAAAGATGGCCAAATAAGTACTTACTATGAAACGCTTTTTCAAATCTATAGCGATCGTTGAGGCTTTCACGCGCTCAACGATCGTTTTTGTGTAATCGAATGTACACAGGTGGAAAGATATGCGAATTGCATTATCTGTGAAAAACATTACAAAGAAGTTCGGCGATTTTCCCGCAGTGAATAACGTGTCCTTTGATGTCGAGGATGGGAAATTTTTTTCCATTCTGGGCCCTTCCGGGTGTGGAAAGACGACCCTGCTCAGGATGATGGCCGGTTTTTATGAGCCGACCTCCGGGAGCATTGAGATACGGGGCCAGGACATGATCGGGGTGGAACCGAACAGGAGGCCAGTGAATCTGATATTTCAGCACCTGGCACTTTTCACAATGATGGATGTAAAGGAAAACATTGCATTCGGTTTGAAACGGAAGGGTGAAAGGGGAAAAAAGGTCTACAAAAAGGTTGAGGCGATGCTCGAAAGAGTGGGACTGTCAGGGTATGCAGACTACAAGATACAGCAGCTTTCCGGTGGACAGCAGCAGAGAGTTGCAATCGCGCGCTGTCTCGTGCTGGATCCATCAGTGCTTCTTCTCGACGAGCCGTTGGGCGCACTGGATCTCAAGCTCAGGGAGCACATGAAGATTGAATTGAAACAGCTCCAGCACCAGGTGGGCACCACGTTTGTGTACGTGACCCACGACCAGTCAGAAGCAATGGTGATGTCCGACTACGTCGCGGTGATGAACAAAGGACAGTTTGAACAGATCGACACTCCGCAGAACCTCTATTACCACCCGAGCTGCTCTTTTGTGGCCCAGTTTGTCGGTGAAAACAACAAGTTCGTCGGAACGCTGAAAAAGGAGAGTTCTGGCAATTTCTCAGTCGTTCTGGAAAACGGAAAAACGCTTCAGACAGGCATGATCTCCAGTCTTGCTCCGGGTGAGAGGATCGAGCTGTTTGTACGGCCGGAGGCGATCTTTATCAATCAGAAACAGGAAAAGTCCACGAACCTACTTTACGGGGAAGTCAAGGAGGTGCTCTTTGAAGGTGGAAACAGGCGGCTTCTGGTGGTGGTCGAGGGGTCTTCACAGGAGGTGATCGTGGCGCTGCCGAAGAACAAAGTCTATGATATGATCAAGGTGCGGGATTCGATAAAAATCGGGTGGGATCCTGCCGAGTCGGTTTGTTTCAAGGAAACAGGGGTGAAAACCTATGTTGAACTCTAAGAGATCAAAGATACGATGGAGTTTTTTTGTCTTCTTCATTCCTGTCTTTCTCTGGCTCATGTTTCTTTTTGTCCTTCCCAATCTGGAGTTGCTCAGGATGTCGTTCATGGGATCAAGATTCCTTGGGGAAAGAGGTTTTACACTTGGCAATTATACTTCATTTTTTCTGGAGCCGATATACTGGCTCACCTTTGTGCGGACGATCGGGTTTTCTCTTCTTGTCACATTCATTGTTCTCCTGATTGCGCTGCCTGTGGCGTTTTACATAACAAAGGTAACGAAGTTAAAACTCAAAGGCCTTCTCATGACGCTGATAATGGTGCCCTTCTGGGTAAGTGAGGTAGTGCGGGTATACGGGTTGATACTCCTTTTGCGGGAGAGCGGCGTAATCAACAGGATTTTGCTGGCATTTGGGCTCTGGGAAAAACCGATTGAGATGCTCTATAACGATGCCTCCATGGTTCTGGGTCTCGTGTATACGACCCTTCTGTTCATGCTTGTTCCGATCATCGGTGTAATGGACAGCCTTGACGACGCGTTAATTGAGGCTGCCTATGACCTTGGCGCGAAAAAAGTGGTCATATGGTGGAAGATCATCGTTCCACACAGTGTGCCTGGTATTATGTCGGGATGCATTGTGGTTTTCATGCTGGTGATAGGAAATTTCATTACCCCGGCCCTGATGGGAGGGAAATACTCCTCCTGGTTTACCCAGATAATCTACAACGACTTCATCGCGCACATGAACTGGAACCGGGGGGCGGCATTCGGGTTTCTGCTCCTCATCATTTCCTCTCTGGTAATATGGGCAGGGATGAAAATTACAGGACAAAAAATCAGTACGGTGGTGAAATGATACGGACATTACACAATAAAAAAAGCTATAAAATCGGCTACAATGCGTTCATTATTCTGTATTTCACACTGCTTTTTACTCCACTTCTGGTCATCAGTCTACTGGCATTCAACGACTCTATATTCCCTTCTCTTCCGTGGCAGGGATTCACATTGGACTGGTTTTTTGGCAAAGGGCCTGAAAAGATCGGCATTTTCCACAACTCCAGAAACTTGAAGGGAATATTTGTCTCATTCAAAGTAGCGGTGTATGTGACGCTGTTTTCCACCACCGTGGGAACGTGTGCGGCGTTTCTCTTTGAACACGAGCAGTTCAGGTTTAAGAATTTTTTCTACTTTCTGATGATTGCTCCCCTGGTTGTTCCCGGTGTGATCATTGGAATCTCTCTGCTCATCTTTGCGACGAGCATAGGGTTGTTTCTTGAGCACACCATAGGGCTCGACGTACGAGCGCTGAGTCCAGGGATATTTCTCGTGGTCTGCGGGCAGGCTTCCTTTATTACGACGTTTGTGAGTCTCACAGTGATTGCGCGGCTGAAGAAGTTTGACAGAAGCCTTGAAGAGGCCGCCTATGATCTGGGGGCCAGGAGGTTTGAAGTGATACGGTATATCACTCTCCCGTTCCTTCGGCCTGCAATCATCGGGGGGGCGGCGGTTGCGTTTCTCCTGTCCTTTGAAAACTTCAACACCACGCTCTTTCTCGTGGGGGCGGACGCGACACTGCCCATCACTTTATTTACGCAGATAAAGGACGGGTCCACACCTGTTGTCAATGCAGTTTCGTTTCTTTTCATCTTCTGTCTTTCAATTTTTGCTCTGCTGAATTTTCTCATCACCACAAGGAAAACAAAGCAATAAGGTTCAAAATCGGGTGTGGTCATATGGACTGGTGAGGCAGGAGCGTATGCAGTATATTAGTGAGCCGTCGAAGAAGAGTCCGGTCATGGCAGAGACAGACGTGTTGGTGGTGGGGAGCGGACCAGGGGGGCTTTCCGCAGCCATCGCAGCGGCACGTGAGGGTGTGAGTGTCATGCTTGTTGAGCGCTTCGGCTGTTTCGGAGGTAGTATCACACAAGCCATGGTAGAGGGGATCGCCTGGTACAGGCACGAAAAAACGGTGGATGCAGGGGGGATCGGCGTCGAGTTTGAAACACGGGCAAAGACGA